>NZ_AJYA01000021.1:5000-110007 GCF_000265075.1 Nitritalea halalkaliphila LW7 | reverse complement strand
TGAAAGGATTTTTCGGCTGTAAACGTATGGCTTCGATGGATAAAAGTGCCCCAGCTACCCGAGAGGCTACTTCTCTGTCTAAAATTTTCATGACTCAAAATTAACATTTTATCCATTGGAAATTGGTGTGCCTGTTTTTTTTGTGCATTTTTGAAAGGATTACCTTTGCGACTATGCGAATTTTTGTAAATGATAAGCCGCTGGATCTGCTGGCAGTACGGGATGTGGAACAGCGCGAGCGCTTCGATCACGTGTATGAGGGAGAAAACCTGACGGTGGATCAAGTGAAACTGGAGGACGATGTGCTGATTTTGCACCCTTCACAGACCTGCATCATCTCGCTGCTGCAGCGCCTAAGGACGCGTAGACTGAATAAGTTGGATACGCTCACGCTAGTGTGGACGGATAAGGACGCGCTGAAGAAATTTGTAAAAAGCCGCTTTTTAACCATCGAGGCGGCTGGCGGACTCGTCCGCAAAGGGGAGCAACTCCTTTTCATCCATCGGCTAGGGAAGTGGGACTTGCCGAAAGGCAAATTCGAAAAAGGAGAGCGCCCCGTGCAGTGCGCTGTACGTGAGGTGGAGGAGGAATGTGCTGTGCGGGTAAAAGCAGGGCCATTGGTACTGAAAACCTGGCACACCTACACCCAAAACCGAAAAAATATTCTGAAAAAGACGTATTGGTTCGAGATGGAATGCATAGATGATCGGGAGATGGCCCCACAGAAAGAGGAGGGGATCCACGACATCGCATGGAAGAATCATGAAGAGGCGAAGCTGGCACTCATTAATTCGTACCCTTCCATGCGTTATCTCTACCAGATGTATCTGAAAAAAGGAACAGGAGGCTGCCCGCTAAAAAACGTGTCGGGAGGCTTTCTTCTTTTCCTTCTTCCTACAGGCTGTAGGGCAAGTAGTCCTTTACATTTCCTCCATAGCGATGCACCTCCCGGATGATCGTGGAGCTGATCGGAGAATAGGTCGGCGAAGTGATGAGAAAGACAGTTTCCAGGTCTTCGTTTAGGTAGCGATTCATCTGACTGATCGTATTTTCGTACTCGAAATCGGTGGTATTCCGCAGGCCCCGAATGATAAAGCGGCGCCCTCACTTTTCGCTAAGGTAGAGGTGAGCTCGTTATAGACGATGACGCGAACACGTGGATTTTCTTCGTACACACTGGAAATCTTTTCTACCATTAGTTCTACATCGAAGTACCTATTTTTTTTCGCTGAGTTATAGCCGATGCCGATGATCACCTCATCGAATAAATGGAGGCTGCGCAAGACGATGTCATGGTGGCCCATAGTAAAGGGGTCAAAAGATCCCGGAAATATAGCTATCTTCTTCATGGTTTTTTGGGTTTAGTGTTCGATAAGCCTTCGAGTGGAAGCATGAGCATGTCCAGCTGCAAGTCGGGATGCAAGCGAAGACTAGGCTTAATCGGGTCAATGATGAAATTTTTAAAATACTGAGCCCCCCAGTTTTGATCGATGCTCAGCGCCTGCCTGTTGCCGATGAAGGAGCAGCGGCACATAAAGCGGTCGAAGTTCAAATGCTCTGCTACGCCTAAAGCATACTGGGTGATCTCTGTCCAACTGTTAATTTCATAGCGATTAAAGCTTAAGAGTCGCTGATTCCCTAAGGCTGCGATGTACATGAATCCCGGATAGCTGATCAGTACGAGCTCCTCTTTTAGCATTTTGCGCTTTTCTTCGCCAGTATATTGAAGGCCGGTGAAGGCACCATGCCAAAATTCCACATCCCAGTGCTTGGGAAGCGCCGCTAGCAGCTCTTGTGGCAAGCTGTATAGGAGTTGGAGCGACCAGGAGGAGACCCGATCGGAGCGCAGCACATGATTTTCCTGAGGGCCGCAGGTGGCTTCCAGGAACGTTTTATTTCCCTCTTCTCCCGCTAAGTGGGCAGGCACCAGCGTAAAGTCGGCGCCGTGGTAAAAAATACGTAGCCGTAGCTTATCATGGTCGGGGAAGCTCGCCGAAAAGTCCCTAATAAAAGCCGCTTGCTCTGTAAATGCGTACTTTTCGATCCCACATACCAGTCCCTGTGCCGTAAAGTACAGCACAAGTGCCTCCTGTGGAAACAGTACTAAATGCAAACGGAAAACGCTATGTTTTCCCGTTCGTCACGATTATACGATTGAAATAATTTCTTCACGTCTTGGCGTTAAGCTTATTCCCAGTTTCCTGATGTAGAAGTGTCTGTGCGTGAACCTACGCGCAAGGCATTTTCTTTGTTATTCGCTCTTCTTTTCGGGTTCACTGGATCTGGATCACGGATCTCAAATACCCCGATCTCGCGGTTACTTCTTTCGATTTTATCAGCGAAAAACTCGAAAGTCTGGCCACCGGAACCTGGCACTACATTTAGCGCTTCTAAGTTAAAGTTCGGGTAACGACGCTCATTAAATAAGGAGTCGATTACTTTCACAGACCCTAAGGTGTCGAACGTTACCGTCGTCTCTTCTTTTCCGTATTCCAGTAGTTTCGTTTCTTCGATGCGCTGTACCAACCAAATTTCACCTGACTCGATGAATGCGCGCAGGTCTTCCCAGTTGTCTGCGTACTCATTATTGGTAGCATAATACGCCACTTGAGCATCGCGAAGCATCTGAAGTTTTTCGATGATGCGGGCCTCTGTACTTGCGATACGCTTCTCTTCTTGCATTACGTCATCCACAGACTTGTATAGAAGATATCCTAATCCAAAGGAAATCAGCAGTGCTACAAGGGATACAATACGTGTTACGTTCATTTCAAATTAAATTTATGAGGTAAACAAAGGTTGATGGTTTCTAACAGGATGCTATTTTAGGTATTATTTTTCAAATTTAAAATAACCTTTCCATTTTAGCACGTCATTGACCGTTTTTATTCCCCAAAATAGCTGATGTACGGCGTCCTGAGGTAAAGCAGCGATGTTTTTGGCGTCCATAAACCGTAATTCTTCCAGTAATTGCTTGTTTTCAGGCATTTCAGGGTCTTTGCCCAGCATGGGCTCCCCTGCCACACGCTCCACCTGAAAAAATAGCTCTACGGCATGTAAAGGAGGCTCCAGATACTCGTGCACCCCTAAAAATGCGCCCACACGTACCTCTAGGCCTGTTTCCTCCCGAAATTCCCGCCGTAGATTCTCCCGGGCACTGCTTCCGAACTCCATCCCTCCGCCTGGCACATTCCAAAACAGCCGCTCCGGCCCCATCCGATGACAGAGCAGGAGTACCTTACCTTCCTCGATTAGAACCCCATTTACGCGTGTACGCAGCCGATGCCCGAAGGTCTTATCGATTTCATTCTGTATATTTGACATCCTTTGTTGAATCGCCCTAAAAATTTTCCCTTTTCATGGAGGAAAACCCTCGGAACCCGGTAAAAGTTGCACTTCTCCCCCATCTGCTTCGGCAGTTTCCTTTTGCGCCCACGGCGGGGCAGGAAGACTTCTTCCGTCAGATAGCGGCTTTTTTAGAAGGTGCGGCGCTGCGCAAAAGCTCCTTTGCACTCTTTATCCTAAAGGGTTTCGCCGGAACCGGAAAGACCAGCGTCCTGGCGGCGCTCGTGCGCGTGCTACCGAAAATCAACATGCGGGCCTTGCTGCTGGCACCTACCGGAAGGGCTGCGAAGGTGATGGGCAACTACAGCGGGAGGACCGCATTTACCATTCATAAAATCATCTACCGCCCTGTGGAGGAAAATACCCCTGGAGAAGGTTTTTTTCTGCTGCAGCGAAATTATTATAAAAATACCCTCTTTATCGTCGATGAGGCCTCCATGCTCGGGGATCAACTGACTGCCGCTGCGGGCAATCTTCTCCGCGACTTGATCGAGTTTGTGCAGGACGGGGAGGGGAACCAACTGCTTTTCGTGGGAGACACTGCGCAGCTCCCTCCTGTAGGAAGCACGGAAAGTCCGGGGCTGGATGCCGACTATTTACGTAGGCACTACCGACTGCCAGTGGAAGAGGTGCTGCTGACCGAAGTAAAGCGGCAGCAGAGGCTTCTGGGATCTTGTGGAATGCCACGGCGCTGCGCCAGCTTTTATTTCTGCCCACGCCCGAAGTACGTTTTGTGACCAAGGGCTTTGCGGACTGTTTTCGCATGACAGGGCAGCGACTAGAAGACGGCCTGCGCTATGCCTATGAAAAGTACGGCGTGGAACAGAGCATCATCATCACGCGCTCGAACCGTGCCGCCGTACAATACAATGGCTACATCCGCCGTGTCATTCACTTCTTCGAAGAGGAAATCGAAGCGGGCGATTACCTGATGATCGTGAAAAACAATTACGTGTACATGGCCGACTCCGAGCAGGTGAATTTTCTGGCGAATGGGGACTTCGTGGAGGTGATGAAAATCCGTGGTTTTGAAACACAGTATGGCCTGCGCTTTGCTACATTAGAACTTCGGCTGGTAGACTATCCTGAAGAGCCCTATTTCGAGGCGAAAGTCCTGCTCGATGTGCTGGCCAGTCATGCGCCCAGTCTGGAGCCTGAGGCTTATCGTGCCTTGTATAAGGCTGTGGCCGAAGACTATAGGGATGTAGCCTCGAAGGTGGAGCGCCGGGATTTGATCCGTAAGGATCCCTACCTGAATGCGCTTCAGGTGAAATTCGCCTACACGCTTACATGCCATAAGGCACAGGGGGGGCAGTGGGATGCCGTTTTCGTGGATCAGGGCTACCTTCCCGAGACGGGGGTGGACCGGGAGTTTATCCGCTGGCTGTACACGGCCATCACGCGGGCGAGAAAAGAGCTGTATTTCGTGAATTTCAAGCCCGAATTCTTTGGCGGCAGCGCCCCTTCTGAGGATTAGACCGAGCGGCGTGGAAACTTATTGGCGGAGCACCTCGTTATCTTGTTTGAATTTATTCGCATCATTTAAATACCCACATACATACTATCATGAAAAAGTATCTTTTATTTTCACTCGCAGCGCTCTTCATGCTTTTAGCGGAGGCGCATGCACAGGCCGATGGTGCCGTGATTACCTTTAAAGAAAAAGAGGTGGATTACGGGGACATCAAGCATGGGGAAAAAGTGACCCATGTCTTTACATTTGAAAATACGGGCAAGCAGCCGCTGGTGATTTCTAATGTAGCGGCCTCTTGTGGCTGTACCACACCGGAATGGCCGAAAGAGCCGATTATGCCGGGGAAGTCAGGCGAAATGAAGGTGGTTTTCGATTCTACAGGTAAGCGCGGGGCGCAAAAGGCAACAGTGCGCATCTATTCGAATGCTTCTGAGCCGATCGAGCGTATCGCCATTATCACGAATGTGATGACCCGATAAGGAAACTTTCTTTTTTCGACATACAAAATGGGCCTCCGATCGGGTGGCCCATTTTTGTTTAGCCCTTTCATTTAAATTTCTTGCCTAAGCTATCTTCTAAAATTCCCAAAGGAGGCCCACTTGTCCGCCGCCCACTTGCACCTTTTCGAGGAGCGGATAGAGGCTTGGGTGTTTGCACGGTGAAAGAAATACTTGATAAGGTCAAAGCTAAACAGGAAGGCACCCTGCAGTACGACCGACTGCCCCAGCCATGGAGACGGGGCTGATCCCGCCGCTGGCCCCGCTCGATCAGGTAAAGCCCTCCTACCATGTAGCCTACATCCAGGGCGGCATTTACCAAGAGTACTTTTTCGATGCTATGCTGTTCCTGAAGGGAAAGCAGCAGACTGCCGCCCTCTACCGCTCGGCTGGCACTGTAATAGCCGACACCTGCGATGGCCAAGTTGACGGCATTCCAACCGATATTCATTTCATGAAAGCCCCGTACTCTACCGCTGCTGCTTCCGAGCTGACTGGCGCCCCAGGCCATGTTACCGATCGCCCAGCTGCCCAGAATGAGCATGCCTTGTTTGTTGTAGCGCTGTCTTTTCAGGTCGATCGCTTGGATTTGGTCTGCCTGTTCAGGCGACTGGGCCAAGCAGAGGGGCAGGCTGCCGAAAAAGAGGAGGCAGGCCAGCAAAAGGCTATGCCATAGGAGGGGGTAGAGCGTGTGTTGTGCATGAGCTCCTAACGCGCCAGGGGGTGGAATTGTTGGGACAGCAGGTAGGGCTAAGCCTATCCTTTTGCCCGTCAGGGCGTAGTCCCCAGCAGCAGCTGTTTCTGATAAGCGAACCAAAACAGGCGTAGCGCAAAGCCCAGCATCCCGATGGCTACGGCCTTATTCAGCAGGTACATGCGTCGATCGTTCAGAAAGGGGCTGAGCTGTTTAGCGGCATAGGCTTTCAGCAGGTCGATGCTAAAAACGGTGCCCAAGATGCCTCCGTAATAGGCGGTGGTGTCCCAGGGGCTCTTGTCTTTTAGGTGCAGAAATCCGGCGATGGAGAGCCAAAAAAGCAGTACGAAGGGGTTGATGCCGTTTACGCCGAAGCCTTTCAGCAAAGCACTTTTTTTACCACTGCTTTTGGGCAGCAGGCCGCCGCTATTAGGACGGGGGCTTTGTTTTTTCCACCAGGCGCTCAGCGCAAAACCCAGCAGCACCAGGGCACCTCCGTAGCCCAGCCCGACTTCTAGGTAAGGGTTTTCCTGCAGGCGGGAGACACCCCAGTAGGTGGCCAGCACATAGGCCATGTCGGAAAGGAGGATTCCTGTGGCCACGAGGGCTGCATAGCGAAAGCCTCTTTCCAAGCTGCTCTGGATCAGGGTGAAGAATACGGGCCCGATCATGGAGGAGAGCACGAGCCCCATGAGCAGGCCTTCCTGTAGGGACTGCATCAACGGTTCTCTTGGATGAATGCCTCCCAGGCGCTGGCTTTCTCTCCTTTTAGGACGCGGGGGAATTTGTTTTGGCCCCCTTCTTTCCCCTGGGCGCGCATGTGGGCATAGAATGTTTCGGGAGGGAGGATGCGGACATAAATGGCCTTTAGTGCATGGGCGCGCTCCACGGCATAGTCGTCGTTACAGGCCTTCAGGGCAGCATCTAAGGTTTCGGCCACCTGCTGCTCGTCCACGGCATCGCTGCTTCCGATGTACCAGTGGTGGGCGAATAGACTGCCTTCCGGCTTGCCAATGACCGTAAATTCGCGGATGTGGAGGTCCAGTTTTTCTTCCAGGGCTCGGATGCCTTGGTTCATATTGTCCACGGACAGATGTTCTCCACAGAGAGAAAGAAAATGCTTGGTGCGGCCCACGATCCGGATCTCCGCCTCTTTCACCTGGTCGAAAGCGATCACATCTCCTATCAGGTAACGCCAGGCGCCTGCGCAGGTGCTAATCAGGAGGGCGTAAGGCTTGCCGGGCTCCACCTCCTGCAGGGTGAGGGCTTCTGCTTCGGGGAGGAGCTGTCCGTCTGCATCGAAGTGCTGCTGGTCGAAGGGGATAAATTCGTAGTAGATGCCATTATTTAAGAGCAGGCGCATGCTTGGGGCGAAAGGTTTGGCCTGGAAGGCCAAAAATCCCTCCGAAGCCAAGTACGTTTCCATGTAGATGAGGGGGCGGCCGAGGAGCTTTTCGAAACTTTTCTTGTAGGGGCTGAAGGAGACGCCGCCATGGACGAAGATTTGTAGGTTCGGCCAGATCTCATGGATATGCTTCAGACCATAGCGCTCGATGATTTTTTCCATCAGAATCTGCAGCCAGGCAGGTACGCCGACGATGATGCCGATGTCCCATTTGGGCGCCATTTCAACGATTTGGTCCAGCTTTTCTCCCCAGTTTTTCTGGCGGGAGATGGTTTTTCCGGGCTTGTAGAAGCGCTGAAACCAGATGGGCAGCCTGCCGGCCGTGATGCCACTCAGGTCGCCAGAAAAATAGGTGCCATTAAAGTCCAGGTCGGTGCTCCCCCCCAGCATTAATATACCTTTGGTGAATAGGCTATCGGGGAGCTCGTATTTAGACAGGCTGAGCATCTGCCGGATGCCGCCCTTGCGGATGGCTTTCACCATGGAGCCGGTGATGGGGATATACTTAGAGCTGGCGCCGGAAGTGCCACTGCTGAGCGCAAAATAACGGGTGCGGCCCGGCCAGGTAATGTTTTTTTCTCCCGCCTGCTGCCGCTGCCACCAGCCTGCGTAGAGGCTGTCGTAGTCGTGTATGGGTACCTGCTGGCGAAAAAGCTGCAAGGCCTCCTGCTCGTTTTGGCGGAATTTTTTTAGGATGGAGAGAAAGGCATACCTTTGGCCGAAGGCCGTCTTTCGCGCCCGTAAGAGCAGCTTCTGAAGCTCCCGCGCCTGCAGGTCGGCTGGATTCGTGTACTCCTGCACCAGTGAATCGCGTAAACGAATGCCTTTTTTTAGTAATGTCCCTAATATCGCCATATCTTTGTGTGTACTAGCTGTTCGAACTCCAAAATTATAAGAATGAGCATCAAAGAAAACCTTTCAACCATTAAAAGTTCTTTTTTTAGATCCGGATTGTACGCTGGTGGCGGTCTCGAAAACCAAGCCGGTGGAAGCCATACAAGAGGCCTACGCGGCAGGAATCCGGGATTTCGGCGAAAATAAGGTGCAGGAGCTCATGGAGAAGGCTCCGCAGCTGCCCTCGGATATCCGCTGGCACATGATCGGGCACTTGCAGCGGAATAAGGTTAAATACCTCGTGGACACGGTGCACCTTATTCACGGGGTGGACTCTATGCGCCTGCTGCGGGAGATCGAAAAGCAGGCGGCTAAGGTGGGTCGTGTGCTGCAGGTGCTGCTGCAGGTGCATATCGCCGAAGAGGACAGTAAGTTTGGCTTCGACGCGGAGGAGCTGCAGGAGGCGCTGCTGAGTGAGGAGCTAGCGGCCTGTCGCCACGTGAAGGTCTGCGGCCTGATGGGCATGGCCACTTTTACGGAGGATGAGGCGCAGGTGAGTCGGGAGTTTGAAGGACTGAAGCGGCTTTTTGATCGCTGCAAGTCGCTGTCGCTGCCGGAGCATGTGCAGCTGGAGACACTGAGCATGGGCATGAGTGGTGATTATCTGCTCGCCCAAAAGGCGGGTTCCACCATGGTGCGCATCGGAAGTGCGATTTTCGGCGCGCGCGCCTAAATTTATGTAACGTTACTCTATACTTATGCAAGGGAATACCATTTTACAAGTTGCGGCTTTTTCGGGTGCACTGGCTGTGGGCATCGGGCTTTCGGAGCGCATGGGCTGGCCGAGACGCTGGCCGCAAATGGCCGTACGGACACTTTCGAGACGGCCGTGCTGTATCATTTTTTTCACACTTTGGCCCTGCTGCTGGTGGGGGCTGTGGCGCTTATCCGCCCTGAACGTGCGCTGGGAGGAGTGGCGATCGCCTTTTTGCTCGGCATTTTGATCTTTTCAGGCTCTTTGTATGTCTTGGCGGTGTTCAACTTGCCCTTCTTGGGCGCCATAACGCCTTTCGGAGGGGTGGCCTTTATCGTTGGCTGGGTGCTGTTCGCCCTGAAAATGAGAGGGAAATAGCATGAAGAAATGGTTTTTATGCTTGGTTTTGGGGCTCTTTTGGCAGGGCTCGGGGCTGCTCGCGCAGCAAATTTCCGGGCAGGAGCTCACCCGCTATCAGCAGCTGAATGAACTGCTCGGCCCCACCTCCTTTTTCGATAACCACCTGAGCGGGTTTATGCTGTTCGACCCGGACAGTAATCGGCTTATTTTCGAAAAAAACAGCCACATGCATTTTTTGCCGGCCTCCACGACCAAGCTACTCACCTTTTACGCTTCGCTCGTGGCCCTGAAGGAGGCGCCTGCGCATCTGCGGTATCAAGAGCTGGACGCGGAGACGCTGCAGATCTGGGGAACGGGCTCGCCAGTGTGGAAGTACGGTACGCTACCCCAGCCTCCGATCGATGCACTGCTGAAAAAGTATCGGGTGATTTACTTTTCTTCGGCCAACTGGAAAAGTACGGCCTCGGGTATGGCTGGCAGTGGGACGACTACGTGTATGCCTACTCGGCGGAGCGCTCGCCACTGCCTGTGTACGGGAATGTCGTCTCCTTTCTGAATCAAAACCAGCGTCCGCGGCCCCGCTTTAATGTATTCCAAGACTTTATGGCCACGACTACGGAGCCGATTCGCAATGTGCGGCGGGATTTTCATCGTAATCGCTTCGTGTACAATCCCTCGCTGTACAATCATCCCGGCCCTTTACTGCCATTTATTACTTCGGATTCACTCACCGTTCAGCTTTTGGCCTCCATTACCGAGCGGGATGTGCGCCTGAACCAGGCCCCTTTGCCGGCAGGCCATCAGGTACTGCGCCACGGCGACCTGCAGCGTGTATGGAAGGATATTTTACAGGAGAGCGATAATTTTCTCGCCGAGCAGCTGCTGCTGATGGTGGCCGATGCTCTTTTCGGGGAGCTCGACGATGAAAAGGCCATAGCGGCCATCACGAAAACCTTTCTCTGGGACCTGCCCGACGCGCCGAAGTGGGTGGATGGCAGTGGGCTGTCGCGGCATAACCTGGTGACCCCACGAAGTATGATCGCGCTGCTGCAGAAGATCGAGGAGCAGATGCCCCGGCGCCAAGTGCTGGAGCTGCTGCCTAAGGGCGGGGTAAGTGGCACGCTGAAGTTTAATTATGCCGGTCCACGGCCTTATGTGATCGGCAAGACCGGGACGGTGAGCAATCATCACTCTCTGGTGGGTTATATCCGCACGAATCAGGATCGTTACCTTATGTTCGCTTTTATGCACAATAATTATATGGTGAAGGCCTCGGAGGTGCGGAGGGAAATGGAAAAAGTATTGCGCTTTATTCGGGATAATTATTAATTTTAACCTTGTCGTCGAGGTGTTTTGGCCTCTGGCCAAAGCTATTTGAAGGCCTGTTCAGCGCCCAGTGCTGAGAGGATACGCGTACATGTTAACTATACCAATGATGCAGAAAAGGACTTTTTTAAAGAGGAGTTTACTGGGCCTGGCGGGCTTGCCGCTACTGGCGGGGGCTGCCGTGGGGCGCGATGCGCGAGGGGGTAACCAGAGGCCGCTGTTGCAGCCACGTCTGGCGCCTGGGGATACGATCGGTCTGATTAGCCCCTCTTCTGCTTCTACCCCTCGGATGAATTTTGTGTTCGCACAGGAAACGTTAGAGGCGCTCGGTTTTCGGGTCAAGATGGGGTCCCATGTGCAGGCGCGCAGAGGGCATCTAGCTGGCACAGACGCGGAGAAGTTAGCCGATCTCCATGCCCTGTATGCGGATCCTGAGGTAAAGGCCATTATGGCCATGCGGGGGGGCTCGGGTGCTGCCCGGCTTCTGGCAGACATCGACTACGCACTGATTCGGGCGAACCCCAAGCCGCTGATCGGCTATTCGGATATTACGGCCCTGCACTGTGCGATTTACAGCCAGACAGGGCAGCTGAGCTTTCATGGGCCGAATGCCACAGGCAGCTGGAATGCTTTTAATGTGGCGCAGTTTCGGCGCACCTTCCTGGAGGAAGGCCCGATTCTGCTGGAAAATGAGCAGCAGGCAGGGGATGACCTGATCGTGAAACAAAACCGCATCGAGACGCTCGTGCCGGGGCGAGTGCTCAGGGCAAGCTGCTCGGAGGGAACCTCACGGTGCTGGCCGCCCTTTCGGGGACACCCTACTATCCGGACTTTACCGGGAGCATCTTGTTTTTAGAGGATATCGGAGAGGAGCCGTATAAGTTGGACCGCCTTTTTTCCACCCTCAAGCTGAACGGCACGCTGGATAAGATTCGCGGGTTCGTATTCGGGCAGTGTACGTCCTGCGATCCGAGTGGAGGCTATGGGAGTTTGACCTTAGACGAATTGGTAGACGATTATATTTTGCCCCTCGGGGTGCCTGCCTATCGGGGCGCCATGATCGGGCATGTGAACAAACAGTTTTTCATTCCGATCGGCGCTGAGGCCACCTTGGATGCTGATCGGGGGACTTTGACACTTTCCAGCCCTTTATTTCTATGATGTGCTTCACCCGTTTACACTCTTTATGGATGACCGGACTGCTGCTGTTCGGCAGTCTTACCGCATGTAAAACTACACAATCCACACGTATGCCGACTGACACGTTATCGTATTTGGCTTTAGGGGATTCCTACACCATCGGGGAGGGTGTGGGCCCTAAGGACACCTATCCTGAGCAGCTCCGCGCTCTGCTTTCAGTAGAAAAAATCAAGCTGGCTGAGCCCCTAATCATTGCCCGTACGGGCTGGACCACGGATGAGCTCAGCGCCGGAATCGACGATGCCGAAATCGCAGGGCAAACGTATGCTTTGGTTACCTTGTTAATCGGTGTGAACAACCAGTACCGCGGTCGTGCGGTGGAGGACTATGCGCGGGAATTTGAGCAGCTGCTCGATCGGGCGATTGCTTTTGCGGGTGGGCGCGAGGAGCGTGTTTTTGTCCTGTCGATTCCTGACTGGGGGGTGACTCCTTTCGCGGAGGAGCGTGAGGTGGATAGGCAGGCGGTAGCCGCAGCGATTGATGCTTATAATGCCCAGAAGCGCGCCATTTGTGCGGAGAAAGGCGTTCATTTTACCGACATTACGGAGACGTACCGGCAGATTGGAGCCGAGGTGCCTTCTTTGGTGTCGGATAAGTTGCACCCCAGTGCTTTGGTGTACGCCCGCTGGGCAAAGGCCTAGTGGATCCGGTGGCAGCGGTTCTACGGGGGCAGCAGCAGTAGGGAGTATAGGAGATTTTCTTTTTGAAAGGAAAAAAAGAGCCCTGTCACGATGAGGTGACAGGGCTTTTGGTGGTTATGCTGTCTGCTTTGCGCCGGCCGGCGCAAAGGGGAGAGGCCAGCGATTTAGTCTGCGAGGTATTTTTCTACCGGCACATAGTCCATGTCGAAGGCTTCTGCCACGGCTTTATAGACAATATCCCCATGGATGACATTCAGTCCGGGTACCAGTTCCGCATTTTCCTGTGCGGCGCGCTTCCAACCTTTTTCTGCCAGCTGAATGGCGTACGGCAGGGTGGCGTTTGTTAGCGCGAGGGTGGAGGTGTAGGGCACGGCGCCTGGCATGTTAGCCACGCAGTAGTGCAGGACATCGTCGATGATGAAGGTAGGATTTTCGTGGGTGGTCGGTTTACAGGTTTCGATACAACCGCCCTGATCCACGGCCACGTCCACGAGTACAGCACCTGGCTTCATGATTTTCAGCATGTCGCGGGTGATGAGGTGCGGGGCTTTCGCTCCTGGGATAAGTACGGCACCTACGATGAGGTCAGCGTGTACGATCATCTCGCGGATATTGTATTCATTTGACATCATGGTCTTTACGTTCGCCGGCATGACATCGTCGAGGTATCTCATGCGGGGGATGGAAACGTCCATGATGGTCACGTCAGCGCCGAGGCCTGCCGCCATCCAGGCAGCTTGCGTGCCCACGATACCACCACCGAGGATGAGGACCTTGGCAGGAAGTACGCCTGGGACGCCACCGAGGAGGATTCCGCGGCCGCCGAGTGGTTTTTCGAGGTAGTTAGCCCCTTTTTGGATCGCCATACGGCCAGCCACTTCCGACATGGGAACCAGAAGCGGGAGGCTACGGTCTGGTTTCTCTACGGTTTCGTAGGCGAGGCAGACCGCCTTGCTCTCGACCATGGCACGTGTGAGGGGCTCATGTGACGCAAAGTGAAAATAGGTGAAGAGCAGTTGGTCTTCTTTTATAAGTGCGTATTCGGGCTCGATGGGCTCTTTTACTTTTATAATCATTTCCGCGATTCCATAGACATCTTCTATGGTCGGGAGGATGGCTGCACCGGCTTCGGTGTAGAGGTCATCGGAAAAGCCACTTCCTTCGCCGGCGGTATGCTGTACGTAGACGGTATGTCCGCGTTTTACCAGTTCTTTTGCTCCTGCGGGGGTAAGTGCTACCCGGTTTTCGTTGTTTTTAATCTCCTTTGGAACACCTATTATCATGATTATCTGAATTTGGGATTATAGGGGCAAATATACAGCTTGGGGCGAAAAGGGCTTCATTTCAAGTCAAATATTTTGATACGCGTAAGAAAAATGATTAATTTTGAAATTAAATTTGATTTAAAAGCGTTTAGCTGAATATAATTTCAAATCACTCTTTTTAGCTTACATTTATTTGGCGTAGCCAAAGGGGCTCTGGGGCGCTGCTTGTTTGGGAAATCGGGGCAGGGGTCTTTTGGAAAGTGTGGTAAATGTGAGTTTTCTGAAATTAAATTTGGTGGGCTATCCTTTTAAGCGGGGCCTTCGGAATAAATTTTCGAAAAACTGGAAAAATATTTACATTAATGGGTTTGTAAAATTGTGAAAAAGTTTTATTTTTGGAATTACGGTGCTACGGCATCAGAACCCAAAATAGCTTTAAGGATTACTAAATATGACACAAGTGGCAGCATCAACGAAGCAGAAAAACGGCATTAGCAGAACGAAGGCGCAACTTTTAGAAGATTTCAGACTCGCATCGGAGAGTCGGCATGCTTCTCTTATGGGGAGGAAGGAGGTCTTCATGGGTAAGGCTAAGTTTGGTATTTTCGGGGATGGAAAGGAATTAGCGCAGCTGGCCATGGCGCAGTTCTTCCGCAAGGGGGATTTCCGTGCGGGCTACTACCGCGACCAGACCTTTATGTTTGCCGTAGGCGAACTGACGATTCGCCAGTACTTCGCGCAGCTGTATGCACATACAGACGTGCAGGCGGATCCAGCTTCGGCGGGACGTCTGATGAATGGGCACTTTGCTACGCGCTCTTTAGATGAGCAGGGCAACTGGAAAAACCTGATGGAGATGCATAATTCTACGGCGGATATCTCTCCTACGGCGGGTCAGATGCCAAAACTTTTAGGTTTGGCCTATGCGTCTAAGTTGTTCCGTGCTTCTAAGGAGCTGCAGAAAATGACGCAGTTTACCGAGGGCGGAAACGAGGTAGCTTGGGGTACCATCGGGAATGCGAGTACCTCCGAAGGGATGTTTTTCGAGGCCTTGAATGCAGCGGGGGTCTTACAGGTGCCGATGGTCATTTCGGTGTGGGACGATGCTTACGGTATTTCTGTGGGCAGCGAGCACCATACGACGAAGGGCTCCATATCAGAGGCTTTGGCGGGCTTACAGCGCACGGAAGAGCAGCCGGGCTTTGAGATTTTTAAGGTGCGTGGCTGGGATTATCCTGCCCTTATCGATACCTACGCCCGTGCATCGAAGGTGGCGCGCGAGTCCCATGTGCCTTGCTTAGTGCATGTGGTAGAGATGACACAGCCTCAGGGCCATTCGACTTCCGGTTCCCATGAGCGTTATAAGTCGAAGGAGCGCCTGGAGTGGGAAAAAGAATTTGACTGCATCGCTCAGTTTGCTCAGTACCTGGTACAAGAGGGCATCGCGGAGCAGCAAGAGCTAGATGCCATCGATAAAGCGGCGAAAGACAAAGTCAAACAGGAGAAGGAAGCGGCCTGGAAGGCCTTTAGCTCCTCTATTAAAGGTGAATTAGATGAGGCAGTGGCCCTTTTGCAGCGCGTAGCTGCAGAGGCGGGTCCTGCGCAAGATACCCTTAGCCAGATGGCTGAGGAACTGAAAAAGACCATGAACCCGATTCGCAAAGATGTGATTAGCACGGTGCGTCGGGCGCTTTGGGAGCTGCGGGGAGCGGATTTTTCTGCGAAGGCGGAGCTGCAGGCGTGGTATAAAAACATTCAGGCGTTAAATGCAGACCGTTACAACAGTCACTTGTACAGTCAGTCGCCATACAGTACGGCAAAGGTGCAGCCCGAGCCACTTCGGTTCGCTGAGGACGCTCCTCTGGTGGATGGAAGAGAGGTGCTGCAGGCTTGCTTCGACCAGTTGTTAGCACGTGATCCTCGTTTCTTTGCCTTCGGAGAGGATGTGGGCAAAATCGGTGATGTGAACCAGGCTTTTGCGGGCTTGCAGGCTAAATACGGTGAAAATCGCGTGTCCGATACGAGTATTCGTGAGTGTACGATTATCGGTCAGGGTATCGGTGCGGCGCTTCGTGGTCTTCGTCCGATGGCGGAGATTCAGTACCTCGATTATATCCATTATGCGCTGATGACCCTGTCGGATGACTTGGCCTGCTTGCAGTACCGTACGAAGGGTGGGCAGAAAGCGCCTCTTATCGTTCGTACGCGCGGGCATCGTCTGGAAGGGGTGTGGCATGCGGGTTCTCCGATCGGGATGCTCTTACATTCCCTTCGTGGGATGCTTCTCTGCGTACCGCGTAACATGACGCAGGCTGCGGGGATGTACAATACCCTCATGGAGGCCGATGAGCCAGCCTTGGTGATCGAATGTCTAAATGGTTACCGCTTAAAAGAGCGCATGCCTGAAAATATCGGTACTTATAAGGTGCAGCTAGGCCTGCCGGAGGTGATCCGTACGGGTAGTGATGTGACTGTAGCCACTTATGGCTCCATGTGCCGTGTGGTGTTAGATGCTGCGGATTTACTGGCAGATATGGACATCGATGTAGAAGTAATCGATGTACAGACCCTGCTTCCGTTCGATACGACGGGTGTGGTGGGTAAGTCCATCGCCAAGACCAATCGTGCGGTATTCGCCGATGAGGACATGCCAGGAGGTGCATCAGCCTTTATGCTGCAGCAGGTGATCGAGGGTCAAAAGGCTTACTATCACCTCGATGCGGAGCCGGTTACCATTCATGCACAGGCACATCGACCTGCTTACTCTTCAGACGGGGATTATTTCTCTAAGCCTTCTGTGGAGGATGTAGTGGAGCGTATTTATCTGCTCATGCATGAAGCGGATCCGAAGCGTTATCCGATGATCTGATAAAAGTAAATTTCATAAGAAAGGGGAGATGCCGTCACAGGTATCTCCCTTTTTTGGTGTTTACTCCTTCGGGAATAGGAGCTTGCGGACATTTTTTTGCCGCAGGCAGAAGGCCTCAGGGTCCAAAACTGCTGCTCAAGTGCTTATCGGCGGCGGATTCCCTGAAGGGTCACCTCTGGACTGCTCACCCAGGCAGAGGAGTTCAGCTGCCGATCCTGGATGCGGACCTCCACGCGAATGGTGTCGTTCCGGAAAATATTATTCCAGCCGCTACTGACCATGGCATAGGCGATGGTCCCTTCCACTGCTTGGGTGTTATTTCCGGCCAGGATGCGGGGAAAGCGCCCGTTAAAGCTGGTGAAAAATGGAGGGTCCTCCCAGCGAAACTCTTGAAAAACTCCATTTCGCTTGATGAAAAAGCGCACGAAGATATTATTATGGTTCGGGTTTGGTTCCACCCAAATGGTGTCGCGGACCTCTTGATTATTCACGATGGGGTTAATGCGCCAGTCGATCGGATTAAAAGGTGGGGCATTCGCTGGTCGATTTCGAAAGGTGATCAGATTACCTCCCTGATCTCTTCTAAAGGTCAGCTCCTGAAAGGGAGGCTGGATTTCGGTGGCATTTAGGCCTAAGTCACCCTCTGCATCGCGGAAATCCACGGATACGATGAGCGAATCCTGCCCCGGGGTTTCGACGAATTCCAAAGAATTAAATTCGATTTCGGGGACACTGGGGAAATTCGTGGGTGGCGTCACACAGGCCACCATTCCGAGGAGGCCCACGCCCGCGCTGACCAGTGCGTTTTTACAATTCATGGGTATGCATATTTTAGCCTAAGCGTTAGATCCTTTATCTTTGTCCTGACAGCTCCTGCCGCAGTGGTTTTACCTGCAAGGTACGCCTTGTGGCGGGACATTACAAATTAGAAAAGGATGATCGATTTCGAAAGTTTTTCCGAACATATTCTTAACGCAAAAAGTATCGACTTTGATTCGAAGGCTTTAGAAATATTTCATTTTCAGGCGGTACATAACCCGATTTATGCTGCTTATCTGCGTGCGCGTGGGATTCGTTCGTCCTCTGTGCAGCGCGTAGAGGAGATTCCTTTTCTTCCTATTCAGTTTTTTAAGCAGCATGCAGTGGTTTCGGGCGACCTTTCCCGCATGCAGGCTTGCTATACTTCCTCCGGAACCACGGGGGCCATTACCAGCCGCCATCATGTGTGGTCTGAGGCGTTTTATTTGCGCCATGCGCGAAATCTATTTCAGGAGCACTACGGCCCGCTGGAAAATTTCCATGTCTTAGCGCTTTTACCGGCTTATTTAGAGCGGGAAGGCTCCTCTCTGGTGGCGATGGCAGCGGATTTTATCGCGGCGAGTGCTTCGGAGCATAGCGGTTTCTATCTGTATGACCACGATGCGCTACGGGAAAAGTTGGCGCTGCTCGCGCAGCAAAGGGAGCGTAAGGTACTCCTTTTGGGGGTGACGTTTGCGCTTTTGGACCTGGTGGAATCGGGTATTCCGCTGCCGGAGTTTCCGGAATTAATCGTGATGGAAACGGGGGGGATGAAAGGCCGGCGTCGGGAGATGATTCGGGAGGAGGTACATGCTGTACTTCGGCCTGCTTTCGGGGTGGAGCATATCCACTCGGAATATGGGATGACAGAGCTTCTTTCTCAGGCCTATTCTTTCGGTGAAGGGGTGTACCAGTTGCCGAAAACCCTACGTGTACTACTCCGAGATGTACATGATCCGCTTTCTCCTGCTGCGCGTAGCCAAGGGGGGATTAATGTGATTGACTTGGCGAATTTCCATTCCTGCTCCTTTATCGAGACGCAAGATTTAGGAAGGTTACGCCAGATGGAACATTAGAGGTTTTAGGGCGTTATGATCATAGTGATGTGCGGGGGTGCAATTTAATGGTCAATTAGTTTGGCTATCTCCCTGAAATACTCGATATTTAGGCAAAAAAATTACAATTTTATGAAAAAGCTTTTCATCGCAGTTTTGGGCGCGGGTTTGCTGGCCTTTAGTTCTTGTGTCAGCACGAAGCCGTGTCCTGCTTATGCGAAGGCTCCTGTGAGCAGCCTGCAGCAGATGTAAAGGGTTAAAAGTATGCGGATTTAATAGCCCGCATACTTTTTAATGTCTTCAACAGTTATTTCTTTTTGGCCGAGAATGACTAATCTCTCGACCACGTTACGCAGTTCGCGAATATTTCCTGTCCACTCGAATCCTTGAAGTGTTTTGAGTGCGGCTTGTTGAATACTTTTTTTCGGTGCTCCCTGTTCTGCCGCGATGTCTGCTAGGAATTTGTCCACGAGAAGGGGGATATCTTCTGTTCTCTCCTTTAGCGCGGGCACTTGGATGACGATGACGCTAAGACGATGGTACAAGTCTTCTCTGAAGTTTCCTTCTTGAATTTCTTTGCGCAGGTCCTTATTGGTGGCCGCGAGTACACGTACATCTACTTTGATGTCTTTATCTCCTCCTACGCGGGTAATTTTATGTTCCTGGAGGGCGCGCAGTACTTTCGCTTGAGCCGAGAGGCTCATATCTCCGATTTCATCTAGGAATAGTGTGCCCCCATGGGCCTGTTCGAATTTCCCTTGCCGCTGTTTATTGGCTGAGGTAAAGGCGCCTTTTTCATGACCGAAAAGTTCACTTTCGATTAATTCGGATGGGATGGCCGCACAGTTGACTGCGATAAAGGGCGCTGCGCTGCGCGCGCTTTTTTGGTGTAGCCAGTGCGCTACCAGTTCTTTACCTGTTCCATTCGGTCCGTTAATGAGCACGCGCGCTTCGGTAGGGGCCACTTTCTCGATGGTTTCCTTTACTTCGACGATGGCAGCACTTTCTCCTATCATATCGAATTTCTTCGATAGTTTTTTCTTGAGTACCTTCGTTTCCGTGACCAGTGTTTTTTTATCTAGGGCATTTCGGACGGTGAGAAGCAGTCGGTTTAGGTCGGGAGGTTTCGGGATGAAGTCGAAAGCACCTTTTTTGGTGGCTTCTACGGCTGTTTCGATGGTGCCGTGTGCTGATATCATGATGAACTGGGGCTGTTTTTCCAGCTTAGCGACAGCGTCGAGGACTTCGATGCCATCCATTTTCGGCATCTTAATATCACATAGCACCAAGTCAAAATCTTCTTCTTGGATTTTCTTCAGTCCTTCTTGGCCATCTTGTGCTTCGGAGATTTGGTAGTTTTCATATTCTAAAATCTCTCGTAGGGTAGAGCGAATGACGCGCTCATCGTCGATAATCAGTAGTTTTGCCATATAGTGTGTTAAAGGAACAAAAAGTGTGCAAGTCTATAAGCCGGGTTCTGTACTTTTCAGGGAAAAGTGCCTGTCATTTATCTAGGACATTCCTCACGAAATGCCTCCATCGGTCTACCCACTTCGGTTATTTACCGGAGTAAAACGGACGAGCAGCCCTTCACCCGAAGTCTATTTGACCTTTCAACCCATGAGGTTTACCTTGCCTGCGCAGTCACCTGCACAGCGGTGGGCACTTACTCCACCTTTTCACCCTTACCGGAGGAGTTTCCTTCTCTGGCGGTATCTTTTCTGTGGCACTGGCTGTGACTTGGGCCTCTCGCCCCAAGCCCCTTCCCGTTAGGAAGCATGGCGCTCTTTGTTGCCCGGACTTTCCTCCCTCTTTCAAAAAAGACGGCGACAGGCCGACTTGCACGTTACAAAATAAGCGTTTTTTTTCGATTAAATTGCGCTTTTGTTTTTTAGATAGCGCCTTTGTTTTTTGGCGGTACGCCAAAGATCCTTTTGAAGGGTCGCCATTCATGTTTCTTGTAGGCCCATCCTTCCTGAAGAGAATGGATTTTCTGTAAAATCATATCGAAAAGAATAAAAACCTCTTTTTTGCCTTACAGCGTTGTAGAGGCAGTATTTAATATGCTAAAAGGGAAAAAAAATGATACCGAAACCTTTCTGTTATTTGGATTAAGTTTAAACAAGCTTTACATTTGTGGCGTTATTTGAATTAAATCTAAGTAAAGCGAGATGCAAGTGTTCATAAGTAAGCCGATTTGGCGTGTAGGCGTACTCTGTTTTTTCTTTTTGATTGGGAGTATTCGTCAAGTTTCGGCCACGATGCCGAATGATAGGAATGAGAAAGAAGAAGTTCTTCGTGGGGTGGTATTGGGGACAAGTGGCGAGCCCGTTCCTTTTGCTAATGTGCAGGTAGTGGGGACCATTAAAGGTGCGGTGGCTGATGCTGAAGGTAGATTTGTCCTCTCAGACTTAGCGAATGGCCGCTATCAGATGAAGTTTTCAGCCGTCGGTTATCGTTCTGTTACCCGTGAGGTAGAAATTCTGAATGGAGAAATTCAGGAGCTGGAGATTATCTTTAGTGAGATGGGAGTGAATATGCCTGAAATCACCATCATCAGCAGTAAAGATCGGCTGTTTTCGAAAACACCAGGCTCCGTAAATTATATCGATCGTAAGGAATTAGATAAAATTAATCCAATAAGTATTGCTGAGGCGCTGCGTCGTACACCTGGCGTGAATGTGGTGGAAGATGAATTGACAGGCATGCGTCTGAGCATGGGTATCCGGGGCTTGGATCCGAATATGAGCCGTTCGGTTTTGATATTAGAAGATGGTGTGCCCGTGGCTTTAAATCCATATGGGGAGCCCGAGATGTATTATACTCCACCGGTAGATCGGATGGAAGGAATGGAAATTCTGAAAGGCTCTGGCCAGATTCTTTATGGGCCTCGTACGGTAGGGGGTGTGGTGAATTTTATTACAGCGAATCCACCAGAGTCTGCACAGGGGCGTGTGAATATCCAGGGCGGTCAGGGTGGCTTTTTCTCTGGTTTATTGAATTATGGAAACACAGTGGGAAATACGGGCTATCATATAAGCCTTTTGCGCCGCAGCGCAGATAATCTCGGGCCTACCAGCTTCGGGCTGACTGACCTGAATGCCAAGTTCCTTTTTGATTTAAATGAGCGCTCTGAGCTGGGTATGAAAATAGGTGTATACGATGAAACTTCGAATGCCACCTACATCGGTATGAATCAGTTGATGTTCGAGCGCGGAGAAAATGATTTCGACCACTTGGCACCCGATGACCGCTTGGATGTGCGTCGTTATAGTTTGAGTGTATCGCACAAGTATAAGCTAAGCGATCGTGCACGTCTGCGTACCATCGCGTATGGATATACGACGGAGCGTAACTGGAGCCGCCAGGATTTTGCTGTCAATGCGACGAATACGGCTCCGGATGACTGGACGGGTGTGTTCTGGGGTGATTTAGATGTGCCAGGGGGTGCCATTTTTATGCGGGACGGAACTGGAAACAGAGATCGTTCTTACGAAGTGGCGGGTGTAGAGCCACGCTTGGAGTTAGAACACGACCTGTTTCAGGTTAAAAACGAATTGATTACCGGGGTGCGTCTGCATTATGAGCGCGGGTTTATTCGTCGCGTGAACGGAACGCAAGCGGGTGTTCGCAGCGGAGAGTTGGTGGAAGATGAGATACGTACGGGTCATGCTTTCAGTGCTTATTTTCAAAACACCACGAATGTGACGAATAAATTAGATGTAAACGTGGGGCTGCGTTATGAAAACTATGTGGCAGAGCGTGATATTCTTCGTAGACCTTTCGCAGGTGTGGTTCGCGATACTGTGTTAGTAGCGACTAATGTTGTTTCGGAGTTTATTCCAGGCGCGGGTTTTAACTTCCGCCCTGTTTCCCAGGTGAATATCTTTGGTGGTGTGCATCGTGGTTTTGCACCCCCGCGGGTGCAAGACGCCATTACAGGAGACGGTGAACCTTTAGAGCTGGATGCTGAGTCTTCTGTAAACATTGAATTAGGGGTGCGCACGCAGCTGTTTCCATGGTTATTCGTGGAGTTAGCGGGTTTCCGAATGGACTTTAGTAATCAAATCATACCCGTAGCGCAGTCTTTAGGTGGTTCGGGCTTCGGGGTGGTGAATGCAGGACGCACGATCCATGAGGGGGTAGAGGCGATGGTGAATTTCGAGATTTCCAGACTACTCAAGTGGGAAAAAGTAAATCTCTTTTACGACGCGAATATCACGTACGTGAATTCAGTTTTCGGTGAGGATCGCATTATCAATGACGTGAATGTAAAGGGTTTCCGCACGCCTTATGCGCCAGAATGGCTGGTGAATACTGCCCTGACGCTGGAAACGGAAATGGGGTTAGGTGGTCGTCTGACCTTGAATCATGTAAGCGAGCAGTTCACAGATCAGTTGAATACGATTGAGCCGCGTTTTGATGGTAGAATTGGTCTGATGCCAGCGTTCACTACCGTGGATGCGACCTTGCTCTACGATGTAAAAAAATGGAATTCCCGCTTTAACCTCACCATTAAAAACTTGACGAATGAGCGTTTTATCGCTTCGAGAAGACCGGAAGGCATCCGGATGGGCTTACCGCGTTTCATTACTGCTGGTTATGAGTTCCGTTTCTAAGCGAGCGCACTGCTGTTAAAATAGACGCTCCAAGAGGGATCGCTTGTTATTATTTTCGGGTAGAAGTCTTAAGGGGTTCTGGATACATGGATATCTGGAGCCCTTTTTTTATTTAATGGAAAGGGGTAGGGGCTGTAAGCCTACCTCTTTTTATTTTCAGCTCCTGCTTATCGCTTAAGTGTAAGTGGTTTACTGAGTCGGAGGAAAGCGATCAGGTTTAGCAAAAAATCTATAAAATTTATAGGCTGTCTTATTTGGATTAAGTTTAAATAGGTTTACATTTGTGCAATTATTGATACTAAATCTAAATAAAGGCGACAAGATGTTAAAAGGTCTACTTAAGGCTTAGTGGTTCCACTCGTGGCGGCCAGCTTTTTAAATTTGGAGGCATCTGCTTACCCAGTTTTACTCACCAAGACAGAAAATGAAAAAGAAGAGGTGGTTCGTGGCACTATTCGTGCTAAGGATGGGGCACCTGTTCCCTTCGCTAACATTCAAGTGATCGGCACGATTAAGGGCGCTGTCGCTGATATCGACGGGGCTTTTTCTTTAGCGAACTTACAGAATGGTACCTACACGATAAAGGTATCTGCTGTCGGTTACCGTTCTCTTACCAGGGAAGTAACCATTATCAATGGTCAGATTCAGGAGCTAGAGGTTATTTTCGAAGAGATGGGCGTAAACATGCCCGAGTTTACGATCATATCGGCTAAGGATCGACTTTTTTCTAAAACTCCCGGTTCTGTAAATTATATCGATAAGCGCGAGTTAAATTTCGTAAATCCAATCAGCATAGCGGAGGCTTTACGAAGAACGCCAGGGGTAAACGTAGTGGAAGACGAGCTTACCGGTATGCGTCTGAGTATGGGTATCCGAGGGCTGGATCCTAATATGAGCCGTTCTATCTTGATTTTAGAAGACGGTGTTCCTGTGGCTTTGAATCCTTATGGGGAGCCGGAGATGTATTACACGCCGCCCGTGGATCGTATGGAAGGCATGGAAATTTTAAAAGGTTCTGGCCAGATTTTATATGGACCTAGAACCATCGGGGGTGTGGTTAATTTTATTACAGCGAATCCGCCCGAGTCAGCCCAGGGCCGTGTTAACATTCAGGGTGGACAAGGGGGATTTTTTTCCGGTTTGTTTAATTACGGCAACACGGTAGGCAATACTGGTTATCATGTGAGCTTGTTGCGCAGGAGCGCTGAAAACCTTGGGCCAACTACATTTGGTTTGGTGGATTTAAATGCCAAGTTCCTTTTTGATTTAGGTGAGCGTTCGGAGTTGGGTATGAAAGTCGGCTTTTACGATGAGTCTTCAAATGCCACGTATATCGGTATGAATCAGTTGATGTTTGAGCGCGGTGAAAATGATTTTGACGCATTAGCGCCAGATGATTTATTAGAAGTTCGTAGGCTGAGCATGAGCTTATCTCATACCTACCGATTAAGCGACAGGGCGAGATTACGTACGATAGCGTATGGGTATACGACGACCCGGAACTGGAGTCGACAAGATTTTACGATAAATGCGACGAATACTGCACCCTCTAACTGGACGGGGGTGTTTTGGGGAGACTTAGACGTCCCGGGAGGAGCCATTTTTATGCGTGATGGCACTGGGAATAGAGATAGATCCTATGAGGTGGCAGGGATAGAGCCGCGTTTAGAACTGGATCACGATCTATTCGGTGTCAAAAATGAATTGATTACCGGCGTTCGGTTTCATTCTGAGCGTGCCTTCGTGCAGCGTGTCAATGGAACCCGTGCTGGAGTTCGCAGCGGTGTACTGAGAGAAGACGAGATTCGTACCGGGCATGCTGTAAGTGCTTATTTTCAAAATACCACCGAAATCACCTCTAAATTCGATGTGAATGTGGGCTTACGTTTCGAAAACTATGTGGCAGAAAGAGATATTTTAAGAAGACCTTTCGCAGGTGTGGTGCGGGATACTGTGCTTATGGCCACAAATGTCATTCAGGAATTTATTCCTGGCGCTGGATTTAACTATCGACCTGTAAATCATATCAATATTTTCGGTGGTGTGCACAGAGGGTTCGGACCTCCACGGCTTCAAGACGCCATTACAGGGGAGGGAGAGGCGCTCGATTTAGATGCGGAATCTTCTGTTAATATCGAATTAGGAGTTCGCACTCAGGTTTTCCCTTGGCTATTCGTGGAGTTAGCTGGTTTCCGTATGGACTTTAGTAACCAGATTATTCCCGTGGCGCAGTCCTTAGGAGGGGCAGGTTTCGGTGTCGTGAACGCGGGCCGTACGCTGCATGAGGGAGTAGAAGCCATGGTGAACCTCGAAGTATCAAGATTACTTAATTGGGAGAAAGTAAATCTCTTTTATGATGCCAATATCACGTATGTAAACTCTGTCTTCGGTGCAGATCGTATCATCAATGACGTCAATGTGAAGGGCTTCCGTACGCCTTATGCGCCGGAGTGGCTGATTAATACAGCGCTGACCCTAGAAACAGAAATGGGATTTGGTGGACGCCTTACCCTAAATCATGTAGGTGAGCAGTTTACAGACCAGTTGAATTCCATAGATCCCAGTTTCGATGGCAGAACAGGCTTGATGCCTTCCTTTACGACAATCGACGCCACCCTTATTTATGAGGTAAAAAAGTGGAATTCTCGGTTCAACTTAACGATTAAAAACATAACAAATGAGCGTTTCATCGCCTCAAGAAGACCGGAGGGGATTCGTATGGGGCTCCCGCGCTTTATAACTGCTGGCTACGAGTTTCGTTTTTAATGTGTAGGGCTGAACAATCCGCCTTTTAACCTGGTGCAGTACATGGCGCACAAACGAAGCCGAAGGGGATACCAATATAGCCCCCCCCTTCGGTTTTTTTTATGAAAAAATGAAGAAGAATTAATAGTTGTAAAACAGTGCCCTACCCAAGCATCTGCTAATTTTACGGCTCTTATTCCCTCTTATTCTGCTATTAATTCTCCTCTTTTTATTATCTTATTTGGTATGTCTATTATGGGTAGTCAGGTGTTTTTTGAAAAAATATTAGCATGCTAAAAAACCTTTTGCACTCTCTTTCAGTTTAATAGGCATAAGGCTTTTAAAGCTTTTCTTCATAGTGCTGGGTTGAACTGTCTCCATTGGAGGCAGTTCTTTTTTTTTGCCTTTTCGGAAATGAAGCAGCGTTTATTTGGAGTTTTTTTCTATGTCCGCATAAAAGTCCAATCTCCGGCCATGCTGCGTATATGCATATATAAATTAAATAGTTACATATGTATAATTCCATTCGCTATAGTCTTTTCTTCTTTCTTTTTCTTATTGTTTGCGCTTGTTACCAAACAGAAGAAGAAACCCCTGTTTTAGAAGAACCTGAAGAAGTACAATTAATGGGCACGCTCACGCTCGGAAACGTTGGCGCACGTGCCTACCTATTTACGGCCATAGAAGGGGATGGCATCACGGCCGAGTTAGAGGAAGAAAATGCCGACCTCACTCTCGTCATAGGTGGCCGCTACACGGTCATTAATGGCGCTGGGCCCCACATCCATTTCGTCTGTTAGGCCGCCAGAACGGTGAAATTTTACTTTCTGAAGATGAGGCTACGGAGGGCGTTTCGAGTCTGATCCAGACGTGGATTTCCAAGTGGAAGACTTCGTGCTCCAGTTTACGCTCACACCAGCACTAGCAGCGGAACTGATGCCTTATGTGTGTGGTCGCCACCCATCGATGACAGGAAATGTGATCGCGGTGGAGGCAGAATAAACGATTTCGTACGATTTTCCGGTAAGCGGCCCCTTGAGCATTTGGATGGTAGGTGTTTAGGATTTCAAGGGGTTTGCTTACCTTTGTGCATATTAAAGTGAGCAGGGATGATCGTAATCGGGAAAACAGTCCTTTCGGACGATATTAAAGAGCAATTTTTTGTCTGTAATTTAGAGAAGTGTAAAGGTGCCTGCTGCGTCGAAGGGGATGCGGGTGCACCCTTAGAGGAGCGGGAGACCAAGTTATTAGAGCAGCTTTACCCGAAAATAAAACCTTTTATTACCGAAGAGGGGCAGCGTGTTATCGAGGCGCAGGGTACTTGGGTGTACGATATGGATGGCGAGAAGGGGACCCCTACCATCGGAGATAACCGTGAATGTGCTTACGCGCTCTATGACGAACGTGGAATTTTAAAATGTGGCATCGAGCAGGCCTATCTGGCGGGCGCCATTCCCTTTAAAAAACCGATTTCCTGTCACTTATATCCGATTCGTATCGATAAATATGCGGATTTTGAGGCTTTAAATTACGATCGATGGGATATCTGTGCCCCTGCTTGCGAGCTAGGAAGCTCCCTCGGCGTGCCTGTTTACAAATTTTTAAAGGATCCACTTATTCGTAAGTATGGCGAGGCATGGTATGCCGAGCTGGTACGTCTTGTCGAGCAGGAAGATAAGACCTTGGAGGCCTAAGCAGAAGTTTTTAGTGTCTAGAGGTAAAGTAGCGCAGGCGTAGCTTTTGGGCGTCCGCCCAAAGAAAAGGGATTAAACTTCCATAGCCGACCCAGCGGCAAACATGTTCCACCCATTCGGGGTAGCTTCCATAGTGGATGTAGGATAAGAAAGCGATGGCGGTCCAGGGGATGGCTGCACGCATGCCGCTTAAAAGGGCTAGGGGAAGCAGGGGGATCAGGTACCAAGGGTGCAGGGTCGTCTGCGCGATCAGGTACACGCAAAGTGCCATGTACAGATAAGCGCTTAGTGTTTGGATGCCGGGGATGCCGCTTCGCCAGGCGTGTACATACAGCAGGGCTAATGCGATTAAAACTGCTCCGTTCAAGAGTATGCCGAGGGTTTGGATGGGATTATAGCCTAAAATCACCTGTCCGATGTCTCGTAGATACCCGTAGAGAAAGGGGAAAAATTCAAAATTGCTTTGGTACAGGCTGAGGCTACTGCGGAAGCTTCCCAGGCACCAGGTAGCCAGAAGGGTATGCTCAAGCCCAGAGCAATAAAGGTACTGAGTAGCAGTTGTAGCGGCCATTTTTTCGCTTTAAACAGCAAAGGCAAGTAGATTAGAGGGAGTAATTTTAGCCCTACCGCCGCCCAGCAGGCGAGGATGCTGACCTGAAAGTGGCCTTTGGCGTACGCCAAAAGAAGGAGAAGCAGGCAGCTTACGATGTAGATTTCCGCATGTAGATTTCCGACACCTTCTACGATCACGAGGGGGTTTAGCGCGTACAGCAGAGCCTGTCGTGGCTGTGCCAGTAGGTATAAGAGTAGGCGTATGCTTAGCACTTCCGCCAGTAGCAGCAGCACCTTATGGAAAAGCAGTTGGGTGTGCAGCTGAGGGCCCAGCCAGGCGCCAAGGGCGAAAAGACTCTGCTGGAGTGGCGGATACACGGAGTGGTACTGTGGGCTGTTCATCTCCTGAAGCAGTTGGGCGGCGCCATGACGCTGTGCGGCAGGAAGTAGTACGACTGCTTCTTCGGGAAGGTGGCTGTAGGGATTTATGCCCTGCTGCACGAGAAGGCCATCAAAAAAGAAGCGATAAAAATCATCACTCAGCTCTGGCCAGGTGAACAGGTAGCTAAAGCGGACCAGGAGACCTACGAAAAGTAGTGCTTTCAGGTGGTTTTTTTCTTCTGCTTGGCGATAGAGAAGTAGCGAGCAGCCGAAGGTGAGTGCGAAGGTGAGCAGTAGCGGCAGGCTGGCTTCTCGGTTCCAGAAGAACCCCAAGAGGACCATGCCTAGCGCATAGACCAGCCCCAGCGCGATGAGAAGGAGCGGGCGGATTTGAGGTTTGGTTTGTAACATCTGCGGAGGATCGGTCTGGGGTCACAAGCCTTAGCGAAGCTTCAGCTCTTGGCGTAAGAAGCTGTCTTCGAGTCGGTTATTTTTCCAGTAGGCCTGCTTTTTTATGGCCTTTCGGGTCGCTTTCGTCCGGATGATTCCGCCGCCCTTTTCGCTTTGGGACTCCTCCCAGCCGAGAATTTCATGTGGGAACGCGCTGAGGAAGTCGATTTTAAGCGTTCTTCCTGTATCGCCATAGGTCACCTCAAGCTGTCGCCGCGACTCCGATATATCTTGAATCCGGATAAAGGCTTCATGTGCTTCGATCGGAACGTGGCGCAGGCGATTTTCCAGCACGGAAGGGAATAGCTTGACGCTGCCCGTGGGGATGGCCTCCGGCTGGATGCGGAGCAGGGTCCAAAGCTCATCTTCTGCAAGCCCATTTACGGAGCCACTCTGATCTCCTTCCGATTCGAAGTAGGAATACATGCGCCAGCTGTAGCCATCGTCGCTGTTATGGTTGAGCTGTGTAAAACTTTGGCCGCACCATTCTTGGACACTGGCGGTAATTTTCGGGCTGGCACGCTGTACTTTAGTGGGCGTGAAGATGCTGACCATGGTATTGTATTTATATACTCCTGTCTCGAATTCGCGTATGCTGTTTAATTTCAGGACATTTAGCACGTCCTTGCCCCTAGGGTCATCGAGTTTCACCTGTTTTTTCTTGGAGAAATCTTCGGTCACATAGATCAGAACGGCCTCCCCTGGATGTACTTCCCCATAGCGGGCCTGCTCTAGGGTGAAGGAGGTGATTTCTGCTTCTCCTTTAAACCAGTAGCCGCCCCATGTAGTAAAGTCGATGCCTTCACGTGCGATATCTGACTTGCAGGCCACTAGACTCAGACCTATCGTGAGGAGGAAAAAGAAGGGGAGTAGCTTGTGCATCATTCAGGTAGGGTTAAGGTCCGTAAGAAAGGAAATTTTTCTAGTGGGTTAAGCAGGTCTCGGCCTTCGAGCTGCTGCACCCAACTTATGCCGGTCACATTACTGGTCCACACATAGGGAGCACGTTCGAGTATTTCAGGTAAAAACAAGCCCTCTATAAACGTTAAACCTGCCTGTTGGGTGGCTTGTTTAATTCTTTCTCTCCCGATTCCAGCGATGCATCCGCTGCTTAAGGCAGGTGTGAAAATCTGCTCTCCATCACTCCAAAATACGTTAGAAGCCGCACATTCACAAATTTCTCCTCGGCTATTTCGTAGCAGCAGTTCGTCCAGCCCTCTACGTTTTTTTTCCCGAGCGGCCCACACGTAGACGAGTGCACTTCCTGTTTTTACTGCTGACCAGGGGGTAAGGGGTACGCTAAGTTCCTCACTCCATGCGGCTTTCGCTTTTCGTGTGGGCGCCTCGCGCCAAGGGTTCAGGCTGATCCATTCCAGCAGGGGGGCTTCCGTGGAGAGGTAGAGTCCCTGTCCGCTTTTACATACGTCATAGCGTACACGGGCACGCTTACAGTGCGCTGGAAGGTACTGCCGGATGCAGCTTTCCATGTCACTGAAGGAGGAAAGTGTCTTTTCCGGCCAGTCAAAAATTTGGCAGGCTTTTTTTCTTCTTTCCCCATGTAAAGCTTGAAATAAGAGGCGGTCTTCTGCCCAGCACATGGTCTCGAAACTGTTTTCTCCGAAAAAGAAGCCCCTGTTGGGTGGCAGTGCCTCAGCGAGCTGCCAAGATCCCTCGACACGGAGGAGGTAGATTGTCTCGAAATCGTACACTTTATCGTTCATCAGCGAACAGGTTTGCACTAGCGTTTGGTTTTCTTCCTTAAAAGAAGTGAAAATTTTACGCTTAAAATAGTTTTTCCTGCTTTTAAATGCTTCTCCCCTTTTTCACGTACGCTTTCTTTCTATATTAGCATTGTTTTTGGCCAGCAGAACTAGATTTATGAGCAAAAGTGGCATTTTCGATATGATCGGTCCCGTTATGATCGGGCCTTCCTCTTCCCATACGGCGGGTGTCGTGCGCATAGGGCGTGCTGCTGTACGTGTGTTAGGGGGTATTCCGGAGCATGCGGAGATTACCTTTTATAATTCTTTTGCCCGCACCTATGAGGGACACGGCAGCGACCGCGCGATTATCGGCGGGCTATTAGACTTTAAGACAGACGATGCGCGGATCAAGCAGTCTCTGGATTTAGCCAAGGAAAAAGGACTCGTCTATACCTTTAAGTCGGTGGGAAATGCTTCTACCTATCACCCGAATACGGTACGGCTGCTGCTGCGCAAAGGGGACAGGCAGGTGGAGGTCATCGGCGAAAGTTTAGGGGGTGGCTTGATTAATATTTCACGTGTAGATGGGTTTCATGCCAACTTTTCCGCTGCAGCGCATACCTTAATTATTAAGGCTGAGGATACGCATGGAGCCATCGCTTTTATCGCTTCGGTACTGGCACAGGAAAAGGCAAATATCGCGACCATGTCTGTTTCTCGAAAGGGAAAGCATGACCGTGCCTGTCACGTAATCGAGCTGGACTCCGGTATTCCTGATATTACTGTGATGTACCTTAAAAGTATACAGTGGGTGCAGGAGCTTATTTATATCCCCGATATCGATATGTAGGGAAGCTGCAGCGATAGACAAAGGGAATCTTGGTCAGTTGAATTTTATTTTCATTTGAAAATTGAACCACTTAATAAAGCATATGATGAAAACCATACGACGTTTATGAAAAAGTATATTTACGGATTAGTGGCCCTCTGTTTTTTTATGGGGCAAGTGGAAGCGCAGCAGATGCGGGTGGATCGATTGGATTTACGCACCTGTATCGAAGTCGCCTTAGAAAACAATCTAAACTTAAAGCGAACCGAAGTTAGTCTGGCCCAGGAGGAGATTAACCTCTTACAAACCCAAGGCCAGCGTTTGCCCTCGCTTTCCGCAGGTGCGAGTACAGGCTTTCGCTGGGGTCGTTCGATTAACCCGGTTACCAACCTTTTCGAAACGGATCGTATCGGTAACGTGAACCTGACTGCGAATTCCGGTATGCCTGTTTTTCAGGGCGGTCAAATTCATTATTCTGCGCAGCAGGCCAAAACCAACATTCGTGTCGGACAGTATAATGTGGAGGCCACGAGGAATAATATTTCTTTAAATGTTATTAATCTGTTCGTGAACATATTATTCGCTCAGGAGCAGCGTAATATCGCGGAGAATCAGCTTAGCATCACGGAGGAGCAGTTAGGTGTAACGAGAAAGCTGGTAGAGGCCGGATCTCTTCCTCTCGCCAGTCAGCTGGATCTGGAAGCACAGTTGGCCACGAATGAGCTGGACGTGATAAACACGCGTAATAATCTGCGAATCGCACGATTACAACTGGCGCAAGCGATGCAAATTCCTTTTTCTGAGGATTTTAACATTTTTGCTCCGAAGTTAGAGGCAGAAAACTTCACATTAACTCAAAACTCCGTCGAGGAGATTTTTTATATCGCCATGGAGACCTTGCCTGAGATGCGAGCGGCTGAATTAGGGATAGAGAGTGCAGAATATGGAATTAAAATAGCGAGAGGGGCCTTTTTACCTTCCCTATCGCTTGGGGTAAATATCTTTACCAACTATGTAGACCGGATATTTTTAGGAGAGCGTGATCCTTTCGGCACACAGTTAGAAAACAATCTTTCTCAGTCCGCGAATGTCAACTTAAGTATTCCGATTTTCTCAAACTTTCGAAATAAGGCTGGCTTACAGCGAGCACGCCTTCAGAAACGTCTGAGTGAGATTCAGGAGGTAGAGACGCGAAACCAGATTTTACAGGATATAGAGTCTGCCTATACGAACGCTTTTGCGGCACGCCAGTCCTATAATGCGTCCGTTCGTCGCGTAGCGAGTTTGGAAGAAGCTTTTAGAATTGCGCAGCAGCGCTTTGATTCGGGGGCTATTAACTCTGCGGACTATCAGATCGCTCAGAATAATTTATTTAATGCGCAGGCGGATCTGTCTAATGCAAAGTTTGATTTTATTTTCAAGGTGAAGGTCTTAGATTTTTACCTCGGTAATCCATTAGAGTTTTAGAACCATAACCCAGCAAAATTCAATTAAGCATATCATGGCAAAGAAAAAATCGAGCAAGTTACTACCTATTTTAGGTGGACTTTTAGTTCTTATTGTCCTTTTTATACTTATCGGTAAGTCGATGGGTTGGATCGGAGGCGAGCGCGAGGTAATAGTGGAAGTAAAAGAAGCAAAATTGGCTACTATTACGGAAAAAGTGAGCGCTTCAGGTGTTATTCAGCCGGAGATAGAGGTGAAACTTAGTCCAGATGTGGCAGGCGAGATCATCGAGCTGAATGTGCTAGAGGGAGATAGTGTGAAGGTAAATGATCTTTTAGTAAAGATTCGTCCCGATAACTTTATTTCTGCACTGGACAGGAGCCGTGCGCAGTTAAATCAAAATAAGGCTAATTTAGCCCAGTCTGAGGCGAATTTAAAGCGTGCAGAAGCCCAGTTTGTTCGTGCCGAGCTAGAGTTTAAGCGAAATGAAAAGCTGTTTAAGGACGGCGTCATTTCCGAAGCGGATTTCGAGCAGATTAATGCTAATTTCCTTACTGCCCAGAATGACTTGTATGCGGCAGAGCAAAGTGTTTTAGCCGCGCAGTATGTGATTAAAAGTGCGGAGGCGACTGTAGCGGAGGCTGCTGAAAACTTACGCTTGACGAATGTATATAGTCCTGTAAATGGGGTAGTGAGTAAGCTATTAGTGGAAAAAGGCGAACGTGTGGTAGGTACGCAGCAGATGGCGGGTACAGAGATGCTTCGCTTAGCTGATCTCTCCCGGATGGAAGTGCGCGTAAATGTAAATGAGAACGATATCGTCCGTATAAACTTCGGTGATACGACCTTAATCGAGGTGGATTCTTATAGTGCGAATGGACAGCGTTTTAAGGGGATTGTTACCTCGATCGCGAATTCCTCTAATGAAAAAGCCAGTATGGATGCGGTAACGGAATTCGAGGTACGTATTCGTATCTTAAATGAGAGCTACATGCACCTGGTGAGTGAGCGTAACCGTTTTCCATTCCGTCCTGGGATGACGGCCAGTGTGGATATTATCACACAGAAAAAGGAGAAGGCTTTATCGGTTCCTTTGGCAGCGGTGACCACGCGTGAGGCGCAGCTCGATACACTTCCGGATGGCTCCACCCGTGCCAAGACGCTGGTCTTTAAGTACAGTGAAGGCAAAGCGGTTTTAGTACCTGTAAAAACAGGCATTGCTGATTTTGATAACATTGAAATCTTAGAAGGTGTGGCTGAGGGCGATAAAATCATCTCAGGGCCATACATCTCCGTTTCGAAGACCCTTCGTGATGGCGAAAGTGTTCGCCTGATGGAAGGCAGACCCTAAGGAAGGATAAGAATTACTCAGGTTTTGCCCTACGGGCAAAGAAATAAAAAAGCCACTGTCTCGAAAGCAGTGGCTTTTTTTATACGATTTCTTCCTTGGTTATCATGGATTTTCTTTTCGACTTCCTTTCCAACAGTCCCTCTGAAGTCATTCAGAGCAGCTTTTTTAGCGACTGAGCAGCTGAAGAAGTGCGCTGTAGACCAGGTGCACGGGCAGGCCCATCACGGTGTAAAAAGAGCCATGGATGGCTTTTACGCCGATATGCCCGATCCATTCTTGGATGCCATAGGCACCTGCTTTATCGTAGGGACGGGCCGTTTCGATGTAATAAGCGATGGCCTCGGCACTTAGTGGGAGCATGTCTACTTTTACCTCGTCAGCCTGCGTGTAGAGCTGCCCTTCGAAAAGCAAGCTAAACCCTGTGCAGACGGTGTGCGTTTTTCCCGAAAGCAGGTGTAGCATTTCGGAGGCTTCGGAGGCTTCGGCGGGTTTATTTAGGATGTTGTTTTCGGCGATGACGACTGTATCCGCTGTTAGGATAATTTCCTTTGCAGCCACGGTGTCTCGAAAAGCTTGCGCTTTTTTTTCGGCCAGATAGGGGGCTACCTGAAGGGCGGGGAGTGTGTCTGGAAAATCTTCCTCTGTTTTAAGCGTGCGCACGGTGAAGGGAAGGTGCAGTCCTGCGAGCAGCTCTTTCCGTCTCGGGGATCCTGATCCTAAAGTCAGGGAGTAGCCATGGAGTTTTTTTTGTAAAGCTTCTGTCACGGTGTTTCTGGTTCTAAGGAGGCAAAAAGAAGGCCCGAAACGGTTTTCGGGAAGAAGAAGGTGCTTTTTTGCGGCAGGGTATAGCCGCTATGGCAGACATCCAGCACCTCCTGCATGCTGATTTCTTTCGTGATAAAGGCTACTTCAGGGCCTTTGGCAGCCGCCTCATAGCAGCGGTTTAAATTACGCTCATAGCGCAGATGAGTTGAGGTCCGCTGTTCTTCCATCGGCATCCCTAGCGCCTTTTCGAAAGCAAAGTAATGGAGGATGCTGAGATCCAGTTTTTTTACTTTCTCGGGCCATATAGGGTGGGCGTATTCCCAAAGGCCTTCTTTTAACCGGATTTTATAGGCGTTCTGTGCCGTCACAAGGCCAAAAGCATAAGGCCGTTGCAAGATCAGTTCCTCCATCTCCGTTTTGTCGTACAGTTGGCGGATATGGAAATAGGGGCTGAGTTTTTCCAGCAGCATTTCCTCGGGTAGGAAGTTGGTCCACAGCCTATGCGTGGGCAGAATGCGCAGATCTGGGGTATGTGCATTCGTTAAGTACATGAGGTGATACGAAGCCGCGGCTTTTTCTTCTGGGCTGGCCTTAGGGTCGGCGGCACGCTCTTTTTTATAGGCGATGGCGCTCTCTAGGCGATGATGGCCATCTGCGAGGATAATTTTTTTCGAGCGCATAAACCGGCAGATTTTAGCGACTTTTTCCGGGTCTCGAATGACGCCCAGTACTTCGCGCACGCCTGATAGTCTTCTACATCGATCAGTGGGCTTTCCATGGCCTCGCTCACATAGCCATCCAGGATGCCTTCTGGATCCTCATACAGGCCATGTGTAGGGCTGGCTTGTAATTTCGTCGCGCGCAGTAGGCGCAGCCGATCTTCCACAGCATGCGTGATCGTGTTTTCATGACGTAGGATTTGGCCTTCTTCCCAGTCATAGGCTTTTATGTGAGCGATAATGCCCTTTCTACAGGACTCTTTCCGCTGTCCGGGCAGGGTGAAGTACTGGTAGTAGACGTAAATGCCGGGTGCTTCATCCTGCACGATAATCTCTTCTGCCTTCCACCGTGCCAAGGTAAGTGCGGCGTCCTGTTCGGGATGTTCGCCCCTGGGAACGGATAGATGGATGCTGTTATTTGGGTTTCTGTAGAGTGCCTCTCTTTGTCTCGGAGAGACTACATCAAAAAGAGGAGACAAAAGCTCCTCTATAGATGCATGAAGGCTTGGATGGTATCTCCAAGCCTTTATGGGAATGATTTCTGCCATAGATTAACGTAAACGGCTCTTCCAGTTGGATCTCACACGTGAGGTACCGTTTTGGGTGGTGTTAAAGTTACGAATAGCTTGTTTTTTCTCTTCTACCACATGAACTGCCAGCGCCGCCAAAAGTTTTTGTTCGTCCGCTGTCCAGTCTGGGTCTAACTTGTCAGGAGTAAAATATTTTTCGATAAACTTGGTGTCAAACTTCCCGCTGCGGAAGACCTCATGCTTAAGCACAAACTTACAAAAAGTTAGCGTAGTTTCGATGCCGCTGATGCTGTAGTCGTTAATCGCTTGAATCATTTTTTCGATCGCCTTCTCGCGCGTTTCGTCATGCACGATTAGCTTAGAAATCATCGGATCGTAATAGATCGGTATCTCCATGCCCTCTTCGAAGCCATCATCCACCCGAATCCCTGGACCGAAAGGACGTCTATAGGTCGTCAGCGTCCCGATGTCCGGAAGGAAGTTATTACGTGGATCCTCAGCATAGACGCGCACCTCGAAGGAGTGTCCATTTATCTTTAAATCGTCCTGCGTAAAGGGGAGGGGATGGCCTTCGGCAATGTGTATTTGCTCTTTCACCAGGTCCTTACCGGAGATCATTTCTGTCACAGGATGCTCTACCTGCAAGCGGGTGTTCATTTCCAGGAAGTAGAAATTCAAGTCTTCATCGACGATAAATTCCACTGTTCCTGCACCGTAGTAGTTACAGGCTTTGGCTACTTTCACGGCGGCTTCCCCCATGGCTTTACGCATTTCTGGGGAAACTACCGGTGAAGGTGCTTCTTCGATTACCTTCTGGTGTCTACGCTGCACCGAGCATTCTCTTTCGAAAAGGTACACGATATTCCCATGGGTGTCTCCGAGCACTTGGATTTCGATGTGTTTCGGAGAGGTAATAAATTTTTCGATAAAGACTGCTCCATCTCCGAAGGCTGACTGCGCCTCTGAGATGGCGCGCTGCATCTGCTCCTCGAATTCTTCTTCTGCTTCCACGATGCGCATGCCTTTACCGCCACCACCGGCGCTGGCTTTAACTAAAATCGGATAGCCGATTTCTTTGGCGAGGGCTTTAGCAGCTGGGATATCTGTGATCGCATGGTCTGTACCGGGTACCATAGGGATATCGTACTTGCTAACCGCATTTTTAGCAGCCAGCTTAGACCCCATCACTTCGATGGCCTCTGGGCTGGGTCCTACGAATATGAGGCCTGCATCGGTAACATTTTTAGCGAATGTGGCGTTTTCTGATAAAAATCCGTAACCCGGGTGAATCGCATCCACGCCCAGTTCTTTACATACTTCGATAATCTTGTCTCCGAGTAGGTAAGATTGTGAAGAGGGAGGGGGGCCTAAGCACACCGCTTCGTCCGCGAATTTAACATGAGGCGCATGACGATCGGCCTCTGAATAGACTGCCACTGTTTTAATGCCCATTTCTTTGGCAGTCCGCATAATACGCAGACTTATCTCTCCGCGATTAGCGACAAGAAGCTTATTTATCTTTCCCATTAAGTTTTTGGTTGCTTTATTTCACTTGGCTTACGAATTAACTAAATAAATACGGATTATGAAAAGATTTTCGCAAAAAAGGCGGGAATTTTGTGGATGCAAGTGATTTATGTTAATTTCGCCGAGTTAAACGGTCGAAATCGCCCATGAACTGCTGCTTTTTAGGAACAGCGGTCTTAAATGCATGTGAAACTTAAACGTTTTAAAAAATTGGATTTATTTGATAAACTGAAGACTAATTTAGGTCCCTTAGGAAAGCACTCTGAGCTTTCAGAAGGTTATTTTATGTTTCCTAAACTCGAGGGCGAAATCGCGCCCCGCATGCAGTTTAAGGGAAAAGAAGTGTTGACCTGGAGCTTGAACAATTACTTAGGCTTAGCGAATCATCCTGAAATCAGAGAGGCGGATGCTGCTGCTGCTGCCAAATGGGGTGCGGCCTATCCGATGGGTGCACGCATGATGTCGGGCCAGACAGACCTGCACGAGCAGCTGGAGCGGGAACTAGCTGAGTTCGTAGCGAAAGAATCCGCCTACCTCCTGAACTACGGTTATCAGGGTATTATGTCTGTCATCGATGCACTTTTAGACCGTAAAGATGTAGTCGTGTACGATGCCGAGTGTCATGCCTGTATCATCGATGCCCTGCGCATGCATCTTGGTAAGCGCTATGTATTCCCGCATAACGACATTGAAAACTGCGAAAAACAGTTGCAGCGTGCTACCAAGTTAGCTGAAGAGCAGGGGGGAGGCATTCTTCTCATCACCGAGGGCGTTTTCGGTATGACAGGCGACCAAGGAAAGATAGCAGAGATTGTAGCGCTGAAGAAAAAATACAATTTCCGTCTCCTAGTAGATGATGCGCATGGTTTCGGGACCATGGGGAAAACGGGTGCCGGTACCGGTGAAGAACAAGGGGTGCAAAAAGAAATCGACTTGTATTTCTCCACATTCGCTAAATCCATGGCTTCTATAGGAGCTTTTATCGCTGGAGATGCTCCTGTGATTCATTACTTGAAGTACAACATGCGCTCTCAGATTTTCGCCAAGTCACTTCCTATGCTTTTGGTAGAGGGTGCACTGAAGCGATTGGAGTTGCTGCGCACACGCCCTGAATTAAAAGATAATCTTTGGAAGGTTGTGAATGCACTGAAATCGGGCTTAATCGCGAAAGGATTTAGCATCGGTAATTCTAACTCTCCCGTAACTCCTGTGGTGTTAAATGGTACCGTAGGGGAAGCGGCTACGCTGAGCAAGGATTTACGCGAAACGTATAATATTTTCTGTTCTGTGGTGATTTATCCTGTAGTACCTAAGGGCATGATTATTTTAAGGCTAATTCCTACAGCGGTGCATACACTTGAGGATGTGGAAGAGACCATTACAGCCTTCGAAGCGATCAAGAATAAGCTGAGCAGTGGATACTACAAACAAACAGAATTGGCCATGTCTTTTGGCGAATAATCAAAAAAAAACTCTGAAAATGCATGCATTTTGCGTAGACTTTTATTTACTTTAATGCAGCATTCATGAACATCAACCTAAAAATTAAATTTTTATGAACAGATTTAACGAAATTAAGGAGTTAGTATTAAGCCTTGAGGCTGATTTTGAGAAGTTTTACGACAAAAAGAATCAAGCTGCAGGTACACGCGTGAGAAAAGGGATGCAAGACATCAAAAACTTAGCGCAGGATATCCGAAAAGAAGTACAAGATATTAAAAATGCGGAAGGTTGATAAGCTATTTCCTTTAGGTTAAATCTTTATACCGTATACGCACAAACTAAAAAAAGCCAGCTGCATGTAACAGCTGGCTTTTTTGGCTCTTGGTCATGGTATTCGTACGAGGCTACCCGAAGCGTTTCTACTTCTACACGCCTCGGGTAGTCGTCTGTGCATCGATTAACGTTTGTCTTCTACTGCGCCACCGATGAGGAAAACATTATTCTCTCTGTTGGTGTCTGCTAAGCGAAGGCTCGGGTCGATTTCCACCTTCTCGATAGCGGTAAAGTCACGGTCGATTGTGATGGTTTTTTCGGTGTTCGTCCATGGCCAGCGTTCTGTATGTACACGCTTCGGCTTACCTGCTTCTTCTGGCTTATCTCCTCGCTGGATGACCAGTGGTAGATAAACAGTCTCTTGGGAGCCATCCTTATACGTCACTACGATGTCTAAAGGCATCGGCATTAATCCCACACGCTCTAAGGCAATGGAAGTCTTACCGGGTTCTGAAGCCGGCGTTACCGCGCGGATACCGTAATCTACAGACTTCGTGGACGCCACGAAATAGTCTAAATACCAGTCTAATTCCAAGCCGGATACCTTTTCCATCACACGAATAACGTCGTTTCCGTTGGGATGCTTGAACTGCCAGTCATTCCATAAGCGAAGCATGCCCTTTTTAAAGTTTTCTTTTCCGATGATATAGGCCAGCTGCTCCACGAATACAGCACCTTTCGAATAAGTCCCTGCTCCATAGGCTGCATTAAACTGATAATGGTCAGCATGTGTGGTTAGCGGTTCCTCTCTTCCAGAAGCTTCCAGACGGAAGTAGCTGCCATAATTTCCCCCTTGGATGAAGCTATCTTCGTCTCCTTTGTCGAAGACAGCATTCATGACCACGTTCGTGCCCCAAGTGGTGAAGCCTTCATCCAGCCAAGCTCCGAAGACTCGTTAAAGCCTAAGACGCCATAGTACCACATGTGAATCAGCTCATGAACGGTCACCCCCACGAGGCTACGTAGGTTACGATGCCCCGTGACTAAAGTAGCCATGGGGTACTCCATGCCTCCATCTCCACCTTGGATCACACTAAACTGCTTGTACGGGTAGGTGCCAAAATTTTCTGACATATACGCGATGGCATCTACTGTGTAAGGCTTTAGTTTGGCCCAATTTTCTTCTGTCTGCTCATTTTTCACGTAAAGGAAGTGCACCATCGGCCCTCCATTCTCCATTTGGATTTTTTCGTGTGTATAGTTCGGGTCAGCGGCCCACATAAAGTCATGTACGTCCGGCGCGTGGAAGTGCCAGGTCAAGGTTTTGCCGCTAGGCTGAGGGACTTTCACGCCAGCGTCTTCGTAGCCATGTCCGATTTCATTCGCATTTTTCAGGTAGCCAGTGCCCCCTACTGTATAGTCCTTATCGATGGTGATTTTTACGTCGAACTCACCGAAGTTACCATAAAATTCACGGCCGATGTAGGGATTGGCATGCCAGCCGCGCACATCGTAAGCGGCCATTTTCGGGTACCACTGCGCCATGGAGTAGCGGATACCTTCGCGGTTATCACGCCCTGCACGTCGGATTTGCAGGGGGACCTGCCCCTCAAATTCCATGTCGAATACCACGGTCTGACCGGGTAAGATCGGCTCTGTGAGGTTCACTTCCAGGATGGTTTCCACATGTTCGAAAGGTACTGGCTTGCCATTCATGGAGAGCTTTTCTACCTGTAGATACCCGATTTCATCCGCTTTTAAGTTGGCGATACGGTCCATCACGCGGCGGTCCGGATCTCCGATGGTGCGTGAGCGTACATCCATCATGCTGCCCGGCTGAAAGGCATTATAGTATAGGTGGTAAAAAGCACGGGTTAGCGTGTCGGGAGAGTTATTCGTGTAGGCCAGCTGCTGGGTACCTCGGTAGCGGTTGGTTTCCGTGTTCATGGTGACATCCATGTCGTATTTTACACGCTGCTGCCAGCGTTCCACCTGCGCTTCTGCCAGGGAGATACAGGCCATCAGCCAGACGGCTGCTCCTAAAATCACATTTCTCTGCATGATTAGCTTCTTTTTTTGCCATAAAATAAAGCAAATTTAAGTAGCCCCCAAAACCAGTCCTGTAAAATACCGCATTTGTTTTGGCCTCGGCCTTCGGGCACCCATTTATCCCCCTATTTTTCCTTTAAATAAAAAGCGGTAGGCTGGCCACGAAAGAATCATCTTTTTTGGTGATAAATTTTAAAAGAATATGATGAAAAGTTTCTACCACAGCTTCGGCCACTACTGGAAGGCGCTTTGGCTGCTGCTCCTCTTCGGGGGCTTCGCCCAAAGTACCCATGCCCAGGAAGGGGTTGACCTGGACCTTTTTGCGCCGATGAAGGCGCGCTCCATAGGGCCTTCCGCCATGAGTGGGCGAATCACTGCCATCGACGCGGTGCATGCGAATCCGAATATTATCTATGCGGGGGCGGCCTCGGGGGGGATATGGAAGTCTACCTCAGGAGGGATCACCTGGGAGCCGATTTTCGATGAGGAAAAAGTACATAGTATCGGTGCGATCAGTATCTATCAGAAAAATCCAAACATCATTTGGGTGGGAACTGGGGAAGGAAATCCGCGGAACTCACTTAATTTAGGCTATGGCGTGTACCGCTCTTTAGATGCGGGCGAGACCTGGGAGCTGATGGGCTTAGAGAAAACGCGTGCGATTCACCGCATCATCGTGCATCCGGATGATCCGAACACGGTTTATGTGGGAGCGATCGGTTCTCCATGGGGGACGCAGGAAGAGCGTGGCGTGTATAAAACTACGGACGGCGGAAAGACGTGGAAGAAAATCCTGTATGTAGATGAAAAAACAGGTGTGGGAGAGATGATTATGGATCCCAATAATCCAAACAAGCTTTTCGTCAATATGTGGGAGCACAGACGCTATCCTTGGTTTTTTACCTCAGGAGGAGCTTCTTCTGGCTTGTATGTGACCATCGATGGTGGGGACAACTGGAAGCGCTTAGACGATAAGAATGGCTTGCCTAAGGGCGATCTTGGCCGCATGGGCTTAGCGATTTCGAAGGCGAATTCTCAAAAGGTCTATGCGCTGGTGGAATCTTCCAAGAATGCGCTTTACGTGTCGCAGGACGGCGGAAAAAATTTCCGCATGGTGAATGACAAGCCAGAAATCGGCGATAGGCCATTCTATTATTTTGAGATTTATGCCGATCCGAAAAATGAGGACCGCCTGTACACACTGTATTCCCGAGTGGGCATGAGTGAGGATGGGGGCAGAAGTTTTCGTCAGCTGCTGAGCTACAGCGGGGTACACCCGGATCACCATGCTTGGTATATTCACCCAGAAGATCCTAAGTTTATGATCGATGGGAATGATGGTGGCCTAAACATCACACGCGATGGGGGCAAGACCTGGTACTTTGCCGAAGGCCTGCCTGTAGGCCAGTGGTACCATGTGAATGTGGACAATGAGCTACCTTATAATATTTATGGTGGCCTTCAGGATAATGGCAGCTGGGTGGGTCCTGCTTATGTGTGGCGTCGCGATGGGATTCGCAACACCTACTGGCAGGAGCTTATGTTCGGTGATGGCTTCGATGTGGTGCCGGATCCAGAAGATTCGCGCTATGGTTATGCCATGTCGCAGGGGGGAAATGTGGCGCGCTACGATAAGGAAACGGGCCAAAAGCGGGTGATTCGCCCGACGCACCCGGATAAGGATGTGTTTTTACGTTTCAACTGGAACGCGGCGATCGCGCAGTCTCCGCACGATGCAGCCACGATCTATTATGGTAGCCAGTTCCTGCACAAGAGCACGGATCGGGGAGAGACCTGGGAAATTATCAGCCCAGACCTCACCACAGATGATCCGGAGAAGCAGAAGCAACAGGAAACGGGGGGCTTGACCTTTGATATCACTGGGGCTGAGAATCATACGACTATTTTGGCCATCGCGCCGAGCCCGGTAGATCCTGATGTGATCTGGGTGGGAACCGATGACGGTAATGTGCAGGTGACCCGTGATGGTGGGAAGACTTGGACGAATACGAGCATGAACCTGCGTGGCCTGCCGAAGGCGAGTTGGATTCCTCAGCTGCAGGCAAGCCGTTACGATGCTGGCGAAGCATGGGTCGTGGCGAATAATTATCGTAATAACGACTTCAGTGCCTATGCGTACCGCACGAAGGATTTTGGTAAGACCTATGAGCGCATCGCCGATGATTCGAAGGTTTGGGGCTATACCTTGAGCATTTTACAGGATCCTGTCGAGCCGAACTTGGTGTTTTTAGGGACCGAGTTCGGGCTATATGTGAGTTTCGATGGTGCTAAAAACTGGCAGCAGTGGCGTCATGGCTATCCGAAAGCGGTTTCTACCTATGATATGGTCATGCAGGAGCGCGAGTCGGACTTGGTGATCGGGACCTTTGGGCGCTCGCTTTATGTTTTGGATGATGTGAAGCCTCTTCGCCTTTTAGCGGCGAATGGAGGTAAATTGCCTGCGGCAAAGTTGACGGCGATTCAGCCGAATGATGCGTATCAGGTGTCGATCGATCAGCCCCATGGTGAGCGCTTTATGGCGGATGCTAAGTATGCTGGGGAGAACAGATCTTTCGGTGCTCCGATCCAGTTTTTCTTCCATGATGAGGCGAAAAGCAAGCCGGACACGGTGAGCATTCAGCTGGTAGCCTCTTCTGGCGAGGTAATTCGTACGTTTAAGACTGTTCCAAGGAAGGGCTTGAACCGAGTGGTTTGGGGCATGGATCGGAAGGCTAGTGTGGAAACGCCAAGTCGTCGTCCGCGCCGTGGTTTCTATGAGGCGGGCGGTGGTCCAGCGCTTCCGGGAACGTATACGGTGCGCATGCAGTACGGCGAGGAGCAGGCAGAGACTTCGATTCGTTTATTCTCTGACCCACGTACAGATCCGAAGCAGGCCGATTTAATCGCGCGGGATCAGTTTATCCAAGAAACGGAAGCATTAAGTGCTGAGGTGATGGAAGTGATGGGGCATGTAGCTGAGATGCGCGCTGCCGCGCAAAAGGTACTGGACTTCGTAAAAGATGGTAGCTCTGAGGAGCAGAAAGAGCTGGCTAAGGCGGCTAAGGCCCTCCAAGAGGCCATGAAAGCGGTGAATGAGGCCTTCTATGGTCCTTCGCGCGAGGGTCAGGGTATCGTTCGCAACCTCTTCCCGACGACGATGTCGCATTTAAGTGCACCGCGTCGCTATGCTTCTTCTTCTATCGGCGCTCCGGGAGAGACCGAGCAGCGTTTACTTACCCATGCGCGCGAGGCGGTAGCTGAAGCGATGGAAGTGTATACGCGTTTTGTAGAGGAAGAGTGGAAGCCTTTCGAGCAAAAAGTAAATGCGAGTAAAATGCAGTTGGAGCCGATTTTTTAAGGTTTCATAGAAGTAACTGCATGCGAATTTAAGAGCAGCCCAAGAATTTTGGGCTGCTTTTTTTATTCCGTTCTTTTTTAGGTACGGAAGGAGGGTACTTTTACCCAAGTACCAATCAGCCGGGATCTAGTTCGGTCAATGTAAACTGCTCCGACTGCTCGGTTACGATTACGGTGAAAAAAGGCAATAATTCTAAATAATGTTTCACTTGGGCTGCCTTGAGGCAGCCCGCTAATTTCTTTATGCTATGCGTAAATTAATGTTTTTATCTGTTTGGGTCGCCTGTGTAGCTTGTAAGGAGCACAAGCCAAGCACGTATTCGCTTAATGAGCGGCAGGAACTGGTTCTGGATGTTCAAGCGGCGGGGGTTCCTGCCACCTTATCTTTCGCTACGGATTCGGAGGTGACCCTTATTCAGGAAGATTTCGTCAACAAGCAGGGGTTGCGTCCGCATCGTCAGGTCAATATGAATGGTGTTCCTAGTGACGTGGTTTATTTACTCGATTTTCAAGTGGGAGGTGTTCGCCTGGACTCTGTGGAGGCAGTGGTGGCCAGGGTCGAAGATGGGTTCTTCGACTTTTTTGCTTATGATGGTCTGCTAGGCTTGCATATTATTCAAGAGCTAGCGTGGAGTTTCGATCAAGAAAAACAAGAGGTTACGGTGCGTAAAGAAAATATGAAAGCACCTGAAGGGGCTGTTTCTTTGGCTTTCGACACCCGTGGGGCGCCGGGCTACATCGTGGTGGATTTAAAAGACGATTCTGATTCCGATTCCGCGACGCGCGCTCAGTTCAGTTCTCGCAATGCTAGTTTGCTTAGCACAGTTTACCGACAAGAAGCGTTTATGGAGCAGCCAGTATCCCTTGATCAGCAGGTAGAAGCTTCTAAATTAACGACCTTAGCGGTATCTGCATTGGAGTGCAAGGAAGAGATAGTGAGTGATTACAGTTTCCTTGGCCATCGTATCAAGCGTGCACTCTTAAAGGAAATGGAGGGAAATTTCGAAACCAAGGTGCTTTTAGGCAATCAAATCATTCGGGAGTCTTCTCTCTTTATCTTAGATCCGTTCGAGGGCAAGATCCATGTGGCTTTCCCAGAGCAGGGTGCGGAATAAATCGGCATTCCATTAGGGGGGTGGCGAGCCACTGACTGGAAGAAAGGAGTGGGGCGGTGAACCTTAGCGTCTTATTTATTTCTTCCAGTATTTCTTTTGTCGAAGTGCTGGAGGATTTTAGGCGAATGTTGTAACTTGAGCAGAAACTCTAGTCCCTATGAACTACTTGTTACCTCTTCTGCTTTGTTTCTTGGTTTTAGGCTGTCAGTCTGATGCAGAAAAGATTAAACGGCTGGGTCAACTTTCCGCGTTTATGGAGATGGTAGCGGCAGAGGTTAAGCCCATCGCTTTAAGTGCGCCTATGACCCCTTCGGAGCTAGATGAAATCTGGGAGGAAGCTACGCGTATGGCGGAAGAGGCAGGGGTTGAGCTTTACCGAGAGCCTTCTCTGATTCGCACGCTCTTGTTTCCCACAGGGGCGGGAGCAGACCGAGAAGTGCTGCTCGTTTATAAGGGGAATGCTTTAGCTGCGTATTTGGATTTAAAAGAGCACCAGGAGCAGTTGGAAGAGGAACAAGTGGCGCGGCGCTTTGGACGTTTATTGGGGTATCCTACTACATATGTGAATACGCTTTTGGCCACAAATTCATCTTTTCGTAGTCTACCCGATTTCGGAATACAAGGAACGAATATTTTCCTGTACTACGAGGATTTGCCCGCAGCAGAGCAGTTTTACGGGGAACTGCTGGGTTTAGAAAAAGTGTCGGATTATGGTTTTGCGCAGACCTTTCGTATTGCACAGGACGCCTTTCTTACCCTGGTAGATGCGACTATAGGTCGTCATCAGTCTGATGAACCGAAAACGGTGGCCATAGCCTTGCTTACTGATGCTCTTCCTGACTGGTATACCTACCTGCAGGCTGAAGGGGTGGAGATCAAGTATCCGTATAAGCCAAAGGAGGGTGCAGCTCACGACGGGTTTGTGGTTGTGGATCCTGAGGGATACCTTTTAGAGTTTGAGACCTTTAAGCAGCATCCTGAAAATGAGGTGCTTTTGCCGCAACTGCGGCGCTATGCTCCTTTAGAGCTGCATTCTGTGGGCAGCACCTCGCGTAAAGGATTTTATGGTGCAGTATACTGGATGTACTACGAAGATTTACAGGAGGCTGCCTTGTTTTATACCGAAACGATCGGTCTGCCTTTACGCGTGGATCAAGGATGGGCCCATGTGTATCAAGCTTCTGAAACTGGGTATATTGGTTTAGTAGATGAGCGTCGGGGTATGCATCGCTTTACTGAAAAAAAAGGGGCGAGTATGGCCCTGCTAGTGGCTGACTGGGAAGCTGGTATGCGTATGTGCAGGCTACCTCTCCTTTCCCGCTGCATCAAAATAAGTATGTAGGTAGTGAGGGGCGTTATGAAGCTTTCGTAGGCACAGATCCTGGGGGTTACTTTTTAGAATTTAATCGTTTTGCTGCCCATGCAGATAACGAGCGCTTATTGGAAGTACTCGGAGTGGAGGAATAGAGGTGTTCTCGTTGCTTACGAGGCATTTCTTTCTTTTCGAAGGTCATAAAAGGGGGTAGTTGATGTGAAATCAGATAGAAAATATGCATCTTGTACCTGCTATGGAGGCAGAATCACTTATTCGAAGCATTAACAAGTTAGAAAAGCAGGAACTTTTCAAAATTTCCCGCTTTAAGCCACTGATAAAAAAAACCAAGCCGCATACGCATGAGGGTTATTATGAACTCATTTATTTGGCAGAGGGGGAGGGCTTCACTGGTGGAGACGGAGAAATTTCAAATAAAGGCTCCGGATGTTTTCTTTCTAAAGCCGGGTCAATTGCATTTTTGGCAGTTCACTGCTATTCCTAAAGGCTTCGTGTTGATGTTTAAAGAAGCCTATATCGATCCTATAAAGGAAGGGAGGCTACTCCAACAGATCCAGCAGTTGGGCGATTTAACTCGTATTTCGGATTGGAAGGACCCTTTCGTTGGGCCTATTTTAGCGGATGTTTTGCATAGCGCGCAAGAACCCACTCCGCAGCAAGAGACACTCATTAAAGGATATCTGTCTGTCTTGCTTGCCAAAATAGCTTTGCAGCTACGGACGGGAACGCAGTCAGGTGTGGAGCAACCGCTTTGTGACCGCTTTCTGGGCCTTCTGGCCACGCAGCATCCGCCCCTGCATCGAGTGGCGGCTTATGCGGCATTATTACAGACCTCTCCACAAAATTTAAATCAGGCCTGCAAAAAGAAAACAGGCAGCACTGCCTCCGAGCACATAAGCGCACAGCTTGTGCTGGAAGCAAAGCGGGTTATTCTGCATACCGATCAAAACATTAACCAGATCGCTGATTATTTTTCTTTTAATGACGCATCCTATTTTGTCAAGTTTTTCAAAAAGCATACAGGGGAGACGCCTCATCAATATCGAGCACGCTATTTTGGCGATCAGTGAAACGTGAACGGCCAGAGGAATGCCTGAAAATCTTTTGAAAAATAGGATTAGGCTGTAGCGAGCCTTTCATTTTTACCATTTTGCGGATTGATTTTACCACAAGACCTCCTAAAGGTTCCCTTATTTTTGTACAAGCTAATCATTCCCCTTGCTTGTTGAGTCCCTATGTTGAAAAATTATTTGAAAACTAGCCTGCTGCTGCTTGTCTTAGTTTGCGGTAGTACTACCCTCAGTGCTCAGGGAGAGCTTCGCACGCTTGTAGAGCTAAGCACGGCGAATTACCCTGAGTTACGTGCGAAAGGATTCGAACTTGAGGCAGCGCGCCGGCAGGTGCAGTACGAGCGTTCGGCGCTTATGCCCACTTTAGATGGCTCTTATCAACTGATTTACTCTACTAATAATAACATTACGGGCATGTTTTTGCCTAATTTGGTCTTACCCATTTCTGGGCCACCTGTTTTGGAAAATTCTTTCGACATGGTGTTTGGTTCTGCGGCCTCCCTGCTGATGAACTGGACACCGTTTACTTTTGGAAAGCGTTCGAGCCGCATTCAATCGGCGCGTCCTCAGCCAAGAGCTCGCGCAGCAGGAGCAAGCGCTGACGCTTTTAGAGCACCAGGTGCGGTTTATAGAAGCTTACCTAAACTATTGGGCGGCGGTAGCTAGGGTAGAGGCTGCCGAAAAAAATAAAGAGCGCTACGCGGATAACCTAGCGCTTTCCAGTGTCTTGGTAGAAAATGGCTTGCGTCCTGCGGTCGATTCTGCGCAGTTTAATGCCTTGTTTGCGCGTGCTTCCATTTCTTTTTTGCAGGCTCAGAAAAATGTAGCTGCCACCCGTGCTCGTGTGCGCGAACTACTTGGAGACGATATGCAAGTGATCCACATCGATGCCTCTTTAGACCGAATTCTAGCTATGCCTTCGGAAGTAAATCCAGAAGGTCACCCCCTGCTGCAGCGTTCCCGCACGCAGACGCAGCTCGCTCAATCCCTTCAGACCGAATTAAATCGCTCTCTGCTGCCTGATTTAAACTTTTGGGCGACAGCCTTTGCACGCGGCTCCTCCATTCTTTTTGAGGGCGGTTTTGATTCTCCTACCGATGGCCTGGCATTTTCCAAGTACAATTACGGGATGGGCTTCCAAGTGGTGCTACCCCTGCTGCAATTTTCGAGAACTTCTAAGTTGATGCAGCGCCAAAAAGCGCTAATTTCTGCTGCGGAAGTTTATGAGTTGCAGGTGGAGCGTGCACTTGAAAAAGACAGAACGGTAGCGGTGGCGACACTTTCGCATGCGGTGGAAGCGGCTCGTATCGCTCCCCGTTATGTGGAGGCGGCACAGTACAGCTTTCGGTCCTTGCGGGCCAACTATGATGCGGGCTTGATTCAAGCGAATGACCTCATCCAAGGTCAAGCTGACCTTGCTCAGGCAGAGGCAGAAAGTATCGAAATTAAGGTGGAGATGTGGAAGGCACTCTTGTATTATGCCGCAGTCCGTGGGGATGTCACATTATTTCTCGCCTCTTTATCCGAATAAGCTATGCAACTAATAGAAGGATCTCTTCGAAAGCCCCTAACCGTCATGGTCGCCCTACTGGCCATCGCTGTTTTTTCTTTTCTGGCCATTCGGTCGATGAAAATCGACATCTTCCCCACCTTTGGATTGCCTACCATTTACGTGGCGCAGCCTTATGGTGGCTTTCGCCTGATCAGATGGAGTCTTTTGTGACAAATTATTACGAGTATCATTTCCTGTACGTCACAGGAGTGAAAACAGTGGAGTCGAAGTCTGTGCAGGGTAATGCACTCATCAAAATCATTTTTCATGAAGGCACGGATATGAGTCAGGCTGCTGCCGAGGTGGTAGGTTATGTTAATCGCTCTCGGGCCTTTATGCCCCCTGGAACGGTACCTCCCTTTATTACGCGTTTTGATGCTGGATCTGTGCCGGTGGGGCAACTCATTTTTTCTTCGGAGACACGCACCTTAGGTGAGATTTCTGACCTTGCGCTGTTTAATGTTCGTCCTATGTTTTCCACCTTGCCAGGCGTCTCTGCACCACCTCCTTTCGGGGGGAGTGCGAAGTCAGTGATCGTGAGGCTAGATCCTGAAAAATGCAGCGCTATGCGTTTAGCCCCGATGAGGTGGTGGCAGCCCTCGCTCAATATAATGTTATAAGCCTGCGGGAAATTTACGCCAAGGAGATGAGATGCTGCTGACACCTACCAATGCAGTGGCGGAAAGCATCGCTGATTTTGAAACGATACCGCTTACTATTGGTCATGGCCCTGCCGTTTTTTTAAAAGATGTAGCCCAGATAGAGATAGCTTCGGATGTGACGACTGGCTATGCCCTCGTAAATGGTGCGCGCTCTGTTTATATCCCTGTCACGAAGCGTGCCGATGCCTCCACATGGGAGGTGGTAAAAAATGTTAAAGAGGCACTTCCGCGCATGCAGGCCGCCATTCCTGACGATATCCAAGTGTCTTATGCCTTCGATCAGTCTGGCTATGTGATTTATTCACTGCGCAATGTACTTTTCGAAGGAGGGCTTGGCGCCCTGCTGACCGGTTTTATGGTCTTACTTTTCTTGGGTGACAGAAGAGGGGCGCTTATCGTGGTGCTCACCATCCCCATCGCCTTGTTGAGCTCTCTTATTTTGCTTAAGCTTGTCGGTCAAACCATTAACATCATGACTCTAGGAGGATTAGCCTTAGCTATCGGGATACTCGTAGATGAGGCTACCGTCACCATCGAAAATATTCATCGGCATCTGGAAATGGGAAAAAAAGGGTTCCCGCTATTTTAGAAGGGTGTAAGGAAATCGTCACGCCGAAGTTATTGATTCTGTTTAGCATATTGGCGGTTTTCGCGCCGGCTTTTTTTATGTCGGGGGTGCCTAAAGGGATGTTTTTACCCATGTCTCTGGCGGTAGGCTTCGCGATGATAGCTTCCTTTTTGATATCGATGACCCTAGTGCCTGTTTTGGCAGTATGGCTGATGAAGGCGCATGGGCCCGAGGCGGAGTCGCCACGGTTTAACCGTTTTCGGGAGCGGTACCTGCATCGCCTCCAGACCTTTGATAAGCATCATGTGCGTACCCTATCCCTATATTTTCTCCTTGCGGCAGGGCTTTTTATCGGTGGATTTGCACTTATTGGCTTGGATATTTTTCCGAAAGTGGATGCAGGACAGGCGGTAGTGCGTTTACGTCTGGACACGGGTACGCGCTTAGAGCGCACCGAGGAGGCTACTCAGAAGCTCTTGGCACTGGCAGAAGAGGTGGTAGCGCTGGAAATATCGACATCAGCTCGGCCTTTGTCGGTACGCAGCCTTCTAGCTTTCCGGTCAACTTGATTCACCTTTGGACCAGCGGTCCGCATGAATCCGTTACGCGGATCAATTTAAAAAAGCGGGCAGGTATACGAATAGAAGCATTTAAGGAGCAGCTGCGTGCAAAGGTGCGCGAGGAGCTACCAGAGGCGCGAATTTCTTTCGAGCCGGGAGACCTGGTAGACCAGGTTTTGAACCTCGGGGCCAATAACCCGATAGAGGTGGCTATTTTAGGGAAAAACCTGGCTAGTTCTTATGCGGTCGCCCGGGATTTGCGCCAGCACCTCAGTGAAGACCCTGTATTTCGTGATGTGCAGGTGGCTACACCACTGGATTACCCTACCCTAAAAATTCAGATCGACCGCGTGAAGGCTGGGCAGCTCGGTCTCACGGTAAAGGAAATTTCGGAGGCTTTGGTGACGGCCACTTCTTCTAGCCGTTTTACGGAGCCTAATTATTGGCGCGACCCTGAGTCAGCGGTGGCCTACCAGGTGCAAGTGGAGTATCCCCAGTATTTGGTGGCGGACCAGGCGGATGTGGAGCTGGTACCCATTACAAGTCGGAGCGGTGAAAAAGTCTTTCTACGTGACGTAGCACAGTTTGAGACCTTGAAAACGCCTGCTGCCTATGATCGCCTGAACCAGCAGCGTTATGTAACCGTCACTGCGAATACCCATGCTACAGATTTAGGAAGAGCGGTAAAACGATTGGATCAAGCCATCGTAGCACTAGGGGATTTGCCTCCGGGGGTTCAAATCGTCCAGAAGGGGCAGGTGGATCTTCTCGGACAGACCACTCGCGAGCTGCAGCTGGGCCTATTTATCGCCATCGTAGTTATCGTGCTGATGCTGGCAGCGAGTTTTCAGTCTTTTCGGGCGGCGGCAGTTATCCTTATGTTAGTTCCAGCTGTGGTGGCAGGCTCGCTCTTGCTACTTTTACTCACTGGACACACCTTGAATATCCAGTCCTATATGGGGATGATTATGGCGGTGGGAGTAGCCGTGGCCAATGCTATTTTATTCGTCACACGAGCGGAAGATTTACGAAAGAGCGGAGCTTCTTCCGCCTACCGCTTAGCTGCTGAAAATCGTGTGCGCCCGATTTTGATGACCAGTCTGACTATGATCGTCGGTGTGAGCCCCATGGCCTTGGGCCTCGGTGAAGGTGGGGATCAGATCGCACCGCTCGGTGTAGCGGTGATCGGAGGACTACTCTTCTCCCTAGTCAGCACCCTGTTTTTCCTGCCGCTGGTTTACCATCATTTCGTTGGCAAGCGGCCCTATCAAAGTCCTTCCCTTCACCCTACCGATACCGCGAGTGTTTACTACCAAGATAATACCTGATCGTATGCAGCAATCTATTTATTCCCTTTTTACTTGTTTTTTCCTCCTCCAGCTGATGGCGTGTCAGACAGATGCACCGCAGCAGGATACACCTGAGGATGTTCGCGCAGCTTTTCAACTAAAAAAGGAAGCTGTGGCCATCACACTTCGGCTGCCGGCAGAGCTTTTGCCTTATGAGCGGGCGGAGCTTTACACAAAAGTCGATGCCTATGTGCAGCGCGTGCAGGTGGATATCGGAGATCGTGTCCAAAAGGGACAAGAGCTTTTGCTCCTAGATGCCCCAGAAGTGAAAAGTCAGACGGCCGAGGCAGAAGCACGCCTCTTGGAAGCGGAAGCACGGTATCGCGCGTCGGAGGAGCAATACCGTAGGACCCTGCAAGCTGCTCGCACAGAGGGGACAGTAGCAGCGGTGGCACTCAGCACTCTGCGGGGCCAAGCCCAGGCCGACAGTGCACGCTGGCAGGCGGCCCGGCTGTTAGCCCAAAGCTACCGCGAGCAGCAGGAGTACCTGCGCATTCGGGCTCCTTTTACCGGGGTAGTGACCAGTCGCGGGGTAGACCCAGGGGATTTTGCTTCTCGGCAGAATGGAAATCGACTCCTTGTCGTGGAGCGGCCGGATCTTTTACGTCTGCGCGTGCATGTTCCCGAAGCTTATGTGCAGGCACTTCCCGAGTCAGAGGAACTGACTTTTCGGGTGGACGGCTTGCGCCAAAGCGAGTTTTCTGCGAGACTGGCGCGTAAATCGGGCAGCATTCATCCACAGACGCGCACAGAAACTTGGGAGTATACATTTGACAATGCGGAGGGTCAGATTCTGCCGGGTATGTATGCTACAGTGGAGTTAAAATTAGCGCGGGAAGAGCCTTCCTTCGTGGTGCCGTCAGCAGCTGTAGCAACTACCCTAGAGCGTAAGTTTGTTATCCGCGTGCGGGATACCCAAATGGAGTGGGTAGACGTACGTACCGGAATTTCAAAAGCGGGTAAAACAGAAGTTTTCGGCGATTTAGAAGCGGGCGATGTTTTACTCATGAGGGCTTCCGATGAGCTGAAAGCTGGTCAAAAAGTACGCATTGCCCTGCAGGATTGATGGTGTAAGCATGTGGAAGCATGTGGTGAAGCACTTACATTCGACTATGCCCGCATGAAGCGCTTCTCAAGGGAACCATTAAAAAACGGCTGGTTATCCTTAACCAGCCGTCTGTGCTTGGGAGAATTAAATTCCCATGAGGACTATTTTTGCTTTGCCCCGAAAGGGGCGAAGCAGAGACTTACTTATTTTTTAGAATAGAGAAGTCAAAGGAGTCGAGGAATTTCGTGGTGAAATTACCTGCCTTAAACTGCTCATCTTCCATCAAAGCGATGTGGAAAGGAATTGTCGTCTTAATTCCATCGATCACGAATTCCTCTAAGGCGCGCTTCATGCGGACAATCACCTCTTCGCGGGACTGACCAGAAACAATTAATTTCGCGATCATCGAATCGTAATTCGGTGGAATCACGTAGCCTGCATACACGTGGCTATCCACACGCACACCGCGGCCTCCGGGAAGGTGTAGGTTGTTGATGCGGCCTGGAGAAGGGCGGAATCCGTTTGCTGGATCCTCTGCGTTAATGCGGCATTCCATGGCGTAAAGTTTCGGGAAGTAATTTTTACCCGATATTTTTTCGCCAGCGGCTACTTTAATTTGCTCCTTGATCAGGTCGAAATCTGTTACCTCTTCTGTAATCGGATGCTCTACTTGGATACGCGTATTCATCTCCATGAAGTAGAAGTTGCGGTGCTTATCCACTAAGAATTCGATGGTCCCGGCGCCTTCGTAGTTGATGGCTTCTGCCCTTTAATGGCTGCAGCACCCATTTTCTCGCGTAGTTCATCGGTCATAAAAGGACTAGGAGTCTCTTCTACGAGTTTTTGATGTCTTCTTTGGATGGAGCAGTCTCTTTCAGAGAGGTGGCAAGCGCGTCCTGTCGAGTCGCCGATGATTTGGATTTCGATATGGCGTGGCTCTTCTACGAACTTCTCGAGATATAAACCATCATTACCGAAGGCTGCGGCTGCTTCTTGACGTGCAGAGTCCCAGGCCTTCTTAAACTCGGAGGGGTCGTTTACGATACGCATTCCTTTACCACCACCGCCAGCAGTGGCTTTTAGGATTACGGGGTACCCCATTTCCTCGGCGATTTTCATGCCCTGTTCGATAGAGTCCAGAAGTCCTTCTGAGCCAGGGATAGTCGGAACGCCAGCTGCTTTCATAGTGGCCTTCGCGGTGGCTTTATCCCCCATTTTCTGGATCATCTCCGGGCTGGCACCGATAAACTTAATGCCCTGCTCCTGGCAGATGCGCGAAAATTCCGCGTTTTCGGAGAGGAATCCATAGCCAGGATGAATCGCATCGGCATTTGTGATTTCAGCTGCCGCGATGATCCGTGACATGTTGAGGTAGGAGTCCTTCGAAGGAGCGGCACCGATACATACCGCTTCATCGGCAAAACGTACATGCAAACTGTCCTTGTCGGCGGTAGAGTAAACGGCTACGGTTTTGATGCCCATTTCCTTGCACGTGCGGATGACCCGCAGGGCGATCTCTCCTCTATTCGCTATGAGTATTTTTTTAAACACAGTAGTCAGATTTAATGAAACATGAATTAACCTGCAGGATCAACTAAGAATAGGGGCTGGTCGTATTCCACCGGCTGTGCATTTTCTACGAGCACCTTCACGATCTTTCCGGAAATTTCGGATTCTATTTCATTAAATAACTTCATGGCTTCGATGATACATACGGTCTGGCCTGCAGTCACCGTGTCACCTACTTCAGCGAAAGCTGGGCTGTCTGGATTTGGCGTACGGTAGAAGGTACCGATCATCGGAGATTTGATTTCAAGTAAATTCGCAGAAGCTGGTGCTTCGCTGGCTGCTGGCGCCGCCGGTGCTGCTGCCTCCACTGGAGCTGCTGCTACTGGAGCTGGTGCCGCTGCTGGTGCAGGCGCTGCCACAGGAGCCGGTGCTGCTGGTGCCGCTGGCGCTTCCGCTACATCTGCATATTTTTTAATCGCTAACTTTAATTCTTTCGTTTCGATCTTAACCTCAGCAAGGCCTGAGCTGGCAATAAAGTCAATTAACTCTTGAATCTCTTTTGCTTTCATGTTTTTAAAGTTTAGTATAGCCAATCGATATGGCAAGATGGTTATTTTGGATTTATACGCCTCTTGGGCAGTCAGGTTGTACTATTTTACACGTTCAGAATAACTTCCGTCCCGGGTATCTACCTTAATAAGGGTGTCTTGTTCTACGAACAAAGGAACCATAACCGTAGCGCCTGTTTCTACAGTAGCCGGCTTGAGGGCGTTCGTAGCCGTGTCTCCTTTAATTCCTGGCTCTGTATAGGTAATCATCAGCTCCACGAAAGGAGGTAACTCTACCGATAAGGGAGTTTCTGTCTCTGCATGCACGAGGATGTCCACCAGCTGCCCTTCCTTAAGAAGATTCGCACGCTCGATTAACTTTCCCTCGATGGGGATCTGCTCGAAGGTGTTCGAATCCATGAAGTGATAGCCCATATCATCTGCATAGATAAACTGATGTGGACGTTTTTCCACGCGTGCGGTGACGACTTTCTCCCCAGCATTGAAGGTTTTGTCTAGCACTTTTCCGCTGGTAAGGCTTTTCAACTTCGTTCTTACGAAGGCGGCGCCTTTTCCAGGCTTGACATGCTGAAATTCCACGATCGTAAAGATGTCGTGGTTCATTACTAAGCAAAGGCCATTTTTAAAATCTGCCGTAGATGCCATGGTTATTTTTGTTTAGATGATGCGTGTAACTAGAGGGAAGTCCTGTAGGCCTTCCGTTTTTTTAACGACTATAAGTGGATATTACTTGGGATCGTACCCCCACTTGAGGTAAATAGAGCCCCAGGTGAAGCCACCACCGAAGGCCGCCAGGATGATGTTGTCCCCTTTGCGCAGCTGCGCTTCATAGTCAAATAGACAGAGCGGTAGGGTGCCCGCCGTGGTGTTTCCGTAGCGTTCGATGTTCATCATCACCTTTTCAGGGCCTACGCCCATGCGGTTTGCGGTAGCATCGATGATACGTTTATTCGCTTGGTGTGGGACCAGCCAGGCGACATCCTCAGCGGTGAGCTGGTTACGCTCCATGATACGGGCGCTCACCTCGGCCATGTTCGTGACCGCAAACTTAAAGACGGTAGACCCTTCCTGATAGGCGAAGTGCTCGCGGCGTGCTACCGTTTCCGCTGTAGCTGGTCGGCGGCTTCCTCCTGCCTTCATGTGCAGGTAGTTGGCTCCAGAGCCGTCCGCCTGCAAGATGGAATCCATGATGCCGAGAGGTTCCTCGGTAGGTTCTAATAGGACAGCCCCGCCACCATCCCCGAAGATGATGCAGGTAGCACGATCCTGATAATCGATGATGGAAGACATTTTATCTGCCCCGATGACGATCACTTTCTTGTGCATCCCCGTCTCGATAAACTGTGCGCCCATGGTGAGGGCATACAGGAAGCCAGAACAAGCGGCCGAGATATCAAAGCTGTAACTGTTTTTCGCACCGACGAGATCCGCTACGATGTTTGCGGTCGCAGGAAAAGGCATGTCGGGAGTAACCGTGGCGCAGATGATCAGGTCGATGTCCATGGGGTCGGTCCCTGTTTTAGCCAGGAGCCTTTTACCGCCTCTGCCCCGATGACAGAGGTCCCTTGATCGATTCCTTTAAGAATTCTGCGCTCTTTTATCCCCGTTCGGGTCGTGATCCATTCATCGTTCGTGTCCACAAGGGTTTCTAACTCCTTATTGGTCATCACATAATCGGGTAACCAGCCGTGGACGCCAGTAATCACTGCTCGGGTTTTTTTCATTAGGCTTCTCTAAATGCTTCGCTACGGGTGAGTGGGATATGCGGGTCATGGAAAGACTCCCCCGATTTAAGCGGTTGATGAAATTATTTTAGCCCCCAAAAATAGTCAAAATAACGGCTTATAACCAAAGAATTAACGGAAGTTTAGTGGCAGATGGAGGGAATAGGGAATTTTGCTTTGGCCAGGGCCAAAAAAACAGGTAGCCATGCACGCGTCACATAGCTACCTGTAAATGTATAGAAGAGATTAGCTTAGGCTAAGACCTCTTTTTCCATGATCACTTCACCTTTATAGTAAAGCTTTCCGTCTAACCAAAACGCACGATGCGGTAGGTGTAATTCACCTGTGGTAGGACATTTAGCAAGGCCTGGAGCACTTAATTTATAATGTGTTCTGCGCTTGTCTCTTCTGGTTTTCGAAATTTTTTCGTTTAGGATGTGCCATCTCTTCACTCGTTTAGATTAATCTTTTTTCTTTAACTTTTTTAATATCTCCCAGCGGGGGTCGGTGTGCGCCTCATCTTCGTCAGATGCTTCGGGGGTTTCTGCTTCCAGCTCCTCATCGGCATCCTCCTCGTAGGCGTCCGTGTAATACACCATTTTTCCTTCTCCCTCGAAATCTTCCTCGTCCATCTCATCCCGAGTGCGCTTGGGTGGATTTTTTTGGCCGGAAGGCCCAGGAGAAAAAACTCTTTTAATAAGTCCACAAAGCTAAGCTTTGGGGTGTCTTTCGTAATCAAATATACTTCGTCGTCCAACTCGCGCTCCTCTGGGCCATACTTGTAGTGCATGCGGCCAGTGGTGCTGTAAGACTCCTCGAAGGGCTCTAGGCTGCGGTCACAAACTAAGGTTACCACACCCTTCAGGGTGAAGCGCGCCTCGAGTAAGGTGCTCGACTTCAGCAGCTGTAGGTCCACATGGATGTTCATGTGCTCCGCCCAGCCCTCTAAGCCATGATGTGCGATAAAGGCATCGTCCAGCGTGAAGGTGAACGTGTGCTCGCCTTCCTTTAAACGGATGATGTCTATTTCAAAGTTCGCTTCGTATCGCATCGCTTGCCTCCTAATAATTCAAGACCGCAAAATTAGCGGAATTTTATAGAAATAGAAAAGGAATGAATGGAAAATATTCTTTTTGTTGCTTTTTTTTCCAGCACTTCTTTTCCTACGTTATGCTCCTGAATGCTTTTCGGGCGCGAGGATGTGTTTCCGCACCCTCTACTACGTTAGTCCTCCTCTTCGTCTACTTCTTCCCAAGGGTTTCGGTGGCGGATGACTTCTAATGCGAGGTAAAGGGCCGCACGCATGGAGCTCTCATCTGCGATGCCCTTGCCGGCGATGTTATAGGCTGTACCATGGTCGGGCGAGGTGCGGATCAGGGAAAGTCCGGCCGTGAAATTCACTCCGCTCTCAAACGCCAGCGCCTTAAAGGGAGCCAAGCCCTGATCGTGGTACATGGCCAGCACCCCGTCGAACTTGCGCTGATGCATCATGCCGAAGAAACCGTCTGCGGGATAGGGGCCGAAGACAAATTCTCCATTTTCTTTGAAGCGATTGATGACGGGAGCGATCAGTTCCTGCTCTTCCTGTCCCAGCACGCCGCCCTCTCCAGCGTGTGGGTTGAGCCCCAGCACGGCTACTTTCGGTTTGGCGATGCCAAAATCCGTTTTTAAGGATTCCAGCATCAGCTCTAATTTGCGCGTCAGCCGCTCCTCTGTCAGGGCGCTTGCTACCTGTGCCAGCGGGACATGCCCGGTGACTAGACCTACACGCATGTCTTCTGAGCAGAGAAACATGAGGCTATCCTTCGCTTCGAATGCCGCTGTAAAGTACTCGGTATGACCCACGAAAGGTTTTTCTTCCGTGTGGATGGTGTGCTTATTTAAAGGTGCCGTGACGATGGCGTCGATGAAGCCCGCGCGTGCATCCGCGATGGCCTGATCCATGGCCGCTAAAGCCATTTTGCCCGCCTCGCGGGTCTCCACCCCTGGGTGAACCTCTGGGCTTTCCTCCACCACATTCACGACATTGATTTTTTTATGGTGCGCCCCCTCCGCACTTTTTATCTGCATGAAGTTGAACTCCTCCAGCTGCAGGGCCTTGCGGTAAAAGGTCAGCGCCTTTCCATGGGCGTAAATCACGGGCGTCACCAGCCGAAGTAGGCGATTATCCGCTAAGGCCTTCATGGTCACCTCCGCGCCGATACCATTAATATCTCCGATCGTAATGCCGATAACCGGCTTCTTTTTATATTGACTCATAGGGTTACGCGAGCCCGAGTGCCGAACGAATGCCGAAGAAGTGCTCGCTGGCGCACATTCGGGAGGCGGGCTTTTTCGATTTAATAAAGCCGCAAGTTAGACAAAATAATATTATATTCCTTAATTTTGACGGCGTGAAGGGGCATGGGGCCGCTCGAAATCCAAAAGGAAGTACATGGCACAGGTAAGACCGAAGAAACATCTGGGACAGCATTTTTTAACCGATCTCAGTATCGCGAAGCGAATCGCGGAGGCGGTGCAGGGCCATGAGGCGACCCAGCAGGTGCTGGAAATCGGCCTGGTATGGGGGTGCTCACGCAGTTTCTGCTCGAGGGCGGCTGGGATCTGCGTGTCGTAGAAGTGGATAAGGAGTCCGTGGACTACCTGCAGCAGCATTTTCAGCAGCTCGATGGACGCATTTTATTCGGGGATTTTCTGAAGTTACCCCCGGCCGAGCTGCCGCAGGGGGACTATGTGGTGGCGGGTAATTTTCCGTACAACATTTCCTCACAGATCTTTTTTCGTGTCTTAGAGCTGCGCAGCCAGGTGCCCGAGGTGGTGTGCATGCTGCAAAAGGAGGTGGCCGAGCGTATCGCCGCGCCGAAGGGCAGCAAAACCTATGGTATCCTATCGGTGCTTCTTCAGGCCTTTTATGAGGTGGAGTATCTGTTTACCGTGCCTCCCAGCGTGTTTAACCCCCCGCCGAAGGTACAGAGTGGTGTCATTCGCCTGCGCCGCCTGCCGGATTATCAGTTGCCCTGCTCCGAAAAGAAGTTTTTCACGGTCGTGAAACAAAGCTTTAGCACGCGCCGCAAGACGCTGCGTAACTGCCTCAAGTCGATCGGCTTATCGGCAGAGCTGCTCGCTGATCCGATGATGGACCTACGTGCCGAGCAGCTTAGCGTGCAAGACTTTATTCAGCTCACCCAAAAAATAGAAGCAGATGGAACAGCTTAAAGCCTTCGAGCTTTCTCGGGAATTTCTGGAAAGCCTTCGTGAGGCCATCGCACAAGAAGATCATGCCTACCTCACCCAGTCACTGGAAGGGGTGAATGGAGCCGATATTGCCGCCCTCCTGGACGAGCTCAGCTTGGAGGAAGCCCTGTATGTTTTGCGGCTTCAGCCGAAAAGCAGCGCCGCAGACATTCTCATCGAGCTAGAAGAAAATGCTGCCCTGAAGGTAGCTCGTGAGGTAGATCCTGTGGAAATCGCCGCCTGGGTGGAGGAAATGGACTCCGATGATGCCGTGGACCTGCTCAACATGCTCGGTTCTAAGGAAAGGGAGGATATCATCGCGCACCTGCAGGATAAGGAGAAGTCGGCGAACATCCTGGACCTGCTCCGCTACGATGAGGACACCGCGGGGGGGCTGATGGCCAAAGAATATATTAAGGCCAACCAAAACTGGACGGTCGTACAGACCATCGAAGAGATCCGCCGCCAAGCGGAGAAGGTGGAGAAAATTTATTCTATCTATGTGGTGGACAACAAACAGCACCTGCTCGGCAGGGTGTCGCTAAAAAAAATTATCCTATCCGCTTCTTCTACGAAAATCAGCGCTATCTATGAGCCAGACCTGATCTCTGTGGACTCCCATATGCCCGGCGAGGCGGTGGCGGAGGTGATGCGCAAGTATGACCTGGAGTCGGTGCCGGTGGTAAACGCTAAAAATAAGTTGGTGGGACGCATTACCGTGGATGATGTGCTCGACTTGATTCGGGAGCAGTCGGAAGAGGACTTACAGGCCATGACGGGGATCTCGGATGATATCGAGGAGTCGGACAGCATTTTCCGCATCTCGAAGGCGCGCCTCCCGTGGCTGCTAATCGGCGTGGTGGGTGGCCTGCTGGGCTCTCAGATCATCGGTTTTTTCGAGGAAGGTCTCTCGAAGTATTTGGCGCTGGCCTCTTTTATCCCGCTGGTGGGAGCGACCGGCGGAAATGTCGGCATTCAGTCTTCCTCGCTGGTGGTGCAGACGCTGGCGGCCAAGTCGGCCTTCGACGATAGCCCTGCCCAGCGCTTTATAAAAGGCTTCCTCGTGGCGGTCCTGAATGGGGTGGTGCTCGGAGGTTTTGTGTTTATGGTCGTGGTTTTCATCTACGGTTTTGAAGCGATTTTCGGCTTCACTGTAGGTTTGGCGCTCTTCTGCGTGGTGCTTTTGGCCTCTTTTATGGGCACGGTCACCCCGCTGGTGCTGGATCGGCTTGGCATAAACCCGGCCATCGCCTCGGGACCTTTTATTACCACTGCCAACGATCTACTCGGTCTTGCCGTTTATTTTGCAGTGGCGATGTCCTTACTAAATTTAAATTGATCATGGCGCAGCAGCATACTTCTTCTTCAGCGAGTTCACGGGTGCTGATCATCGATGAAATGCATGCCAGCATCGTGCCCCTTCTGGAGGCGGCTGGCTTCCTTCCGAACTATCAGCCTCAGTTAGGTCGAGCGGAAATCTTATCCCAACTCCCCCAGTACGAAGGGCTTATTTTGCGTTCTAAAACTGCCGTAGATGCGGAGCTTTTGCGCCACGCGCCGCCTTACGCTTCATCGGCAGGGCAGGAGCGGGTCTAGACCAGATCGATGTGGAGGCCCTCCGGGCAAAGGGCATTCAGCTCTTCCATGCCGCTGAGGGGAATAAGGATGCTGTGGGGGAACATGCCCTGGGGATGCTTCTGGCCCTGTTTAATCACCTGATGGTGGCGGACGCGCAGGTGCGCAAAGGCATCTGGAAGCGGGAAGCCAACCGTGGGGAGGAGCTGGCCGGAAAGGTGGTCGGCATCATTGGTTTCGGGAACATGGGGCAGGCTTTCGCTAAAAAACTGGCAGGCTTCGACGTGGAGCTGCTCGTTTACGATAAGTACAAGCAGGGTTTCGGCTCGGACCAAGTGCAAGAGGTGGGCTTAGAGGATCTTTTCGAGCGGGCAGAGGTGCTGAGCATCCATGTGCCGCTTACGGAGGAGACTCGGAATATGCTGGATATCGCTTTTTTCCGGCGGTTTCGTCATTCGTTGTTTTTGATTAATACCGCGCGTGGGGAGTTGAGCACCTTTCAAGCACTCAATCAGGCCTTCCAAGAGGGGCTGCTGAAGGGGGCGGTCTTGGATGTGTTAGAGAATGAGCGCTTCGAACGTTTTTCTGCAGAGCAGCAGGCGCAGTTTCAGCAGCTGGCGACCCGCAAGGAGGTGCTTTTTAGCCCTCATGTGGCAGGCTGGACCCATCAGTCCTATGCGAAAATCAATGAGGTGCTGGTGGCTAAAATTCAGGCGGCGGGTTTTTCAGGCCATTCTGCCTAACCTTTTTTTACGTACAGCGTTTAAAAGCCATAACCTCTACCTCCTTCGGGCATGTGAGTGCTGGAAACAGCTGAGAGAGGGCGTTATTGCTTTATGCGGGTATTTTACTTATCTTTGCAAAGCATACAATAAGACTACACGAGAAACGGTTTCATCGCTTTGGAGCCGTTCTTTTATTTTTACAGACAACAAGAAAAAAACACATCATGGGAAAAATCCAATACTACACCGAAGAGGGGCTGCGTAAGCTTAAGGATGAGCTACACGAGCTGAAAACAAAAGGTCGTTCGGACATCGCCAAGCAGATCGCTGAGGCGCGCGACAAGGGAGATTTAAGTGAAAATGCAGAGTACGATGCGGCTAAAGATGCGCAGGGTCTGCTGGAGCTAAAAATTTCCAAGCTGGAAGAAGTGGTCGGGAATGCCCGCATCATGGATGCCAGCAAGTTAGACACTTCCAAGGTGGGGATTTTAAGCACGGTGAAGATTAAAAACGTAAAAAATGGCATGACCGTGGCCTATACCTTGGTATCTGAAGAAGAAGCGAACTTAAAAGAGAATAAGATTTCTTTGGGCTCGCCTTTCGGCAAAGGCCTTTTAGGCAAGACGGTCGGTGAAATCGCGGAGATAAAAGCCCCAGCAGGTACTTTACAATTCGAAGTACTCGAAATTTCGTATTAATAAATGTATCCCGTGCCGCTATGGCCGGGATTTTTTTGTGTGGCGGGAGGTTTGTTGTTGGCCCGCAACACGCTTATCGAAGTAAGTAGCAGTTGAGATTTAACCCATAAGGACCTATGGCCAGCATTTTCACTAAAATTATTCAGCGTGAGATTCCTGCTGAGATTATCGCGGAGGACGCGAATTACATCGCTTTTTTAGACATCATGCCGCTGGTAAAAGGGCATGTGCTCGTGGTACCAAAGGTGGAGGTGGATTACCTCTTTGACTTGGAGGATGAGGTCTTGGCGGGCCTGCATGTGTTCGCGAAAAAGGTGGCGAAGGCCATCGATAAAACCATTCCCTGCACGCGTGTAGGGGTGGCCGTTATCGGGCTGGAAGTGCCACATGTGCACGTGCATCTGGTCCCTCTGCGCAGCATGGATGACATAAATTTCACGAGGCCGAAGTTGAAGCTAAGTCGCGAGGAGCTAGCGGAGATCGGTAACGTGATTCGTAGCGGAATGGAAGGCTAAGGAAGATTGCCGATAGACAGACAAGGTTTGGCAGGGAAAATGCTATATTTGCAAGCTTATTCCTTTTTTCCGAGCCATGAAACTGCATTTAATCGCCTTTGACCCCGTTTACATTCGAAATTCGGTGCTCCCTGAAGTGGAGTTCCTACGTGAAAAAGAGCGCTCTGTAAGTTGCTCGGGGCCTTTTCAGCAGAAGCAGCAGGAACACTTAGAGCGTCTTTCTGCCTCTTTTTTACCCTTAGAAGTCGCGGTTTCACCTCGTTTTTTTGCAGGCCTGTCCGCAGCTTGGGCGCTGTATGGCTTTCTAAAAAAAGAGCGTCCAGACGCTGTGGTGGCCTTCGATGCACATGCTGCAGCGATTGGGTTTTGGGTAGCGGCTTTTTTAGGGATTCCGGTGCGCCTTTTTCGTGCCGACAGCCTGCCTACAGTGCCCTTAGGGCAGGGGTGGAATGGGCTGTGGGGCAGCTTTCTTTTGCGCGCCCTGCGCCGCCACACGAGCAGTGCTTGGGCGAGTGAGTCCTTAGCCGCTCGGAAGTTGAGCCAAGCCCCCTTTGGGCCCCTGCCCCTGAAAAAAAACACCTTTTTTCCCTCCTATGGTCTTCACATCCCACGCCTATTAGAAGAGGCCAATAAGGAAAATCATCTGGTGGCCATGACCATGCGCTTACAGGTGAGTGAAAATGATTTTGTGCTGCTGCACTGGGGGCCATTAGGGCGTCAGAGCGGTATAGAGGCGCTTTTAGATGCATTTATAACCCTTCCCCAGCGGTGTAAATTAGTCTGTGTAGGCCTGGGCCAAAGGGGAAGATGCACTTCCACCCTCTCTACGTCGGCGCTTAGAGGATCATGCTCGGGTGCAGGTGATCGAGGAGGTCAATCATCCTGCGGCGCTGATGACGCTGGTAAATGTGCTCGTAGTGCCCCGTGCTTCTGGTTTTACGCCTGCGCTTATGGATGCGGCGGCTCTTATGCTGCCTATTATCACGGTGGAGGCCAATACACTGGGGGGCTTGCTACGCAATTTAAAAACAGCGCTTTTGTATCCTGAAAAGCAGCCTGCTGTGTTAAAGGAAGCCTTAGAGTTCGCGCTGCTCAAGCCAGAAAAGATGCTTGCACTGGCCGAGGTGCTACAGGGTGAGGTGCTGCAGCAGTGGCATCGGCCGGCTTTACTGCAGCGTACGCTGGGCGCTTATCGAGAACTTTTAGGTGCTGGTCAGCAAAAGGGGAAAGAAAAGCAGGGATAAGTACGTGCCGGGGCGGGGGCAAACCACAAAAAATGTTTAACTTGTGCGCCTAAAGGTGAAGCTACCTTTTTCAGCTTTTTTCTTTTTTTAACCAGACAAATTCATGAAGTATCTCATCACGGGAACCGCAGGCTTTATCGGCTTTCATTTAGCGAATGTTCTTTTAGAACGAGGGGACGCCGTTATCGGAGTCGATAACATCAACGATTACTACGACGTCAACCTCAAGTATCAGCGTTTAGAAATGGCGGGGATAGATCCCGAGCGCGCCAAGACGGGGGAGCGCTGCTTTTCGTCGCGTTTTCCTGCTTATAGTTTTCAGAAGGTAGATCTTTCGGATAAAGCCGCCCTAGAGGTGCTGTTTCGTCAGGAGGAAATCGATGTGGTGGTCAATCTGGCTGCGCAGGCAGGGGTTCGCTACTCGTTGATTAATCCCGACGCCTACATTACTGCGAATATTCAGGGCTTTTTAAATATCTTGGAACTTTGTCGTGCGTTTCCGGTGAAGCACTTGGTGTATGCTTCTTCCAGTTCCGTGTATGGGGCGAATACCAAGATGCCTTTTAGTACCTCCGATAATATCGATCATCCGGTGAGTTTGTATGCTGCCACGAAGAAGTCGAATGAGCTGATGGCGCATACCTACAGCCATCTATTCGGTATTCCGACGACAGGTTTGCGCTTTTTTTACGGTTTATGGACCTTGGGGCAGGCCGGATATGGCCTTATTCCTTTTTGCGGAGGCTATCCGCAAGGGAGAGCCCATACAGGTTTTTAATCATGGTAAGATGAAGCGGGATTTCACCTATATCGATGATATCGTCACGGGTATCGTGAAGGTCTGTGATCATCCGCCTGCGGGCTCTAAGACCTGGTCGGGCGATGCGCCGGATCCGGGAAGTTCCTATGCACCGTATAAGGTGTATAATATCGGCAATAATAATCCTGTACAGCTGATGGATTACATCGGGGCTTTAGAGAAGGCGCTGGGCAAGGTGGCCGAGAAGGAGATGCTCCCACTTCAGCAGGGGGATGTGCCGGCTACCTATGCGGATGTATCCGATTTAGAGCGGGATACGGGCTATAAGCCGAGTACTTCTGTAGAAGAGGGTGTTGCGAAATTTGTGGATTGGTACACGAAACATTACCGTTCGTAAGCGTATGGAAAAAGCTATTTTAATCACTGGGGGTGCTGGATTTATCGGCTCCCATGTGGTGCAGTTGTTTGTGGAAAAGTATCCACAGTATCGGATCGTGAATTTAGACTGCCTGACCTATGCGGGCAATTTGGAAAATTTAAAGGCAGTGGAACATGCTGCCAATTATTTCTTTGAGAAGGTAGACATCTTGGATGTGCCTGCCCTGGAGGATGTTTTTCAGCGTCATGGCATCACGGATGTCATCCATTTAGCGGCGGAGTCGCATGTGGATCGTTCGATTTCGGATCCACTGGCTTTCGTGCGCACGAATGTGATCGGTACGGTCAATTTATTGAATGTGGCGAAGGCCTTTTGGGCGGAAGCCCTGGCGGAACATCTGTTCTACCATGTGTCCACGGATGAGGTGTACGGCTCTCTACATGATGGAGGATTTTTTACCGAGACGACGCCTTATGATCCACAGTCGCCGTATTCGGCATCCAAGGCGAGCAGTGATCATTTTGTGCGTGCCTATGCGAATACGTATAAAATGCGTACGGTGATCAGCAACTGTTCGAATAACTATGGGCCGAATCAGTTTCCGGAGAAGTTGATTCCGCTCTGTATCCATAATATCAAGCAGGGCAAGCCGCTTCCGATTTACGGCAAGGGGGAGAATGTGCGGGATTGGCTGTATGTAGTGGACCATGCGCGAGCTATCGATGTGGTTTTCCATCAGGGGAAGACGGGGGAGACCTATAATATAGGCGGCTTTAATGAGTGGCAGAATATCGCGATCGTGCGGCTGCTATGTCAGAAAATGGATGAGAAATTGGGCCAGGCGCCGGGAACCTCGGAGCAGCTGATCACTTTTGTGAAGGATCGTGCGGGGCATGATTTGCGCTATGCCATCGATGCCACCAAGATTCAGCAGGAGCTAGGTTGGGAGCCGAGCTTGCAGTTCGAGGAGGGGATTTCGCTGACGATCGACTGGTATTTAGCCAATGAGGAGTGGCTCGAGCGTGTCACCTCAGGAGCCTATCAAGCTTACTACGAGGCCCATTATATGAAGGGCGAGGCGTAGGCGACTTGTTTTGAAATTCGCGCCGGCATGCTGAAAGGGATGCCGGCGCTTTTGTGTTATCTTTGGAGGTATGAAACAGGATTCAGGGAGTAAATTAGACGTTTTTAGCGGGGTGCGCTGCTGTCTATTTAGGTTTTTTGGTAGCTGCATGGTGCTAGTGCTTGTAGCGAGCATGCTGCTGTCCGCTTGTGGCGCTGGTGATCGGGACCGGGAGGCGGTGGCCTTTTTAGAGGAGGTTTGGGCTGCACACGGAGAGGTGGCGACCTGGGAGCGCTTGACACGCTTGGCCTTTACGCGGCAGGAGGCTTATTTTACTGCGGATGGTCAGGTGGAGCGTAATCAGACGACCGATTTTAACTTCCGTAACCGTCCGGAAAAGGAGAGTTCCGCGCTGTGGGTTCGGGAGGAGGTACGCCATGCGGTGCAGCAGGATAGACAGGGCTTGCGGTACAGTATGGGGGAGAATGCGATCGAAAACCCTGGGTTTTTAGCCCAGCAGGAGCGCTTTTTAACGCAGGCGCGGCTATGGGCGGAGGGGCCTTTTGCGCTACGCGCGGAGGAAAATACGGAATGGAGGTATGAAGGAGAGGGGCGCCCTGCCTTTTTAGAGGATGCCGCAGTGGGTATCCGTGTGGTGCCGAAGGGGGGAGAAGCCGATGCATTTCGGGTGTATTATTTCCATCCCAAGTCGTACTTATTGCAGGCGGTCTACTGGAAAGAGCGGGGTGCGGAACGTCTGCTCTTGTATGGGGGTTATGTAGCGGAAGGCGGTTTTTTCTGGCCGGAAGCTCAGGAGGAATGGTTTTAGAAGAGGGGCAGCGCCGGTATTTGCGGGCGGCCTATGGGTATCATCAGTATGTAGTCAATTAAGTTATTTAAAGGGAGATGAAAAGACAGTTTTTACATGGGATAGGAGCGGTGCTGCTGCTTGCGTACTTCTTCGGGGCATGTACAGCCGTAGATCCGGCCCAACGGATAGTAGATCAGGCGATTTTAGCCCATGGGGGAGAGCGTTTTAAGGAGGTAGAAATCGCCTTTCAGTTTCGTGATCGGGAGTACACGATTTTCAAGAGTCCAGAGCGGTTTCTGTATACGCGGAGTTTTCGTGATAGCTTAGGGGTGGTGCGGGATGTGTTAGATAATGCCGGTTTTACCCGCTACATCGAAGGTGAAGCGGTGGAGCTGAGCGAAAAAGACCGTGTAGCCTTTACGAACTCGGTGAATTCGGTGGCCTATTTTGCGTTTTTGCCTATGGGCTAAACGATCCAGCCGTGATCAAAACGTATGAGGGGGAGGTGCAGTTCGGTGATGCCCGCTATGAGCGAGTACGCGTGGCCTTTCGTGAAGAAGGGGGCGGAGAGGATTTCGAGGATGTTTTTTTTATACTGGTTCGATACGGTGACAGGAGAAATCGCTTACTTGGCGTATAGTTTTCATACTAATGGGGGAGGTGTTCGTTTCCGCGAGGTGATTCAGCGGCATGATGTGGGGGGATTGATTTTGCTTGATTATGCGAACTACAAGCCAGCGGATGCAGATACTCCCTTAGAAGAGCTGGAGGCTTTGTTTTTAGCAGGTGCTTTAGAGAAGCTTTCTGAGATTCGCTTGGAAAATGTGCGTGTGGAGCCAAAGCGGGAGGATCCTTATGCGCCGTAAGGGTTTGTTATAGTTGTTATTCATTTCCTTCTGGGGTGTTCATAAGAGGCTTTCGGCCTCTTTTTTTTTGCTTAGAAGTGATTTAGCCGTTTAAAAAGTAGGTGGAGTTAGTGAAAGTCAGGTAAAGTGTGTAGTTTAGGCTTTAAATTTTAACAACCATGAAACTGCGTTTATACTCTGAGTTCGGCACTTTACAGGCTGTTCTCATGCATCGACCTGCGCGGGAAATCGACCGCTTAACTCCATATAATAAGGAGTATTTACTTTTCGAGGATGTTCCTTATTTAGAAGCCATGCAGCAGGAACACGATGTGTTTACTGACTTGATTAAGCAAACTACCGGGGCTACGGTGTATCGTTTGCATGAGCTTTTGGTACAGGTACTAGCTGATGAGAATACCCGGCAGCAGATGTTGCAGGCGCATCTGGCGCGTTCGGGTCAGCAGCACCTGAGTAATCTTTTTATGGAGCGGCTTTCTACGGCAGAGTGCGCAGTGGCCTTGACGGCGGGCATAAAGGTGCATGAGCTGAGGCGCAAGGTGCCACATTTAAATGTGGGGAGCTGATGGATTCCGCCTTTATTTTGCCTCCGAGCCCGAATTTATATTTCCAGCGGGATCCCATCGCCTTAACGCCGGGCGGGGTGATTTTTTCCAGCATGAAGATGGAGGGTAGGCAGCGGGAAGCCGATCTTTTACGCAGTATTTTTGAACGGCATCCGCTGTTTAAAGATGCGGTGCATCCTTTATTTCCGGCCGCTGGCCAAAACCCCGTGCCCAGCATCGAGGGGGGCGATGTGATCGTACTCAGTAAGGAGGCAGTGGCCATTGGAAATTCGGAGCGTACCGATGCCAAAGCCATTTATCAGGTGGCCAAGGCCCTGCTGGCGGAGGGTACGGTGCAGCGTGTCTATGAGGTACACTTACCCGAAAAGCGGCAGTACATGCATTTGGATACGGTATTTACGATTTTAGACGAAAATCTGGTGCTCACCTATCCGGACGCTTTAAATGCGGTTTTGCAAACCTCCCTTTACACGCTGAAGAGCCAAGAGGGCGATAAGGTGCATATCAAGCGCGAGGTGCTCAAGGAGTCTTTGCTGACTGTGCTGGAGCGTGAAATTCCTCATTTGGACATCATCCACACCGGAAATGGCAATCCAGAGTATGCGATGCGTGAGCAGTGGTTCGATGGGGCGAATGTGTTTGCGATCGGCGCACGTCGTGTTATTTCGTATAACCGCAACAAGCACACGAACCGAGCGCTTCGAAATGTAGGCGTAGAGGTTTTAGAGATTCCTTCCTCAGAGTTAAGCCGTGGGCTAGGCGGGCCGCGCTGTATGACCATGCCGCTGAGTAGGGCGAAGGTGTAGGAGCCCCCTTTTGTGTAAGGCTGTGGGAATTGTTTTTTGGCTATATTTTTGTGCGGAGGGGGAATAAATCGGAAAGCCCCTTAAATATCCGTAGAAATCTCTAATTTAGCTTTATGAAAATATCGGCCACGCACTTACGTACCTTACAGCTGGAAAGAGTCTTTAGAGGCTATGATCCTCGAGCTATAGATGAACTTTTGGCTCACCTTGCCACCACTTTAGAAGAGCATGAGGAAACTGTCCAGACGTTAACGAAAAAATATAAGGAAAGTCAGCAGGATTCGGAGCGCTTGCGCAACGTGGAAAAGTCGCTTTACCTTACGCTGCAGACTGCGGAGGACACTTCTGCCAAGCTTTTAGCGGATGCTGAGTTAGAGAGCAAGAGGCTGCGTGAAGAAGCCGAGGCCTATCACCAGCGCTTGCATGAGGAGGCGGATGCTTTTCGCGCGGCGCAGGAGGAAGAGGTGCGGGCGAGTTGCACCCAGCTGGTAGAGGAAACTTCTGCTACCGCGCGTCAGCTGCGCGAAGAGGCGGAGGCCGAAGCCCTGCGCATCCGTGAAGAGGCTGCTGCGGAGGCATCGGCGCTTTTAGCCCAAGCGCGCGAAGAAGCAGCGGCGCTAGCAGCCCAGACGGCTGAGCAAACTGCGAACTTCGAGCGTTTAGTTAAGGAGCGTAGTGCTGCCATTATCGCAGACGAGCGTGCAGCGTTACAGCAAGTGGCCACGGATGTGCAACAGGTTTTAGAGGCACGTAAGGTTTTATTTGCTGAGGTGGAACGCATGCACGTATTGTTACAGGAAAACCTAGCGGAAAGTGCCGCACGCATGGAGACCTTGGATTTCAGCTTACCGGAGAAATTGCTGCGCCAGATAGCACCAGAAAACTGGCAGACGGATGGCTTGGAGCAGGAGGTAGCTGCGCGTAGAAGTGCTTTGGTAGAGGCAGAGCAGGCCCTGGAAGCCAAGTCAGAGACTTTGCGCCGGGAGGCGGAGGAGCATGCAGCACGTGTTCAGGAACTCGAAGCCCGAGAGCAGGAGCTGGCTGCCCAGCAGGCGCAGGTAGCTGAAGAAATGGCGCTTCATACGCAAGAGCAGGAGGTCCTAGCCGCAGCTAAAGAAGCGCATGCGCAAGCTCAGCAGCGGTGGGAGGCGGAGCAGGAGGCAGCGCAAGCGAGGGAAGAGTCCAATCAGCGCAAGTTTGAGGCGGAGTTGGCAGCCGCTAGAAAAGAGGTGAAGGAAGTAGATAAGACCAAGGAAGAAGAGGAGGATGAGAAGGATAATGAGCAGGATAAAGAGACTGAGCCTTTAACGCGCAGGCAGCGTCTTCAAGCGTATCGGGCAAAATTACAGGGCGATGGTGTGGTTGAAAATAGAGAGGAAATGCGTAAGGATCGCTCCTTTTTCGATGAATTAGAATAACAGGATGGGTAAAGTAGCATTAGAAGGAATTGAGTTTCACGCCTATCATGGGGTGTTTTCAGAAGAAAATAAGTTGGGCAACCGTTTTACGGTAGATATTTTGGTGGAGACCGATTTCAGGGAGGCGATGGTAACGGATCAGTTAAAGAATACGGTGGACTATGGGCGATTGTATAAAATTGCTCAGGGGCATATGTTGGTGCCGGTCAAGCTTCTCGAGCACTTGGCGCACCTGATGATAGCAGATATTCGGGAGGCGTATCCGGCGAGTACAGTAGTGGAGGTGAAGATCAAGAAGCACAATCCTCCCTTAGGTGGTGTGGTCAATTATTCTGTGGTAACGGTGCGGTATCCAGAAGATTATCAGGCGTAAATAAAAAAAGTAGCGGTAGAAGAAGATGAAAACGATGGAAAAGAAGCGCACACTGTGGCGCTCAGCACTGGCGGCAGTGCTTTTTTTTAGTGTATGCTGTGTGAGTTATGCTCAGGTGCAGCCTTATACGATTTATAAGGCCAGTGAAGGGCGGCAGGTGACCTTCGAGGAGATGCTGGCGCAGCTGCAGGATGCTCCGCTTGTGTTTTTCGGGGAGTTTCATAACAATTCGATTTTGCACTGGCTGCAGTTACAGGTCTTAAAAGGCTTGCAGACAGAGCGCCTGGTATTGGCGGCAGAGTTTTTTGAGCGTGACGATCAGCTGACCCTTGATGAGTGGCTGGCAGGTAAGCTCAGTGATGCTAACTTAGAGGCGGAGACGAAGCTGTGGAATAACTTTAAGGTGGATTACAAGCCGCTTTTGCAGTATGCAAAGGCCAAGGAAATACCTTTTATCGCTTCGAATGTTCCGCGCAAGTATGCCTCCTATGTAAGTCGTGAGGGCTTAGAGGCCTTAGAGACCTTAAGTGAGAAGGCGAAAGCCTATTTGCCGGAGTTGCCCATTCAGGTGGATATGGAGCTCCCCAGTTATGCCGCCATGCAGGAGATGATGCATGGTGCTGGCTCGCGCGCGGCCTATATGGTACAGGCGCAGGCGCTGAAAGATGCCACGATGGCGGAGTCTCTTTTTCCTGCTTTGGAGCAGGGCAAGCAGGTACTCCATATTAATGGTGCCTATCACACGAAAGATGGCGAGGGTATTGTCTGGTATGTGCGCGAGAAGATGCCGGATTTGCCCATCCTTTTAATCAGCTGCGTGGAACAGGAGGATATTCATGCTTGGGATGCTACGCATGCTGGCTTAGCTGATTATGTGGTCGTTTTACCACTTGATAGTCCGAAGTCGTACTGATTTATGTATAAAAAAGGGGAGATTTCGCAGTTGAAGCAAGCTTTTTGGACGGCTTTTGGGCAGTACATGAAGCCGGTGCCTACTGCATCTGGCCTTCCAGTAAACTGGCAAAATTACAAGACGGGCGTAAAGCATGTGTATTTCCGGATGCAGGCGGAGCGCGACCATGCACGTGTGGGCATTTTCTTACAGCATAAAGACGAGACGCTGCGCTTACTGTTTTTTGAGCAGCTGAAGGCCCTCCGGCATCTGCTAGAACAGGAGACGGGAGAGGTGTGGGACTGGGTAGAAGAGGAGCAGGATCCTTTTGGGCTATCCATATCCCATGTTTCGACCAGGCTTTCAGGGGTAAATGTCTTAGAACGAGAGGATTGGGGCGCGTTGATTCGTTTTTTTAAACCACGGATGATCGCATTAGACGCTTTTTGGGATAATGTACATCCGGTTTTCGAGGGGTGAAAATACGCCTCCGACCATTTTCCCGTTCTAGTCGAACTCCACTTTAAGCGCTAAATCCGCTCCGGTTTAGTTGTTGCTGCTTTGCCTTTGGCGCTGGCGCCAAAGGAAATCTGCGACCAATATCCCCATAAACAAAAGGGCGAGCCCTGTGGCAAAACTGCCCAGCGCGCTCGCCTTTCCTCCTCCGCCATTCGCGATGCCCCAAAAGGCCCAAGCGCCAGCCAGCAAGAGGCTGCCGGGAGCGCGTAACAGCCGAAAGGTTACCAAATACAGCAGCATAGCGACCCCCAAGATCAGAAAGGGCCAAAAATCCACTGCCTGCCAGCTTCTCGAAAAGGTGCCTAGCCAGCTCGAAGCGTTTAAAACGGTGGCTGCGATGACCCAACCGCCATACAGCCCGAAAGCCGCGCGTACCCAGGAATGAAGCCGCCCGAAAGGTCGCTCAACTGCTTCCTGGCGGAGGGCAAACAGTAGACGTAAAATACTGAACAGCAGCCCGAAGAGGAGCAGTAAGGCCAGAGCAATCCACTCCGAGGTCCAAGCCACAATCCATGCGGCATTCAGCAGGTGACTGACGAAAAACCAGGGCCAAAGAACAGCAGAAGCCGCCTGCCCACGCCCCTTTAGCACGCCGCGCCACTCTGCCAGCAGCACCAAGCCTAAGCCAAGGTATATAATGCCCCAAATGCTAAAGCAAACCCCGCGGGTGTGAGTTGTGTCGTGTAGAGAGCCGATACCTCGCCGACGGTTTTGCGGCTCGCCGCACCGGAAGCAAAAACATAGTTTAAGGCCAGCATCAAGAGGTAGCCGAGGGTGTTCAGAAGAGGGCGAATGGGCATCGTAAAAGCGGTTAGAAGCGTTTAGCTCGGATCATCCTGCAGCAGGCGCAGCAGTTCCCGAATTTCCTCCACCCGCTCCGGATTTCCTAATTTTTCGAAAGAAAGTCCGAGGTTCCGAAAGAAGCGCCGAATGATCGCCATGCTATCGCAGGGCTCGAAGTAGCTCTCCTTCGTCGGCAGCCGCAGATGCTCGAGGTAATGCTCCACATCCTTTCGTGAAAAAAGAATGCCCTTGTTAAACGGATTGATGTAAAACTGCTGCCCGTCGAATTTATAGGTCAGCACAAACAGATTCGGCAAGTTCACCCCATAAACGGGCAGCCCGAGGCGGTTCGCAACCAGCAGATACACCATGCTCAGGCTGATCGGATTCCCCTTACGGCTTTCCAGGACCTGGTGCAGCATATTATTCGAGGGAGCATGGAAATTTTTTGTATTTGCCGAGAAGCGCAGCCGGGAAAAAAGCAGGTGGTTCAGGAGTTGTATCTGCTCGATAGCATCTCCCTCGTCTGAGAAGTTACTCCACACATCGAAATACAGCTGCTGCAGTTTTGCGTTCAGCTGCTCCAGGCTGAGACTCGCGGATACAGGTAGGTGTTCACCAACCAAAGCCCCTCCAGCAGGTCTCTGCGTTCGGACGCAGCCCAGTCGTGCAGCCGATTTTTCAGCTGCGCGAACTGCAGGTCATGAATGAGCTCCTCCAGTTCCTTTTGGATGCTGGGGTTAAAGCTGCTTTCCCACTGATTCTCGAGGTAGGGGATCAGGTCGGCCCCAAGGGCCAAAAGACGCCCACGCACGTGGTCCTTCACCTCTCTGTCCTCGTCATCCAACAGGGAAATCAAAGCATTTAATTCTTGGTCGGTTAGCGGCGCTTCCATAAATTAAAAAACGGGAGCTGAAACGAGAAGGTTCCGGCTCCCGCATAGGGCCTTGATGTTCAAAAGCTTATTTTTATCCCCTCCGAAGCATCTCTTAGGTTTGGATCACGCCCACATTAAAAGCCTCGCGGATAGGCGCATGGTTGGCGGCTTCGATGCCGCGACTGATCACACGTCGGGTATCCTTCGGATCGATGATACCGTCCACCCAAAGCCGCGCAGCTGCATAGTAGGGGCTCAGCTCCTCGGCGTACTTGGCGGAAATTTCGTCCAGCAGGCGCTTTTCATCTTCTTCTGTGATCGTCTCGCCAGCAGCCTTCAGCGAGGCAACCTTAATCTGAAGCAGGGTTTTTGCTGCAGAGGCACCGGACATCACCGCCATTTGGCCGGTAGGCCAAGTGTAAATGAGCCGCGGATCATAGGCCTTTCCGCACATGGCGTAATTTCCGGCTCCGTAGCTATTTCCGAGGATGATAGTGAACTTGGGGACCACGGAATTTGCCATGGCATTCACCATTTTCGCGCCATCCTTGATGATGCCGCCATGCTCCGACTTGCTGCCCACCATAAAGCCGCTCACGTCCTGTAGGAAGACGAGTGGGATTTTGCGCTGGTTGCAGTTCATGATAAAGCGGGCGGCCTTATCGGCGGAGTCCGAGTAGATCACCCCACCCATCTGCATTTCCCCTTTCTTATTTTTGACCACGGTACGCTGATTGGCGATGATACCCACCGCCCAGCCGTCGATACGCGCTGTCGCGCAAATGAGGGTCTTGCCGTAGTCCTTTTTGTATTCATCGAAAGCGCTGTCGTCCACCAGATGTGCGATGATCTTGCGCATGTCATAAGGCTTTACGCGGTCGGCAGGAAAGTCGCCATAAAGCGTTTCCATATTGCCCTGCGGGGCTTTCGGCTCGATGCGGTTAAAGCCAGCCGTTTCGGGCTCGCCCAGCGTGCTGAAAATGTTTTTGATGGCGTCGAGGCAACTTGCATCGTCCGGGTATTTGTTGTCCGTAACCCCTGAAATTTCGCAGTGTGTGGTCGCTCCGCCGAGGGTTTCGTTATCCACCTGCTCACCGATGGCGGCTTTCACGAGGTAGGAGCCGGCTAAAAAGATGGAGCCCGTTTTATCGACGATCAGCGCCTCATCGGACATGATGGGCAGGTAAGCCCCTCCCGCTACGCAGGAGCCCATGATGGCAGCGATCTGCACGATGCCCATGGAGGACATCTTCGCGTTATTTCGGAATTGTCTGCCGAAATGCTCTTTGTCTGGGAAAATCTCGTTTTGCATCGGCAAGTACACGCCAGCGGAGTCCACCAGGTACACGATCGGAATACGGTTTTCCATGGCGATTTCCTGTGCGCGCAGGTTTTTCTTGGCCGTCATTGGAAACCATGCGCCCGCTTTTACGGTGGCATCGTTTGCCACGATCATGGCCGTTCTGCCTTGGATTTTGCCGATACCGGCCACCACTCCCGCAGCGGGACATCCACCCTGCTCGGCATACATGCCATAAGCCGCTAGGGCACCGATCTCTAAAAAGTCCTCTGGATCATCGATCAGGTAGTCGATACGCTCCCGGGCAGTCAGTTTGCCCTTCGCATGCTCTTTCTCGATACGCTTTTCTCCGCCGCCAAGCTTGATTGTGTCCAAGCGCGAACGCAGTTGGAAGAGCAACTGCTTCTGCTGGTCTTCGTTCCTATTGAACTCGATATTCATAAAGTTATTCGGGTTTAGTAGATATCTCGGCCTAAATTAAAGAATTAATGCGGGCCATAGAAATGGTTTTACAGAAAAGCCCTAATTATCTTATTTTGCCTATAGGGCTTCCACTTCCTCTTTATACGCTTTTATGGAGCGATAGATGGCGGAAGCCAAATAAACTTGGCCATCTTTCGAGTTCAGGTAGCGTTCTTCATTGGCATTCGATAAAAAGCCCAGCTCGATCAGCACCGAAGGCATACTTGTGCTCCAAAGCACCCAAAAGGGCGCCTGCTTCACACCTCGGCTGTGCCGGTTCACCCGCGTCCTAAAATCGGTCTCGATTTTTTCTGCCAGCGAAATGCTATTATGGATGTAGGCCTTCTGGGTGAAATTAAATAAAATGTAGGACTCCGGCGAGGTCGGGTCGAAGCCTTCGTAGGTCTCTTGATTGTCCTCTTCCAGGAGCAGCACCGCATTTTCGCGCTTGACGATGTCGAAGTTGGACTCGAAGTTTTTCGTTCCCATCACGAAAGTCTCCGTGCCATACGCAGCCCTGGAGGGGGAAGCATTACAGTGAATCGAAATAAATAGATCCGCCCGGTTACGGTTGGCGATATTCGAGCGCTCCTTTAGCCCGATAAAAACGTCCGTTTTCCGGGTATAAATTACCTCCACACCTGGCAGAAGCTCCTCCACATACTTGCCCACCTGCAGGGCCACCTTCAGCGCGATGTCCTTTTCTTTCGAGATCGCCCCGACCGTTCCGGGGTCCTTCCCTCCGTGCCCAGCATCGATGACGATGCGGCGAAGTTTATAGTTGGCGCGCTTCGGTCCTGCAGGCTGAAAAGCACTAAAAAGAAATGCCAGGGTCAAGCAGACGAGGAATAGAATATTTTTAAGCCGGATACGTTTCATAAGCATTAAATACCATTAACTTTGCACGGGCAAAATTCAACAATTTTTATATAAACACGAAGAATTCAGTGCGTAATCACCAGTTCTTGCTTCTTCTTCTCGCACTCTGTCTGCTGTCGGATTTGGCCATGGGCCAAAGTCGTAGCAGAAGAAATGTCGAGCGCCCTTTAGTGGCTCCGGACACCCTGCCTGTGCCGGGACAGGAGCGCCCTGAACTGGACCTGAACTTGGACAGCCTTCTGGTAGATTTTCCAGATTCCATCCCCCCTACAGACAGTACCGCGGTGAAGCCTACTGGGGATATTCAGACGACTATCAACTATTACGCCGAAGACTCCATCATCACCGATTTCGTTACAGGGAAAATCTATTTGTATAACGATGCCTGGTTTGAGTACGGAAATATACGATTAGATGCAGATTTAATCATCATCGACCAGAATAAAAGCGAAATCTACGCTTCGGGCATCGTGGACTCCACGGGCGTCGTGCAGGGGAATCCTATCTTTAAAGAGGGGCAGAGTACCTATGAGATCCGTAAGGAGATGCGCTACAATATAAAGTCCCAAAAAGCCATCATCAAGGATGTGGTCACCGAGCAGCAGGATGGGCTCCTGCGGGGTCAAACCATTAAAAAAACCACGGATGGGAGTATTTATATGGATAAGGGGTTTTATACCACCTGTAACCTGGCCGAACCTCACTGGCACATTAATGCAGCTAAAATTAAATCTATTCGTGGTAAGCAGGTGGTCACGGGACCCTTTAACCTCTACTTTAATGATATTCCTACCCCGATCGGCCTGCCCTTTGGGATCATTCCCGACACCCCGGACGAGAAGGCCTCGGGAATTATTTTTCCGTCCTACGGACAAGAGCAGGTGCGCGGATTTTTCCTCCGAAATTTTGGGTATTACTTCGCATTCAACGATTATGTGCACACGCGTCTGACCGGGGAAGTGTACTCCCGAGGGGGCTGGGGGGTGAATGCGGCCTCGGCCTATAAAAAACGCTACCGCTACGGAGGGAGCTTTAACATCGACTTCCAACGCATCACCAGTGACATCACCGAAGTAAACCCACTGGACCTCTCCACCACTTGGGTGACTTGGCAGCATACCCCCGAAGCACGTGGAAATAGCCGTTTTTCCGCCTCCGTAAATGCGGGGAGCACGAATTATAATGATGTGGTGATACGAAACAACTTCCAGCAAAACATTAATGCGGAATTTTCTTCTAACATCGCCTACAGCAAGACATTTGCAGGGACGCCTTTCAGTATGTCTGCCAACTTACGGCACTCTCAAAACGTGCAGACGAATGAGGTGAATCTTATTTTGCCCGATATCGCGGTGAACATGAACCGGCAGTCGCCCTTCCGAAATGTGAAATTCGAGCCACTCCGTACGCTGAATATTGCCTATAACTTTAATTTGACGAACACGATTACCAACCGTGAGCAGCAGCAGATCGGCGTCATTTCAGATGCTTTCTTGGCAGTCTCAGAACTTGCTCATGGAGCAAAACTTCCTGGACTTTACCTTGGCCAACCTGCCTCAGCTGCTTCGCGATGCCAATAACGGGGCTCGAAACACCATTCCGATTACATCGAATTTTACGCTATTCAAGTATTTTACGGGAACGGCTGCGGTGAACTTTACCGAGCTCTGGTACTTAGAGCGCATCAATTATTTCTTTAATCCGGCCGAGCAGCGTGTGGATCGCAATATCGAGCAGGGCTTTAACCGGGTGAGCTTCTTCAACAGCTCATTTGCGCTGAACACGAATATTTACGGTTTCTATAAGTTTAAGCGTTCGAAGCGGGTCGAAACGGTGCGCCATCACATGCAGCCGACCTTTAGCTTTAACTTTACGCCAGATTTTTCGGATCCGAGACGTGGCTTTTTCCAGCGGGTGCAAACGGATAGCTTGGGCAACACCCAGCTGTTTTCCCGCCATCAGGGATTTGTCTTCGGTTCGGCACCTTTGGGCGAAGCCCGCTCCCTGGGTATCAATATCCGAAATACGGTGGAGGCCAAGCTCCTAAATAGAAGCGATACGGCGGCGAATCGTACGCGAAAAATTCCGATTCTACAGACGTTAAATATAGCGACCAACTATAATTTTGCAGCGGACTCGTTTCAGTTGGCTCCCGTAAATATTAATACTCGGACGGCGTTTTTTGATAATAAGTTGAACGTCAACCTTTCAGCGACCTTTGATCCTTATGCTTCGGGAACTTTCCGGAATGCGCAGGGGCAGGAGATTACACGCCGTATTAATGAGTTCGCTTTTACGCGCGGACAGGGCTTGGCGCGGCTGCGTAATGCGACGCTGAACGTGACGGGTAGCCTAAACCCGCGGCGTGCTGACCGAAACCCGGGGCAGATGCGGGATGAGCTGACGAATGATTTTATTAATCAGGGGGGGATCATGAATGAGTTCGTGGAAAATGAGATTACCCGGATCGTGAATGACCCGACCTTATACATCGACTGGGAGATTCCCTGGAACCTGGGCTTTGGCTATAACATCGTGTACAGTGTGCAGGGGAATGGGATGACTAATCTCACCCAGGCGCTGAACCTGAACGGAGATGTGAGCATCAGTGAAAAGTGGAAGATTAATTTCAACTCGGGGATCGATTTTTCCACACGTCAGGTGACGCAGTCCATGATCGGTATCGCACGAAACTTGCACTGCTGGACGATGAATATCAACTGGATCCCTTTCGGGCGATTTACTTCGTACAACATCGACATTCGGGTGAATTCGGCTATGCTGCAGGATCTGAAAGTGTCACGTCGCCGCTCCTTCTTCGATCGCTAAGTTTTGTCTAGCGATAAGGGAGACCGGCTATTTTCCACACTGACACGCTACGGTCATCACTGACGGAAACCACCTGATCGTCGAACCCTGTCCACAGCACCTTGTTGATGGAAGTCCCGTGGCCTGCGTGGCGTGCCTTGTCGATGACTTTTAGCAGGCGCTGTCCTTCTAGCTGCCAGACCTTCACAGATTTATCCATGCTGCCGCTGACGAAGAACTGCCCCTCCGGATGAAAAGCCAGGCTGTTGATGGCATACATGTGTGCCACCACGGCGTTTAGGGGTTCGAAGGTTTCTGCATCCCAAAACTTCAGGTGCGCATCTCTGCTTCCGCTGACCAGATACTGCCCGCAGGGCGAAAATTTGAGCGTAAAAATGGAGTTTTTATGTGCCCCTTCCAGGCGTTTTACAGGAGCGAAAGAGCCGCGCTCCACTACGGTGAGGGCATGTTCCGAATCCCCGATGGCCACATACTTTTCCGATACAGCCAGCGTACGAAGCGATTTTTCAGAGATTTTGATATGTTTTTTCACGGCGCGAGCCTGTATGTCCAGCACGATGAGTACCCCGTCTCCTGTCGCGATGTACAATAGGTTTTCATCTAAAAATAGGTCGAATATTGCGGAATTCGTAACTTTTATCGACCAAATTTGGTTATTTCTTTCGAGATCGATCACATGAATGCCTTCGAAATTCTGACCGAGATAGAGCAACTTACCTGCTTTATCCACCGTAAGGGCATAGATGGAGTTCGGAACTTTCGCTACCAGTTTTCCGGGGTCTGGCTGGCGTAAATCCCAGTAGACCACCATGCCGTTTCCATCCGCAGTGTAGACGGCATGCGATTCTGCACCGGCGACTACAGTGTAAATACAATCGTTATGTCCAGTTAAGGTATGGAGTTTTTCTACGGTAATTCCAGCCATAAAAAGAAAGGGTTATGAAGGCGTTGAAGCAAGAAACTATACAAACAAAAATAGAGAAAATAAGTGCCGTATCGGCTCTAGTTTTGCGAGAAATTCCCGCAGCGCTGGAGACCGAAACATCCTTTCTTAGCTTCCGGGAGCGCCTTTCCCTAGCGAATATCACCCATCCCCTAAAGCAGCGCGAGTGGGTCGCTGCACGCATGGCCGTAAAGGAATCGCTCGACGCGCTGGGTCTGGTGTATCCTGGCTTTTATAAGGATCGCCACGGGAAGTCTCACAGCATGAACGGCATCGGCTACGTGTCCCTGTCCCATACCGAGCGGTTTGCGGCAGCTATTTACCACCAAGAAATGCCCGTAGGCATCGACATCGATCATGTACGGGAGAAAACGCTACGCCTAGGTCCGAAATTCCTTTCCGATAAGGAGCTCGAATTCCTGCCGAAGGATCCGCTGCATTATACTTTGGCCTGGTCGGCCAAAGAAACCATCTTCAAATGCCAGGGTAGAAAAGGAATTAGCCTGCGCGAACATATCCTACTGGATCCCTTTCCCGTGGACGCTCCCTTTATCTATGGTCAAATTCACCACACGGACCATTCCAATCATTTTTATAAAGTGAAGCCCTATGTCCAAAACGACTTGGTGATGACCTATACGGTCTGGTAAATGCTTTCTGTGAAAGGAAAAAATGAAAGTGGTTTAAAATTTTTTATTTCGAATGAATATTTTGTTTATCGGTTGTTATGTGGTTTTTCATTTGTTTTTAGCCCTTTGTCTTGATCTGAAACCAACAAATTAGCTGACTTTCGTCAGTTTTTTAGCGTTCCGGTAATAAAGGGGCTATTTCTTTATTTGTTTTTTTAATTCCGAAGCTTTTACATTTACAGCATGATAACGCTACAGGGACGCTACTTCTTCTACTTTTTACTTTTACTTTCGATCAAAAGTCGAATCGGAGCTCCCTATTGCCGCTTGAAAAAAGAATACATTTATATAATCAAGATAGCAAGGTCCGATTCGAAAGAGTCGGACCTTTTTACATTTTAAACCAGTAACACATGAAAACGCACGTACAAAGTAAAGATTGGGGATTAGGATTAGCAGGTCCGCTGATCATCGCAGGCCCTTGCAGCGCAGAGACGCCGGAGCAGATCGAAAAAATCTGCCTGGAAATGAAAGCCCAAGAAATGATCCCTAAGGTCTTCCGTGCCGGCATCTGGAAGCCTCGAACACGGCCAGGTTCCTTCGAGGGCATCGGCGAAGAGGGACTTCCTTGGATGGAAATCGTCCGCCATCACCTGAACATTCCCATTACCACGGAGGTAGGAAATGCCGCCCATGTGGAGCTGGCGCTCAAACATAATATCGACATCCTCTGGGTCGGAGCGCGTACCACCGTGAATCCCTTCGCCGTCCAGGAAATCGCGGAAGCCCTGCGTGGAACCGATATTCCTGTGATGGTAAAAAATCCGATGAATCCCGACCTGCAGCTTTGGATCGGTGCGCTAGAGCGCTTTCATGCAGTCGGCATCACGAAACTGGCCGCCATCCACCGCGGATTCTCCGACTCCTACGATAAAAAATTCCGAAATAAGCCCAACTGGTCCATGCCGATCCACTTGAAAAGAGAATGGAAAGGGATGGAGGTCGTTAACGATCCCAGTCACATCGTAGGCAAGCGTGAAGGACTCCTCGAAACTGCCCAGCGCGCGATTAACTTCGGCTTGGATGGTCTGATGATCGAGACCCACCATAACCCCGATAAGGCCTGGTCAGATGCTGCCCAGCAGATTACCCCTGCGGCCCTGAAAGCCCTGCTCGCCGCCATCGATTTTAAAGAAACCAATGGCGTAGAAAATCCAGACGAACGTTTAAACGACCTCAGAAAAGCAGTGGACCACATGGACGATCAGCTGCTGGACCTCTTACAGGAGCGTTTTTCCATCATCGAACAGATCGGCGCCTACAAGCGGGAGCATAACCTCACCGTATTTCAGTCGGATCGCTGGAAGTATGTCATGGACTCACGCACCCAAAAAGGCATAGAAAAAAACCTCGGCGAGAAGTTTATGAAAGAATTACTTTACTGTATTCACGAAGAGTCAGTAAAACGTCAAGAAAAGCAGTTGCGAGAAGCCAGCGTCTCGAAAGCCTCGCAGGCATAAGGGAAGCCAAACTTGAAAAAGTGCTATTTCAGCCGTACCTTGCTTCTTTCCTAAACGAAAACCATGGAATTCCAGAGTGTATCCTTTACGACCGACATCCGGTCCCATTTGCGCGAAGCGCTGGAGCAGCTCAGCTTCAGTAGCTTAGCGGTCCTGTGCGATTCGAATACCTACGCAGCGTGCTACCCGCTCTTAGCGGATGCCCTGCCCCCACATACCGTGTACGCTTTTCCCGCAGGGGAGCAGCAGAAGCACCTGCAGACCTGCATGGAGATTTGGACCTGGATGACCGAGCAGCAGCTGGACCGGCAGTCGCTGCTGCTGAATATCGGCGGCGGCGTTACAGGCGACATGGGAGGCTTCTGTGCGGCCACCTATAAGCGCGGCATTCGCTTCCTCAATGTGCCCACCAGCTTGCTGCGCAAGTGGATGCCAGCGTGGGGGGTAAGTTGGGCGTGGACTTCATGGGATTTAAAAATCACCTGGGCGTGTTTACCGACCCGGAGCGCGTCCTGATCGATGCCCGCTTCCTCAGCAGCCTGCCAGAACGCGAGCTGCGCTCGGGCTTCGCCGAAATCATCAAGCATGGCCTTATCCAAGATGCCGCCTACTTCTATTCCCTCAGTAGCCGCAGCGACTGGAAATCACAGGACTGGCCTACGCTCATCCAGCATTCCGTGCGCATCAAGCAAGCGGTGGTAACGGCTGACCCGAAAGAGCAGGGGCTACGGCGCATCCTGAACTTCGGGCATACCATCGGTCATGCCGTAGAGTCACATTTTCTGGAAACAGATGAGCCGCTCCTGCATGGAGAAGCCATCGCTGTCGGTATGATCGCGGAGGCCTTCCTATCCTGGAAACATACCGGTCTCTCCGCCGAAGCGCTGCAGCTGATCACACACTACCTGCTTGACGTCTTCGGGAAGGTAGCCCTTCCGCTGCAGGAGTTTCCACAGCTGCTGGACCGCTGTCTGCAGGATAAAAAGAATGCCGGCAAGGCCCTACAGCTGGCGCTGCTCTCGGATATCGGAGCCGCCCTGCCACTTGTTCACCTGACGTTAACGGATTTAGAGGAATCCCTACACTATTATATGGAGCAGACACTCGAGCTGCCCTGAAAATTTTCCCCAACTATGGACGTATTAACCCTTTCTCAGCACAGCCAGTTTCCACACACACGCATCCCCCTTCCGGCCTCCAAGTCGGAGAGTAACCGTGCGCTGATTATTCAAGCCTCGCGGGTCCGGACTGTGTGCTCGATAATTTGGCTGAGGCGCGCGACACGCAAACGATGATCCGCCTGCTGCAGACCCTGCCGCCCTCCCTAGATGTACTGGATGCGGGGACGACGATGCGTTTTCTGACGGCATTTTTGGCCCGTGGCCAAGAGAAAAAACTGATTACCGGCACTCCGCGCATGTGCGAGCGTCCCATTGGTATCTTAGTGGATGCCTGCGTGCGCTCGGTGCGGAGATCCATTACTTGGGTGCTGAGGGCTACCCCCCGCTGGCCATTCATGGCATGCAGCAGCAGCGCAGTGCCCGCCTGAGCGTGCGTGGTGATGTGAGCAGCCAGTACATCTCTGCACTATTACTCATCGCACCGACCCTGCCCGAAGGCCTGCAGTTGCGCCTAGAGGGGAAAGTGGGCTCGAAAACCTACATCGACATGACGCTGGCCCTGATGCGGCATTTTGGGGCGCAGGCCGAGTGGGTCGAAAACGAAATTCATGTGGCCCCGCAGCCCTACCGCCCGAATCGTTTTGCGGTGGAGGCAGACTGGTCGGGTGCCAGCTACTGGTTTAGTCTGGTGGCCTGTGCGGAAGCGGGCAGCCTCTTTCTGGAGGGCTTGAAGCCGGACAGCCTGCAAGGGGATGCCGCTATCGTCGCCATCATGGAGCGCTTAGGGGTAAAAAGTACCTTCCAAGAGGGGGGCGTGCTGCTCGAAAAGCAGGCCGTGCTGGGGCTGGAGGCCTGGGATTTTACCCACTGCCCTGACCTGGCCCAAACGGTGGCGGTGACCTGCGCGATTCTGGGGCAGCGGGCGGTCTTTACCGGTTTAGAGAGTCTCCGGATTAAAGAAACGGATCGCATCGCTGCCTTGCAGCAAGAGCTGGGCAAGTGGTCGGCCACCCTGATCGAGGAAAGTCCAGGCGCTTTTACCCTTACGCCAAGCATCGAAATGCCCCAAGAGGTGCGGATCCATACCTACGACGATCATCGCATGGCCATGGCCTTTATGCCCTTGATGACGCGCACACAGGTGCTCATCGAAGCGCCCGAGGTGGTGAATAAATCTTATCCGAGCTTTTGGAAGCATCTCGCACTGGTACATCCTACTCTTCAAGTTCCCCACCATGAGCACGCGTAATGTCGCCATCCAAGGCCTGCCCGGCTCCTTCCACCATCAAGTGGCCCTCCGCTACTTTGGGGAAGAGGTGCAGGTGCAGGAATGCAGCACCTTCGAGGAAGTGGCCGCTGCAGTAGCCCGCCAAGAGGTGGCCTACGGGGTGATGGCCATCGAAAACTCCATCGCAGGGGCTATTTTGCCCAATTATGAGTTGATCGACCGCCACCAGCTGCAGATCACCGACGAGCATTACCTGCCCATCGCCCATCACCTGATGCACTACCGGGGCAGGATGTGCAGCATATTCGGGAGGTGCGCTCCCATCCCATGGCCCTGCTGCAGTGTCAGGCTTTTTTTGCGCAGCACCCGCACCTACGTCCGCAAGCGGACACCGATACGGCCACCGTGGCCAAAAGAATCCGGCAGCAGCAGCTCCGCGGTGTGGCGGCCATCGCCTCTGAAGTGGCCGCCTCCATCTACGATCTTCAGATTTTGGCCTCCCATATTCAGACGGTTAAAGAAAACTATACCCGCTTCGTGATCGTGAGCGCCCGAAGTCGGACCCTGCCGAAAGCCTGGCAGCTGGGACTCGGCCTGCATCCGCAGCAACAAAAACGGGCCTTAAAAACCTCGTTAAAGGTGGCCATGCCGAATTCCCCCGGGATTTTAGCACGCCTGCTCAGCCATATCGCTGATGCAGGTGCGGACCTGAGTAAGATTCAGTCCGTGCCGCTGATCCAAAAACCCTGGGAGTACGCCTTCTTTATGGACCTTTGCTATGGTGAACCTAGCCTCTGGGAGCAGCTAAAAGCCGACATCGAGGCGCACTTCGGCGAGGTCACTGTTTTCGGAACCTATCAAAACCGTTTAGCATGAGCAGTGCTTTCGCAGACCGACATGCAGCGATACAGCCCTACTACTTCCAGCGCAAGTTACAAGAGGTGCGCCAACTGGAGGCGGCTGGCCATCGGGTGATTCACCTGGGCATCGGCAGCCCCGATTTGCCCCCGGCGCCGGAAGTGGTGGAGGCCCTTTGTGCGGCAGCACAGCAGCCCGACGTGCATGGCTATCAAAGCTACAGTGGACTGCCTGCCCTGCGCGCGGCTATGGCCCACTACTATGGCGAACAGTATGGCGTGCAGCTGGATCCCGAGCGCGAGATTCTGCCGCTGATGGGCTCTAAAGAAGGTATTATGCACCTTTCCATGGCATTTTTAAACCCAGGGGACGCTGTCATGGTGCCAGATCCGGGCTATCCCAGCTATGCCGCCGCCGCACGGATGCTGGGCGCAGCGGTCATCCCCTACACGCTCAGCGAGGCGGAAGGTTGGGAACCCACTGTAGAGGCACTCGAAGCGGCATGGACAGCGCAGGTGAAAATACTTTACACGAACTTTCCGCACATGCCGACAGGCGCGGTAGGAAGTGCGGCCACGCGGCAGATGCTGGTGGATTTTGCTCGGCAAAAGAACATCGTACTGGTCCATGATAATCCATACAGCCAAGTGCTGGTGGAGCGGCCAGCAAGTTTCCTTTCCCTCCCTGGCGCCACCTCCTGCGTCCTGGAGCTCAATAGCCTGAGTAAGTCCGCGAACCTGGCAGGCTGGCGTATCGGCATGCTTTGCGGTCGCGCCGACTGGATCGCTGCTGTGCTGCGCATGAAAAGCAATATGGACTCAGGCATGTTCTACGGCCTGCAGCAGGGCGCCATCGCTGCCCTTCAGCAGCCGAGAAGTTGGTACGAGTCCTTAAACACCCTTTACGCCGAGCGGCGAGAAGCCTTGTGGGCCTTTTGCACGCAGATGGGCTGGCGCTTCGAGCGGAATCGGGCCGGCATGTTTGTCTGGGCCGGTCTCCCTGAAGGGCAGGAGGGCAGCGAGGTGGTCGATCGCCTGCTGCAGGAAAAGCATATTTTCCTTACCCCCGGGGAGGTTTTTGGGCCTAGCGGCAAAACCTACGTGCGCCTTTCCCTCTGCGCCCCGCTGGAAGCGATCCTAGAAGCCCTGCACAGAATCGGACCCAATTCTATGAAATAAATTGACATACAAATAGGCAGTTAGCCCTCAGCGCTGCCGAACAGGAGTATTATGCAACATATCCACATCATCGGCCTCGGTTTATTAGGAGGCTCTTTCGGCCTGGCGCTACAGCAGGCCAAGCCTGAGCTCAGCTTCAGCGGCTGGGACAGTAATCTCGATCATGCCCATGAGGCCCTGGCCCTCGGTCTGGTGCAGCGCATCGAAGAGACCATCCCCGCCGAAACCGACGTTGTTCTCTTGGCCACTCCAGTAGATACTTTACCCGGTCTCGCGGCGCAGGTCCTGGAGCAGGTAGGCCCCGACACCCTGGTCATCGACCTCGGCTCCACGAAAGGCGCCCTATGTACCGCCCTCAGCCAGCATCCGAAGCGTGCCCAGTTTTTAGCCGGCCACCCCATCGCGGGGACGGAGTATTCAGGACCACGCGCGGCCACGGCAGGGCTGCTGGAGCGCAAAGTCTTTATCGTCTGCGAGATGGAGCGCACCGACCTGCACCTGAAAGAAAAAGCCTATGCCCTGCTGGAAAGCCTGAACATGAAATTGCGCTTTATGGATCCTGAGGAGCATGATCGCCACCTGGCCTTCGTCTCCCACCTCTCCCATGCCACCTCCTTTATGCTGGGCGAAACGGTGCTCCAGAAAATGGAAGACGACCGGCATATTTTCGATATGGCAGGCTCCGGTTTCGCCTCCACCGTGCGTCTGGCCAAGTCCAGCCCCGCCATGTGGACCCCCATCTTTTTGGAAAACCGCAGCCACATGCTGGATGCCTTAGACCGCTACATCGCCAATCTGCAGGAGCTGCGCGGAACCTTAGACCGTGGCGACAGCGCTGCCCTCCATGCCCGCCTGAAAGCCATAAACCGCATCCAGACCATTTTGGACTTGGAGCCCTAAACCCTTCGAATCTTTTGGGCCCCGGCCCAAAGCCCAATTCTTTCCTTTATTTCGTATCTTAGCAGCATGAGTATGCGCACTTCTGATTTACGTCCAGCCCTCGAAGCATTAGCCGAACAGCTTTCTGGCGAGCTGGTTTTTGATAGCCTGAGTAGAAACCTCTATGCCACAGATGCCTCCGTGTATCGAGAGCAGCCCTTAGCGGTAGCTTTTCCAAAGGATTCGGCGGACTTACAGCGGCTGGTGCACTTTGCTAGGGAGCAGGGCACCTCACTGATTCCGCGGACGGCGGGCACCTCGCTGGCAGGGCAGTGTGTAGGAAACGGCATCGTCGTGGACGTAAGTCGGCACATGGGCGCGATCTTGGATTTCGATGCCGAGGCGCGCACTGTGCGCGTGCAGCCTGGCGTGGTGCGCGACTCCCTTAACCGGTTTTTAAAGCCCCATGGCCTGTTTTTTAGCCCCATTACATCTACGGCGAATCGGGCCATGATCGGTGGTATGGTGGGGAATAATTCCTCAGGCACTACCTCCATCGTCTATGGCACTACGCGGGAAAAGGTGCTCCGCCTGGAAACGATCCTGAGCGATGGCTCGGAGGCCGTTTTCGAAGCCCTCAGCCCGGAGGCCTTGCAGGCCAAAGCCCAGGAGCAGACCTTAGAAGGAAGCCTTTACCGCTGGGCACTGGAGACCCTGGCCGATCCGGAGGTGCAAGAGGACATTCGCGAGGGCTTTCCGAAGGCCTCCATCCACCGCCGCAACACAGGCTATGCTTTAGATTACTTGGCAGCTGCCGCCCCTTTTCAGGAGGAGGGTCCGGCCTTCGACTTTTGCAAACTACTCTGCGGCTCAGAGGGCACCCTCGCGCTGACTACCGCGGTGACGCTCTCCTTAGATCCGCTGCCAGAGCCAGTAGAAATCGTCGTGGCGGCTCACTTTGACAGTATCCATGCCTCCATGCAGGCCGCGCAGGTAGCCATGAAGCATCCCGCCACAGCTGTAGAGCTGATGGACAAAATCATTTTAGATTGTACCAAAACCAGCTTGGCCTATGCCCCTAACCGCTACTTTGTGGAGGGCGACCCCGAGGCGCTGCTGATGATCGAGTTCCGAGGGCCCGATGAAGCCAGCGCCCGTGCGAAAGGGGAGGCCTTGATCATGGCTTTGCGCGCAGCGCAACTGGGCTATGCTTACCCCATCATCGGTCCGGATAAGACAGCCGCTGCCTGGGCGCTGCGCAGTGCGGGCCTCGGTCTGCTGGCGAATATTCCGGGTGATCCGAAGGCGGTGGCCTGCATCGAAGACACCGCGGTGGCCATAGAAGATCTCGCCGACTACATCGCAGAGTTCGACCAGATGATGGAGGCCTACGGCCAAAAACCCGTGCATTATGCCCATGCCGGGGCGGGTGAGATTCATCTTCGCCCCATTTTAGACCTGAAAACCAAAAAAGGGAGGGAGGACTTTTATGCCATTTCCCGCGATACTGCCCTGCTCGTAAAAAAATACCGAGGATCTCTGTCCGGCGAGCATGGAGATGGGCGCGTGCGTGCCCTTTTATCCCTTTGGTGGTAGGGGAGCGCAATTACGAACGCTTTCGAGCGCTGAAATATACGTGGGATCCCAAAGGAATTTTTAATCCAGGCAAAATCGTGGATGCAGCACCCATGCAAGAGAACTTGCGCTACGAAGAGGGGATGGAAACGCCCGTACCTGACACGGTGCTCGATTTCTCAGCAGACGGAGGCATTTTACGTATGGCCGAAAAGTGTAATGGCTCTGGCGACTGTCGGAAAGAGGCAGCTTCGGGAGGGACGATGTGTCCCAGCTACCAGGCCACGCGCCTAGAGCGTGACACTACACGCGGCCGGGCCAATACTCTGCGGGAGTTTTTAACCCAAAATAAGGCAGAAAATCCCTTCGATCATGCAGAAATTAAGGAAGTCTTGGACCTTTGTCTTTCCTGCAAGGGGTGCACGGCCGAATGCCCCTCGAATGTGGACATGGCCAGCATGAAGGCGGAATTTTTACATCAGTACCAAAAGACCCATGGCGTTCCGCTCCGCTCGAAGGCTTTTGCCTATATCGATCGTCTGAATGCGCTGAGCAGCCCCTTAGCCCCACTGAGTAATGCGCTGCTGGCCAATTCCTTCACGGGGGGGCTGGTGAAAAAAGTTTTGGGCGTAGCCCCAGAGCGCAGCCTTCCACAGGTGGCCTCCCAGTCGCTGATGGCCTGGTACCGAAAACATGCGCGGACGCGGCAGCCGCTGCAGTCGCCGATCAAGACGGTGTACCTCTTCGTGGATGAGTTTACGAATTTTAATGAGCCTGAAATCGGGAAGGCTGCGCTGGAGCTGCTCTATGCGCTGAATTACGATGTACGCGTGCTGCCGCATCAGGAATCGGGTCGCTCAGCACTTTCTAAGGGGCTTTTAGAAAAAGCCAGGGGGCATGCGGAAGCGAATGTAGCCCTTTTCGGGCCTCTTATCGATGCGAATACGCCACTTATCGGGCTGGAACCCTCTGCCTTGCTTAGCTTTCGCGATGAATATCCACGCCTGGTGCGCGGGGAGGCACTGCGTACACAGGCGAAAAAGTTAAAGCAGTACAGCCTGTTGTTTGAGGAATTTATCGGCCGAGAAGTGGCTGCTGGTGCGATCCGGCCGGAATCCTTTACAGATCAGCAGGCCCAGGTTCTGATCCATGGACACTGCCACCAGAAGGCGCTGTCCAGTGTGAAGTGGATCGAGCGCTGTGTTGGGCTTCCTGCGAATTATCAGGTGCAGGTAATTCCCTCTGGCTGCTGCGGGATGGCTGGCTCTTTCGGTTACGAACAAGAACATTATGCGCTCAGTATGCAAATCGGCGAGCTCGTCTTATTTCCTGCTGTTCGAGCAGCAGCGCCCGAAACGCTTTTGGTCGCTCCAGGGACAAGCTGCCGACATCAGGTATTTGACGGCACGCAGCGGCGGGCGCAGCATCCTGCTACCCTGCTGCGCGCTGCCTTACGGGAGTAGATGAAGCTTGGAATACCGCAGGGTTACAAGCTAAAGCTTATACCAGCATGTAACCAAACAGAGCCAAAGTTTTGCCACCTCGGCGCGTATGCTGCTTGAGTGTGGAGGTGCACGTGCTCTATAAGTTTAAAACGAGCAATGAGTGAAGCTTGGGCAGTAAGGTCACTATTTCTCCTGAATGTTTGTTCTAGACTCCCATCCTCAAAAAGAGTCGCATCTTGTACGAGCGTTTGCTCGGTACGTAAGGATGCTACTTGGGCCGCAAGTGTGAAATTTGGTCTTTGGAAAATATCATATCCTAGACCTAAATTAAAAAATGACAAATCGAAGTCTCTTTGAGCTTCGGGGCCTACATGAAAAATAGAAGGGGCGGCCACGCTGCTATTCACTCGGCCATAGGCTATACTGCCAAAAAACCTTTCACCAAAATATCTAGAATAAGCGATAGAATAGCCAGGTCCTGTCACCTGCATTAAAGAAGAGTTAGCGATCACATAAGTAGCACCAGTGCTTAAGTAATTTTTATGTCGTTTGCTTTTTTCTTGTGCTGAAGCAGAAAAGCTGATAACAATGCTGATGATAAGAAGAATAGTATATCTCCGCATAATTTTATAGTTTAAATCCAAAGCGATAAGAAACATTTAGGTAAAAAGGCCAGTAATTTTCAAAAGAGGACATACTGATAACGGCCCGATGACTTCGGTTCTCTTTGAGAGCAGGCCAGTCAAATACCAATTGTTGTACGTAGCCCAGCCGAACGATTCTATTTACTCTCCAATTTTCGGTTATCTCTCCAAATTCATTTGGAGAGAAACTAGAAATAAAAGCAGATCCTCCTAACTGAAATGAAGGTCCAAAACCGACTCCAAAGCGAAAACCCTTTCGCGTGTGTATCAAATCATATTGGAAACGTGCGTCAGTGAATAGACCAGAAGTGAATTCCTGTAAATTTGCATCGGAATTGGTTAAAGGAATCCAATAATTTCCATCCAAGTCGCCTAGACTCACAAAATAGGTTAAGGAAGGGTTTATAGAAAAGCGTGGAGAGAGGTACCAACTTAGTTCATTTGTCAGCGATAAACCTAATATGCCTCCCATTTCTCCGGCATCTACCAGCAGACCGCCACCCAGTCGAAATACCAAATCACCTGATGAAAACGCGAGTGCTTTGCTCGTTTTTTCAGTATTTTCTTGTGCTAAAGTTACCTGAGACGTAGCTGTTAAAAGCACAAATAAAATGCCACATATCAAAAGAAGTAAAGTCTGTTTTTTCATACGCTTAAAGATTAATAAAACATGCGTAGTGTGAAAAAGCTACGCATGTTTAGGTTAGAAAGAATAGGTCAATCCCAATGAGGTCCAGAAAGATTGAAATCGATCAATCCGAGGACTGAACCCAAGCTCAGGAACTAAAGAAATAGCATCATTAAGTTTAAACGCTGTTTGTAAACCTACACGCGCACCATGATTGGGAACTCGATTTAAAGCAAAATTGACAATGTTCCCCGCTATACCATCCTTAAAATGTCTAACTTGATTTGTACGTAAATAAGCAAGTGTGGTAGATACGGTAAAGCGCTCACGAGAAATCAAATTATATCCGACCCCAAACTCCATAAAGGCAAAGTCAAAGCGAAAATCTCCCACAAAATCTACCAGCTGCGACTCGTTTATTCCACCAACCTCGTAATCTAACCTGCCTACTTGAGCAAATCCAAACCAGCGTTCATTTAAGTGGTAACGATAGGCTAAGTGTATACCATGGTGTATTGGCCCCCTAATTAATCGGACGTAAATTAGTTAAAATTCTGTAAATTTACGTTTATGAAAAAGAGGACATTTTCTAAAGAAGAGAAGCTGAAGGTACTTGAAGAGGCCAAATCGAACGGAGTTCAGGCTACTTTGGATAAGTACGGTGTCTATCCTGCTACCTATTACAGCTGGAAAAAGAAATATGAGACCATGGGAGAAAAGGGTTTCCGGCATGGCATGACACCCGCGCATCTCAAAGAGATCAAGAGGCTTGAGAAGGAGAACGAGCTGCTCAAGAAGCTGTTGGCCGAAAAGGAGATTGAATCTCACCTCAAGGATGATTTGCTAAAAAAGAAGTATCCCTGGGCGAACGGAAAGAACTAGCGGCGGTTTATATCGGTCAGGGACTTAAAAGGGATAGGGTGCTGAAGCTGCTGAGCATCACCCGTCATCAATACTATTACAAGCCTAAAATGGGCAAACGCGGTCGCCGAAAAACTAGTGCAGTGATGATGCGTACAGATACGGGAGACCAGGAGTGTTCCAATGAAAAGGTCGTGGAAGCGATTAAAGAAATACAAAGCGACCCCGATACTGACTATGGGTATCGTAAAATGACATTTAAACTGCTCATCCTTGGTTACGTGATCAACCATAAGAAAGTCTATCGGCTTATGGAAGCTGCACAGTTACTCAAACCTAAGCATAAGCGCTTGGAGCGGAAGTACGTGCGTTTCAGAACAGTTATACCCAAGGAACCGCTAGAAGTACTGGAAATGGACATCAAACAGGTATGGATTACAAAGGATAGGCGACATGCCTATATCCTTACCGTTATGGATACTTTTACTCGTGCAGTATTGCATTGGCAGCTGGGTTACCACATGAAAAAGACTCAGATTAAACAGGCATGGGAGCAGATAATAGCTGAGCACCTTCAACCTGCCGACCTACTGAGTAGAGGTATTCATGTAGAATTGAGAAACGATAATGGTCCCCAGTTCGGGGCGGGTTTGATACAAGAGTTTTTCCGAGAAAACCACATTAACCAGGTATTTACTCACCCTTATACGCCTCAGGAAAATGGCCACGTAGAAAGCTTTCACAGCATCTTAGACCGTGCATTGAAACAACAGGTGTTCTGGTCGTTAGATGAGTTAGAGGATAGGCTTTACACCTTCTACGAAACATACAACAACAGCCGGATACATGCCTCCATCGCTTACCTTTGGCCCATGAAATTTTGGGAGCTTTGGGGCAAAGGAAAGATCGAAATGATAAAAAAAGAGAAAAATAAGGTTAAATTTAAGCTTAGGATACCCTACCAAAGTATATCGGGTAATGGGAGCCTGAGGGAAGTTTCCTGCACAAATTTGACCCCCCTCGATGGGGGTGAAAATTTGCCCTATGAAGAAGTGAGTGGGCCCAATCAAACCGATGGACCCAACACTTCTAATCATACGACTTCGGTGCAAAGGTCACCTTCGGTCGTTTCCTGCTGATGGTAAATATCGTATAAAATGAAGCGATTAAGCAATATCAAAAATAATAAAGTCCGAATAATAGGGGGCTAGACCAATGGCCAGTAAAATTTTCTCCCGATAGTCTTTCAGCTACTACCCCTGTGTATCCTGCCGCAATTTCGTGGCGCTTGAGATCCTGTCCTACAAGTTGACAGGAATATATGAATAATACACCTATCAGATATATTTTTAACATCATCGTAGTTCGGTTATGAAGTAATTTCTGATTCTTCATAATTGATAAACTGCTAAATTGTTTTTTACATACCATATATTGAATATTTATCTTAAAATTATTCAATATTTTTTTTTCCTAACTTTGGTCGTTAATTTTTTGTTAAAATTTGAACGGTTGCTGAATAGCATTATGCCTTAGCCCTTTTCCTCCCCTGCGCTAGGGCAGCTGGAAGATAAAGGTAGCAACATTGCCCTGCCTAAACTCACTATTCCCCCACATGTAGGTCAGCGGATAGCATTTGATACTAAATCTATCGGAATGTACATAAGTAAAAGAAAATCCTGTTTCCAGCGCGATTCGCGTGAAGTTTATGGCCGTTTCGTTAAAAAACAAATCCTGGGCGCGCAGTCCACTAGCATACACGAAAGCGGGTCCAACGAAAGGGGTCAGTCGAAAACGTGGCGTGGCAACTATATCGTAATTGATGTGCGTAGCCAAAGAAATTGTCATATGAAGTTCGGCGAGCTCCCTGTCTTGTCTGCTGTTGAGTAGATTGCCTTGAAGCGTAGGCGTCAAAGAAAATCTACTCTCCTGAAGGTAAAACTGGCGCTGAACTAGCGCCCCAAACCCGTTATGCACTTGTAGACCTGAAGGGCCGAACTCACTATTTACGTAGGTGCCCCCAAGATAAACCTGAGCTACTACAGCCTGTGAGCCTAAAATAAATAGAAGAAGGGGTAAAAGAAATTTTGAAAATCGAAACATGTGTGCTGGTTTTATTAAAATGAAAGGATTATTGTACGAGAAAAATCATATAACGAATATGTTGAGTTATAGCCTATCAAATATCTGTAATTAATGCGCTAAAACCTATAATTTTATGTTGAATTTTGGCTAAGCAGAAAATTTTACCTAAGCAGAATGGGGTGACAGCAGCGCATCATACCCCCTTACCTACCCTTCTTTTTCCCTAAACTCTAAGGGAAGGGACGTGCGCTTCTCCCTGCCGTTTCGTATCTTAGAGCGCAGAAAGCCTTTTTTTAGCCCTACACGTTCATGACAGTAGCCCCCCGTTTGATTCTCTATAAGTCTTCCGCCGGATCCGGAAAAACCTATACACTGACACGCGAATACCTGAAGTTGGCCCTCCAGCATCCACAGGCCTTTCGACATATACTGGCCGTCACCTTCACGAATAAGGCCACCCAAGAAATGAAGGAGCGCATCCTCAGCACCTTGCGCAGAATCGACCGCCAGGGTTTGCGCCCGGGAGAAAACCTCGACGATGCCCTGCTGCAAGCGACCCAACTGCAGCCCGCAGCCCTACAGCGCCGAGCGCGCGAGGTGCTCCGCGCAATCCTGCACGATTATGCCAGCTTCTCCGTCAGCACCATCGATGCCTTTTTCCAAAAAGTCGTCCGAGCCTTCGCCCGTGAAATGGACCTGAACGCCCGCTATGAGGTGGAACTCGACCAGCGTCGCCTGCTCGAAGCCGCCGTGGACAGGCTGATGCTCCGCGTCACCGAAGATCCACAGCTCCTCAGCTGGCTGGTAGAACATGCTACTGCGAAAATCCAAGACGGACGCACCTGGAATACGCGTGAAGATACCCTCAACTTAAGTTTCGAGCTCTTCAGTGAGCAGTTTCAGCGCGTGGCTCCCGCCGTTCTCCAGTTTCTCGGCCAGCCGAAGGGGATGGAAAGCTTTAAAACACAGGTGCTGGCGGAACGAAACGGACTGCTGAAGCGCGCCTACAGCATGCGGCAGGAGGTGCAGCAACTCCTCGCACGTTTTGATCTGCAAGCCAGCGACTTCACTGGAGGATCTAGGAGCTTTATGGTTCGCTTTACCAGCGAAGTAACCAGCAGCGAGCCATTCAGGCCCTTTACGGAAACCCAGCTCAGTAAATTTCAAAACACAAGCGATCTCTACCCCAAAACCTCGAAAAAGAAAGCCGAAATCGAACAGGCCGTCCAAGCAGGGCTGCTGAACTATCTCCTCGAATGGCAAGATAACCACCAGCGCTGGAACCACGTGCAGGCCCTGTACCGGCACCTCTATGTCTTCGGGCTTTTTCAGGAGCTCCTCCGCCAGCTGCAGCAGGTGAAAGAGGAAGAAAATGTGCTGCTCATCTCGGATGCCAATGCCTTCCTAGCCGGTATCACACAGCTGCATGAGGCCCCCTTTATTTATGAAAAGGTGGGCAATCATTACCAGCATTTTCTTATCGATGAGTTTCAGGATACCTCTGGCTTTCAGTGGAAAAGCTTTCGTCCACTGCTGGAAAATAGCTTGGCGCAGGGACAGTCTAACTTACTCGTAGGCGACGTGAAGCAGTCCATCTACCGCTGGCGTGGAGGCGATCTGGGCCTGCTCCTCGAGCAGGTGGAGGGAGAGCTCGGACATTTGGGGATAGAAAGCCGGCAGCTACAGGAAAACTACCGCAGCCTGCCCCACATCATTCAGTTTAATAATGCCCTGTTTACCTATCTGGCGGAAGCGCTGGGGGAAGAGGGCCTGCGCCAAAACCATTTTGAGGCGCCAGCCGCCGCACGCATTCAGCTCGCCTATGCAGATGTGGCCCAGGGCCAAGGCCGCCGCGTGCCCCCCGAGGCCTTTCAGGGGGAGGTTACCTGCCACTTCTCCTTCCCGGGGGAAGAGGAGGAGGACCCCAACTCCACAGGCGCTGGCGCCTCCGAAGAAGCGGAAACTCCAGAGGCATTTCGCCTGCTGGAAGCCAAGCTCATCGCCCTGCAGGAGGCGGGATATGCGCTGCGTGATATCGCCTTCCTTACCCGCACCAAGCAGCAAGGCTTCCGCATCGCAGAGTTTTGTTTGACCCTGGGCCGCCGCTACCGAGAGCAGGAGCACCTGCGCTTCGATGTGCTCTCGGATGAATCCATGTTTTTACAAGCAGCCCTATCCGTTCGTGCCCTCGTGGCAGCCTGCAGGTACTCTTCGATCCTACCGATCAAGTAGCCAGCCGCAGCCTTTGGCATTACCTACATGTGTTAAGGGGAGAAGCCCTCACGCATGCCCTTTATGCAGACGCCGAGGAAGGGGGCACGCTGAAAGCCCTGGAGGAAGCCTTCCAAGCGCAAGCGGAGAATTTGCGCCAGCTTCCCCTACTGGACGCCGTGGAAACCCTTATCGCGCTCTTCGGGCTGATGGAAGCAGGGCAGGAGGAGCAGGCCTATGTCGCCGCCTTTAAGGAAGAGGTCTTCCAATACAGCAGCCGAAAGCGTGCAGACCTCGCCGGATTTTTGGCCTGGTGGGCCGTAGAACAAAACCGCCGCACGGTGAAGGTGCCGGATAGCCACGATGCCATGCGGATTTTAACCATCCATAAGTCAAAGGGCCTACAATTTAAGGTGGTGCTGATGCCTTTCCTGGACTGGCCGGCCATCGACCTGAAAAATACCTTGGTCTGGGCACCCGCCTATGCAGAGCAGCCAGCCCCCATCGTGCCCATTCGCCTCGTAAAAGACCTACGGGACACCCCTTTCCGCCCCCTACTTGAAGCCGAGCAGCTCTGGCAGTACCTCGATGCGCTGAACATGCTCTATGTGGCCCTCACCCGTGCGGAGGAGGTCTTCTGGTCCTGCTCCCAGCTGCGGGGTAAGCGGGAAAAGGCCGGAGAAAGCCTGAAGTCGGTCAGCGACTGGCTATGGAAAGGGACTCAGGTACTGCAGCACAGACTGGAAGCTCTTGACGTGCAGCGTGATGAGGATCATTTTCGCCTGGGCCAGCTTCCTCCGCAGCTCCCTACCTCCACCGTCCCCGCCAGCGCCCCCGCCACCCCGAGCTTTGCCCGCTTTCAGCCCTGGAGCTCCCGACTGGCGCTGCGTGCACAGGCCTTGGACTTTTCCGAGGAGGGCTTGCGCCAAAGGCCCGCAGGCAGTTCGGCATGCTCGTACATGAGTTGCTCGAAACGGCCCAAGACCAGCAGGAACTCCAGCACCTACTCCAGCGCGCGCGCTTTGCCGGGAGGCTAACGGAAGCCGAATTCCAGCTCATCGCCCAGCAGTTCGAAGCCCTCTTTCAGGAGGAGCTGATGCGCTCCTGGTACGCGCCGGGGCGCAAAGTGCTCCGCGAGCAGGGCATCTATGTGCCCGAAAAAGGGCAGAGGCGCCCCGATCGCATCGTCTTCCTGCCCGATGCCGTGCATGTGATCGACTTTAAGACGGGCGAACCGCGGCGCCAAGATCGGGAGCAGGTCTTGGCCTACCAGGCCCTCGTGGAACAACTCCAAGACCTGCCCGTTCAGGCCTTTTTAGTCTATGTAGACCCCGTGCAGCTCGTAGCACTGGGTGGAAATCAACGAAAAAACTCAAGTCAATAAGCAGATGCAAGCCTTTTTAGCCACCATCGCCCAAGATTTAACGCAGCGTTTTCGCGACCTCTCGCGCGTCTGTGTGATCGTCCCGAACCGCCGTGCCGGACTTTTCCTCTTGCAGTACCTCGAGCAGGCACTGGAAAAGGAAAAACGCACCTCCTGGATGCCAGAAGTGCTGCCGATCGAACAGCTTTTCTACCGACTCGCTGGGGCCGAGCCGGCGGATAACCTCACCCTGCTCTTTCAGCTCTATCGGGCCTACACGCGGGTGCATCCCGAGCCTGAGCCCTTCGATGCATTTTACTACTGGGGGGAGCTTATGCTGAAGGACTTTCGGGATATCGACCAGTTTCTAGTGGATCCCGAGCTGCTGTACACCGAGCTGCGCGAAGAAAAAGAGGCACTGAGCGACTTCAGCTTCCTGGAAGCGGAGCAGATCGAACTGATTCGCCAGTTTTGGACACATTTTAGGGCCCAGGCCCAAAACGAAAATCAAGGATTCCTCCAGTACTGGCAGTACCTGGCTCCCCTATATCGGCATTTAAGGAGCAGCTGGCCGCCGCACACCTGCACGATGGCGCTGCGCTGTACCGGCAGGTGGCTACCCGTCTGGAGGAGCTGCCGAAGCCGGAGAAGCAACTGGTTTTCGTGGGTTTTAATGCCTTCACGGCGGCAGAAGAACGGCTGATCAAGCATTACATCACGCAGCATCAGGCGCTGATTTTTTGGGATATCGACGCTTACTACTTAGAGGATCGGCAGCAGGAGGCGGGGCTATTTTTGCGCCAGTACCGAAAGGACCCTGTTTTCGGGCCAACCTTCCCGCAGGTGCTGCCGGATCATATCCGTGGCAAGGCCCCGCACATTCACTGCTATGCCAGCAGCTTGAAGACGATGCAGGCACAGCTGGTAGGAGATATTTTGGCGGATTTGCCCGAAGGGCAAAAGTGGCAGGAAACGGTGGTCATTCTACCCGATGAGCAACTCCTTTTTCCGGTGCTGCATGCGCTGCCGGATCAGGTCGATAAGGTGAATGTAACGATGGGCTATCCAGTGAAAAATGCGCCGATTTATGCCTTTTTAGAGGCCTGCGTGGAGCTTCAGGGGCATATGCGCGAACAGGGAGGCGAGTGGGTCTGCTACCATCAGCCGCTGCGGGATCTGCTGCGCTCGGTATACCTGAAGGATGCAGCCCCGGAGTTTGTGGACCAGCTGCTGAAAGAGATGCTGACCCAAAACCGCGTTTACCTGCCGCTGAGCCGCTTACAGGCTGGAGGGCCGCGCTTTGAGCGTGTTTTTCAGCAGGTGGAGCCGGGAGAGCTGGCCCAGCATCTCGCGGATTTCGTGCGCTTTATGGCTGAGGAGCTGCAGGGAGACACCTTCCAGCAGGCCTACCTCTTTCAGTGTTACAAGCAGCTGCTGCGCCTGGACGATACGCTGCGCCAGGAGGAGATTCCCAACTTAGAATTGCGCTTTTTTATTCGGCTGTTTCGGCAGCTGTTTCGGGAGGTGAAGCTGCCCTTTGATGGGGAGCCGCTCGGGGGGCTGCAACTTATGGGGGTGCTGGAGAGCCGGAATTTGGATTTTAAACGCTTGATTATATGTGATTTGAATGAGGCGAGCTTTCCGCCTTCCGGGGGCTTGAACTCGATGATTCCCTATACCTTACGTAAGGCCTTCCGCCTGCCCGTGCAGGAGCAAAACGATGCCATCTACGCCTATACCTTTTACCGTCTGTTGCACCAAGCTGAGGAAATACACCTGATCTATGCGCAGCAAGGAGACGCCGGTAAGCTCATGGAGCGCAGCCGTTACCTGGAGCAGCTGCGGGTGGAGCTGCCTTAGAGGGGGAGGAGCGTTTGGTGTTTTTGCCGTAGGGCGACGGGAGGTGCCGGAGATCCGGATAGCAAAAACCCCGGAGATTCAGGAGCGGCTGCGGGGCTTTTTGGGCCGGAAGGCCCGCAAACGGTTTTCTGCCACGGCCTTCTCCACCTACCTGGACTGCCGACTGCGCTTTTATTTTAAGTATGTGGCCGAGCTTAAGGAGCCGAGGAGGTGCAGGAGGAGGTAGATGCAGGGGTGTTCGGGAATCTGGCGCATTTTAGCTTGGAGTTTCTATACTTGGGCTACAGGGAGCGGAAGAAAAGCTGGCACATCACGGCGGAGGCTATCGCGGATTTGAAAAAAAACTGGGTGCGGCCGGCGGTAGAAAAGGCCATTCGCAAGCATTATGACCTGCCTGAGACCGGAGAGATTCCCTACAGCGGGCAGCTTTTAGTGGTCCGAGAGGTGCTGGATAGGTATGTGCAGGCGGTTTTAGACCGAGACAGTGCGGCGGCCCCCTTCCAGCTTGTGGGCTTAGAAGTGCGCTGTGAGACCGAAATGCCGATTAGCCTGGCGGGGCGGCAGGAGGAGGTGGCCCTGCAGGGGGTGATCGACCGGGTGGACCTGCGCGAAGAGGAGGGGCTGCGGCTCTTAGACTACAAATCCGGGGCAGATAAAAAGGACTTCCCCAGTGTGCCCAGTCTGTTCGACCGTGCGGATCCTAAGCGAAACAAGGCAGTGATGCAAACGTTCTTCTATGGGTACTTGTACCGGCAGGCTTTTCCTACCGAGGAGCGGCCGCTAAAGCCGGGGTTGATCAATTTAAAAGACATTTTCAATCCCCAGTTTAGTCCCTACCTGCAGCTGAAGGAGCAGGGGCGAGGGTCGGGGCTTCCCGTGACCGATTATCGGCAGTATGCGGAGGTTTTCGAGGAGGGCTTGCGAGGGCTTTTGGAAGAAATTTTCGCTCCGGAGCAGGCGTTTAGTCAGACGGAAGATCTGAAAAAGTGCAGCTACTGCCCCTATAAGGCACTTTGTGGAAGAAATTAAGGGCAGCTAAACCTAAGCGAAAAGGGGATGGTTATAGAAAGTATGCAAGATAAAGTGATAATAGCAGGCCCCTGTTCGGTGGAGACACCTGAGCAGCTGCGGGCCACGGTGGTTCCCCTAGTGGCGGGTGGCATAAAAGAGATACGCGTGGGCATCTGGAAGCCGCGCACACGTCCGGGCTCATTCGAGGGCCTGGGCAAGCAGGCTCTGCCATGGGTGGAGGCCCTAGGTAATGAGCTGGAGGTGGATTTCACTACAGAAGTAGCGCGCCCCTTGCATGTAGAAGAGGCGCTGCGGCATAACATTACCCGGTTTTGGATCGGTGCTCGGAGTACGACCAACCCCTTTACCGTACAGGAATTAGCCGAGGCCATGCGCGGACTAAAGGTGTCGGTGATGATTAAAAATCCCGTTAATCCAGATCCCGCACTCTGGATCGGGGCAGTGGAGCGCATGCAAGCGATGGGAATCGAAGATATTCGTCTCATCCACCGCGGCTTCTCGAACTACAGCGATACTTTTTACCGAAATAGCCCCATGTGGCAACTTCCGATAAGTTTAAAAACGCATTTCCCGGACCTGCCCATGCTCTGTGATCCCAGTCATATTTGCGGTCGGCGCGATACGCTGGCGCAGGTGGCCCAGATGGCCATGGACCTGAATTTCGATGGCTTGATGGTGGAAACTCATCACCAGCCCGATGCCGCCTGGTCCGATGCCGTGCAGCAGCTTACTCCTGAAGCTTTTTTTGCGCTTTTAAAAGGGCTGCGAACGGTGCGCGAAGCGGTGGAGTCTTGGGAGGCGAAAAAAATCTTGCAGGGACTGCGGGATGCCATCGATGCCTGCGACCGAGAGCTGATGGAGGCGCTGCTTCGCCGCCAAAATCTGGCGAAGGAGGTGGGCTTGCTCAAGAAGAAGCATGGCGTGGCGCTGTTTCAGCGGGAACGGTGGAAGCAAGTCTTCGCCAGCCGCGCTGAATGGGCCGAGGCAGCGGGCTTGGACGCGGCCTTTGTGCAACACATGTACGAATTGATCCACGTACATGCCTTAAAAACGCAAGAGGCGGCGCTACAGTCCGGGGGTCCACCGTCCAGTCCGCCGGGCAGCCCGAAAAATGGGGTAAAAGCCCAGCTTAACGGGAAGACCAAAGACGGTGACCAGAAGGACTCTAATCCTGATTCCTCCCCTGCGGAGGGCGAAAATCCGGCGGAGGAATAGGTAGTAGGCCCTGCTATTCGGCTTAAAATCAGCTTTTAAAGTGCAAGTGAATCTCTTTAAAAGGCAAAATATACCAATTACTAAAAAATTTCGATAATTTTATAAACCTTAGACCCTCTTCGTCGTTATAATTACTGAAAGCAGATTAG
>NZ_AJYA01000020.1 GCF_000265075.1 Nitritalea halalkaliphila LW7 | reverse complement strand
CGGATGTCCACTGGATACATACGACCCGGAACATCGAGCACGGGGCATCCAGCAGGGAGGAAAGTGCCTGAAAGTCCATGGAGGCTGACATGAGCAGGAGCCTTAAATCAGGCCGTAGGAGCTGCTGCGCCTCACGGCAAAGCGCCATGGCCAGATCGGCTTGCAGATTGCGCTCATGGAATTCATCGAAAATCACCAAGCCGATGTCTTCCAGTGCATTGTCCGCCTGCAGCATTCTCCCTAAAACCCCTTCGGTCACTACCAGCAAGCGCGTCTGTTCACTTGACCTGCGTTCAAATCGAATCGCATAGCCCACTGTTTGTCCTAGGGGCTCATCGAGGAGAGCAGCGAGTCGTTCCGCTATAGCCTTCGTCGCCAGTCTTCGCGGCTCGAGCATCACGATTTTTTTGCCCTCCAGCCATGGGGCATCTAACAGTGCCAAAGGCACGAGTGTACTTTTTCCTGCCCCGGGAGGAGCATGTAAAATTAAATTGGGATGGGTGGCTAGGGCCTGTTGGATTTGCCCCAGCGCACCCGAAATCGGTAGAGTAGGTAAGTGGCTATGCATGCATTAGATGCGGACCCAAGCGTCTTTTTTAGCGCTTTCCACGATTTTTTCACAGATAATTAATTCTCTGAGGCCGGCTGCAAAGTCCGGGTACTGTCCCTCCTGCGGTTTTCCTTCACGGATCGCCGCATAGACCTCCTTAAAGAGTTGTTTCGAGGTATCTGGGAAGCCCTCATTATGTCCACCAGGGAATGAAATAAGTTGACCCGCGGCAGGTTCTGCCAGCGCTGGATCCTTTAGCAGGTGACCATTCGCTGTCTCGCGCTTGCCGATCCAAAGCTCATTTGGACGCTCAGAGTTCCATTCTAAGTTGGCCTTAGACCCTGCAATTTCGATATTGAGGCGGTTTTTTCTGCCGGCATGCACTTGGCTGACCGTCACCGAGCCCTTCGTACCATTCGTGAAGCGCAGCAGTACCGTGGCATGGTCCTCGGTATGGATGGGCACCTCTTCGTAATCTTCTGGCTGCAGGGTTTTCCCACTGTATGTTTCGATCGCCTTCAGTGGCTTATAGCGGGTCTTATGCACGGTAGAAAAGTCCGCCATGACCTCGCTCAGTGAAAGTCCTGTCACATATTCGGTGATGTCGAGGAGGTGGCTACCGATATCTGCGATGGCCCGCGAGTCCCCCGATTTGTCTGGCTCCAAGCGCCAGTTGTAATCCGTCTGCAGGAAAAGCCAGTCTTGGAGGTAGGAGCCGAGCACAGCAAAAATCTCTCCCAGCTCTCCTTTTTCACGCAGGGCCTTCATCTGGCGCACCATGGGATAGTAGCGCAAGTTGAAATGTACCGCATGGATGAGCCCTTTTTCTTTGGCGAGAGCCAAGAGCTCTTCGGCCTCTTCCGCACGATTCGCCAGAGGCTTTTCACAAATCACATGCTTACCGGCCAGAAGGGCGGCCTTGGACTGTGGGTAGTGGAGAAAGTTGGGCGTACAAATGTGCACCACATGGATGTCCGGGTCCTGCAGCATTTCCTCGAAAGAGTAAGCTCGGGGAATACCCAGCTGGGCCGCTTTTTCTGCAGCTAGTTCGGGGCTCGCTTCGCAAAGTCCCAGTACCTGCACGTAGGGAATACGGCGTAAGGCCTCCAAATGAGCGGGGCCAATAAATCCAGTGCCGACGATGGCGGCATTAATAGTGTCGGTTTTTTTCATGGTTAGCATAGGTTTAAGGGCTTAAAGATACGGCTTTTCCTGTATTTGGGGGGATGCGTACCGCAAAAAGGGAATCCGAGGTGCGGGATTATCCACCCTAAGCATGAAATAGGTATAAAATAGGTATAAAAAAAGCCTGACCGGAGCCAGGCTTTGTTGATGCGTGCGCCATCAAGCGCATGAGCTGCGCACTTTAGACGTTAAAATCCATTTTGGAAAGTGGAAGACTGCGTACCCGCTTGCCTGTCGCAGCGAAAATCGCATTTGTAAAAGCAGGTATCGCTGGCGGTAAGCCTGGCTCTCCTAAACCTGTCGGCGGATACGGCGTATCCAGAAACTTGGTCTCGATCTGCACAGGAGCGTCACGCAGCATGGCCAATCGATAGGCATTGAAATTCTGTTCGGCCACCTTGCCCTCTTTGAGCGTCAGCTCACCGAAAAGTGCATGTCCGATGCCATCGACGATACCTCCCTCGATCTGGTTTTCCGCACCAGAGAGGTTGACCACCTGACCGCAGTCTACTGCTGCATATACCTTGACGATTTTGGGCTTGTTATTTACCATTTCGATTTCTACCACCTCAGCCACGTAGCTCATAAAGGAGTAGTGCGCTGCAAAACCCTGAAAACGAGGACCTCCGGAGCGGTTGTTGTCCCACTTACTCATCTGCGCCACTGCCTCGATCACGCCCTTATAGCGTTTCGGGTCATAGTTGAGTTCGCCCACAGGATTCGCGATCGCGCGGTCTAAGAGTTCAAGCTGCAACTTAAGTGGATCCTTTCCGGCAGCATGTGCGCACTCATCCAGGAAGCTTTGCTCCGCCCAGCACACGATGTTATGGTTCGGTGCACGCCAAGGTGCCGTGGTGACGTTACTGCTCAGGTTATGGTCGTCGATTCGGAAATTCTCCAGCGTACCTGCCGGGAAGCTAGGGCCCAGAGAGGCACGCCGGCTGTTCAGGGCAGCAGCGGACAGATGCCAGGCCTGTATGCTGCCCGAGTCGGAAATTTTCGCCTTATAGCGGTAGCGCCCATTCGGACGGTACATACCCGCCTGCATATCATCTTCCCGCATCCAAACGAGCAGTACGGGCTCCTGTGCGGCAGCAGAAATTTGCGCCGCCTCCACTGTAAAATCTGCCATCAGGCGACGACCGAAACCACCCCCCATGCGGCTCAAGCCGATTTCGATGTTTTCTGCTGGAATGCCTAGCACGCGTGCGACCTCCGCTTGGGTTCGAGCCGGCGTCTGCACAGGCCCATAGAGATACGCCCGGTCCCCTTTCACATCGGCGAAAAAGTTCATCGGCTCCAGCGTGGCATGGGGGAGAAGGGGCGCTTCGTAAAGGGCCTCTAAAACCGTCCCGCCCGTGAGCTGCTCCTCGGGATTTCCATCTTTTCGGGTAGGCCTCTCGGCCAAAGTCTCCGTTAAGGCGGCCAAGGTCTTTTCTTGCTCGGCACTGCTTTCGGCTGGCGTATCGCGCACCCAGTCTATTTTCAAGGCATCGCGGCCTTTTTTCGCTGTCCAGGTGTTTTTGGCCAGTACGGCCACCACATCACCTGCCTGCACCACCTTATGTACGCCCGGAATCGCTTCCGCTGCACTGGCATCGAAGGATCCTAACTTAAGCCCAAAAGCAGGGGGGCGGGCGACCACGGCCATGTACATGCCCTCGGTTCTGTAGTCGAGACCAAAAAGTGGCTTGCCTGTAAGAATCGCTGGGTTGTCCACATTTTCGATACGCTTCCCGATGAGGCGGAAATCTTTTTTATCTTTCAGTTTAACCTGCTCGGGGACAGGGAGTTTCGCTGCATCGGCTACCAGATCAGCATAGGCTAAGGAAGGACTTCCTTTCGGGTGAATGACCTTGCCTGCCTGGGTGGTGCATGCCTCTGGGGAAACACCCCACTTTTGGGCGGCAGCCTGCACGAGCATGAGCCGAGCGGTAGCACCTGCCTTCCGGGTTTCCTCCCAGCGATTGCGCACCGAGCCACTACCCCCTGCGATCTGTACCCCATATTTCTTCGCATCGTAATGCGCCTGTTCGACTTGGATGCTGTTCCAGTCCAGGTCCATTTCTTCCGCCAGCAGCATGGGCAAAGCCGTTTTCACGCCTTGTCCAATTTCTGGGTTGGGGGCCAAAAGGGTGATTTGGCCATCGGCCGCCAGTTTAATATAGGCGTTGGGGATAAATTCCGTAGCTGCTACTGCCTCACTTTTACCCACAAAAGGAAAGCCGATAAGTAAACCTCCGCCGAGCAAGCTTGTGACCTTTAAGAAGTCCCGGCGTGCTATTTTTCCTACTCCTTCCATGCATTTCCTCCTTTCTCTGCTGCTAGAGCTACGGCCTTGCGGATACGCGTGTATGTGCCGCAGCGGCAAATGTTAAACATACCATTTTCAATGTCTGTATCCGTGGGGTTCGGGGTACGCTTGAGTAGGGCCACGGCCTGCATCACCTGCCGGCTTGGCAGTACCCACACTGTGCCACGTCCACCTCGCGCCAGGCCAGCTGCACGGGATGATCGCCCTTTTCGCTGATGCCTTCGATGGTGGTAACCTTACGCTGCCCGACTGCGGATACAGGTAAGGAGCAGGAGCGGATGGCGGTATCGTCCAAGTGGATGGTGCAGGCGCCACACTGGGCCACACCGCAGCCGTACTTGGTGCCCACCAGCTGCAGCTCATCACGCAGCACCCATAGGAGCGGCATCTGCGGGTCTACATCGACCTCATGCTGCTTGCCGTTAACGTTTAAGGTGAATTTTGCCATATGGAATTGGGTTTATGGTCTGTTACGTATTTCTTTTACTTTTTTCGCACTCATCGTTCCGCCATCATTTCCCCAGCTGTTTAGGATATAATTCATCACATCAGCCACCTCTTGATCATCGAGATGCGCCTGCGCTGGCATGGGCATGTCATAGGTTTCCCCATTTACGACGATCTCCTCTGCCTGTCCATGTAGTATGATGTGCACGGCACGTCTCAGGGTCTTCGAGGAGATAATCGGCTTGCGCCAAAGGGGGAAATGTTCCTGCCATTCCTTTTCCATCACTCATGTGACAGGAACTGCATGAACGGCCGTAAATGACTTCTCCGCGGGCCTTGCTGGCCGCCAAGTCCTCCTGCTGCGAAAGCTGCAGGGAATACAGTTGCAGCACGACTACCGCACTGACCACAAGGGATTTTGTAAGCATATAAAGACGTATCTAAATTCAGATTTTACCTTAAGTAGTCAACTTTTTCAGCTGGCGGATGTTCGACCATTAAAGGCTTGGATCAGCCGTTTATCGAATATCCGGTGAAAACAGGCCTTAAGATAGGGCTTTTGACGTATTTTCACAAGCTTTCCTGCTTTTCAGTAAGCCGATAATTTCCTGCCTTTCTGGAAGCCGATAAATAGTAGATTCCATTTCCAAGATGCTGTATTTAGATTACAACGCAACGACACCAGTAGATAAGGAGGTCCTCGACGGGATGCTACCGTATTTTCATACGCACTTTGCGAATCCCGCCTCAGCACTGCACGGGGCAGGATGGCTGGCAGCGGAGGCAGTGGAAGAGGCACGCATGCGCCTAGCGGTAGCAAGTGGACTGGAGGCGGAAGGTTTTTCTTTTCATGGCAGTGCGACCGAAGCCTTAAATGTCATGCTGCTCGGATTCGATGCGGCACATGCCGGGAAAAAGCGGCATTATCTGGTCAATCCTGCGGAGCATAAAGCCGTACTGGCCTGTGTGGAGCAGCTCAAGTTGAATGGTGCTGAAATCACATATCTGCCTGTAGATAAGGAAGGTAATCTTCTACTGAATCACGTTCAAAACAGCCTGCGCCCACATACACGTGCCATAATCTGTATGGCTGCTAACAATGAAACCGGTTGGACTTATCCTTTAGAAGGCCTGGCGGAACTTGCGCGCGAGCGGGGAGTGGCGCTGCTTACAGACGCTGCCCAAAGCTTCGGGAAAATAGAATTGAACTATAGTCAACTGTCCGCTTGTGTTTTTTCAGCACACAAGTTTTACGGTCCGAAGGGGGTAGGCGCCCTCTATTTGTCCGAGGAATTGCGCGCCCTCTACAAGTCCTTCCGCTTGCTACATGGCGGAAGTGAGACAGCTGTCTACGGCGCAGGTACAGCAGCGGTACCCCTTATCGTGGGGATGGCATGGCGGCCTGGAAGGCCAAAGCCTATCCCGTGCGCTATGCTTCTCAGGTGATGCCCTTGCGCTTGGAATTAGAAGCTGGAATTCGACAGCTTTTTCCGGAGGCGCATATCCACAGTCAGCCAGATGGACTTCCGCACGTATGTCATGCCAGCTTTCCTCGGCATGCGGTATCCGATTTCTTTCGTCGGACAGGACACTCACTGGCGGTCAGCAGCGGAGCGGCATGCAGTAGTGGGCAGCGGCTGCGTCCATCGCATGTGCTTTTGGCCATAGGCCGTAGCCAGGAAGAAGCGAAAAGAGGCATTCGGTTTTCCCTGGGCTTAGAGACCCAAGCAGCCGATATCGCTCACTGCCTAAAGCTTTTAGAAGAGCACCTGCACCCCTTAGCTGCCGGACTGGAGGCGTAAGAGGGCCTCGTAATCTGCAGGCGTATCGATATCTGTGCCCGCTTCAGGTAAGGCTAGAGTGAGGCAAGCTTCTGGATACTTGGCGGCTATACCTTTGGCCCCATGGGCCCCATTTAACTGTAACAGTTCCGGAAAATAATGGGCGGGAAAGAGACAGGGAGGCCCTGTTTCATCAGAAAAGGCGCTTTGAATAATTTTATCCGGATTATTTTTAGCCAGCGCTATCAGTGCTTCGAGGTGTGGACGCTCGATTAAGGGTTGATCGGCTAATGCGATAAGCACGTAGTCCAGGTGGTTCCCCTGAAGTAATAGTTCAAGGCCATAGGAGAGGGAGTGCCCCATACCCTGGGACCAGTCGGCATTCACCGCCACCTGAAAATCGTGCCAGTGCGTCTGCTTGGAAATTTCCTCTTGATGAGCTCCGAGCACCACGAGTCGCGCGTCTACAGCGAGGCTTTGGTACACGTTAATGCTGTGCTGGATCAGCGTGAGGGTCCGGTAAGGCAGAAGTTGTTTTACACTGCCCTTCATGCGGCTACCAGCGCCTGCTGCTAAGAGTAAAATGCCGATTTGAGGTGTTTGCATGCGATTATCCTAAGACATGTTTGTGAATGGGTCCTTCTATGTCTTTAAGATGTTTTGGCGCCATTTGTTTGCGTACCGCGAGGATTTCTGCGCATACCGCCAAGGCAATTTCCGCTGGCCCCTCTGCTCCCAGCTGCAGGCCGATCGGCGCATAAGCAGCCGCTGCCTGTTGGTACACATCTTCGGGCACTTCATCGGCGCGAAGGGCGTCCAGCATCTTCACAAACTTTTTTTTCGGACCCAGCATGCCGATGTATCGATAGCCCTGAACAGGTAGGCCCGCTAGGAATTTTTTTTCAAGGGTAAAATTATGGCTCATCAGCAGGAGGGCATCTTCGGGACGGAAGCGCGCATAGGGAATGGTATCCGCGGTGATGAGTTGGGTGTGTACGGCTTCAGGGAAGCGCCGGGGCGCAAATAGTATTCTCGCTCATCCAAGAGCAGGAGTTCCCAGCCTAGTAGTAAGGCTTGCTGAGCCAAGAGTTGTACGTCATTTCCTGCTCCCAGGACGACCAGTCGCTGTGGTTTGGGAATGTATTGAAGGAAATACTGCTGTCGGGAAAGGATACAGCGCACATTCCGCTGGTCTTCAGCGGCTTCCATTATTTTGGAGCTAATCAACTCTCTTTCACTATCTTCCATGTATTGACCATCAGTTAAAAAAGTCGATGAAACACTGTAAGCTACATCGGCAGCATGCCTAGCTAGCGCGATAGGCGGTAGCGTACCCGCATGTTGGGTAGCTAAAGGCTGTGGGTCAAAGCCTGTGCAAAGCAGGACGGCTGCCGGGCTATCCAAGACCTGTTGAAGTGCTTCCATCTGGGAGGGCTTTTCAGGTAAAATCGGTTCCACGAGGACATGAATAAGGCCATTACAGCCAAGCCCGGCACCAAAGTTTTTCGTGTCATCACGGCGTGTATCGTAGACCAGGAGGGAGGGGCTTTGTTTCAATATGGCGGTACGTGCTTTTTTAAGCGCATCACCTTCCAGGCAGCTCCGGAGATAGCCCCTGCAAAATCGCCGTCTTCGGCGACCAGCATGCGGGCACCTGGTCTCCGGTAGGCAGAACCTTCCACATCGACGACTGTAGCGAGTGCGCAGCGTTTACCGGCTGAGGTATAGGAGGAATAAGCGTTTAAAATGGCTTTTATTTCGTGTAACATGGGCAATGAACAGCTTGCGATTCCTTAATTTCGGTAAGATAACGCTTGTTTTGGGCAATTTTGTTTGCTCTTGTTTTTTTTCTCGCTTCGCACTGCTTTATTTTAGGGTATGAAAGCACAAGCACTAAGTGAATTAAAAAAAAGAGTTGAAGTTGATGGACGAAGCCCAGCTTCGGGAGGCGGTGCAGGAATTGCTACGCTTCGATGCGAGCAATAAACTTTTTTTTATCCTATTACTTTCAGCGGCGATACGAGCCACAAGCTTTTGTGCAAGATGCCTGTGCTTTTATCAGTGAGCAATTTGCGGCAAGCAACTTTTCGAATTACCATACGGCCAGAAAAAGCATTGTTAAGGTGCGTAATAAGTTGACTAAAACCCTGCGCATGACCAAGGATCCTGTCGAGCAGTTGGAGTTGATTCTGCACTTTTGTGAGGAGATGTTGCGGTATGACTTGCTGCGTTTTTATGCTCGTCAGGTGGACAATGTCTACGCTACTCAGGTCCGCAAGTGCACGCGGCTGTTCGAAAAAATCCACGAAGACCTGCAGTACGATTATGAGGAGCGCTTGGCGGACTTAGAGCATGCGATGGAGATTTGATTTTCGCTGTAAAATTGGAATTTGTCCCTATTTTTCGTACATTTGTTAAAATTTTTTAACTTATTCAGTTAAGACGGATGCTTGGTGGCGCGAGTGTGTTCAGGATTCTCAGGGTTTGGGAATATTTTTAGTTTGTATCATATAAAACAAAATGCAATGTCAAAAAGCAGGGAGACCTTCAGTAAAAAAAGAAAAGGAAAAAAAGAAATTAAAGAAAAAGCAACAGAAAGTTGAGAAGCGAGCAGAACGTCAGGAAGCCAAGGCAGAGCGCGGCAGTGTAAGTTTAGATGAGATGTTGGTGTATGTAGATGAATTTGGCAACCTTACAGACACGCCACCGGACGAGACCAAGCCGAAGAAGAAGATCGACCCGAATGACATTCATGTGAGTACCCCTGCGGGCAGTGCTGCTGGACAGCGAGAGCAGCGCACAGGCAGGGTCAATTACTTTAATCCAATGAAAGGCTACGGTTTTATCGTAGACCAGTTAACGAGCGAAAAGTATTTCTTTCACGTCAATGACTGTGTGGAAGAGGTAACGGCGAATGATTTAGTTTATTACGATACAGCCAAAACGCCACGCGGTGTGAGTGCTGTAGGTGTAAGTTTAGTCAGTTCTAAAAAATAGGCGGCTTGTTTGCCAAATACCTAAGGGTATCGCGCCCAAATGCTACCAGATGTAGTGTTTGGGCGTTTTTTTTTGCGCGTTTAGCGCGAAGGGATAATAAGCTAAACCAAAGGGCCTCAAGGCCCCTTACTGGCTCCTCCCTTTTTGTTATATAATTTATATTATGTTAAGTAAATGATTTTACCTTCGCCCGAAATCCCCGCTCCCCAAAAAATACTTTTGCTTTATAAACTGTTTTGCGTAACATGCACGTGAAACTACACAGACTTTGCGGCAGCAAAGCCTGCTCACCACCTTACACTACGCTACGTGACAGCCAGCAGCATCGGGCGCCTACTGGGACCCGCTTTCTTTCTTTTTTTTTCTCTGGTCCGGGATTCCCGCTGACCTCAGCCCAGAAGCACGCAGCATGCTGGGCATCACCCTCTGGATGGCCACCTGGTGGATGACAGAAGCTGTGCCCATACCTGCCACCGCCTTATTACCGCTATTTCTTTTTCCCCTGCTGGATATCCGCAGCATTAGTGCCACAGCCGTTCCCTATGCCCATCCCATGGTGCTGCTCTACATGGGTGGCTTTATGCTGGCCGTCAGCATCGAAAAATGGAATTTACATAAACGCTTGGCCATTCACGTCGTCTTGCTGCTGGGCACCCATCTCCGCGGCATCTTACTCGGCTTTATGTGCGCCACCGCCTTGCTATCCATGTGGATATCCAATACCGCCACCTCGCTGATGATGCTTCCCATCGGGCTCGCTGTCACCCAGCAGCTGGACGGAAATGACGCGTCTGGAAAGCGTTCGCCTACCGGCAAAGCACTCATGCTCGGCATCGCCTACAGCGCTTCCATCGGTGGACTGGCCACCCTAATCGGTACCCCAACGAACATCACACTCTCGGCGATGATCCAACAATTTTATGGCATTTCCATCGGGTTTAGCCAGTGGATGCTTTTCGGCTTGCCGATTTCCCTTTTGCTACTGGCCATCTGCTGGTACTACCTGGCCTACCATGCCTTTTCTTTCCCGCAGGCGGAAGGACTACAAGCGGCACGCACCGAAGTCAGCCAGCAGCTGGCCGCGCTAGGCCCTATACGCTCACCTGAAGTGCGTGTGGCACTAGTTTTTGGGGGCGTGAGCCTGGCCTGGATCCTACGTAGCCAGCTCCAAACCTTGCTGCCCGCACTGGATGACACGTTAATTGCACTTGGAGGTGTTTTGCTCCTATTTGTACTGCCCGCAGGCGAAAAAAACCGCCCAAATGTCCAGCTCTTAGACTGGAAAACAGCTGAAAAAATCCCTTGGGGCATTCTATTGCTTTTTGGAGGTGGACTGGCGCTGGCGGATGGTTTTCAAGTTACGGGACTCGCCGAAGCCATCGGCCTGCAATTTGCCCTGCTGGAAACACTGCCTTACCTGCTTTTCCTGCTATGCATCGTTTTAGTGGTCAATTTCCTAACCGAAATCACCTCCAATGTCGCTACCGCCTCCGTTTTGCTCCCCATTTTAGCTGCAGTCTCCTTACAAGTGGGCATGCATCCCTATGGCCTTATGGTGGGCGCCACAGTGGCTGCCTCTTGCGCCTTTATGCTGCCCGTTGCCACTCCTCCTAATGCCGTCGTTTTTGGCTCCGGCTATCTGGAAATTCGCGATATGCTGAAAACAGGCTTTCTCCTTAACCTGCTCTCCGTTCTGCTGATCAGTCTGCTGGTGTACTTCTTGCTACCCATCGTCTGGGGCATCGACCTGCACCACTACCCTTTTTAACTAAACAATTAGCATATTCACACACCTTTCATCCGAAAAGACTTGCCAAAAGGGAGAAATGGTAGCATGTTGGGGGTAGATTTAATCCTAAACACCATGCGAAAATGTGTCTTGCTTTCTCTAGCAGCTTGTTTACTTTCCTTTTGGGCCCCGGCCCAAAGCTACTTTTTCCCTGAGGGTGAACGCTTTAACCCGAATATCCAGTCCCCGGAGGAGTTTCTGGGCTATCCCATCGGGGAATTTCATACCCGCTACGATCGGGTACATGCCTATTTCCAGTATTTGGCGGAGGCTAGCCCCTATGCGCGCCTTGAAATCATCGGTTACACGCATGAAAGACGGCCGCAGCTGGTCCTTTATGTGTCCGAAAATACGGAGGAGTCTCGTTTAGAGGACATTCGGCAGCGCCATCTCCTACTGACACGCCCAAATCAAGCGATGCCCGATCTGAGCAGCATGCCCGCCATTCTAAATTTGGCCTTTTCCGTTCATGGAAATGAGCCTTCCACCACCGAGGCCGCTATTCTTAGCGCCTACTGGCTAGTAGCTGCGGAGGGGGAGCTGGCGCAGCGCGTGCGCCAAGAGGCCCTAGTCCTCATCGATCCGGCCATTAACCCTGATGGCAGAGATCGTCACAGCCACTGGGCCAATATGCACCGTGCCTTTCCACCTGTGGCAGATCCGCTCGATCGGGAGCATAATGAGGTTTGGCCAGGAGGACGCTCGAATCATTACTGGTTCGACCTCAACAGAGACTGGTTGCCGCTGACGCAGGTGGAGCTACAGCATAAAATGGCTTGGTACCACCGCTGGTACCCGAATGTGGTGGGTGATTTTCATGAAATGGGGACGAATAGCACCTATTTTTTCGAACCCACGAAGCCTTTTAGCTCTGAAAATCCAGTGGTGCCGCGTAAAAACTACGAGGAAGTTACGCAGCGCTTTGTCCCCTATTTCGCTAAAAATTTAGATGCGATCGGCTCGCTTTACTGGACAAAAGAGGTTTTTGACAACAGCTATCCCGGTTATGGATCCACGTACCCGGACATACAGGGTGGCCTCGGACTGGTTTTCGAACAGGGCAGCTCCCGCGGACATGTTCAAGACTCCCAGCGGGGCCCTATTACCTTCGCGTTTACGATTCGTAATCAATTTCGAACTGCGCTCGCAACCTTAGAAGCAGGAGTGGAAGCCCGCGAGTTTATGCATCGCTACCTGAGAGAATTTTTCCAAACTGCCGAGCAGGAGGCAGCCTCCTCTCCTACCAAAGCGTATGTTTTCGGTGATCCTGCGGATGCAAGCAAGAACCGTTTGTTCTTAAACCTTTTATTAGCGCATCAGATTCAGGTAATTGAAAATCAGAGTACTATCAACCAAGAGGGCCAGCGTTTCGAAGCGGGCAAGTCTTGGCTAGTCCCTACCAGACAGCCGCAGTATCGCATGGTGCGCAGCATTTTCGAGCGGGTAACGGAATTTGCGGATTCTGTTTTTTACGATGCCTCGGCTTGGAACATGGCCTTGGCATACGACATGCCTACTGCGGCCTTACGCCAAAATCCGGGAGGTACTCCGCTTGTGGAGATTCCGAGTCCTCAACTCCAGCAGCCGGATACACGACCTGCTGTAGGTTATCTCATTGCCTGGGAAGATTATTTTGCCCCGAAGCTGCTGCAGCGCCTACAGCGGGCGGGTGTGTATGTAGAAGCCAGTGGCGCTTCTTTTACCTCAGAGACACATTTGGGTGAGCGCAGTTTTGGGCCGGGCACCCTTCTTATTCCGATGGGCTTTCAGCAGCTGCCGCTGGAGCAGGTCGAAGCCCTCGTTTTGCGCGAAGCGCAAAGCCTCTCGCAGCAGGTTTATGCCGTTTCTAGTGGCCTGAGCAAGCAGGGCATCGATCTGGGAAGCAATCAGGTGACTGCCATTCGACAGCCGAAAGCCCTCATGCTGGTAGGTGCCGGAGTGACTTCTACGGAGGCAGGTGAAATTTGGCATTTACTGGATACAAAATTGGAAATGTCACTTACGAAAGTAGATGTGGAGCGCTTCGGACGGGTCAATTTACATCAGTACAATACGTTGATACTGGCATCGGGCGATTACAGTGCCATCGGTGAGCACGGCCTGACGCACCTGAAGGATTGGCTCTCGCGGGGAGGTGTGCTCATCGCCGTTAAGAGTGCGAATCAGTGGCTTTCTCGTGCGGGCATCACGCCTCTAAAAAACCTGGAAGAAGTTCCTATGGCAGCACCTGCCGACGAGGTGGGTTTTGGAAATCGCCGTGATTATTATGGGGCCCAAAGCATCGGTGGTAGCATGTATGCCACGCGTCTGGACCTCAGTCATCCGCTGGCTTATGGCTATACGCGGGAGAATTTGCCGGTATACCGCAACAGTAGTATTTTCTTTGCGCCCGTAGCAGACCCTTTCCAAAACCCGGTACGCTATCGCGAGCAGCCCTTACTTGCTGGCTATGTGTCGGCGCGCAACTTGGCGCAAATCCCCAAGGCGATGAGTGTTTCCGTGTCTAAGTTGGGATCGGGAACGGTGGTACACTTCATCGACAATCCGAATTTCAGGGGCACCTGGTTCGGTACCAACAGGCTTTTCTTTAATGCGCTGTACTTCGGGGATCGCATGTAAGCACATGTCCGGCAGTCCTCGCATCGATCACTTCCTAATGTGCTGAATTAGCGCTATCTTGCGGCTTATTTAGTCCTGAAGGAAGTGATCGTACTTATTACCCCACCGTTTACGCAGTTAAACACCCCTTATCCTGCCACGGCCTACATCAAAGGCTTTTTAAACACCCGCCAGCTCCCTTCGCTTCAGTTGGACCTTGGCTTGGAGGTGATCTTGACACTCTTTTCCAGAACTGGGCTGGAGCGGCTTTTTCGGCAGCTAGAAGAGAAGTATGAGGATTTGACCGAAGGTCAAAAAGCACTGGTAGATATGCAGGATACCTACATTCGCAGAATCGATCCTGTTATTCGCTTTCTTCAGTATGCCGATCCTACTTTAGCGTATGCTTTAGCTGCTGGGGATTATTTACCACAGGGGCCTCGCTTTCAGCAGTTGGAGGAATTGGATTGGGCCTTCGGGCAGGTGGGCATTCAAGATAAGGCCAGGCATTTTGCTACCCTTTTTTTAGAGGACCTCAGTGATTTGATTACCCAGACGGTGGACCCTTATTTTGGCTTTAGCCGATACGCAGAGCGCCTTAGCCGTTCGGCGAGTAGCTTCGAAGGGCTGCTGGAGGCCTTACAGCTTCCGCCTACCTTCACTGATCAATTGCTTTTTGAGCGCTTAGCGCTGCGGGAGGAAACCCTACGCGGTGCGAGCCTGGTCTGTTTATCGGTTCCATTTCCGGGCAACTTATACAGTGCTTTGCGTATCGGGCAGTACCTTAAAAAGCTTTATCCTGCGGTAAAAGTGGCTATGGGAGGCGGGTATCCCAACACAGAATTACGAAGGCTATCGGATCCGCGTGTGTTTGATTTTCTCGATTATGTGACCTTAGATGATGGGGAGCGTCCTCTGCTGCAGGTGTACGGACACGCATGTGGGCAGGTGGAGTCCACGCAGCTGAAGCGGACCTTTATCCGTGATCAGAGCGGCGAGGTACAGTTCATCAATTCTGAGGAGCAGCCTGACTTTCCGTTTACCGCTGTGGGTACGCCCGATTACAGTGGCCTGCCGCTAAGTTCGTATTTGGGGGTAATCGCGTGGACGAATCCGATGCACCGGATGTGGAGCGATGGCCGCTGGAATAAATTGACCATGGCCCATGGCTGCTACTGGAAAAAATGTTCCTTTTGTGACATTAGTCTGCCTTACATTCAAGACTATAGTCCTCTGAGCGCAAGCTTATTAGTGGACCGCATGGAAGAATTGATTCAGGCTACGGGGACCACTGGCTTTCATTTTGTGGACGAGGCAGCCCCTCCGGCGCTTATGCGTGAGCTAGCGCTGGAAATTCTCCGTCGGGGGCTGATTTGTACCTGGTGGACGAATATACGCTTCGAGTCGCGCTTCAGTTATGACCTCTGTCGGCTGTTAAAAGCAAGCGGCTGTGTGGCTGTATCGGGCGGGCTGGAAGTGGCCTCTGACCGCCTGCTGGAGAAGATGCAAAAAGGAGTGACGGTGCTCAGGTGGCGCGGGTGGCGCGCAATTTTACCGCTTCAGGAATTATGGTGCATGCCTACCTCATGTATGGATTTCCTACGCAGACAGCACAGGAAACGGTGGATAGTTTAGAAATGGTGCGGCAGCTTTTCGGGCACGGTGTTCTCCAAAGCGGCTTTTGGCATCAGTTTGCTATGACGGCGCATGCTCCGGTGGGCTTGACGCCAGAAGATTTTGGAGTAGCGGAAGTGGGACCTGTTTTTGAGGGATTTGCCGATAATGATCGTTTCCACGAGGATCCTAGTGGGGCCGAACATGAACGCTTCGGTCCGGGCTTAAGCAAAGCGCTTTACAATTACATGCATGGTCATGGCTTGGACTTTCCACTTTCGGATTGGTTTGACTTTAAGGTTCCCCGCACCCGCGTGTCGCCGGAATTTATCTACGATGCCTTAGAAAGTGAGGAAGATGAGGTAGCAATCAAGCCCAGCACTAAGGTTGTATACATCGGTCATCCTTTCCGTCTGCGCACGCGCGCGCTGGCAAAGGGGCGTCGCCAGCAGGTGTACCGGGCTCAGTTAGGAAGTGGACAGGTGGAGCTGCCTGCTAGTCGGGAGCTTCAGGCATTTGTAGAGCAGGTGCTGCCCCTTTGCGCCCCTGGCGCGGGCAAAAAAAGCCTTAGCTGGAGCAGTTTTCAGGCCTCCTGTCTGGCTGCCGGCATACAGGATTTCGATGCCTTTACGGAGTCGGAAGTTTGGATGGGACTATTAGAGGCAGGACTTCTGCTGCTTTGAAACCTTTTATGCCCGTTCTAAGCACTTATGTCGCTTGAAATGGCCTGAAAATTGCTAAGAGGTGGCGAGGAACTGGCGTTCATACGCTATATTTGTATGTTTAAAAACTAAGCCTGTAATTATGTTCTTGATTGACTACCCGTATGTATCCGATTTTCTGAAAAGCACCTTGGCTGGCAGTGAGACTCCTGTAATTAAAACCCTGTAGCTGAGGAAATTATGGAAGGTTATTCGCCCAAGTGGATTTCCATCTCTGAGGCAGTGGCGCGCATGGAACGATCTGAACGCCCCAAATTATACACCAATTCTGAAAACACGATTTACTGGCTGCAGCAGTTTGCGGGGCACACGCCTATCCCAGAAAGCCTATCCTTTTTTAAGGACAAGCATCGGTTTAGAGGCCTCGTAAAGGCTGCTTTTCCAGATTATTTTTTCACGAAAGTGGCGGAGGAGGAGCTGGACAGTCTTGATGTGAGCCGTTTTCCATTTCCCTTCATCATCAAGCCTGCGGTGGGCTTTTTCAGCTGGGTGTATTTAAAGTGGACAGTCCTGAACACTGGCAGGAGGTGCTCCCGGCTTTAAAGGCGCAGTTGTTAGCCACACAGGACATGTACCCTGGTGAGGTAGTGAATACCCAGCAGTTTTTAATCGAGTCCTATATTCGTGGTGAAGAGTATGCGATCGATTGTTACCTAGACGCAGCAGGTGAACCCGTGATTTTAAATATCATGCATCACTGGTTTACATCGGAGGCGGATGTTTCCGACCGGGTATACTGCGCTTCATTAGGTACTTGGAAGCGGCTTCATGAACCTGTTTTAGCGTTTTTAAAGGTGTTAGCACAGGTTACTGGCTTGAAGAATTTCCCTTTGCACCTCGAGGTGCGGCAGCAAGAGGATGGACGCATCATACCGATAGAGGTGAATCCGATGCGCTTTGGGGGTTTCTGTACCACGGCAGATGTGGCGCATTTTGCTTTCGGGCTAAATGCTTATGAAGCCTTTATGCAGGAGCAGCGCCCTGATATCGAGGCCATGATGCAAGCGAAACCAGATGCGCTTTTTGCACTTGTTTTATTAGACAATACCAGCGGAATTCCGGCAGATGAAATCGCAGGCTTTAACTTCCCTGCTTTGGAAAGAGATCTCACAGGGATTCTGCATGTGCGCAAGCTCCCTTTTATCACCTATGGGGTTTTCGGCTTTGTGTTCACAGAAACACCGCTGGAGAAGCGCCATGAGCTGGAACAGCTTCTCCACAGTGACTTGAAAAAGTATGTGGTGCGTAAGGATGCGGTCACACGCCCTACCCCCTGCTAATGAAAAAGCCCTGCGCCCGCAGTAGTACGACACCATTAAGGTTTTTCTTACGTAAGCTCAAATAGGTGACTTCTGTCACCTATTTGATTCTTGTCGATAAGATAAATTTGTGAAAAAATTAAAAAATACAGCTATGAGCGCAGATCCAAAAAATGAAGAAGAGCTAATCGTACGTGATTACTTGGCTCGCCAGCGAACCACAATGGCAAATGATCGTACCTTATTGTCGTATATCCGTACCGCGCTGTATTTCTTGGTCAGCGGCACGGCCCTAATCGAGGTGAAAGCGCTCGATCATGTGAGCGATTTAGGCTATGTGGCCTTTGCACTCTCTGTGGGACTGTTGGGTTTAGGGTTTTACAATTATTTCCGCGTAAAAAGAAAGTTAGAAAAGCACTACTACAAGCAGATGTAGCGTGTCCGATGTATGGAACATGAACAGTACACCCTGATTGGGTTTTTCCTCCTGGTTCTCCTTTTGCTGGGAATCGATTTATTTGTTTTTAACAGGGAAGCCCATAAGGTAAGTACCCGTGAGGCCTTAAATTGGTCCATCGTTTGGGTGGGCCTAGGCCTACTTTTTGGCTTGTATATCGCTTGGGACTATGGAAAAACCTTTGCCTCACAGTATTACACCGCCTTTTTGATAGAAAAAGCGCTCAGTGTGGATAATTTATTCGTATTCATTCTGATATTCCGCTATTTTCAAGTGCCGGATAAGTACCAGCATAAGGTCCTGTTTTACGGTATCTTAGGCGCTATCATTTTCAGGGCCATCTTCATTTATTTTGGCGTAGCCCTTATCGAAATCACTTATCTGCCCGCCTTTTCTGTTGGCGACCTTTCGGTCAAAATCAACGTCGTCATGACCCTTTTCGGCTTTTTCTTGCTCTATGCCGGTATTAAAAGTTGGAAATCGGACGAGGAGGAAGCAGACAAAGACTTTTCTTCTTCTCTAGCCACACGTCTCATCCATCGGCTTTTCCGTGTAGATCCACGTTACCATAACGGTCATTTCTTTGTTCGCCTAGCGGACGGCAAGCGCTATGCCACCCAGCTGCTTGTCGTGGTGGCGGTGGTAGAGTTTACCGATATTCTTTTTGCAGTGGACTCTATTCCCGCGATTTTTGCGATTTCAAATGAACCGCTCATTCTGTACACCTCGAATATCTTTGCTATCCTGGGATTACGTGCACTGTACTTCCTTCTGGCAAATAGTTTTGACATGTTCCATTACTTGCAGCATGGTCTGGCCCTGATTTTGGTGTTTATAGGAAGCAAGATGCTGCTTTCCGCTGTCTTCCATGTGCCTCCCACCCTTTCCCTGCTAGTGGTCTTTTCCATACTTAGCATCAGCATCGCTGCTTCTTGGAAGCATTATCAGGACCAGCGCGCCGCCTCGTAGTGGTCACTATTTTCAGGCGGTGCTTATGAATCAGCTTCCATCTGCATGTAGGCCTAGGAAAAAGTAGTATATTAGTCATTGAAATATGTTTCACCAACCCCCTATCTTTTGAAGTTAGCCGCCGTAGATATCGGATCGAATGCCATCCGCCTCCAAATCACGAATGTTACCCACCACGATGGACAAGCCACCTTTAAAAAATTAGAGTACCTACGCTTTCCCTTGCGTCTCGGTATGGATGTGTTTCACCATCAGCGCATATCGGAAAAAAACCGCCGCAAGTTTGTCAAGCTGATGAAAGCGTTCAAGCTGTTGATCGACCTGTATGAGGTAGACGATTACATGGTCTGTGCCACCTCCGCCATGCGGGAATCCCTAAACGGAAAAGAAATCGCCGAAGAGGTGAAAGAGGATGTCGGGCTGAAGATTAACATCATCGACGGAAACCGTGAGGCTGACCTAATTAATGTGGCACTTTGGTCGTATATTGACGAAAAGCCCTACTTACACGTGGATGTGGGCGGTGGAAGTACCGAGCTAAATATTTACCACAAGAAACAGAAAATCGCTTCGAAGTCCTTTAAAATTGGCTCTGTGCGCGCACTCGAATCGAGTAACATTCCTCTTTCGGTTTGGAAAGGCATGCATGATTTCATCGCCAAACATGCTCCGCAGAAAGCCAATATCACCTGTATCGGAACGGGGGGAAATATCAATAAAATTTTTGAAATGAGTAAGCCACGAAAGGGTAATCGCTACATTTCCAAAGACCGCATCATCGAAATTCAGGCCTTTTTAGAGGGATATACCTACGAGGAGCGCGTGAACAAGCTCAACTTGAACCCGGATCGCGCAGATGTGATCATTCCGGCCTCTAAAATCTATTTGGCTGCCATGACAGCCGCCACTTCAAAGCGGATGTTTGTGCCGATGTGGGGCTAAAGGATGGACTTATGAGTGTTCTTTACGAACGCAATAAAAAGTAAGTCCACCCGCCTTATGCCCGATGGACTTACCGCTTATTCGTAATTATATCCACCTACTTTCTTTTCATTTAGGAGTCTGCTCCCGTGTCTAGCTTGTCCTGCACACGGAAAATATGCAAAACAGCAGGGAAAATAGCCGCCATAGATTCTTTGGCGCCAGCCGTACTGCCCGGAATACTGAGCACCAGTGTACGCTCGATCATGCCTGCCACCGAGTGGCTAAACATGGCATAAGGCGTGCGCTCCTGACCATAGCGCCGGATCGTCTCCTCGATACCGGGAAGGGGGCGCTGCAGGAGTGGCCGGATCACTTGGGCGGCCATGTCTTTACGGGTGAAGCCACTACTTCCGATCACGAGCACCATGCGATGCCCATCACGGACAGCTTGTAACAACTGCTTTTCTAGGATTTCCGCTGTCTCAGGGAGTACCTGATAGCCCTTTACCTGCACATTTTTAGCCTGAAGGGCCTCACGAACCAGTTGTCCCGCTTCGTCGGTTTTTTTACCACTCAGCACATCATCGGCACAGAAAAAGACCGCCGCATCTACGCCATGGTCTTGGGCCAAAGCCGCGTAATCGGTTTTCCCTCCCGTTTTTTTCAGCAGGCGTATGGAGAAATTTCCACCCCTTTATCGATAGGTTTAAGCATATCGTACATGGTGAGCGCCACCACCGAAGCTGCGTGCATGGCTTCCACCTCTACCCCGGTCTTGTAGATGGTATGAATTTCCATTTCGATGCGTACTTCTAGCCCTTCGATGCTGTACCGCACCGTAGCGAACTCGATAGGAAGTGGATGGCAGTCGGGGATCATGTCGGCTGTCCGCTTCGCGGCAAAAAGCCCGGCAACTTTCGCCATTTCCAATACATCGCCTTTGGGCACACGACGTTCTTGGATCGCTTGAATGGTCGCATCGTTGCTCACCCGTACCACCGCCTGGGCGATGGCTTTTCGTAGCGTGGTACTTTTATGTGTAATGTCTACCATTTTTTTCGGTTTTGTTCCGTGTATGTTTTGAGTTGGAGCCACTGCTCCGGCGTATTTACATTCATAAATTCGGCTGCCTGATAGCGGGGATCCCTGCTGACTTCGACGTTCTGCGCTTCTAGCTCGTGAAGGAGCGGCATCATGGCGCGGCGCCCCGCATCGAGCGCCATCGTAACGTGCGGCAGGGTCCTTTGTGGGTACAGTCCCACCGTGGGGCAAGTTCTTCCTTCTATCTGTAGCACCACGGGTACGTCGGGTGCGTTTAGGTGATTTTCCTGCAGGAGAGCTAAAGCCCAAATAGGAAGCAGGGGCATGTCACAGCTCAGCAGAAATACGGGCCCTATATCCTCGTGCTCCAAGGCGGCCTCTAATCCGGCCAGCGGACCCCCTCCAGCCCGTTTTTCAGGGATGCAGGGAATGTCTAGGTGGCGATGCTCTTCCTTTGCGCTGAGCAGAAAAACAGCATGCCCCTGAGCGGTTAGGCGTAGCTGAAGCCAGCGCCAAAAGGGGGTTTCCAACAGTTGCAAGGTAGCTTTATCCTGTCCCATGCGTGTGCTTTGGCCCCCGGCCAATACATATACGGGAGGAGCAGTTACGACTTGCATACTTTCAGCTGGTACTGTTTGGGGGTTAGGCCAAGTTGGCTTTTAAAAGTCTTAATGAAATAAGAGGTGTTTGCGTAGCCTAGTGCAAAACAGGCATCTGCCACACTTATATCTGGATTTTTTAGAAGTTCGCGTGCCACGCGTATGCGCTGTTCGTGGAGAAATTGGAGCGGTGTGGTACCAAAATGCGTTTTAAAGGCACGAAAGAACGTAGGGACGCTCATGTGCACCATGGCAGCTAACTTCTCGATATCAAGTTCCTCTTGATAATGCTGGCGCAAATATTCTCCTGCTTGGCTCACATGCCCCTGAGGAGGGGGCTGCTGTTCTGAAGGGAGGGATTTGTTTGCTTTGTTCTGAGCCACTAAAAGGCGTGCAAACTGCTTCATGGCGATTTCCAGGATAGCGCCGGGGCCATCCATGGGTCTATCTTTATAAAAATAATGAACGATCCGTGCGACGATTTCTTGGGTGTCTTTTTGGTCTGCATGTAAAATAAAATCTACGAGCTCCAGGAACTCCTCTTGCATGTACTTGGCATGCGACTGAGACTGCCAATTCAGGAACGCCCACGTAGAACATACCGATTAATTCTCCGTCTTGGATGATGGGATTATAGGCTGTCAAGTACCAGTCGTTTACCACGAAAGCAGAACCGCGATACGTTTCCCGTTTTAAGATGGCGGTGGCTACGGGGGAGCGGTTGGGGATGTAATAGTTGACAGCGCGACTGCCATCCAGGTTTAAGATATTCGTGGCGATTCTCAGGAAGCCTTCGGGGATCCGCTGAAAGATCGTTACGGTATTATCGGTAGCCTCCTTGATGGTATCGACCAGTTCGGTGTTAAAGTGCACTTGCTGACCCTGCATGGCCCACGGGTGAATCTGGGCTTTGTGCTCTTCTAATGTTATTTGGTTAATGGCAGGAACGGTAAGCGTTTTACTTTTTTCGATGTGAATCGGACCTTTCGCATAAAAAAGCTCTTCTGCTTTTTCCATGGCCAGCTCCACATGTTTGAGTCTATTTTCATTCTCTGTTTTTAGACTTTGATAGTATTCGGCGAGAATATTTTCAACATGCGCAGTACCTATTTCCATGTTTTTTTATTTCATTAAACTCCTTAATGGACGCAGGGTTTTCCTGTATCAAAAAAAGGATGTACCAAAGATACATCCTTTTTTATGTCCAAAATAGGGTAAAGCTAAGTTTTACGTTTTACTGAAAAATCGCGAGTGTTTTCAGAAAAACTTGTCCTACGCCCCAGAGCAGTGGAATGCTTACAAATCCCCAAGCGAGGGCGATCCATATAGGGGATGTCTGGGAATGCTGTTCTGAATTTTTCATGATTTCGCAGTTTGAAGTTTTGGTGTAGAAGAAGCAGTAGCATCCTTTTCTTTCATGTGGTATTTCGCATCCACTGGCTTGACTAACAGGTTGGCTATCATACCGATAACAAGTAATCCTGCCATGATGTACATGGTGAAGGAATAGGCTTGAGCTGCTGGAAGTCCGACCGTTTCGATTTGATAGGCGCGCAGATAATTGATTAGGCTTGGGCCGAAAACGGCCGCCAAAGACCAGGCTAAGAGGAGTCTACCGTGTATGGCGCCGACTTCAAAGGTGCCAAACATGTCTCTTAGGTAAGCGGGGATCGTGGCAAAGCCACCACCGTACATGCTAATAATGATGCAGAACGCAATGATGAAGGGTACTGCGGAGCCTAAATTTCCAAGTGACGGAATGACGAAGTAGAGCACGGCCCCGAGTAAAAAGAATATAGAATAGGTATTTTTTCTTCCGATTTTATCTGAAATGGAGCTCCAGAAAAAGCGGCCGCCCATGTTAAATAGCGAAAGTAATCCCACAAAACCCGCGGCGGCAGCCGCACCGATGGCTTTATCACCTACTGAGTCGGCGGAAAAGAGCTCCTGGATCATCACAGAGGCTTGGCCCAGAACACCGATTCCTGCTGTTACATTTAACATAAGGACCACGAAAAGAAAGTAAAACTGTGGGGTCTTGATGGCGACATCCGCTTCCACGTTGTTTTTGGTGATCATCTTGTTGGTGGATGCTGGAGGCGTATAGTTTTCTGGCTTCCAGTCCTTTGCGGGAACCCGCACCATAAAAACACCGAACATCATGAAGACGAAATAGATAAGGCCCATGGTGAGGAAGGTTTCGGCTACACCTGTGCTGGTGCTGCTGGCAAAAAAGTCCATCAAGCTTACAGATAAGGGGGAAGCGACCATGGCACCACCACCGAAGCCCATGATGGCCATTCCTGTGGCAAGTCCTGGTCTGTCTGGGAACCATTTAATGAGGGTAGATACGGGTGAAATGTAGCCTAGACCGAGGCCGATGCCACCAAGGACGCCGTGTCCGAGGTAAACAAGCCAAATGTTATGAATAGAAACACCAAAAGAAGCAATCAAAAAGCCTCCGGCGAAGCAAAGTGCCGCAACGAACATCGCTTTACGTGGGCCAGCTTTCTCAAGCCACTTACCAAAAAGGGCGGCGCTGGCCCCAAGGGTGAAGAGGGCGATGCTGAATATCCACCCCAATGTGGTCAGTTGCCAATCCCCATCTGCAGGAGCATCTATTCCGACGATACGGGTCATCGGCTCATTAAAAACGCTGTAGGCGTAAATTTGACCGATGCAGAGGTGGATGGCAAGGGCAGCTGGCGGAACGAGCCAGCGGCTGTAACCGGGTTTGGCAATACTTTTCTCCCGGTCGAGAAAGCTAAGAAATCCCATAGGTTTATTGTTTTTGAGTTAATGAATGCATGATGTGATGGAAAATAAGCTTGGTTTAGTGTGTTTAGTCACATTGCAAGTAACTAACTTTTCATGCCAGAAAATAACTGATATATGTCAATCTTTTCTAGTAATCCGATAATTATGAGGGATTATAATTGATGGCTGTTCGGTAATTTTACTTTCGTCTATCTGCGTCTTTTACGCATTTACAGTAACTTTATTTACATGACCCAAAATAGCTTACTTCGCCATAGGATTCATCGGGTGACAACCGAAGGGAGTCACATATTCGATGACCTAGTGGCTGTAGAAGAACCTTTAGAAATACGGCTCGGCTATGGGGAGCTCCCCTTTCGTCGGGAGCTAGCATTAGCTGTGACCATGCGGACTCCTGGGGAAGATGCTGCTCTGGCCGTGGGTTTTCTTTATTCAGAGGGCCTCATTCAAAGACCTTCCGACCTTCTTTCTGTCAAGCACTGCACGCGAGTGGAAAAGCCAGAGCAGTTTGGGAATGTCATCCGAGTAGAACTGGCTCCTGAGCTACAGTTCGATCCTGCTCGCTTACAGCGTAATTTTTATACCAGTTCCAGCTGTGGTGTCTGCGGTAAAAGTTCCATAGAGGCTGTGGAACAGCAGTGTTCGTTTATTCCCGTGCAGGAGCAACTGTTTTCTTCTGAGTTCTTATTGTCTTTACCTGATCGTTTACGTGCTGCGCAACCTAATTTTTCAGCCAGTGGGGGCATTCATGCTGCAGGTTTGTTTCGGCCAGATGGTCAGCTGATCGTGGTTCATGAAGATGTGGGACGTCATAATGCCGTGGATAAAGTCATAGGTGCTGGCTTTCAGGCTGGAGTTTTGCCGGAGGCAAATTTGCTCCTACAAGTCAGCGGAAGGGCGAGTTTTGAACTGGTCCAAAAAGCGGGACGTGCGGGAATTGCCGTGCTTTCTGCTGTCGGAGCCCCCAGTAGTTTAGCCGTACAGCTAGCAGAAGCCACCGGAATAACGCTTTTAGGTTTTAATAAGGCCGGCAGATTGAACAGCTACACGCATTCGGCACGAATTGAGGGTCTCACTTCTGTTGAAATTAAGGAAAAAATTCAAGGATAAATCGATAGTATACAATGGCAGTAACTGAAAAAAACATACCGGCTGCACAGCCGCCTGAGAAATTCGAAAAGATACGTTTAGAGAAGCCATCCACCTCTGCGGCAGGCTTCATGGGCGTCAAAGTAGCGATCGAGCATGTAGTCAGTGAAATGGGTGTTGGTGGTTTGGCTACCCTATTCAAGTTGAATCAAAAAAACGGTTTTGACTGTCCTGGATGTGCCTGGCCCGACCCTGACGAAAAACGTTCTTTTTTAGCGGAGTACTGTGAAAATGGTGCCAAAGCTGTAGCCGAGGAGGCAACACTTAAGCGTGCTGATCCTGAGTTCTTTAAAAAGCATAGTGTTCATGCGCTCACGCAGTGGACAGATTATGAGCTGGGAAAATCTGGCCGTATCACCCACCCTATGATTTTGCGCCCTGGCGCCAGTCATTATGAACCTATTCAGTGGGATGAGGCTTTTCAGCTGATCGCAGATAAGTTAAAAAGCCTTCCTTCACCGGATCGCGCGATTTTCTACACTTCGGGTCGTGCATCGAATGAGGCGGCCTTCCTGTATCAGTTGATGATCCGCATGTATGGCACCAATAACATGCCCGACTGTTCCAACATGTGCCACGAGTCCAGCGGTTATGCCTTGAGTACGACGGTGGGTATCGGTAAGGGATCGGTTACATTAGAAGATTTTCAGCATGCTGATGTGATTTTGATCGCTGGTCAAAATCCAGGAACGAATCATCCGCGTATGCTTTCTGCGCTGGAGGAAGCCAAGGCCAAGGGCATCAAGATCGTGTCGATCAATCCACTTCCGGAAGTGGGGTTGATGAACTTTAAGAATCCGCAAGGAATAAGTATGCTTACGGGTGCGCCGCTGACGGATATTTTTCTTCAGGTGCGCATTAACGGGGATGTCTCCCTATTTAAAGCACTGCTCAAACTTATGTGGGACCGCGAGCAGGAACAGCCGGGTAGCGTCTTTGATCATGATTTTATACAAGAAAAAACAGAAGGTTTCGAGGCCTTGAATGCGGATATCGCCAGCTATGATGCAGAAGCTTTGGCAGCGGATAGTGGGGTACCTTTCCATTTAGTGCAGGAAACTGCGGAGCTGCTTTGCAGCAAAAAGAACATCATTGCCTGCTGGGCGATGGGACTTACACAGCATAAAAACAGCGTGGATAACATTCGCGAATTAGTGAATATTCTTCTCCTGAAAGGCAGCATCGGCAAAAAAGGTGCTGGGACCTGTCCTGTCCGTGGTCACAGTAATGTACAGGGAGACCGCACGATGGGAATTTGGGAGAAACCGAAGCCAGAATTCTTGGATAGCTTGCACCGTGTGTTTGGTTTCGAGCCTCCTCGCGCCCATGGTCATGACACTGTAAGCGCTATAGAAGCGATGTATGCTGGGGAAGCGGATGTGTTTTTTGGCCTGGGCGGCAATTTCCTTTCTGCTACTCCAGACACCAACTATACGGCTAAGGCGCTAATGAACTGCGACCTGACGGTGCATGTTTCTACTAAGCCGAATAGAAGTCATCTGATTCATGGGAAAACTGCATTGATTTTGCCTTGTTTAGGGCGTTCAGAGGAAGACATGCAAGCTTCTGGGCCACAATTCGTGACGGTAGAAAACTCTATGGGCGTGGTACATATGTCCCGTGGAGACAGAAAGCCAGCATCTGCAGCCCTGCTGAGTGAGCCTGCGATCGTAGCAGGTTTAGCCAAAAAGCTTTTAGGCAGCGAAAAAGTAGACTGGGTCAAGATGGTACAGAATTACGATCATATACGGGATGCGATAGAGGCTGTTATTCCTGGATTTGATTCTTACAATAAGCGGGTGCGTAAGCCAGGAGGCTTTTACTTACCAAATGGATCACGTACGGGGGATTTCACGACGCCCGACCGCAAAGCACATTTTACGATCAATAAGGCTCAGGAGCTTCGACTAGCAGATGATCAGTATCTGATGATGACAATTCGCAGCCATGATCAGTTTAATACAACCATTTACGGTTTGAATGACCGGTATCGTGGGGTGAATAATGAAAGAAGGGTTATCTTTATGAATCCGAGGGATATGGAAAAAGCCGGCCTCAAGACGAAGGATGTGGTGAATTTGGTAGGACATTATGAAGACGAAAAGCGCTTTGCGTATAAGTTTCTAGTCATTCCATTCGATATTCCTGAGCGCTGCACGGCGACTTATTTCCCGGAGACCAATGTGCTCGTGCCGATTCGCAGTAAGGCGGACCACAGCCACACACCTACTTCTAAGTTAGTCATCATTTCGATCGAAAAAGCAAAAAGTTAACCATGAATACCTTATACGACAATCACGGAAGACCTATAAGTTATTTGCGATTATCCGTAACGGACCGCTGTAATCTGCGCTGCTTTTACTGCATGCCAGCGGAGGGAGTGCCTTACGTTCCGAAAAAATCGCTTCTAAGCTATGAGGAAATGCTCCGCATTTGTCGTGTATTGGCAGAAAATGGTGTTAGCAAAGTACGCATCACAGGTGGCGAGCCCTTCGTTCGGAAGGGGCTCGTCCCCTTTTTACATCAGCTTACTGCCTTAAAAGGCATCGAGGCCGTAAACATCACTACCAATGGTGTGCTCACGGCTCCCTACATTGCTGAACTGAAAGCTATGGGCATTAAAAGTGTAAATCTGAGCTTAGACACCCTGGATGCAGATCGATTTTATGCCATCACAAGACGTAATAAGTTTTATGCCGTGATGGACTGTTTGGAAAAGCTCTTAGCCGCCGGTATCGAGACAAAAATCAATACCGTCGTAATGGATGGCCAAAACATCGAAGATATTCTTCCACTGGTGGCTTTAGCCAAAACGCATCCTGTGTCTGTGCGTTTTATCGAGGAGATGCCATTTAATGGAGAAGGGCAGCATTATCCCGTCTTACACTGGACACATAAAAAGATTCTGAACCATATTCAAGAAGCGTATCCCCATTTGAAGCGCTTGCCATCATCGCCTGGAGCTACATCCACAAATTATGAAATTCCCGGTTTTCAGGGCAATTTCGGCATTATCGCAGCCTTCAGTAGAACCTTCTGTGGAAGCTGTAATCGCATCCGCATGACGGCCCAAGGTGACCTAAAAACCTGTCTATATGGAGATCCTGTCTTACAAGTGCGCGATTTGATGCGGTCAGGAGCTTCTGATGAAACACTTTTACACACCTTCAAGCATGTTTTCCAGCAGCGTGCCCGCGATGGTTTCGAAGCAGAGCAACTGCGTGCCAGTGGCGTCGTCACTGAATCCATGTCGACTATCGGTGGATAGAGCCGACAAATCACCCCATTTTGTGTAATAGGTATCCGCGCAGACGCATTTCCAAAGGAATACGGATCCACGCGGAAATAAACTATGCTGACGCTCTATTCTTCTTGATAATGCGTATGTGCACCTCCAGTTGCAGTCGACTTCCCTCTTGGAAATAAAAGGTTTGTCTTCTGCGCGAGTACTGTATTTCCAAGCCGATATCCCGTAGTTCTTCCAGAATCGCATAAAGTTTCGAGCGGCTGATACCTAACCGAGCCGCCAGCGCCTCGGGAGGTCCTGTATTTTCCTGAAGAAGGAGTTGATTGAGGAATTTGATCCGCTCGATTTGTAGAAAAAGTTCCATAGGCATTGGGTTAATCGGTTCAGGCGGCCTGAAACAGTACAGCTTGCTTGCGAATCATTTCGTAATAGATACCTTGTAGGGCGATTAAGCGCTGATGATGGCCTTTTTCAACCACCTTTCCAGCTTCTAAAACAAAGATTTCATCGTATTGCTGTACCGCTGCCAGGCGATGCGTAATGCATAAAATAGTTTTTCCCTCTTGGGCTAAAGCAAGTAAACACTCCTGAATAATGCGTTCTGAATGCGCGTCCAAAGCGGCAGTTGCCTCGTCCAAAATAATGATTTCAGGATCTCGATACAGGGCTCGTGCTAAAGCGACACGTTGTTTTTGTCCGCCCGATAAAGTGGCACCATGTTCACCGACATGCGTTGCTAGGCCCTGCGGAAGTGCATCGATAAAACTGTCCATGCCTAAGCGCTGACATAGGGCAAGCACACGCTCTACATCAGGCTGATAATCTCCAAGTGCAATATTGCTTAATAAATCGCCAGCAAATAAGGTCACATCTTGAGGAACCACAGCGATGCGTTCGCGTAGACTTTCCGGAGTTAGGTAGCGTAACTCATGTCCGCCGAACCAAATTTTTCCTTTTTCTATCGGATAAATTCCTTGGAGCAACGCCATTAAAGTACTTTTACCTGAGCCACTCTCCCCGACCAAGGCACTGATTTTGCCTGCCTGAAATTCTGCTGTAAAATCAGTGAATACAGGGGCTTTCGCACCATACCGAAAGTGAACCTGCTCAAATCGGATGCGCTCTATGGGCTCTTTAGGTAAGGGATAGCGCGTGCTTTCGGCTTCTTTTTCTTCTTCGGTGAGCTCCATGATTTCAAATAGCCGATCGGCCGCTATCCAAGCATTTTGAATCGTCTTATTCATACCTACTAAAGCACTGATAGGCCCTGTTAGATAGCCACTTAAGGCATAGAAGGACATCAATTCCCCCGGAGTTAAGACTTGTTGCAAGACATATCCAGCTCCCACCCACATGATAAGTAGGGAGAAGCCACGCGACACAAATTCAGAACTTGTACCAGTAAAAAAGCCCACCATTCCGGAGCGGTAAACACTGTTTAACAAATCTGTGAAGCGTGTTTCCATTTTCATGCTTACAAAGGACTCTGCTCCGAATCGCTTGATCGTACCGATGCCTGTTAAAGATTCAATGAGGTGCGCATCCAGCTCAGCACCATCCTCCATGAGCTTACGCTCCGTCTTCTTGTTTAAGGCGTTCGTTATAAAGTAGAGCACGCTGTAGATGGGAATAATTGCTAGCATGATAAGTGCTAGCTTCCAATAAAAAAATCAGCATTAAAGCGAATGAAAAAAAGGACGACACAAACGTTAACAACCAAGCCGATAAGCGTGTCATTAATAAAAAGTCGAATCTTAACGGCATCATTGATTCGGGATACGATTTCACCCACACGCATAGAATCAAAAAAGCTTTGCGGCAGGCGCAAAACATGTTTGTAATAGCGAGAATAAGCCGAGCATCTATCTTTTGACCTACTTTAAAAACGAAAAGATTCTTCAAAAAGCCAATGCCCATCTGAAAAAGTAGAATCAGGAGCATCGCTACCGAAAGTATATTAAGTAGACCTACATTTCCTCCGACAAATACAGTGTCGACCAGTTTTTGTACATACAGAGAAGACGCTAAACCCAGAACCGTATAAAGAATCGCTCCTATCAGTGCTTGGAAAAGTACGGGACGATGTGGCCGCAGCAGGTAGCGAAAGCGCTGCCAGATGGAAACCGTCAGATCTCCTGCCTGAAAATCAGCATGAGGCATTAAAAGAATAAGTACGCCTGTCCACTTTTCTGAAAATGATTGTAGCTCCTCTACATGCATGCAACCGTCTGCAGGATCCATATAATGCACTTTACCTTTTGCTACCCGATAAAGCACCACGAAATGCAAAAGCCCAGTTTTGAGTTGCACATGAGCGATCGCGGGATAGTTAATTTCTTGTAATGCCGCCACATTACCCCGTACTCCCTTAGCAGAAAAGCCCATTTTCTCGGTTGCTTGGAGCATGCCCATAACGCTAGTGCCCTTTTTATTGGTAGCAGCGAGTTGTCGTATTTTAGCTACAGACAACTTTAATTTGTAATGAGCAGCCACCGAGCTAGGCAAGCAGCTCCGCAGTCGGTTATATCTCTTTGTTTAATCTCTTTGCGTATCATCCTGAAAAAAATTAGTGCGTAGGTACTTGATGAGGACTAAACCAGCGGTCGAGACGCTGATACAATAGATGCCAGAGGCTCCTTTTTCCTACTTGGAAGCGCGCCTGAACGTTCATGCCCTTTTTTAAGGCGCCTACTGTACCATCTTTGCGCGAAAGCGCTTCTGTGTCCAGAGCACATACCACCCAGTAGCCCGCCTGCTGTTCTCCAAACATTTCCCGGTCGGCGCCTATTTGGAGAACCTTTCCTTTTAAAAGGCCCCAAATATGATGGTGAAAGGCATCTACCTGAAACCATACCTCCTGCCCTTCTTGTAGAAATGCGATATCTTGGGCAGGTACGAGTACATGTGCGCGAAGGGTCTCTTGGGGCGAAATCTGTGCTATTTTTTCGCCTGCCAGCACCATATCTCCCGGTCGGATGTCTGCCACTTGCAAGAGATTTCCCGCTACGCCCGCGTAAACGTGATGCATGGAGGCATTGGCCACTAAGCGTGCCTCTTGTTGTTTCATGCGGGAAATCTCCAGTTCTGTTTGCTCCAGTGCGAGGCGAATTCTGCCAACATTTGATCTTGATAGGCTTGAAAAAGTAAACGCTCCTGCTGGTACTGTACCTGCACTTCATCGAACTCAGCAAAAGGCAAAACCTTCGCCGCAAACAGGCTCTGGGCACGCTCATAGTCCCGCTGGGCTTTACGTATGGGGCTTTGACGCTGTACAAGTTGCGCCTGATAAGCTGTCCACTGGTTTTCTACTCGTTTACTTCGGAACGTGTGCTCTTCATTCGGATCCGTCGCGGCACGCAGTAGATAGATTAAATCTGCTTGGACATTTTCTTGGTAGCGCATAGTTTGGCGTAGCTCCTCCAATTCAGATCTGACGGCCGAAACATCCAAGGAAAGCAGTAAATCTCCCGCTTCCACCTTTCCATTTTGGTGCACATATACCTCTTGTACACGACCAGAAAGAGGCAGCTGCACTATATTCGGACGAACTGCCGACTGCAAGGCCCCAGTAGCATCCACGCTTACCGCAACTCGTACCAGCGGTAGTGCCAAGAGTGCACTTGCTATTAGCGTGATTAATAAAAGGTAAATGGATTTTTGGGTCACTCCGATTCGGGCATCGTACACCTCTACAGTGCTCTTAATGATTTCAGGAGGAAAAAGTGAAGACTTCTGCATAAACATAAAAAATAATTCGTTGTGCAGTAAACTTACATCAGCTACCACCTTTCAGTCGGGAAGTAAGCATTTAAAATCACTTAAAAACCCATAATCAGCCCATAAAAAAATCCCATCCACACGTAACATGCAGGATGGGGACTTTAATATAGGACGTAAACTACCTGGTTTACTGCTTAATAAAACGAATACGCTCCGTGTATGCTCCGAAATCCACGGATACTATGTACACACCAGGTTTTAAATCCAAGAAGGAGAGTTCTAGGCGGCTCATTCCAGGCGCTATGGAAAAACTTTGCCGCAGGCGGCCCTGGGTATCATGCACATAGACGTCTACCCCTTCACGGATGGCTGAGCGGAAAACAAGGTGCCCACTATCCCGCAAAGGATTCGGAAACAAGCTTGCCTGCCCTTTAATTTCCACTTCTACGCGATTCGACTCTAGTTGATAGTGCTTGAGCACCGCGGTGGTTTGATGCCAGCCAAGTGGCATTTCGTCCAGCTCTAAAGTCCAGGTATTCGGATCTTGCCGCTGCCAGCTCGTCTCAGCGCCAGCCTGAAGTAGGGCGCGCTGAAACCCACCCGCTAGTTCCACCTCCCCTAGCGCATCCAGAGGCTGCTTGGTCTGCAGACGTAAGACTGTCTTAGGGCCCTCCATTTGTGTCACTTCCAGTCGAAGCTCTTGGTCTGCCAGCGACTGCTGCATGGGTAGAAGCGGCACTAAAAGCGGAGCGGCAGAAAGTGGCAGACGAAACTCCCCATCCTGGATGTCCAGCACTAAAGGCTCTAAATCGCTGCTTTGGCCACTGATGCGGAAAGCTTCCTGAGCCGCATACGGATAGAAAAAGGCATGAGGTACCTCTTCCAGTTCGTCCCCCGGCACAGGGCGCCAAGCCAGAAGATGTGAAAGCTCCCCGGCAGCATTGCGCAGCACGTAGATATAGGCCTGCTCGGACTCCTCCAGAACCGAATCGAAATACAGGTCCCCCATGAGGTTTTGCATACGCTCCACGGCCTTAAAGGCCAATTTTTCACGGAAGCCGAACAAGCGTGATTCTGTCAGACCCGAGCGATCATAGTTGATCGGCGCCCCCCCGTTTTCCATGGGCACATTCGCATAGAAAAACCAGTCCGCCCGATCGACCCCCATGCGGCTTAGCCAAAACAATCCACGTAAAGCATACAGGGCCTGCGCCTGCTCACTGACCGCCTCCGTATTGACTGCCTGCTCATTCAAACTAGAGGCATCCCAGCCCCACTCTGTCACATGGACCTCTTTTCCGGGCATATTATGGTCCCGGAAACGGATGCCAGCGAAAAGATTTCGCATGCCGGATTCCGGGTGCTCAGGGTGTACGGCGATCCGATTTCCCGAAGCATCACGCGTATAGCTATACACATGAATGTTCACGCCATCCAGATAGGGGGCCGCCTGAGGGGACAATTTATACCCCATAAAGTTTTTGCTTACGCCCGTATTACCCATAAAAGGATTCGAAGCCTGTAAGGCAGCAGGCAAGACCTTTAGCTGTGGATCAGCTGCTTTTAAAGCCTCCGCCATGCCCTCTAGGATGGCCACATAGGTGCTGTCACTGTAGTCCCAGGGCTCATTTCCGATTTCTACCGTTTGCACCAAGTTTTCATGGGAGGGCCCAAAAACCGACCCAAAAGCGGTACCTAAGCTGCCGCCGAAGCGAATGGGGTATCCCAAGCCGACTCATGGAAGCGGTCAAAGGTGTAGGTGACATTCACCGTAAAGCCTTTCTGCTTCCAGTCGGCATATTCCCGCAGCCACTGCGTCCAGCCTCGGAGCACGCGAACATCCCCTCGGGTATAGCTAGGAATCTCATCAGGGTCGGCGGTGTCCCAGTGTAAATTATGGTAATTCCGGGCATTGCTGCCGGCACGGATGAACTTTTGCGCCCCTTCATCTGGACTTTGTAAGCTCGGAATGCGATTGGTTCCCCATGCCCAGACCGTATTGATGCCGAAGAGATCTGAGAAGCTGTGCTTTTGACTTTTGGCCTGGGGCGGTGGCCCAAAGGCGCCGAAGGCATCATACACCGTGAGCTCTTGCACGCTTGCTTTTTTAAAGTTTTCATCTACGATTTCATGCACGACACGCACATATCGGATGCTCAGCGTGCTATCAAAGCGGATGGTTTCATAGTGGATAGCTGACGGATTCAGTGTGGCCACGCGCCGCATATCGGTGCTATCTTGGCCCACTTCCAAGTAGCTCCCTAAGACATTTCCGACACCATTAAAATGGCGACTGCGTACCCAGCTGACCTCTTTAGCTTCCCCAAGGTCTAGGGTAACGTACTCTTTCAGCGCTTGGCTGTAGGCGGCGATTTCATGGATGATAAAGGGAGCACTAGAAAAAACACGAATGCCTCTAACCCCTTCTACCTGTGGCAAAAAATATCGATTTGGACTGCCTCCTACTGGATATACGAGGGTCGTATCACGCTCTGCTGAAGTTTCCAAATGGATAAAAACAGGTGCTGTATGATTCGCAAAGCGCGCATTTAGGCCACGGATACTGGTTTCTGGTACACTGAGCTCATACCAGGCTTCTCCCTCTGCCGGATCCACGGGAATCGTGGGAGTTCGGACCCCCCAAGCCCCATCTGTGGCGGCTTGCACAGCCACATTGCCGGAGGCAAAACCATAAAGCTGTAGGAGCACATTCTGGTGAGGCGCACTGGCATAGCGGTCAGGAAGCGGATTATTCGATATCCAGCCACTCGAAAAATTTTCATCTATGATGAGAGCAGGAGGATTGGTCTGCATGTTGACAGTGGAGCTTGGCAGTCGTCAGTGGAAGTGCCGAGAGACTCGGATAAACTCCTGCGTAAGGATCCCAGTGGGCAGGGATTTCGGGACCTTGACCCGTACCGGGCCCTGTACCCGGAAGGCTAGGCTCATTAGGTTCCGCGAAAGCCTGTAGGTGAAAGGCACTTACACGGCGCCAGTTTTCAGGAAGTAAGGTATGCCGAATCTCAATAAAGCGCATCAGCATGGGCTCCGAAAGTTCTACGGTTAAAGTGCCCGCATAAGCTGGGTCTAAGACCTGTATCAGCTGCAGATTGTCCCGGTCTAGCCCACCGAATAAAGCACTCGCACTAGCGCTAGCACTTCCCGGAAAATGCTTGAGGTCGACAGAGGTAACCAACTGATCTTCTGTTAATTCTATACCGATGAATTCTTGTAAAAGCGCGGCTGTAGTTCCGATTTCGAAAATACCGAATGGGGCAGAACTACTTAAGAGTAGCGATTTTACGCCCTCTTGCTCAGGTGCAAAGCGCAGATGCTGGAAATTTTGACCCGAGGTGTAGGTATAGGTCTGAAGGGTGTTCCCCTGTACGTCTTGGAGGCGAATCTGTACTGGTTGGCTTACATTACGTAGGCGTACGCCTAATCGATGAATCTGCTCCGGACTGGGAAAGGTAAAGCGCACTTCTGCCAGCCCCTCCACCACAGGGATATTTTGAGTGAAGGACTGTAGGTTCCCGTCTAGGGCTGGCGCCAATTGTATTCCAACTGGCGCAGTCCAATCTGCCCGAAGCAGGCTGTTCTGACGCTCTGAGGCATAAAAGGCATCTGGAAAGGGCGAAGTAGATTGCCAAGAAGAATTGAGGTCGCCATCGACAAGTAAAGCAGCGGGCCGCTGTTCGGTTTCCGAGCTCGCGTATACTTTGCCCGCTAATGGAACCTTGGTGGACGAAGAGTCTCCTTGGGCATCCGCAGCCTGCACCAGCAGGAAAGCCCCGAGGTAAAGTAAAACACGTGTCATAAAGGAATAATTGTGTGGTTGTGTGCTAATTTAAAATAATAGTACTGTAATTAGCAATAAATTGTTATTATTTATTGAGATTAAAAAAATGATAATTAGTTAATTCCGAAAAGTAAAAAATATAAAAGTTTAAGAACAATGGGATAATGTATAAAAATTGCTATCTGCTCTCTTCATTTTACTAAATCCAGCGGTAAAAAAATCGTGCTAATTAATGTTTTAAATGTAGGAGACCGGGATGCCTTGTGCCACACAGAAGCGCCCCCCCTTAATTCAGTAACAGGCCGGCTAATGAAATAAGAGGGGCTGCACCTACTTAGTAATAGGGACTACATACCGTGATGGCAGTCGCATCGAATGCCTCTGGACTAGCATCATTACGTCCTACATTGCCGGCCACTAGAATTTCTTCATACTCTGGCCCGCTATCCGCAAGGTGTACTTTTATATGTCCATCGAAATTTTGGAAGTCGGCAAAAGTCAGTATTTTTCCATTAGACAAAGGACCAAGGACCGTTTCAGAGCGCAAAGTTTCGCTGTTAACGGGCGTCAAAAGGAAAGCGATATCGGCATCGATACGGTCATAAGTACCGAAATGCAAGTGGGCAGGAAATGCCACAGTCGCATCACCCTTTGGCCCATTCATGCGAAGGTCTAAGGTAAGGGTGCCATCTTCCAGCTCACGAACAGTGAAGGTACCCTCAAAGGCGAATGGAGAATTTCCCTGAAATAAGGGATATTCCACTTGATTTCTGTAACGGGGACGATCTTCAGAATTTCTACACCCCACGAAAGCGATAAGTAGAAAGCCGAGAAGCAGTAAGAAGGAGATATTTTTCATAGCAATCATTTGGTTTATAACGCGGCAGAGCGCACTTTAGTTAATGAAACGCTTTAATCTTTTGTAAAGATACGAAGACGAGGATAGTTTCGTGTGATATTGGTCATATAACCAACTGATTTTTTACATGCATGAAAAACCCCTAGGCACTAACCTAGGGCTCAGTAATTCTAAATCCAATTAACATTTATCTGTTGATACGGAAAGCACGGCGCGTAACATTACCGGCAGTGTCTTCTACCCATAAAATCAACCATAAATTTTCGCTACCTGAAGGAACGTTGATCGCTGCGTCCCCTGTGAATAAAGTAGTTAAATCCAACATAGAAGTAGAAGGAAGCGCTGGTCCACGGAAACGATCACCGTTGTTATCCACACGGTACATGCTTCTTCCCCACATGCGCTCGTAGATGTCATTTCCAGCCAATACTAAATCCTCATCATCACTATTTTCTGTGCTCACACGTGCCCAGAAGAAGGCGAGCTCAGAGCTAAGCGGATGATTGGTTACTTCTACTTTGCCCTCTACATTTAAAGGCTGACCAGAAGTCGCAGTAAACGCACCATTAACTGCATTATCAATAAGGAACTCTGGTGCATAAGGACGCTCGATAAAGAATGTTTTAGAAATGGTGGTACCATTCGCATGGCTCGTAGCATTTCCGAAAATGTCTGTTGCGTCAATGGAAATATGGTAAGGACCTGCCAGTACGTTAGTCTCGATTCTATTTCTCGGATCGTTTCCTTCCCAGTAAACATCTAAGCTAGAGTCATCGTGGTTGTAAAAACGAGCTCCATCCACCTCAATGATATCGTTTACAAGCAGCTGCTCGAAGGCTCCAGAAACTCTGCCGTGGGTATGTCCGTCGAAACCTCCGTGGATATCGATACGCACTTGCTGAATACCGGATTCATCTTGCACACTGAAGCGAATATGCATGTGGTCAGTAGCGCGTGAACGAATTTCGTTCATCACAGGGCGGAAGGTGTCACGGTTTTCAGCAAAGGTGATGGTAGGTGCTTCCAGGTCACGCACACTGTCGTCCTCACTGTCACATGCAAAGGCGATTACGCCTGCTAACATCACGGGAAATAGTAACTTCTTTTTCATTGTATAAATTGTGGGTAGTTATTTAATGCAATTTCGTTGCAAATATACGGTTAGAACGCGGACTATACAACAAGGTTGCATAAGCAATTAAAATTTATTTAATTTTTTTCATTCTTTTCTCCTATGGGCACTTTTAGGGTCAAGATGAAATTTCTTCCCTGCTCGGGTAAATTGAGCAAGCGGTACCGAGACAAGTGATTGAAGTAAAAGGTATCCAGTAGGTTTTGGCCGGAGGCCTGCACCTGGAGGGGCTGATTAAAGAGCCGAAGATTTAGATGAAATCCTGCCTCTAAAAGCATAAAGCCATCTGTCCGGAGTTCATTTCGATCTACTCTATTCTGTGCTGCGCTTATGCGATGTTCGATAAACCCTCCCCACTGCCGCACAGTCCCAGACCCTGTCTTCGCCTCGTAACGGAGCCCGTTTAACACGGATAAGGGCGGAGTCAGCGGTAAGGGAAGCCCTGTATCCAAATTATAATTATACACATATTCAAATGCACTACTAAGCGTCCAGCGGCGATGCAACTTCCACTCAGCCTTCAGTTCTGTGCCCATAAATACGGCATCATGCTGTCGGTATTCCCACATCATGCCCGACGCAGGGAGATTACTAAATCTACCCGTAGGTGCTAAATAAATAAACCCTTCGTAAAAGGACCAAAACGGCGTAAGCGCGAGATAAAAGGACTTCCTCTGCCAGGCATAGCTCAAATCCACCTGATAGGAGCGCTCTGGCCGCAGATCGGGATTACCGATTTCATGCCTGAAATTTCCATGATGTACACCGTTGGTCGCTAACTCGATGGCAGTAGGCATGCGAAAAGCAGAGCCGAGGTTCACCTTCAACAAATGATCCGGGTGGATGAGCCAACTCAGGCCTGTGCCACCACTAAGATTTCCCATAAAACGCTCAATATCAGGATTTCGCTGATCAAACTCACCTGTAGGCTGCTGCCGGCGAAAGATGGGCTGCAGGTGCTCCTGAATGTCATGGGTTCCAAAATCTAAGCGCAAACCTGCATTCCAAGTAAATCCTTCCCGCGCTGTCTGCTCATGGAAGAAGAAAAGGCCGCCCTGCTCAGAATTAAAATTTGGAAGTAAAAACTCAAATCCGCGCTGCCGATTTTCCATCCGCTGCCACTGAAAACCGAAAATCTGTTGGACGCCACGGCCGAAGTGTCGGTAAAAACGCGCATTTACCGTGTAGGTATCCAAATCTAGCCTAAAGCCAGATTACCCTCCGGAGTAGGTGCCTGCCCATGCACATGTGGGGGCTATTTTCCTCCCGCATGTTGCGCTGATACCCCAGATCTACCTCTAACCAGTTTTTGCCCAGCTGGATACGAGTATTATGCAGCACCTTCCAGTGCGTATTGTCTTGCTGGGGCAAAGAAATATTTCTATTCCCCCCCCTATGCTGCAAGTTGAAGCTATTTGGGATACCCACTGCCCCGGGAAATATACCTGCCAACTGATGAAAACGACTTACGGTCAGGGTGCTCTCCCCCCATTGTTTGACGATACCATTTGAAATGCTAAAGTGCCGCTCTCTACCGGCGGTATTTTTAAGCCTCCCATCGAAAATCGGCAGCACGAAACCCGCATAAGTAAAGCGATCCGTAGGAATACGGTAATCCGCATAATCTTGGAACGTGAGTCTCCCGCGAAACACCCAATCTCCTTCACGGCCTTCGATGCCGGCAGATGTGCTCCACATATCGTTATTCGTACGGAAAGAACTTATAACATCTCCGCGCACAGTCCCTTTTTCTGGGTGTGCGGCTGGGAGCAGATTAATAACCCCTGCCATACCATCGGAACCGTAAATTAGACTACCGGGACCCTTGATCACCTCTACACGTTCCACGTCGAAGGGATCGATCTCTAGTCCGTGATCAGCACCCCACTGCTGCCCCTCCTGCTTAATCCCGCGATCATTAATCATAATCCGGTTAAAACTTAGCCCCCGTATCACCGGCTTGGAAATCCCTACTCCTGTATTTATCGTGGTAAGTCCTGGGAGTTTTTCCAGCGCAGCTGCAAAGGTGACCGCCTGCATGCTCTCCATATACGCTCGGTCTAGCACATCGACCGTCTGACTAAATTGAAGTGGACCATTACGGAATGGGTTGGCTTGAATAACAGCTTCTTGTAAATCTAGCGCAGACTCTCGAAGCACTATGGCCAGCTTCTCCGCAGGCGCTGTGCCTATTTCGAGAAGTACCTGCTCGCTACGATAGCCTAACATGGAAACTTGGAGATGATAGGTACCTGGGCGTAGTCTTTCAACGTGAAGTTGCCCTCCATATCCGCTACTGTGCCTTTTCGCGTTTCTTTTAGCGACAGCATGGCGGGTAAACCCTCCCCAGATTGGCTTTGGACCCTACCCTGCACCATAAAAAGCTGCTCCGCATGCAGAAAACTTCCACAAACAAGACATAAAAATAAAATAAATAGCGTAACGGGTAGAAATACGGACAGGCGGAGCGACATGGGGGAAATCCAAGACAATTTCAAGCAAATACGTGTTTGATGAAATGATGTTGCAAGTTAAACAAAAATTCAGCTTCATGCAACGATTATGCACTTACGGGCTGCTGCTCAGGTCACCTTACCCCGGTGTGTGGATAACTGGATAGTCCACTACACGATATAAAGGATAATTTTAAGAATGAAATTACCTCAGTCATGTAACCTAGTCAAATTACTCCCGTTATAGAAGCTAGCCAATCCTGAAAAGATTTTCACTGCTCATACGGAGAGTGGGCTTTTCTTGTAGTTTAGTTTAGTTGAAAATAATTATTGGCAAAGGGGGGGATTTCGGTCCCCTCCTTTTTTTATGGCCGGCTTACTGGAGCCCCTTTTTTGTAAAAGTTTATTCCTTTTACATCTCACGTTTGCACCTCCAGACGCTTAAAAATTTGCATCACCCGAGGAGGCAGTAGGTGCTGCCCCTCTTTGCCCACCTGCCATACCTGATCTAAAAGCCCCTGATCACGTCCGAATCCACCGAAGCGCTCCTCATCCGAGCTAAGGCTTAGCTGCAGGGGCCTTCGGGCAAAAGTGCACAAGGCAACTCCCATACCTTACTTGGGTGTAAGTTGACAAGCACCAAATATCCTCCTTTCTCATAAACAAGCCCCTTTTGGTCTGCATCCAAATGGTGCTGCACGAGACTTTGACCAGAGGTCAAAAAACCAGCCACTTTCGCTAGCTGTAACATGGCCATATCCCAAGCAAAAAGATACTTAAAACGCAGATGTTCATTATCCACTAAGGACCACTGTCTGCGCGCATACTGATAGGACCATTTATTTCCTTCCCGTGGGAAATCTACCCATTCAGGGTGGCCAAATTCATTTCCGATAAAATTCATGTATGCCTCACCGCCTAGGGAAAGGGTCAGCATGCGGATGATTTTATGCAGTGCGATACCACGGTCGATCACCAAGCTTTCACTGCCTATATGCATCTGATGATACATTTCCTTATCCATAAGCCAGAAGGCAATGGACTTATCCCCTACCAGCGCCTGATCATGGCTCTCCGCATAGGCCACGGTGCCCTCACCAGCGGGGCGATTCGTGAGCGCATGCCAAAGCCCAAACATGTCCCAGTGTTCGTCTGGGGAATATTTGAGTGTTTTAATCCAAAAATCGGGAATACCCATGGCAAGGCGGAAGTCAAAGCCCAAGCCTCCATCTTCCAAGCTGCGCGCCAGCCCCGGCATGCCTGTCACCTCCTCGGCGATGCTGATGGCATCAGGGGAAATTCGGTGGATGAGGTGATTCGCCAACTGAAAATAGAGCACAGCATCTTGATCTACACCCACATCGAAATACCGTTCGGCATCGCTGAAATCGGTATGTCCATGGTGCTCATACAGCATGGAGGTCACACCATCGAATCGAAAGCCGTCGAAACGGTACTCTTCCATCCAGAAGCGGAGATTGCTCAGTAAAAACTGCAGCACCTCCCATTTTCCATATTGAAACAGTTTAGAATCCCAACCCTCATGATAGCCCCTATCGCCCGGGTGAAAATACTGGTCAGGAGTTCCATCGAACTCATTTAAGCCCTCATACACGTTTTTAACGGCGTGACTGTGCACTACATCTAAGATTACCGCGATGCCAAGGGCATGTGCGTCGTCTATAAGCGCTTTCAGTTCTTCGGGGGTGCCAAAACGGGAGGAAGCCGCGAAAAAATTACTCACATGATAGCCGAAAGAGCCATAATAAGGGTGCTCCATTATCGCCATCAGCTGGATAGCTGTATACCCTGCTGCATGGATACGCGGGAGGATTAGCTGCGCAAATTCAGCATAGCTGCCCACCTTCTCCTCTTCTAGTGCCATGCCCACGTGGCACTCATAGATAAATAAACCCTCGGTTTTATGCCGTGGCTGAAACGTTTTCGTCTTCCAGGTGTATGGATGATTCGGGAACCAAAGTTGGCCCGAAAAATTATGACTTTCGGGGTCTTGGATCACCCTTCGGATATACGCGGGGATACGGTCCAGTTCCGTGTCATTTGCGCCGATGACCACGACCTTGAGGGTACTTGCGTGTACGAAGGTATCTTTATACGTTTCATACGGGAGGAAAATTTCCCAGTCACCACGATGGTTCCTTTTGAGCGGGTGGCTACGTCGGTCCCACCAGTTGAAATCCCCGGTGAGGTAAAGGGCCTTTGCCGCAGGCGCCCACTCCCGATAGTACCATCCTCGGCGAATCGGATCCCAGTGAATGCCATATAGCTGATGGGCGGAGGCGAATTCCACCACATCTCCATAGCTGTCTGCTAAGCCCTGAAGGGCAAGGAGATAGCGCTGATGGCGCTCCTGTATGTGTGTAGCGTAGGGCTTCAACCAGGGTTCCTGGCTTAAGGCTAAGGTGTCGGTGGATTCCTTCATAATCTCAAGCGTATAGGCTCAAGGTACGCAAACATTTTTCTTTTCACAACGCTACTTTCTTTAAAGCGTGCCAAAAAAAACCTCTTAAACGCTATACAAAAGGGAGAAAAGGCCCAAACGGAATAAAAAAATCGATTGCACAGAAGAATATCCGATTCACCTACAAGTAAAAATAAACCATGATGGCGGCCAGAAAGTACCCTAAAACAAAGGAAAAAAACACGGGTCCAACGAGTGATTTTTTTGGTTTCGAGAAGGGGGAAAAATGGAAGCCAGGTGCGTGGCTAAACTTTTTCGCGAAAGACTCAGGAATCAGCGCGAGGATGGCTAATCCATAGATGAGACTGAGAAAGATAAAGGCAAAAACAGTGTCGAACTCCATAACTTGGCGCAAAGTTACGGTAATGTTATGCGAGCACCAAGAAAAATGAATTAATTGTTACCTACTAAAGCCTCTTGTGTCTGCTGCTGCACTTTTTTTCGCCCTGAAGACTCTCGGATGACGAGATTGGTTTTGATTTCTGTGATCGCATCTGAGGAAATACTAGCCCCTGCGAGAGAGTCGAGCAGCATTTGGGTGGCGCGTACTCCGATTTCATAGCCATGCTGATCCACAGTGCTTAGCGCTGGAGAGGAAATTTCTGCCAGCTTCCAGTTGCTAAATCCCATCAGCCCCACTTCACCGGGAACCTCTATTTTTTGTTCTTTGAGATAGCGTAGCACCCCGAGTGCCACTAGATCCGTGATGCAAAAAAAGGCATCGGGAGGATTCGGCCCCTCTAAGAGTTCTTTGGCGAAGCGATAACCCTCTGCCTCATTAATTTGGACACAGTGCTTGACCCAGTCCTTTTCCGGTGTGATGCCGGCATCTTTTAAGGCTTGTAAATACCCGAAATAACGCTGATTGGCATTTTTTACGATCGGGCGACCGCGAAAGTGTGCGATCTTCCGATAACCATTTTGGATTAGATGCTGCACGGCCTGATAGGCGCCATCAAAATCATCCACGATCACCTGCGGCGTTTTTAAATGATCGGTAACCTTGTCCATTTGAACGACAGGTTTACCTGCATGCATCAGCTCCTGAATATGCTCGCCCAGTACCGTCTCGTTCGAAATACTAATCAGCAAGCCATCCACTCCACTATGCAGCATGGCATTTACCGCCGCTTTCTCATCCTGCAGCACATCATTCGACTGCGACACCATCACGTTATACCCCGACTGATTAGCCGTGGCGATCGCGCCGCTGATGATATTCGAGAAAAAATGATGCACGATTTCAGGGACTACCAAACCAATATTAAAGGTCTTCTTTTTCCGAAAACTGATCGCGAGCGAATTAGGCACATACTGGTATTTCTCAGCTAACTCCTTTACTGCACGCACCGTTTCCTTCGCGATATCGGGATGCGCCTTCAGTGCGCGAGAGGCAGTAGAAACAGAAATCCCAAGTTCCTTGGCAATGTCCTTCAGCGTTACTTTACTCTTGTCGATCATAGTAGTCCGTGTTAAATGCGGAAAGCGATAGGGAGCGAAATAATTACTACTTTTTCTTAAAATTAGGAAAAATTCTCCGTGCACGAAATGCTTCAGAAAGGTTTTTTTTCACTTCTTGTTATTTGGAATTTGTCTAAATAATAAAATATCAACCGATTCCGCAATCGATTGCAGTATTTTATTGCTTGTCAATCTCTAAAACTTTCCTCATTCTTGTAGAAGACATAAGCATATGACACTATCCTGGTGAAGCGCTTTATTCCCCAAATAAACTCCCGAAAATCAACCTAAATGGATACAAATTTACTGCATCGCATCGACCTTATCATCATGTTCGTCTACCTAGTAGGCATGATTTTCTATGGTCTCTATCACTCTAAGCGTACTAGCTCAGAGGATTATTTTTTAGCTGGTCGCAGCATGACTTGGCCCGTGGTGGGGATTTCGCTTTTTGCAGCCAATATTTCCAGCACCACACTCATCGGCTTAGCAGGAGATGCTTATAGTACGGGAATTTCCGTTTACAATTACGAGTGGATGGCTGCCGTCATTTTAGTTTTTTTCTCCATCTTCTTTTTACCTTTTTACCTGCGCTCGGGTGTCTACACCATGCCCGAATTTTTAGAGCGCCGCTACGACAGCCGCAGCCGCTACTATTTTTCCTTCATCACCCTTATCGGTAATGTCCTCATCGAAACGGCTGCAGGGCTCTATGCCGGCTCTCTTATCCTAAAACTAGTCTTTCCTGAAGTGAGCATGACACTCATCATTATGCTCTTGGCCTTTGCGGCAGCAGCCTACACCATTCCCGGCGGTCTGAATGCAGTCGTACACACTGAAGTAATCCAGGCTATCTTGCTGCTGGCGGGCTCCCTGGTGCTCACCTACATCACCTACACCGAGGTAGGCGGCTGGGAAAATGTTCGTGCGGTCACCCCTCCAGACATGATCTCCCTCATTCGCCCCATCGATGACCCCTCCGTCCCCTGGACAGGCTTGCTCTTCGGAGTCCCCCTTCTTGGTTTTTACTTTTGGGCGAACAACCAGTTTATGGTACAGCGCGTGCTTACCGCAAAGGACCTGAACCATGGCCGCTGGGGAGCGCTCTTTGCAGGCCTCCTGAAACTTCCTGTGCTCTTTTTTATGGTGCTCCCGGGAACCATGGCCCGTGTGCTCTTCCCTGACCTGGAAAACGCTGATACCGTTTTTCCTACGCTCGTGTTCAACTTGCTTCCCGCAGGACTTATCGGACTGCTCATGGCCGGACTGCTTGCCGCCATGTCTTCCAGCATCAGCGCCACCCTAAACTCCGCGTCCACGCTCATCACCATGGACTTCGTTAAGAAAGCCAAGCCAGGACTCAGCAGCGCACAGCTGGTACGTGTAGGGCAGGTCTCCACCGTTATTTTGGTCCTTCTGGCCGCGGCTTGGACGCCGCAAATAGAAAAATTCGATTCTTTATTTAAGTACCTGCAAATTGTGGTGGGCATGATCGCACCTCCTGTGGTAGTGGTCTTCATCTGGGGCATGTTCTGGAAAAAAGGCAATGCCAATGGTGCCTTTTATAGTCTGCTCTCGGGCTTTGGCATCGCCGCCACCCTTATTACCCTTAAAGTAGTAGCACCGGAACTAGCCATCAGCCAGTGGCACTTCCTGCACACAGCGCCGCTGCTTTTCGTCTGCTGCTCTGTCATCTACGTAGCGGTAAGCTTGGTTTCTCCGGCTCCCCGCCCCGACCAAATCGAAGAATACACATGGAAAAACAGCATCTACACCGATGAAACCGCCGCGCTGAGCGCCCTTCCTTGGTATAAAAACTACCGCGTCTTATCTGTTTTACTCTTGATTCTAACCGCTATCATCGTATGGAACTTCCGATAGGTTATCTCGAAGCCCTCGCCTGCATGCGGAAAGCCAGCCATCCAAATGGTTTTTTGGCCTCCTCCGCCGCTGGTGAAAACTATCCACGCATCTGGGCCCGCGATGGGGTCATCACAGGGCTGGCCGCACTAGCTAGCCGCGACGAAGCACTTATCGAAACGTTTCGCCGCACCCTGCAGCGCCTAGGTGAGTTCCAAAGCCCAGAAGGTCACATTCCCTCTAACGTGGCTACGGATAGCAGCGACGTAAGCTTGGGCGGTCTGGCCGGTCGCGCAGATACAGGCAGCTGGTGGGTGATCGGGCTCTGTTTATATGCACACTGGACAGGAGACCGAGCGTTTTTGCTAGCGCAAAGTGAACGTATTGCCCAAGTATTCCGCTTGTACCAAGCCTGGGAGTACAATAATCGGGACCTGCTCTATGTGCCGCTGGCCGGCGACTGGGCCGATGAATACCTCCTGCATGGCTACACACTTTACGATCAGATATTGCGCTGCGCGGCCCTTAAACTAGCAGGAAAAGCCCTGCAAGTGGAAGCCTACAGCGAAAAGGCGAGCCGCATCCAACTGGCCATCGAAAAAAATTATTGGTTGGCCAGCCCTCCTGACGCTACCTGTATCCATCCTAGCGCCCGAAAGCGCCTACTGAAGGAAAAGGGAGCGCTGCCCTACCTGCTCGCTGGCTTTCATCCCGCAGGTTATCAGCCCTATCTGGATCTGTTTGGAAATGCCCTGGCCATGCTGTTTGACCTGCACCCCGACCCTACCAGCACCCTAGCGGCTGTGCCTGAACTGGCGCCATCGCTCCCTGTTTTTCTCTCCTGTGGTGGAGGAAGATGCTGAGGATTTTGCGCTCCTGCGCCAAAATTACCGCTTTACCTTCCGAAATAAGCCACATGAATTTCATAATGGCGGAATCTGGCCTATGGTTTTGGGCTTTTATGCCTTGCGGCCCAAAAATACCACTCTCAGGAAGCGGCCAAAACAGTGTATGCCCGAATCGATACGCTGAATGCGCAAGACAACTATTCCTTTAATGAATGTTTCCATGGCCTGAGTGAGCTCCCCTGTGGCGTAGCGGCCTGCACCTGGAGTGCGGCGGGACAGGTGCTCCTTTATCAGGGCATTACCAATGGATTTTCTTTAAGCACCTAAACATGAATAAAACCTTATGGATCGCTGGTGAATTACTCGTGGACCTTATCGGACAAGAAATACGGGATTCGCTTTTTCGTACACATACCTTTCGCCGCTATGCAGGTGGATCCCCTGCGAATTTAGCGGCCAATTTAAGCCGTCTTGGGCATTCTGTACAGCTCGTGGCTGCAGTGGGACAAGATGGCCTCGGTGATTATCTCGTGCATGAGGCGGAGCGACTCGGTGTGGGCACAGCGCATGTGCAGCGCATCGCACAGACCCCCACGAGTATGGTGCTCCTTTCCCGTAGCCATGAAACTCCAGAATTTATCGCTTACCGAGGTGCCGATGCGCATTTAGAGCCTGCAGCTTTTCCTTATGAGCAGCTGAAAGGGGCGGGGCTTTTCCACTGTACCTGTTTTGCGCTAAGCCTAGCGCCAGCCCGAGAAACGTTAAAACGGGCCGCAGAAACTGCCCACGCTTTCGGGGTGCCGATTAGTCTGGACATGAATTATGCCCCCAGCATCTGGCCCGATCGTGCAGAAGCACGCCAGTTCGTAGCGCACTGGTGCCAGCTGGGCGCTTGGGTAAAGGTAAGCCTGGACGACTGCCGCCGCCTTTTTGGAGAGGATATTCAAGAGGAGGAGGCGATCGCCCAACTGCTGACTTGGGGAGCGGGACTGGTTTGCTTCACGAAAGGAAGTGCCGGCAGCCGCCTAAAAAGTGCGCATGAAGATGTATCCGTACCCGCCGAGCCTGTCCACATCTTGGGTGAGGCCACAGGAGCCGGAGATGCCTTCTGGTCAGGCTTCCTGAGCGCCTACTTACGAGGTGCAGGTGCAGCAGAAGCCTTGCGTAGCGGTGGGAAAATGGCTGCGCTAAAGCTTTCGATCGATGGCCCTATGCCGGAAAAAGTGTCTTTAGACTGAGCACGTAGGAGCGCTGGTCGCATATATCATTACCTGCATGCTTTCTACCTGATCGGGAATTTTTTCGACTCAAATTTACTTGTACAAGTATGAAGCAGGGTGCGATAAAATTGAATTGTGATATGGGCGAAGGGCTGGCGAATGATGCCCAACTGATGCCCTTCCTAGATTTTGCGAACATTTCCTGTGGGGCGCATGCGGGAGACGAAGCTGCTGCGCGTTTAGCTATGCGAGAAGCCCAAAAGCATGGGGTGGGCATCGGCGCGCATCCTGGCTATCCGGATCGTGCGCATTTTGGCCGCCGCTCTCAAAGTCTCGACTCAAGGGCTTTGGTAGCGCTGCTAGACGAACAGATGGAGCACTTCACACATTGGCTTTCGGCTGAAAGGGCCACCTTGCACCACATTAAATTACATGGGGCACTCTATCATGATGTGGCCTTCAGTCCGCTCTTGGCAGAAACTTTTATCCGCTGGCTGCAGGAAAATTTCCCAGGTATTCCAGTATTTGGGCCTCCGCAAGGCGATCTCTTCCGCTTGGCACGTGCACATAAAATGCCTTACCTACGTGAGGGGTTTCTCGATCGCCACTATGCCGCAGATGGCAAATTGCTCCCGCGCTGTCATCCTCAGGCGCTGTTGCAGGACATACAGGCGATGGAACAGCGTTTAACCGGCTTGCGGTCTGGTAAAATCCGAACGCTATCTGGAACGGTTTTAGCCGTACAGTTTGAAACGCTTTGTCTGCACGGAGACCACCCGCTCGTCCTACATTTCGCACGAACCGCAGCCCAGTTTCGCGATGCCTAAGCCTGCTCTAAGGTTCTTTTGCTTTCTTCCCGGTCATTATGAGGTCCACTGGGAGGAGAAAATTTGCCCTGAGCAGCTTCAGGTCCTTTTGCGCCTGCGCGATTACGTCCAAAAGGCTTTTCCTAATGCTATAATACGTCATACCTATCATATTCTTAGTGTCATGCACCCGCCAGATTCCGATCTGGAGCGCTGCTTAGAAGCTTTTTTAGATTCTGAATCGACTTTATGGAAGTGCATGCCCACCCCTACTCGCTCCCAGCGGACTTGGTGGATTCCACTATGTTATGCCCCCAGCTTGGCTCCCGATTTACCAGCATTTTGCGCTAGTAAAGGCTTGGAACCAGAGGAATTTATCGCGCTCCACACTGCTCCTGCCTACACAGTGTACTTCCAAGGCTTTAGGCCAGGATTTTACTATTTGGGAGGCCTTGACGCTCGCTTGCATCATCCTCGCAAGGCGAACCCTGCCCTACGTCTGCCAGCGGGAACTTGTGGCATCGGCGGGGAGCAGACGGGTATTTATCCTAGTGAGAGCCCTGGAGGCTGGTGGCAAATCGCCCACTGCCCACTCTCCCTCGTACCTGAATATGGCAAAGAGCCGCCAATTCAAGCGGGAGATCATTTGCGATTCATACCGATTACCCTAGCTGAACACACCGAAATTCAGCGCAATAAGCTGGATTTGACCCTAATTCAAAACCGCTATGGATAAGTTGACACTCCTTCAGGCGGGTCCCTATACGAGTCTGCAGCGGCTGCCGCGCTGGGAGAAACTCGCAATGGGCTGGCCCGTGGGTGGTCCCCTGGAGCCTGACATCGCCGCGCTGATGCGCCGGCTACTCGGAATCCCTAAAGACGCGGCGGTACTAGAATTTTTTGGGGGAGGCCTACGCATGGAGGCCACTTGCCCGTTACGCGGCCTACTTTGGACCCCTTCTACGCGCTTCACCTTTCAGGGAGGCCCACAGCATATTCGCGCAGGTGAATTTTTCCAACTACGGGCAGGCGATCGCCTTAAAATACCTATTTTGAAAGAGAGTTACTTAGGCTATCTGGCTTTTGACCGAAGTTTAAGCACAGAAATAACAGATAAGGGCACGGTTCGTTTGGTACAGAAGGCTACTTTGGCCCTAGGGCCAAAAGTCCTTAGCCCGACGTTCCATGCGCGTGTTCAACTTCCCTTTTTTCCGCTGCGGACGAAGCCTTATGAACTTCCAGTGTGTGCTGGGCCCGATTTTCATTTACTGGACCCGTTCAGTCTAGCCCGTTTACAGGAGCAGCCCTTTACCTTCAGCGCAGCCGCCTTTCATCGGATGGGCCTTCGCTTAAGTGAGCACTTGCAGCCGCATGCCCACTCCTTATTAAGTAGTCCCACGCAACCTGGCACGGTGCAGTGGACTCCATCGGGTGAGTTGATTCTTTTAGGGCCTGACGCCCAAGTGACAGGCGGCTATCCGCGGATTTTACATCTCCCAGAGTCCTCGCGGCTGGCACTTTACCGCCTTTGTCGAGGCCAAGCGTTTATTTTTTCACTTAATCCTAGAAAAAGCTTTTGAGCGGAAGTAGATTTTTGTAATTTAAAAATCCGTTACGGATAGCTTTTTATTACACCTATTAAACACATTTCACTCACCATGAAAGAAACTTTGAAGGAAAAAATCGCCGCTCAGGGGATGGATCCACAACTAGCCGAAAAACAAATCCAGCATTTCAAGGAAGGCTTTCCGTTTTTGCCGATTGTAAAAGCCGCCACTTTAGGTGCAGGCATTATAAAATTAGAAGAAGAGCAGCTGCGGGAAGCCGTAGCCTATTACGAAAAACGTTCGAGGCAGTTAGACTTGGTGAAATTTGTGCCCGCCTCAGGTGCCGCCAGCCGGATGTTTAAGGATTTATTTGCTTTTTTAGAGGGAGATGGAGCTTTAGACAAGGACGCATTTACGCAGAAATTCATCCAGCATCTGGATAAGTTTGCCTTTTATGGGGCACTAAAGGAGGTTTTGGCCGCTGCAGGCACTCCACTGGAAGAAGTTTTAGCGAAAAAAGACTATAAAAGTATCGTTGCCGCACTGTTAGAAGAAAAGGGGCTTGGGTATGGGGCTTTGCCTAAGGGGCTCCTTCAGTTTCACCGCTATGCAGATGAAATCCGCACCGCTGCCGAAGAGCATTTTATCGAAGGCATCCAGTATGCGCGTGGCAAAGGTGGGCGCGTGCAACTGCACTTTACGGTCTCTCCCGAGCACCAGGAGCGTTTTGAGCATCTTACCGAGAAGGTACGGCCTGCCCTAGAAGCGCATTATGGCGTGGAAATCGCTGTTAGCTTCTCTACACAGAAAAAAGCTACGGATACCATCGCGGTCACAGCGGATAACGAACCCTTTATAGAAGAAGACGGCAGCATCTTGTTTCGCCCAGCTGGACATGGAGCTCTTCTGGAGAACTTGAACGACATTCAAGCAGATATTATCTTTATTAAAAACATCGATAATGTGGTGCCAGACCACCTGAAACCCACCACGAAAACGTACAAGCAGGCCCTCGCTGGGGTGCTATTAAAAGCGCAAGAGCAGGTTTTCGAGCTCCTACATCAGCTGGAAAAAGGCTGTGATCAGGAGCTTCTCCTACGCGCAGAAGAACTGCTCCAAAATAAACTTGGCTGTAAGTTGAGTCCGCGTTATTACGAATTGAGCTTTGATGAACGTGTAAGCTATGTACAGCGCAAGCTAAACCGTCCTCTCCGCGCTTGTGGCATGGTGAAAAACACGGGTGAGCCGGGAGGAGGCCCGTTTTGGGTCGAAGATGCTGATGGCTCACATTCTTTGCAGATCGCAGAAACAGCGCAGATAGACCTAGACGACTCCGCACAGAAGCAAATCGTGCAGACCGCCTCTCACTTTAATCCGGTAGATCTGGTTTGCGCCACCAAAGATTATACAGGTAAGCCTTTTGATTTGCTCGCCTTCCGGGATGAGCAGACTGGATTCATCACCGAAAAATCAAAGTCCGGGAAAGTTCTTAAAGCACAGGAACTTCCGGGGCTTTGGAATGGTGCAATGGCAGGTTGGGGTACGCTCTTCGTGGAGGTTCCGATTATCACCTTTAATCCCGTGAAAACAGTGAATGATTTGCTCCGAGAAGAACACCAGTAAGTTTCAGACACGTGAAGCAGCAGGTCAGGCTAATTCGTTTAGCAGGGCCTGCTGTTTCTTCTTCTTTTCAGAACGTCTACTCTTCTTCCTCTAAATCCATTGCTTGTTTGGGATGCACTCCTTGCACGAAGTGCCAGCTACCCACTTTTTCGGTCAGGTAAGCAATCAGTTCATCGCCACCTAAGACGGTAATTTCTCCTGGCAAGCCCAAAATAAAGCGTCCTATCCCGCGAAAATCGGGCACCTCCAGTCTTAAAAAGCCCTTTCCATCCTTTCGCCGCCTCAAATAAGGCCACACAGCGGGATATTCTTCCTGCAGAAGCTGACAGGCCCGCGCCGACAGGCGCAATGTGACCGGAAGTGCGCCCTTACCGATAAAGCCAAAAACATCTTGCTCCAAGCGCTCATGCAAGTCCTGGTACTCCATGTCTTCATCCAGCACGCTAACGCGGGTAATTCGCTCCAGCTTAAAGAGTTTCATACGCTTGTCTACGGTGTCCAAAGCATAAATCGAATCAAAAGGCCGGGTAAAACATACAGGTTCTATGATGCGATCACTAACAGAATCACTGTTGATGGAATAGTAATCCTCCAGTTTGGCCCGCACCCCCATCCGCATGCACATGCTAAGTAGGTCCACTTTTCTGCCATAGTCGGCCTGTTGTAAGAGTTTGGCACTCTTAACCGTATCTAGCTCCAGCTGTAGCTTGGCGATTAAAACCTTTCGCTGCTGCGCGTCAGGAATCTGCTGCTCGATAGCCTGGCGCAAGAGCTCCATTTCGGTGCCGCTGAACTGCGTTTCTGCGCCCTTCACTAAGGCTAAAGGCTCTTCAATGCGGTACTTCCCGAACTGCTTGATAATCCGAAAGCCGATGACTTCTAAGAGTTTCAGATAGCGGTACAGGGTGCGCTCTTCCACCCCGATGCTTTCAGCGAGTTTATGGATTGGTTTCCCCACCGGGCCCTGCAGCAAGACGATGAGCTGAAGTACCCGTAGCATTTTCTGCTGCTCGATGCTTGTCGCTTTCACCATATCCTGAGCTTAATAAAGTGCTGCTGTCACCTTCACACGTGCCTGCGTCTTCCCTGAGTAGGTGATCCCCTCTATGCTAAATCCATTACCTTGGAAGCTGTCTTCTATTTCCTCCGTAGAAAGGATGCGATAGCGTAGGTTTTGGCCTTCGGCCAATCGGGCAATCTGGGCTTCACCTTTCTGAACAGCCTCTAAAAAAAGGCGCTCCTGTAGTTCCGCACGTGCCTCTGCCGGTACGAAAACCCCACTGGAATTCACATAGGTGGTCAAACCTTCCGCAGCTTCTAAAGCCTTGGTTATTTGTTCGATATCCCCCATATCTTCCACTAAAAAGCGGTAACTTAGGCTGAGCACGAGCTGGCGCGCCCCTTCTTCCCCTTCTTGGTACATGTTCTCGAAAGTGAGTAAAGGGGAAAACCGCTGTAAGGGCTCCGACTGCAGGATTTGATTGATTTGCTCGCGCTGTGCATGCTTACCGTTTATATTGACAGAAACGGCAAGTGGAAATCCAGCCAAGGTCTCTTCGGCTGCGGCCAAAACACTGAGCGTTCGGGTATTTTCTGAGCTGGAGCTGCATGCAGAGCCAAGATAGAAGCTGAGGAGCAGCGCGAAAAGTAAAAAAGGAGTCTTGTGCATGATGGTCTTTTTCCAAAAATACACAAAACTCCTCGAATTTAACTCCCAAAAAGAAGCTTACTTTTTATTTAAGCCCTTCGCAAAGACCCGGTTCACATTAAAGCCGATGCGAAACTGCTCACCGGGCACACCATTTCCTCCCGCTAGTAAATACTGCTCGTTTAACAGCTGAGAAGTTACAAAATACATTTGAAAAACATGTCCACCCGCTTCTAAATCGATACCCACTCCCAGATTATTCCGAAGATCATTATTTAAATTCGGAATGTACTGGAAAGTAAGCGAGGCCACTTTGGAAATTTTATACAGTGCCGAAAGTCCGACTGCCACATAAAGCTCCTGATCCCCTTCTATCGCAAATACAGGTAAGGGGTCATGGAAATAGGCCAACATTGGGCTTACCTGAACGCTCAGCTTGTCCGAAAATTTACGCGCCACCATCAGCTGTCCGGCATAGGAGGTCCGCTGCTGAAAGGAGGGCGGCCCTTCAATAAGGAAATCGTAAGGAGAAGAATTCACGCCCACATTTCCCATAAAAGAAACCGAAACTGGCATGCTATTATCCGTTTTTTGTGTCAGTAGATGGTAGCGCCCATACAGACTGTAAATACGGTCGCGACTTTGGCGCGCAGCGCCAATACTAAACTTTCGGTTCCAAGCATACTCAAAGCTAAACATGATATTGGCCCCATTATCCAGCCCAAAAAGCTCCTGAATACCACCATCGATAGTGCCAAAGGTATGCATGATCGCAAAATGGAGTGTCTTCGCTTCCAGCGGCTCCACTGTCATTAAATTGATATGCCGCGGGGCATGAAATGTATTTTCTACCTCCTCCGAGACGGTGGCCAGCTTCCGTTCCAGTTGGGCCGAAGCTGCTCCCACTACTCCGAAAGTAAAAGCGATCAAAATGGCAAATTTTCTCATTTCTTTAGTTTGGCTTTGATTTGCACGATTTGTTCTTCTGCTAGCTCGTAAAACACGACGGTAGGGATACTGATTTTATGGTCGCTGAGCAGCACACGAAACTCTGCTTCCAGCTCCATTTCCGAGTTGGATACACGTTTTAGCTGGCCAGGCACTTCTATTTGGCGCTCCACACCATGGATTTTAAATTTCCCGACGGCCGTTACTTTTTTGCTTTGCCCTACGGGCAAATCCTTTACATCCTCCTTAATTTTCCCCGTAAATTCCGCAAAGGGATACTTTTTCGTTTCCAAATAATTATCCCGCATGTGTCTATCGCGCAGGCTAATACCTGTTTTTAAGGTATTCAGGTCCAGATAAAAGTCCAAGAGGTTTTTATCCAAATCCACTAGGCCATGCAGCTGACTACTTTTCCCTTCAAAATCCCTCAGAGAAGCTTTCGAAAGGAAAACCACGTCTCCTTTTTCGGTTTGGAAACCCTGCGCCAGCACTCCATCTGGCATACAGATAAGGAATAGCAGAAGAAGAAAAGCGATTTTAGTGCGCATCAAAGTGTTATGGTTAGGATGCCTTCAGCAAAGGAATTTTGGAAACTGCGTAAATCCGACCGGGCAGGTCCGCCGCGAAGAGCGCCAGTAGATGAAAATTCGGAGCCATGACAAGCGCATCGTAGCGTGTCACTGTTAAAGGACCATCTGTTATTACATCCCTGATGGGTACATACAGCTGTTACAGTGGAGAAGGTATCGTTTCCAAGGTTAATAACGATAACGTCGCGCTGACTGATTACCGCCCAACCTCCAGCGGATTGTAGCGCTGGTACGCGAGAAATGTCAATCGTCAGGCCATTTGCTGTTATCGTGACAGGGCCACTTCCGTCATTATTGTCGTTAATGAGCGCAGGCTCGGTATCATCACTACTACAGGCCGTAAAGAAATGAGTGCCAAAAAGGGCCATTACGCTTAGTGCGCCCGTTTTTTTGATGAAATTTCTTCGGTGCTCGCTGAGCGTACCGGATTTTTCTACCGTAAGAGTGGACTTGTTTTTCATGGGATAAATTTAAGTTGTTAGATATACGCGCTTAAAGAGCGAATCAGTTTACATCTGTATAACTGTGTCCACACCAAACAATCTTTTAGTAAATCAAAAAAAGCACTGATTCACGTGTATTTGTAAACGAAATAGACGTATAAGTGAATGAACTAATTTGCTGAGGATTTACTCTAAGCTGAGGGATGAAAAAATGCAAATTAAAATCATTGTATAAAAAACATATAAATTCCTGAAAAATTTATTTAAAATAAGGTCAGGACGATTTTTTTCAACTAAATTCTTTTCATCCCTATTTTCGCTAACGCATGCCTTTTTCTCCTCTCGAAGTGATTAGTTGCAAAATAGTAGTTTTATAACTAATCTTGTATTATGGAAAAATTTTTAGCTACTCCTTCGGAGCGTATCAAACACGAATCCGAACCCAGAAGGGCATTTTTGAAAAAAATAAGTGTGCTTACTGGTGCCAGTCTTCTAAGTATTCCCATTTTAAGCAGCTGTGATTCTACGGAAGAAGAACCTTTAGATGAGGAGATTTTTGATACCTTCAGCTATAACTTGCGTGACCCACAGTCACCTGTTCGTTTTTGGCCAAATGGCCTTATTTTAGAACTAGACCGCCTACCAGAACTACGGCGTACAGGTTCATGGATGTGGATAAAGGAGGCCAACTGCATGGTAATTAATGATCGCGGGATTAGCTATACGCCTTTAGATACACGATGCACACACTGCCGGAATAAGGACCGGTGGAGTTATCGTCAGGAGGTGCTTACCTGTGGGCATCACAACTCTGAATTTGACAGGCGGGGAAATGTGCGTCGTGGACCCGCGGTAGCGCCACTATTGGTCTATAGCGCTTCTTTTTCACTGGATAATATTTTAACAGTGAACCTGACGAGCTATTCAGAGCGGCTCTAAGGCGCTTACGCTGCTATTTATCAAAAATGCTTACGGTTTAAAATTTCTGCTAAAATCACCGCATCTTTTGCTGTGCGAGGATCTCGGAGCATTTTTTTGTAGCGATTCGTGCCTTTGGATTTTTCCGCCGTTTCGACCTCTTCTATGCCTACTCCTAAGCGTTCCACAGGCTTATCGAAATCCACAAGCTCATCGATGGTTTTTAATTTCTTACTCTCGGCGGCAGTGAGCATGCCCTCGTACGCTTCGAATTTCTCTTTACCCTGCGCCTGATAGGGCTTTTCTTCGGTAGAGCGAAAAGCGCGGCTGCTTGGCTCCCTTTGCGCCTGCGCGTCTCCTCCTGCGCTTCACGCGAAGCACGACGGGGCGGCAATGGGGCATAATCGTCCTCCTCATCGTCCTCCTCGAAATCGGTCGCACGGCGTCCCTGGCCGCTTCTTTCTAGGTCACGCTCGGCTCCCTGCTGGGCGCGTCGAATTTCGCGCAACATATCCTCAAAGGAGCCCGATCTCTGCTTCGGTCCCTCCTGCTCATTTCCTATCTCTTCTGCTTCGCGCGCCTCCTGCTCACGTTCTGCTTGCTTTTTTTTGCCAGCGGTCACCGCGGAGTAGATAAAGTAAATGATAATGGCGATGATGTATAAAATATTTCCTGCGTCCATGGGATAAAAAAAGGATTTGCATAAAGATACGTATTAGGGGGCGCAATGTTCCTCATCGCGCCTCCTACACGAATATAAGCATTATTTTTATTTCGAGCACCCGGATACGAACAAAGGCCAATTCATCGTCCCTATTAATCGGAAGATGAATGGCTCCATCATAAAAAGGCCCCCAGCTGCATAATCCTCTACTTTTCCTATCTCTACTTCTCCTAAAAGGCGCAAGTTTTCCAAATCAAATACCAGTAGCACCATCTCCATCTCATTTTTAGGCGCTTCCTCCTCTTCTACTTGCTTCGATTTACTTCTTCGCGCTAGTCGGTATAGTTTTTTCTCCTTTTCGTCGGCGATAAAATCACCCAAGTACCAGTTTTGGGCGATGTCCTTACTTAGTTCTTGGAAGCGCTCCATACTTTCCACTTCTGTCACGGGAGGCTTTTGCTGTATAGCCATTTGGAACCTACTTTCTGGAACGGGAAGTTTACGCAAGGTGTCTTTCGCTACTTCATAGATAAGCATGTCCGCATCGATCGAATTTCCGATCAGCACGCCCTCCTGAATAGGTAAAATATGAAATCCTGGAATACGCGCAGTACTAGAACCTTCAGTGCTAAACGAAAGGCTAAAGCCTGCATAATCTGCCAATGCTTCGATAGGTATGGCTTTCAACTCTTCCTTTTGGAGATCCATACGCGTCAAATAACTTGGCATAAAGGACCCGCTTTTTCCAGAGATAGACCATGCCACTTGACCATTTTTCTCAAACGTTACAGCAGGGTTAAAAAACAACTTCTCTTCCCAATCTATCTTTTCGAAACTCTCTTCGAACGAGCGAATTTGTTTTTCCACCTCACCCGTATGTGGATTTAAAAAGCGGAATGGCTGATAAGTCGCCGTGGTGTAGTAAAGGCCATCGGAAACTGGGCCGAGAAAATTAACAAAAAAACCCAAGCTGTTCGGACCATCTCCATCTTGCTGTTTTTTACTTACCAGCCGCATGTCTTTTAGCGAGATAATCTCTAATATGCGTGTTTGATAATCATAATAGACCATCTCGGATCCATCATGAGAAAAGTCATAGCTCATGCCTAACTTGGGCGAAAGTAAAAACTCCTCACCACTGTCCACGAAAACGGTATCAATGGTCAAGGAAAAATCCGAAAGCCCCCCTGACGAAGAGGAAGAATCTGATCCCCCGCAGGCATAGCCTAAAAAGGCAAGAGGGAGAAGGCTTGGTAACAGGGAGGCGAGAGTATTTCGCTTTTTGTAAATCATGGGATACATTAATTAAGTAGTAATATACTTCCTAAAAGATTTTTTTGAAATATAAGCCATCTAAAGTTGAATTACAAAAGCTTTTTTAAGCACGCATCCTTCAGGGCGTTAGCTGTTAAAAAAGATAGGCGATGAATGGCAGGTACCGAAGCTAGGCATGGTCGCTCTACTGCGTCACAAAATAGAGAAATTTGGTTACTTTTGCTGTTTGTGCATAGATACTAGGGCATGCTCTTAAGTAAGTTAGAAATTAAAGGCTTTAAAAGTTTCGGAGACCGCATGGTCATTCACTTTGATAAAGGCATCACCGGCGTGGTGGGCCCTAATGGCTGTGGCAAATCCAATGTCGTGGACGCTATCCGCTGGGTGCTCGGCGAACAAAAGTCCCGTATGCTGCGCTCGGACAAAATGGAAAATGTCATTTTCAATGGTACTAAAAACCGTAAGCCAACCAACCTGGCGGAGGTGAGCCTAACCTTTGAGAACACGCGCAACCTGCTGCCGACTGAATATACGCATGTAACCATCACGCGGAGATACTACCGCTCCGGAGAGTCCGAATACCTTATTAACGGCGTCACCTGCAGGCTAAAGGATATCACCAATCTGTTCATGGACACGGGCATCAACTCGAACAGTTATGCCATCATCGAGCTGAAAATGATCGATGAACTACTTAACGATAAAAATAACTCGCGCCGAGAGCTCTTCGAGGAAGCGGCGGGGATTTCAAAATTTAAAACGCGCAAACGGGAGTCGCTAAAAAAATTAAGTGACACCGATGCGGATCTAGAACGGGTAGAAGACGTCCTTTTTGAAATCGAAAAAAACCTGAAAAGCCTGGAAAAACAGGCCAAGCAGGCCGAAAAATATTTCCAGCTGAAAAACACCTATAAGGAAATCAGCATCAACTTAGCCAAGCGCTCCGTGGCGGCTTTTCGCGAGGATTTATTGGGCCTACAGGCCCAAATCACCCAAAAACAAGACGAACAGGGAGGCATTCAGAGCCGCATCAACCTGCTGGAAGCGGGCATAGAGGAAGCTAAGGCCAGCCTACTCCAAAAAGAAAAGCTGTTATCCTCGCGCCAAAAGACCCTAAACGAGCAGGTCAATAAGATTCGGCAATTTGAAAGTGATAAAAAAATCAAAAACGAGCGGCTACGCTTTTTAGAAGACCGTTCTCAAAAGCTGCGCGAAAGCCTCGATCAGGATAGAAAATCGAACGATCGAGCAGGCTTTAGTATCCGCTCCCTAGAACAAGAGTTGGAAAGTGCCGAAAAACGCTTCCGCGAGCAGGAAATCGAAATGGAGGAACTGAAGACCATTTACGAGCGTGAAAAGGAGCGCGTACGGCAGTTTCAGGAAGAACAGAAGGTCAAGCAGGAGCGCTTTGCGCAAGCAAAAGAAAAAGTCTATCAGCTGGCGAAAGAACAGGAAATCAAGCAAATTCAGCTTTCCACGCTCAAACAGGAGCTCGAAAAGACAACGACGGCAGATTACCAGCAGGAGCACCACCTGCAAGAGTTTGAAGACAAGGCCGCCGAGCTGCTCGATGCCCTTCAGACGAAGGAAGACGAAGTCGAGCGCCTCAGCCATAAGCAGCAGCAGCTCGAACGTAACATCGAGGAAGCCGAAAAAGTAGCGCAGCTCATAAAAGATGAACTCGTGCAGCTCAACAGGAAGCTGGATGCTAAGCAAAATGAATTTAACCTCACGAAGTCGCTGGTAGACAACTTAGAAGGTTTTCCGGAGGCGATCAAGTTTCTGAAAAAAAATGCCTCTTGGGGAAAGGAAACTCCCCTGCTTTCGGATGTGCTGACGACGGCAGAAAACTACCGCGTGGTGATCGAAAACTACCTGGAAAGCTACATGAATTACTATGTGGTGGAAACCCGCGAGCAGGCACTTTCAGCGGTGAACTTGCTTAGCGATGCCTCCCGAGGTAAGGCGAATTTCTTTATTTTAGATGAGTTTCAGCAGTATATCCCGCGGCCTGAGCAGCTTTTCCCGAACGCTCGCCCTGCGGCCAGTATCGTGGATTATGACCCAAAATACCGCCGCCTGATCGCTTTCTTGCTGGATAATGTGTATGTGGTGGAAGGAGATTTTCGTGATTTTCCTGAAAGTGAAGCGCATGTCTTTTTAGCCGCGAGCGGCAAAATCATCCGCCGCCCTTTTAGCATCTCCGGTGGTTCTGTGGGGCTGTTTGAGGGCAAGCGTCTGGGGCGCGCTAAGAACCTGGAAAAACTAGAAGAAACCATCAAGCAGCTCCAGAAAACGATAAGCTACACGCGTAATAAGTTAGAAGATAAAACCACAGAAATTCTCAAACTACGTAGCCAGCAGGTGAAACCCGCCATCGATGCCGCGCGGCAAGAAATGGACCAAACCCGCCAAGCCTATATCGCCATCCGGACGAAAAAGGAGCAGCTCGCCGAACTCCTCAGCAGTAATGCCAATAAGCGCGAAGACATCGAACAGCGCGTGGAAGAGCTTCTAGACACGCTCAGCACACTAGAGCCCGAATTACAGGAAGCCCGCGAGGCGCTGCTCATCGACCAAGAAGAAGCGGAAAGTTGGCAAGAACAGGTTCAAGCGCTAAATGAAGGGCTGGCGCAAAAGTCGGCGGCCTTTAATGAGGCAAATATCCGCTATCATCAGGGACAAAATCGCGTTTCTAGCTTAGAACAAGAAATCGACTTCAAGCAAAAAGCATTCGAAAGCAGTGCCGAGCGTATTCAAGTAGCGCAGCAAGAGCTGAGTGGTTTAGATCAGGAAATCAAACATTTATTAGGAACCAATGAAGTCAAGGACGAAGAGCTTTTCGCGCTCTATGAAGAAAAAGAAGCCATCGAATCTGGCCTGACCGAATCGGAACAAAGTTACTATGCCGCGCGTGGTGCCATCGATGAGCAGGAAAAAGAAGTGCGCCTCCTGCAGCGTCAGAAAGAGCAACTCCAAACCCTACTCCAGGAGTTTCAAACGGCAGCCACCGACCTTAACATGCGCATGCACAGCTTGCGTGAGCGGTCTCAGTGTGGAGTTCGAGTTGGACTTAGATGCACTAATGGAAGAAGATCCAGAGGTGGCGGAAGCTTATCGTGAGGAGAGCCCAGAAGCGCTGCGTAAGGCCCTGCAGCAGCAAAAAGAAAAGCTGGAAAAAATGGGACCCATAAATCCTATGGCCATGGAAGCTTATGATGAAATAAAGGAGCGCCATACCTTTATACTCGAACAAAAAGCAGATCTCATAGATGCTAAAAATAGCTTAGTGAAAACGATAGGAGAAATCGATCAGGTGGCGCGTGAAACCTTTTTAGATGCCTTCGAGAAGATCAAAACCAACTTTATCAAGGTCTTCCGCTCGCTATTTACCGCAGAAGACGACTGCGACCTTAAGTTAGTGGATCCCGCTAACCCGCTTGAAAGCGCCATAGAAATCATGGCCAAGCCAAAGGGTAAGCGGCCGCTAACCATCAACCAACTGTCGGGAGGGGAAAAAACACTTACGGCCACCTCACTGCTGTTCGCGATTTACCTGCTGAAGCCCGCCCCCTTTTGTATTTTTGATGAGGTAGATGCCCCACTCGATGATGCGAATATCGACAAGTTCAATCAGATCATTAAAACCTTCTCTTCGGAGTCACAATTTATCATCGTTACCCACAACAAGCGCACCATGGCCAGCACCGATGTTATCTATGGCATTACCATGATCGAAGCGGGCGTGTCTCGTGTGGTGCCGGTGGATTTACGCGCTTTAGCATAAGGCATGGAAGCATTAGACAGTAGTACCTTAAACTTCAGCCATACAGGCATTTACCTCTTACAGGCAGCCCTGGCTGTGATCATGTTTGGCATCGCCTGAACCTAAAATGGACCGATTTTCAGGCCATTCGTAAGCAGCCCAAGGCCTTTTTTCTTGGCTTGATCTCACAGTGGGTTTTGCTCCCCTTACTTACCTGGGGACTGGTTCAGCTACTCCAGGTTCCTCCCTCTGTGGCGCTGGGTATGTTCTTAGTGGCTGCTTGCCAGGGGGCAATGTCAGTAACTTTATGACCCACTGGGCGAAGGGCGATACGGCACTATCGATCGCCATCACAGCGGCTAGCACGCTCATTTCTTTTGTGATGACTCCACTCAGTTTTGCCTTTTGGGCAGGTCTATATGCCCAGCAGCCTCTCTTTTACGCAGCTTCGAGATGCCGCTCGGCGAAATCTTTATTACGATTGCGATGATCCTTCTGGTACCCCTTCTGGCTGGAGCGGCCGTCAAACATCGCTTTCCGCAGCTAGCCCTGCAGCTCAGCCGCGTGCTCCAACCGCTGTCCATAGCGCTATTTTTACTCTTCGTAGTGCTTGCCTTTTTCGGAAATTACACACTCTTTCTGCAGTTTATTGGGCTCATTTTCTTTTGGGTACTTGCCCATAATGGTCTGGCTATCAGTGCAGGATTTAGCTTGGCCTCAGCCTTTGGTTTAAATAAGCAGCAGCGACGCACCCTGAGTATCGAGACGGGAATTCAGAATTCCGGCTTGGCGCTCGGCATAATTTTTACGTATTTTGGAGGATTAGGAGGCATGGCCATCATCGCCGGTTGGTGGGGTGTCTGGCATCTGGTATCCGGCCTCCTACTGTCTAGTTTTTGGCATTTTAAAGCGCCCTCCCCCGTAGAAAAAACCGTCTCATAATGATGCAAGACCTCTTTAACGCAGTACTCCGTGCCTATGTAAAAGTAGCTTTAAACGTTTATTTTAACCGCATCCGCGTCCATGGTGCCGCACATATTCCGAAAAAGAAAGCTGTCTTGCTGGTTGCCAACCATCAAAACGCCCTCATTGACCCCATCCTTTTGGCCACCCATACCCGCCTAAACCCATACTTTTTGACGCGAGCCTCCGTATTTCGCAAGTCCTTCGTAGCAAAAATCTTGAATTTCATTCGCATGATTCCGGTTTATCGTGTCCGAGATGGCTTGCGCAACATGGAAAAAAACCAAGAATCTTTCGAAAAGTCGGTAGAGGTGTTGCGCAAAAAGGGTTGCATGATCATTTTTGGAGAGGGTAATCATGGCACTAGCCGGTCCCTGCGCCCCTTAAAAAAGGGCTTTGTCCGGATAGCATTTCAAGCTCTACAAGAAGATCCTGAACTGGATTTGGTAGTCTTGCCCGTGGGCATTAATTATACCAACCATCAAGCTAGTGGCAGCGAAGTAGGCATTTACTTTGGCGAAGCCATACCTGCCCAACCTTACTTGGGTAAGCCCCTGCAGCTTTTGCGCGCGGTAGAAACGGCCTTACAGCCACTTGTAAGCCAGATTCCGGAGGAAGAGCATGCTGAAATCACGCAAGCTTTAATTAAGCGTAAGGTGAAATTAAGTGACCCGAAGCTGTTCGCAAAGGCCTGCCTCGGCTAGAATTTGACTGTGAGGGTAGCTTAGCCACAGTCCCTAGGAGTACAGGACCGGGGCTCCTAAAGCGCTTGAATCGCTGGGCACATTTTCCCGCCTATCTGTTTTGGCGCTGGGCTGCGCCCAAAGTTTCCGATCCTGCCTTTATCGCTACCTTTAAATTTTGTATCGGCTTGGTACTTGTGCCCCTTCAGCATGCCCTACTCTGGTATTTAGCCTTCCAAGGTCAGTACTGGGCAGCGAGCTATGCGGTAATCGCCACTTGCCTCCTGCTGGTTCAACGCGCAGATCCTAAATAAAAAAAGGAATAGCTACTTGTGTACGCTTTTATTTTTTTTGTACACATTTTTCAGTTGAACACTAACATACTAGAATACCCTACTAACCCTTGCAACATAGTTGCGTTAATGGAGTAAAAGTTAACCAACAAACCAAAACACAATGACTAAAGAAGAAATCTTAGCAGCATTAGAGCTATGGGGAAATGCCGTAGTGGAAATCGGTAAGGCCAAAGGCAATCATGAGGAAGCTACCGCTCGTGCGAAAAATGCGCTAGACACGCTTTACGGTTACCCGGAAGGTGAGGTATTATTTAAGCCCACCAAGTGTAAAGACATTCAGTTCAGAAATACCTATGAGGGAGCCTTGGCTTACTTTGTAGGTAGAAATCCGGACTTCCCGGAAGATCATGGCTTCGCAGTAAATCCTTGGTTGGCGGTACGCTTCGAAGACCTGAAGTTTTCCATCATCGGTGAGCAGGGCTTGGTACAGGGGAATTACTTCTTCACTCCTCCGATGGGTCCTGAGGTAAAAGTTGAGTTTACGTTTGGATTCTTTAAGAATGCCGAAGGCAAAATCAAGATTAACCTGCACCACTCTTCTGTTCCTTTCCAAGGGTAAGCAAGTAGAGGTAGACTAAAAAAGGGAGCGTATGCTCCCTTTTTTATGCGCTGTCCCCTGCCTTAGACCCACAGGATACCGTAATTTTCACGATTAAATTTGGCTTTTGCCGCCAGGCATGCTGGGGCGAACCTCGATTTTAGAAGGGAGAGTACGTGGGTGCATGTGCATCAGGTCTACGACCAACTTACCGATATCTTCGATCTGGATTTTCCAGTGATCCGCCTCGCTGGGCACGTGATCATTAAAATAAGTAGCCACAGAGCCCGGCATAATTGTGCTTACACGGATACCATGCTGCCTCAGATCCAGCATAATGGCCTGGGAAAAGCCTGTGAGTCCGAATTTGCTGGCATTATAGGCTGCGCCTCCGGCGAAGAAGTTGGTGCCCGCCAAGGAGGAGATGGTGATAAAAAAGCCTTTAGAAGCCTTTAAACCCGCTAAGGCAGCTTTTATGGAATAGAAGACGCCGGTGAGATTGGTGTCGATTACTTCATGCCACTGTTCATGAGACATCTCCTCGATCGAAGCGAAATGCCCCAAGCCCGCATTGGCCACGAAAAGGTCTAGCTGGCCCCATTTTTCCATTACCGCTGCTACGGCCTGCTCCTGCTCTTGGAAGTTGCGCACATCGGCTTGTAGCGCCAGAATTTCACCGCTGCCGACATCTGCGAGGCTCTCTGCTGCTTTTTGAGCCGCTTCCAGAGAGCGACTGGTGATGGCCACACGCATGCCTTGTTCCATTAGAGAACGGGCGACGCCCAAACCGATACCTTTACTTCCCCCTGTGATGAGGGCTGTTTTTTGCTTTAAATTGACCATAAAAATTTGCTGTTGGTTTCGTTTTTATAGGGGCATAACTCCCAAACTTAGCCAGAAGTTCGTATTTTACTTTCTCCGCTGAAAAGCCCCCACGAAAGCCCCCTATTCCGCTAACGTGAGGTCGTTTTTGGTTGGATTTTTGTGCAGTAAAAGAAAAAATCGAGCATGACGCGCTTTCTCCTTGGAATTATTACCACACTTATCATAGGTCTAGCCGCCTACATGGCATTTTTCAAATCCGCCGGCGTACAAGAGCAGATAGAAATTCGCCACGGAGATGTCATTAAAGAACAAGTGGAGCAGGTCGGCAAACTCGTCGTGACTGAGGGTAACTTTTCACTGGTAACCAGCTATGAAAACTCCAAAAGACTGTATTTTGACCTCATCAAAAGCAATAAAAAAGCACTCGTCGTAGTGCATGCCAAAGTAACCGTAGCCTATGACCTCAGCCAAATGCGCTACGAAATAGACGAAGAGAATCGCATTTTACGTATCCTTTACATTCCCGATGAGGAGCTCAACATCTATCCAGACATCGAATACTACGACATCAGCCAAGATTACTTTAATCGTTTTGAAGCGAAGGATTACAACAAGGTGCGGGCTCAAGCTACCTTTAGAATCAAGCAGCAAGTGCTTTCAAGTGGCATTCAGCAGGATGGAAAGAAAAGATTAGTGGAAGAGTTGGGTAAACTCTTTTTTCTAACGAATATGTATGGCTGGGAACTTCAGTATAAGGAAACAGCTGTAGAAGACGAAGCTGCCCTCAAACGGCTCTTGCGCTAAGGACTACGCATAAAAAAACCTAGTCTAAGAAAGACTAGGTTTTCACTCACTTTAACCACTAACAACCATAAAACAAATTCATCATGCAAGTGCAATCCGAAAGATGAAAAACATCAATTTGTTGTAGTCCGTACGGGAATCGAACCCGTGTTTCATCCGTGAAAGGGATGCGTCCTAACCCCTAGACGAACGGACCATTTTGTGTTTGACTTGCTGTCTTCCTGAATGGTGATGCAAATATAGAGGGTTAAATTAACAATGCAAAATGAGGCGAAAAAAAATTAACATAGAATTCACAAGTGCCTGAAATTTAGGTGAAAAAAATACAGGAAATTTCAAATCAGTGCCAAAAGCCGGCCAAATTCCAAACAATCCCCCGTAAAATGGCTTTTAGCAGACAAAGGCACGAACACAAATTTCTGGCTAATTCTGTGATTCTATCCGCAATTCCGTAATTTCGCAAGCGTTTTCTCCATCTGCGTACTCTAACTCATGAATCAACGTACTCTTAAAATAGGCGTAAACGGCTGCGGCCGTATCGGACGCTTGATCATCAAATTACTCGCTCGCGATCCCCGCGTTCAACTTGTGGCTGTAAATGATCTGACCGACGTACATACACTCGCACACCTGTTGAAATATGACTCCATCCATGGTGCCTACACAGGTCAAATCGCTGTAGAAGGCGAGCACCTGCTCTTAGAAGGGCAGCCTGTGCGTGTTTTTACCGAAAAAGAACCTGAGCGCATTCCCTGGGGAGACTATGAGGTGGATATCGTACTGGAATCGACAGGAAAATTCACCCAGTATGCTTTGGCCGAAGGCCACCTTAAGGCCGGGGCTAAGCGCGTAATTCTGACAGCTCCTCCCAAAGATGATATGCCCATGGTTGTGTTAGGCGTAAACGATCATGTGCTGGAAACTAACCCTAAGATCATTTCGAATGCCAGCTGTACCACGAACTGCCTCGCGCCGATGGTAGCCGTCTTAGATGAAGCCTTTGGCATAGAAAAAGGTTTTGTGTCCACCGTGCACTCATACACGAACGACCAAAATCTGCATGACGCACCGCATCGCGACCTCCGACGTGCACGCGCCGCAGCCTACTCGATTATCCCCACGACGACCCACGCAGCCATGGCCATGGAACTGGTACTCCCCCATCTAAAAGGAAAAATTGAGGCCTCTGCCATGCGCGTGCCCGTTCCGAATGGCTCGCTTACAGATCTTATCGTGCAGGTACAGCGCCCTACCAGCACGGAAGAGGTGAACGCCCTGTTCCAAGCTGCTGCATCTGGCCCGTATGCCGGCATCATTTCTTATATCACCGAACCACTGGTGTCCATCGACATCATCGGAAATCCGCACTCCTGCCTGTTCGACGCGGGCCTGACCTCCGTGAAAGGTGATCTCATTAAGCTAGTGGGCTGGTACGATAATGAAGCAGGATACTCCCACCGCTTGCTCGACTTAGTCCATGCACTGGGAAAAAGACTTTGACCTGCAGTCAAAAAGAAGGCTTGTCTCAGCTCTCTTCTTGGAAGCGCTGAATAAGTCCTTCTACCTCTACGGTAACGGCCTGGCTTTCCTGAACCAGCTTCTCCGCATGCAGTCGGAAAGCCAGCCCAAAGCCCTCCTGCTCGTAGAGTTCCTTTCCTTCTTGCAGCAGCTGCTGCAGTGAACGCACGCCAAACATTTCCACAGTAGGTTTTAATTTATGCCGGATCAGCCGGATTTGCTCCGCATCCTGTGCCTCAGCACCCTGCGCATAATGCTGGCGCAACTCTTCCAGAGCGCTTAACAAGGCTTCTAACAACTGGCCCTTAAAGCTTGCATCTCCTGCTGCTAAGGCATCCAACTGGGTTAAATCTACATGCATAGTTTACTCGTTTATGGGGCGTTTTAGGGCCGCCACCGCTTGCCCTGCCTGGGTTCCTGCTACAAAGCCGGTGCTCCAGGCGGCCTGAAAATTAAATCCCCCCGTAATGCCGTCGATGTCCAAAACCTCTCCCGCAAAATAGAGCCTCGCATGCTTTCGAGCCTCCATGGTAGCTGGATTGACCTCGGCTAGCGCGATGCCTCCCGCCGTCACGAACTCCTCCTTAAAGGTAGTTTTTCCGCTCAGCCGAAAAGGGTAGGCAAAACAGAGGGCCGTCAACTTATTTTTTTGCTTTTTATTCAGCTCTTGCCAGGGCGTCTGCAGTGGAATCTCCGCCTGCTCCAGTAGAAACTGCCAGAGTCGCTGGGGCAGAGGAAAGGCAGTACTGTTTTTCACTTGCATCTTCGGGTGCTGAGCGACCTGGCTGCGCCAAAGCTCCTGCAGCTGCTCCTCTGTACATGTGCTCACCCATCGGATTTGGGCGACGCCCTCATACTGCGTGTCCGCGAGGTGCCTGGCGGCAAAGGCCGATAACTTCAGCACCGCCGGACCACTTACCCCCCAGTGCGTGATCAAAAGTGGACCCACATAGCTCCACTTGGTACCCTCCAAGCGGACGCTGGCTTGAGGCACACTTACTCCGGGCAGCTGCCGTAGCGGCTCTTCCGGACCATTAAAGGTAAACAAGGAAGGCACCGGTGTAACGATGTCCAAATTTAAATTGGCAAGCCAATCCAGCTGAGAGCGCTTAGATGCTCCGCCTGTACATACGATCACGCAGCGTGCCTGAAGCACTTTGTCCTGAAGCTGCAACTCCCAGAAAGCTTCTTTTGGAACAAGTTGAAACACCTGACCTTCGGTCAAAAGCTGAACACCGCATCGATCCGCTTCTGCACGCAGGCAGTCGATGATGGATTGGGAGCTATCCGAGGTCGGAAACATGCGTCCATCAGCTTCCACTTTTAATGCCACTCCACGTGCTGTAAACCAGTCCACTGTATCCTGCACCTGAAAACGCGTAATCACCTTTTTCAGAAAGCGCTCGCCGCGCGGGTAGTTTTTGAGAAGTTGGCCTGACTGAAAAGCCGCATGCGTAACATTACAGCGTCCACCACCGGAAATTTTCACCTTCGCCAGTGTTTTCCGTGTTTTTTCGAGAAGCAGCACCTCCGCGCCAGCCGCCGCGGCATGGATGGCGGCGAAATAGCCCGCTGCACCTGCTCCGATCACTATTACCTCATGCATAGCCCAAAGTTACGCGATTCCTGCATTCGAAGGTGCTTGGCAGTCTCAGAAAGGCCCATTTTTTATCAAAAATCGGAAAATTTCACTAACTTCGAGCGGATGAATTGGGTTTACCTTTTAACCCAAATCCGATTAGCGTCAAACAATTATCCTTTCCATGCGATCTTGCCTGAGAATCCCTGCACTTCTTCTTATACTCTGTAGCGCCCTCTTATTCCTACCGCACCTCAGTCAGGCTCAGGTACGACTAGGAGGCTCTTCATCGGAGCGGCTGATGCAGCAGGCTGAGACTGACAGGCAGGCCGCTACGAGCGTGCAAATGATTTTTCCGCGAAATATCGATAACAAGATGAGC
>NZ_AJYA01000019.1 GCF_000265075.1 Nitritalea halalkaliphila LW7 | reverse complement strand
CAGCTGATACTCTCTAGCATTTACCATATTGATTTCCCTACAGGGAATATTGACCTGGAAGAAGCGCAGAAGCTTACGCAAACCGGCTTGTCAAGCAGGTGATCCACTCGGTTTAGGGAGTAACTACCAAGGCTATCGTATCGTGGGGACGAATTACGACTATCTGGACCTGTATGAGGCCGAAGTAGGGGAAGGGAAACGCTGGGAAAAACCTTTTGAAATCGTTTTGGGTGCTGCGGTAGCCGCAAAAACGGGCTTAAAGCTGGGCGATCAGATCATCGGCTCCCATGGTGTGGGTGGTGGCGGCCATGCTCATGATGAGCATCCCTATACCGTCGTGGGTATTTTACCCCTTCAGAAAAATGTCTTGGACCAACTTATCCTGACGAGCATAGAAAGTGTCTGGTACACCCATGATGAGGAAGAGGAGGGGGAAGAGCATGTGCACTCCAGTAAGTTCGATGCCCCGGTGGCGACTACGGGCTTTCCGGATCCCCAGGGTGAATTCCGCGAGGTTACCTCCTTATTAGTGCAGTATAGAAATCCGATGGCCGCCGTGCAGCTTCCGCGGATGATTAATTCTCGCACGAATATGCAGGCCGCCAGTCCGGCTTTCGAAGTAGCGCGACTGTTTGAACTTCTCGGCGTAGGTGTTAGTTTAGTGCAGGGAATCGCAGTCATTATCGTGATCATTGCAGGGCTTGGTATCTTTATCGCCCTATATAATTCCCTAAAAGAGCGCAAGTATGATTTAGCCATCATGCGAACGCTCGGGGCCACCGGAGGGCAACTCTTCCTACATATCTTACTGGAAGGGCTTATCCTCACCTTTCTGGGTGCGCTAGTGGGCCTCGGCCTCGGGCATGCCTTTTTAGCACTGGTGATAAACCAAGTGGACCAGGGAGCCGTTAATACGCTATCGGCCAGTGTGTTCTTATTCGAAGAGCTGTATATCTTGGCCTATGCCCTCGGAGTGGGGGTCTTGGCAGCCATCGTGCCCGCATTCGCGGCGTATCGCACCGATATCGCGGGCCAGCTGACACGCTCATAAAACCGTATACGTGAAACTACCAAAATTGAATATGAAGTACTTTAAGTTGTTCTTTATTACCTCCATGCTAGCACTATTCGCCCTGCAGGAGGTCGCCGCGCAGTCACCTACTGTCTGGCGCGATTTAAGTGCAGTCACCTACCGCATCACCGAAGATGAATTCGGGGAGCTCTATGTGCCTGTTTTCAGCGATAAAATCCGTAGCCTGGAGGGCAAAGTCGTGGAAGCAGATGGCTACATCATTCCTTTTGAAGGCTTATTTAAGCCCGAGCACATCATTCTGAGCTCACTGCCGCTGGCGGAGTGCTTTTTCTGCGGCTCTGGTGGCCCAGAAACGGTTATGGAAGCCGAGATGACGAAGGCGGTCAAGTACACCTCTAAAAAAGTGCGCATCCGCGGTACGCTCACCCTAAATGATAGTGACCCAGAGCGGCTCATGTACATCATGAAAAATGCACAACTGATCGATTAAGGGATCAGGGATAAAAATAGAGCCCGAATGTAGCGTTAACACGGCTATATTCGGGCTTTTTTATGGAGCAGTTTTTTTGGCCGGTAGGCCAAAGCGCCAGCAGGAGGACTCAGCAATCAATGAGTGGGAGCTTGGTCGGCTATCCACTGGGCTTCCATTTTTCGGAAGCGCTCCATGAGCATCTGGGTGACTGGTCCCACCCGTCCGGCATTAACTTTTTTATCGGCCAGGGTCGTCACCGGAAGGATGCGCTTCGTGGTAGAGGTCATGAAAACCTCATCCGCGCACAGGAGTTCATCTAGGCTTATCGGCCTTTCAGCGACATTTTCTGCCACCTGAATAACTTGCTTTCGTGTGATTCCGTACAGTATATCATGGTTGGGCGTGGAGATGGCCCCATCCTTTACTATGAATATGTTACTGCGCGAGCTTTCAGACACGAAGCCCTCGTGGTAGTACAGTACATCCTCTGCACCCGTAGCCTTCCAGTCTCCGCTTAAATACACCGGGAAGGCATAATTCGTCATTTTAATCGTCGCTACTGCCCGCACATGGGACACAGGAAGTAGCTTGACTCCCTGTATGTACTTAGAGGCATCCGGAAAAAACAGGTCTTCATTAAAAATAAAGAGCTGAGGACTGCCCAGGGGCAAAGTGATTTTCTGAGCGCCCCCCTGTGAGCACTAAGCGGATTCCTCCTTCGCGCAAGTCATTCTTGGCGATAAGGGTATAGATGATGTCACGGAGCTCGTCCTTCGTATAGGCGAGCGGCAGGCGGGTATGCTGTGCCGAAGCGATGAAGCGGTCCAGGTAGTCAGATAGAAAAAGAGGGCAGTATTCCTGGGTGCGTAAAAAATCGAAAATGCCATACCCGCGGATCACGGCGATGTCACTGGCATGTATGCGGGCCTCTTCTACCGGAGCGATTCGGTCTAGGGCAAAGCAGTAGGGCTTCATAAAATTTCGTTTAGAAAGTCAAATATCTTCAGAATTACCTATATTTACAATCGTATGTGGCAAGCTATTAAACAATTTACGTCGAAAACAGCCGATCTGATGGGCATGTCCGCTTCAGTGCTTTGCATGATTCACTGTCTGGCCGTTCCCGTGCTGATTTCAGCAGGATACTTTTTTAATCATGTCGGTGGAGATGAAGCGAACAGCGCACAAGCTGGGATCGCAGTTCATGCCCACCACGACCATGCACATCATGACCACGATCACGACCATGACCACGATCATGCACATCATGATCATGACCACGACCATGCACATCATGGACACAGCCACGCGCATCATGGGCATGCCCACGCGCATAGTCATGGCAGCATGCTTTGGCATGCACTCGATTATGTCTTTATTCTCATCGCGCTTTTCGCGGTGTACAGTGCCACGAAGAAGGCACACTCTAAAGGTATAAAAATAACGCTTTGGAGCGCTGTAATCGTGTTCTCAATCGGCGTACTCTTACATGACTGGAAACCTGAGATGATATTCGTGTCTCTGGCCGCGTCTTTCGTCCTCGTCATCGGGCATTACCTGAACTGGAAACAGCATGGGGCCTGTGAGGTAGATCACAGCCATTCCTGATCTTTTTACCTACCTTTCGGATTCAAATAATTTCACTTACTTCTTATGATGTATTTACGTGTTTTTATGGCATTCGGAGTGCTCCTGATGTCTGTCTGGGCTTGCCAGCCGCAAGCTTCCAGCGAAGAGAAAAAGATCGCTGAAAATGAAGCCCTCCGTGATGAGGTAATCGCCGTGCACGATGAGGTGATGCCTTACATGGATGAGCTGAAAGCGCTGAAGCGCAAAGTACTCGCCGATGCGGAATCGGGAGAGGGTCCCCTATCGGCCGAAGAGGCAGAAGACCTAGCCACTGAATTAGATGCCGCTTTCGATGGCATGTTCGCCTGGATGCGGCAGTTTAAAGTGAAAAATGATGAAATGAGCCCAGAGGAAGTAGAGGAATACCTAAACGATCAGATGGCAAAAGTACGTGTGGTACATGAGCAAATCACACGCGCTCTACAAAAAGGCCGCGAAGCTACGGGTTCTGATAAAGCGAATTCCTGAAGAATTACGCAGACCTCCGCTTCCGCTTTTAATGAGCGATGCCGATAGCTTTCTGAAATAAGTTCCTTGTAAGAAGCGGCTTGTTATTCCAAGATAACAAGCCGCTTTTTCATGTGTCTACATCATCTAATATAGAAAAGGTACACCTTATACACCCCACGCCACCGACACTGGTACACCTGGAATGGCGCAAAGAGGAAATGCGCCTCAATCTGTGAATTCTACGACATGTGCATGCACGAATGTAGTGCGGCGGATGTAGAGTGGTGTAATGGACTTTACATGGGACTCATTCGTGACATTCACGATGGCACGAGACTTGCCCACTAAGTCCGCATTATCCAGCATGTCCGTGTAGGCCATTTGAAGGAGTGCCTTATTCGAAATACCTCCAATCCCGAAAATGTAGGTGGCAGTGGAAGAACCTGTCACTTTTTTAACTACAGTAAAATTTTTCTCACTTAGCTCCACATTCGTGGTATTACTGTTGAGATTCGCTACGATAGCCGTATTCACGCCGCAGCTGCTTAGTCCCGCTATAAGGACGAAGGAAAAGAGAAAGGCAAGTTATTTTTTCATAGGGTTCATTTTTTTTGATTGTATAAAAAGTGATGTTAGTCCTTCAAGTATTCTACCACATCGTTTACGTGAATCAAGCCCTCCGAGTGGCCCCAAACGTTGTAAATATAGGTTGAGATCTGTGCGATTTCGAGCGGCGTAAGTTGTGGGTTTCCGGGCATGGCGCGGTTATAGGTGACGCCATTTACCACGATTTCACCCTTTAGGCCATAGCGAATCAGCCGAACCGTCCGCGGGATGTCTTCCAGCATGTAGTCCGAAGGGTTCAGAGGCGGAATTACCTTGCCCAGGCCTTTACCGTTTTTCTGGTGGCAGTTAGCACAGTGCATCTCGTACAGTGTTTTCCCCTGCACGGCATACTGCATCACCTTCGTGTCTGTGATAGAAGAAAGGCCGATTTCCTTATCGGCCTTATTGTCTTTGCGCGAGCAAGCGCCCAGCAGCAAAACCCCTATCAAGAGTGCGGCTAAGAACTTATGCATGATCTCCTTCTTTCTTCAGTAATTTCGGAATGTCTTTCAGCAGTCTGTCCACCTGGTCTTCACGGGTACCATCGTAGATTCCGCGGATATGACCGTTCTGATCGATCAGGACAAAGGCCCCCGAGTGCAGGTAACCTCCCGGTTCATCCTTGTCTTCCATGGCAGTGGTCAGGTAGGAGGTCTGACCGATTTCAAAGATTTTTTCTTGGTCTCCCGTCAGAAAATGCCAGGTGCGTGTGTCTTCTACGCCCAGGTCAGAAGCAAACTGCGCCAGTAGCTCTACAGTATCGTGCTCGGGGTCGATGCTGTGGCTGAGAATCTTGAAGTCTGGCTCATCGCCAAAGGCTTCATACACCCGTAGCATCTGTGTCTTCATGATCGGACAGATCGTTGGGCAAGAGGTAAAGAAGAAGTCTGCTACGTAGACTTTGCCATCCACGGTGAAGTTATCCACGCGCTCTCCCGCCTGATTCAGAAAGCTGAAGTCCGCGATTTTATGGTAGGCGGTGTCTGTCACTGTTTTGCCCTCCATTTCGAAGGTGTCGATGGTCTTTTGACCCAGAAAAGGGAGCTCGCCCTCCTCTTTTTTACTTTCCTTTTGGGCCTCGCCCCCACAGGCCACCAGGCCTAAGAAGAGGATTCCCAAGAAGAACGGATACATAATTTTCGCTTGTTTCTTCATATTAACTGACTTTTTTTTCACGAATACGGCGGTAAAGGGTGATGCCGAGCATAAGCATGGCGCCTAGGGCAAAGAGCCCGACGATGCCCCATACCATGCTGGCGAGTTTTTCAAGACGATGAGAAAAACGATCGCAAACAGGAACAGGGTAGCCACCTCATTCCATATTCTTAACTGATTTGATGTGAATTTAGTTGCACCCGTCTGGAGCTGCTTGTAGAGGATATGGCAGAGGTAATGATACACGTAGAGGAGCAGCACGAAAGCCAGTTTCGCATGCATAAAGCCCAGCTGCATGTAGCCCCAGCGGTAGCTCAGCGTCCAGAAGCCGAAAATTAGCGTCAGGATAGCGGAGGGCCAGGTGATGCCGAGCCAGAGGCGCTTAGCCATCAGCGCAAACTGCGGGCTGAGGATCGCGCTTTCGGCGGCAGGTTTCTCGTAGGCTTCCGTCTGATAAATGAAGAGGCGCACGATGTAAAAGAGGCCGGCGAACCAGGTGACGATGAAAATGATGTGTAATGCTTTGATATATTCGAAGGCCATATCATTTTTTCTGCTAAATTAGGGTTTAAATCTGAAAGTAACCCACATTTCGGCCACTATCCCATGAAGACCTTTTTGAAAATTGTGCTGTTTTTGGCGGCTTTGCTGCTGCTGTACAACTTATACCTGGCGCTCCATCAGGCTGGTCCTCAGGACTTAGTGACTCAGTTCGAGGAAATGGACCGCTACCGAAATGAAAATAATACCGGGCCGGTGCTGCGTATTTACACGGTAAAGATAGACCGAGAAGATTACATGGACATGCAGCGTTATGGCGATTTTATGCCGCACACGAAATATGGGAAAACCATCGTCTTTTTCTTTGATGAGCAGATGCCGGTGCAGGTGAAGGCGCGGCCAGACTATCCCCATATCGATCGGCAGTTGCAGCCTTTTTGCATCGCGAAATACGAGAAAGATGGCATGGGGCAGGTGCGGTTTCAGTTGAACCCTTTTGAAAAAATAGATCTTAATGCGCAAAAATAGATTGTCGGCCTCAGCCTACGTATCGGGAGTTTTAGCGGGAGATCGTGTGGTGCTTAGCCGCGCGATTACCTTAATCGAAAGCACTTTACAGAAGGATCGGCTGCTGGCCGAGCAAGTCATGCAGGAGATACTTCCGCACAGTGGTCGCTCGCTTCGGGTCGGCATTACGGGCGTTCCGGGCGTGGGGAAGTCTACTTTCATCGAGCGCTTTGGCATGCAGCTTATCGAGCAGGGTTATAAGGTCGCTGTTCTGGCGGTGGATCCGAGCAGTCAGCAGACGGGAGGCAGTATTTTAGGCGATAAAACGCGCATGGAGCGCTTGAGTCAGGATAAGCGCGCCTACATTCGCCCGAGTCCTTCGGGCAGCACGCTGGGAGGGGTGAGTGCCCGCACCCGAGAGGCCATGCTGCTCTGCGAAGCGGCAGGTTTCGACGTCATTTTAATCGAAACGGTGGGCGTCGGCCAGTCTGAAATCGCTGTAAAAGGCATGGTGGATTTTTTCTTACTGCTCATGTTAGCGGGGGCAGGGGATGAGCTGCAGGGCATCAAGAAGGGCATCATCGAAATCTGTGATGCGCTAATTATTAATAAGGCAGACGGCGAAAATGCGGCTTTGGCCAAGCGTGCCCGAAGGACCTATGCGAATGCGCTGCACCTTTTTCCGCCAAAGGAAAATGGCTGGATACCCGAGGTGAGCACCTGCTCTGGGCTCTCTGGCGATGGCTTAGAGGCGATCTGGGAGATGGTGCTGCGGTTCGAGCGGCATACCCGTGCGAATGGGACCTTTGAGCGGCAGCGTGCGCTGCAAAGAAAAACATGGATGCGTGAACATATTTCCTACCTGCTGTTGCAGGCTTTTTACGATAATCCGCTCATTCGGGGACAGCTGGCTGACGTGGAGAGCGATGTGGCTGCCGGTACTGTGTCTGCCATCGCCACTGCTAGGGCCTTAGTGGAGCGCTTTCGGGAGGCTAAAAATGAGCCCGAAAAGCCAGCGTAACATTCCGGCCCGGTGCCACTATCCCAGAGCTATAGGGGCGATACTGCAGGTCGAGCAGGTTTTCTACGCCCGCGCTGAGCTGATAGCGTTCTGCCATGTTCCAAAGCAATTTTAGGTTCCACGTGCTCCAGCCTGGAGAGAAGAGCTGTTCATTTTCATCCCGTACATAGAGCGCTGGCTTTTGCCGTTCTTCCTCTGCCAGGCGCTCGAAAGGCACCTCCGCGCTATACTGCACGTAGAGGATGCCTGTGAAGGCCTTGTTTTGGTAGCGCAGTTGGCTTTGGCCGAAGGCCGGTGCAGCATGCCGAGACGCGCTCACAGTCCCATCTTCCAGCTCTTCCTGCCCCCGCTGAAAGTTATAGCGGGTGTTTAGGGTCAGGCCTTTGGCCAAAAGGGCCTCGAAACCTAGGTGGAAGCCCCAGACGCGGCCAAAAGCGGCGTTCTGCAGTGCCAAAACGCGGCTAGGTACATCGTTAAAGCGGATACTGTCCTGGCCGGCGATCTGGAAGGGGCGGCGAACGATGGCGGCATCCAGATAGGTGTAGTAAGAGGTGAAGTCGAGCTTAAGCCAGTCTCCGACGACCTTAGAGGCGTGCAGCTCAGCATTGTAGGCGTACTCCGCGTCCAAGCTTGGGTTAGGCACCAGCACTTCTCCGCCCACGAAATCAAAAATCTTTCCGATGTCGTCGAGGTTCGGCGCTCGAAAGCCTGTGCTCAGTGTGCCACTCAGGGTCCAGCTGTCGTCGGGCATCCAGATGAGGCCTGCACTGCCAGTGGTGGCTTGGTTATGGAGGTTACTTTGTTCGAAGTCAAAGGGGAAGAAGGCCAGCTGCCGGCGGAAATCTGCGGCTATGCCAAAGCCCCCGTGGCGGAGTCCCGCCTGCAGCACCCAGCGCTCCTGCAGCGTCCAGCGGTAATTTAGGTAGGCGGCATAGCTGGTCCAAGTCCCCTGGGGATAGCGATCGGGGACGGCGATGGGGCTGCCGTCGCGTATATCAATTGCACTTCCTGTGGAGCTGACAGCGTTGCGGATGTATTCTACGCCGTAAAACAACTGCTGCCGCCCCCAGCTTTTTTCTGCGTCCACCTGCGCAGAGAGGGCTGTTACCTCTTCCAAGTTCGTGCGTAGGCGGAAGCGCTGCCCTCCTGAAAAATTCCTGTTGATGCGAGACTCTTCGAAGTACTGATGCGCGAGACGGATAGCCAGCTGATCGTAAAAAGCGTTTTGGCCCTGATGCAGGGCGCTCAGCAGCTGCATACGCCAGATCTGCGGGCCATAGCGCCAGTCTGCGGAGCGTGGGCTGCCATCTGCCTGGGTTTCGATCAGGCGGTCATAGCGCGGAAAATCTCCTGTTTCGGATAGGTGGAAGGCGTACTCCAGGTCCCAGTCGGCATGGGGCTGGTAGCGTAATTTCTGCATGAAGTTAAACTGCTCATAGCCAGTAGGGTGCTGTACGAGAGGGTCTGGGTTTTCTACCAGACGGTCTTCCCCATCGATGCGCTGCACGAAAAAAGGGCGTAAGTATTCGGGCCGCCCGCTTCTTCTGCCCATTCGCAGGTCTCCGAAGCGGTTATGTGTGAAGCTGCTGAGTGCGGCCCACTTCTTTCCTGAGAGCTGCCACCTGCGCGTGACTACGGATGTGCCCATTAGCGGAAGCTAGACCCAGCTCTGCGGCACCACTCACCTGTAGTGTGTCGGAAGGGCTGAAGCTGGGGCGCAGGGTCTGAAAGCTCATCACACCGCCGATGGCGTCGCTGCCATAAAGTACAGCCCCTGGGCCGAAAAAGACTTCCGTGCTTTGAATGGAAAGCGGATCTAAAGAGATGACATTATGCAAGTTGCCAGATCGGAAGATGGCGCTGTTCATGCGGATGCCATCCACGGTATACAGCAGGCGGTTAGCCGAAAATCCCCGAATCATGGGACTGCCGCCGCCCTGTTGGCTTTTTTGGATAAAGACCTCACCGCTACTGCCCAGGAGGTCTGCGGTGGTCTGCGGCTGTAGCAGCGCGCGGTCCTCAGGCTGATTTGCGTGATCTTCGTCGGTATGGCGCGGGCACGGGTACGCCAGCGTGTCGCGGACACCACATAAGTTTCGAAGGCTTGGACGATGGGCTCCAGGTAGAGGACATAATCTGCTGCCACTAATTCGGAGAAGCTAACGCTCTTTTCGCGGTAGCCCATGTGGCGCACGTCGATCTGCACAGCGCCGCGGAAATCTCGAAGCGATACCTGTCCCCTTTCGTCACATTGCGCGATGGCCTGTGGATCTGTGGAGCGCAGGGTGGCAAAAGGCACGGGCTGCTGGCTACCTGCTTCTAAAATCCGTAAGGTCTGAGCACAGGTCTGCCGCGCTGGAAAGCCCAAGAGGGCGGCCAGGAGGAGCATGCCAAGGAAAGAAAGCGAAAACTTCATATGCCAGCGGGTAAGCTATAAAACGAAATTAGCCGAAATATTACTTTCGGCTAATGCTATTTTAACGGCAGCATGTTTCAGGGATAAACGGTGGATTCGGTCACCGCTCCGCTGCTGGTAAGGCTAATACGCGCGGATTTTGAACTTTTTTTTCAGTTCGGCTACGATGTTTTTCGTGTTGTTATCCGAATCCAGCAGGTCATTAATCGCTGTTACGGCATGAATCACGGTACTATGATCGCGTCCACCGAAATGATAGCCGATCGATTTAAGGGAGTGGTTTGTGAACTCTTTCGAAAAATACATGGCGATCTGACGGGCCAGCACGATTTCTTTTTTACGGGTTTTGGCCTTCAGGTCCTCCACTTTCAAGTCGAAGTACGCGGCTACCGTTTTCTGAATCATGTCGATGCCTACTTCCGTCTCGATATCCTTCACGATGTTTTTCATGATGCTTTTGGCCAGGGCCAAATCGATCTCCATCCGGTTTAAGGAAGCGTGCGCGATAAGGGAAATCATGACGCCTTCCAGTTCACGCACATTCGTGTCGACCGTATGGGCGAGGTATTCGACCACATCATCTGGAATAAAGATGCCTTCGGCCTCCATTTTCCGACGAATGATGGCGACACGCGTTTCGAAATCCGGCATCTGCAGGTCCGTGGTGAGCCCCCATTTAAAGCGGGAAAGTAAGCGTTCCTCTAGCCCCTTTAAATCCTTTGGCGGACAGTCGGAGGTCATGATGATTTGCTTCTTACTTTGGTGGAGATGGTTGAAGATATGGAAAAACATCTCCTGCGTCTTGTCCTTCCCTGCGAGGAACTGGATATCGTCGATGATGAGGACATCTACCTGCATGTAGAAGTTGGTGAAGCTTTTTAAATTCCCTTCCTTGATGGAGTCCATGAACTGGTTCACGAACTTTTCCGAGGAAACGTAGAGGACAAATTTATCGGTAGGGCCGTTTTTAATTTCATTGCCGATGGCCTGCACCAGGTGGTCTTGCCCAGGCCCACGCCACCATATACCATCAGCGGATTAAAGGAGGTGATGCCCGGTTTACTGGCCACCGCGTAGCCTGCCGAGCGTGCCAGGCGGTTACAGTCACCTTCGATATAGGAGTTAAAGGTGTAGTTCGGGTTCAGGTTGGACTGCAGCAGCTGATCCTGCTGGAGGCTTTGCATGTCGAAAGGGCTTTTCCCTGCCTCTTTCACGCCTCCGTTCATCGCATGTTTCTGGGCTCCTGCTTGATTGCCTTGTGGATAGCTGACGGTGTATGCTTGGTTTTGGGCATTGCCCTTATCCACGACCACCGCATACTCGAGTCGACCCTGCGGGCCTAAGGTCGTCTTAATCGCCAATTTTAGCACTTCCACATAGTTGTCCTCCAGCCATTCGTAAAAAAACTGGCTGGGCACCCGGATTGTGAGGCTACTGCCTTCCAGGCGCACAGGTTCGATCGGCTTAAACCAGGTCGAAAAACTCTGAGCGTTAATGTGCTGCTCGATAATTTTCAAGCAGGCATTCCATACTGCATTCGCCTCTGAACTCATTTACTTAGGTATAAAAAAAGGAACGTACACGTGGTACTCCTTGCATTTTATGTGAAGAAAGGATTTCAAAATTGGGTAAAAATGTTGGAAATAAAAAATCTAAACTGCCTTGACTTTCTCATTAATATCCACATAGCCATAGTCTTTCGCCAGCATTTTTCCTGCCGCATTTTTACTGTAATAGAGGTGTCCAGCACGTAAGGCTGCCATGCCGGCTTGCGTTACCAAGCAGCTGCCGCCATCTGGACGCACCACAGGCACTGGTCGCTCCAAGAAGGTATGTGTATGTCCTCCAATGATCAGGTCGATTCCCGGTACGCGGGCGGCCAACTTCAGGTCATCTATTTTTTCGCTTTGATAGCGGTGCCCCAGATGGGACAGACAGATGACCAGGTCACAGGACTGTCCACGTAGCTCACGGACGATCTCGCGAGAGACGGCCACTGGATCCAGATATCGAGTCTGCCCGTAGTTTTTTTCGCCTACCAAGCCAGCCAGCTCGATGCCCACACCGAAAATCCCCACTTTAAGGCCTCCTCGTTTCACCACTTTGTAAGGCTTGAAGGCATCTTTTAATAGGGTGCGCGAGAAGTCGTAATTTGCGCACAGAATATCGAATTCTGCATGCTCGAGCTGCTCGTAGAGCCTTCGAGGCCATTGTCAAACTCATGATTGCCCAGCGTGCTGGCGTCATAGCCCATGCGGCTCATCAGTTTGAGCTCCAGCTCACCCCTGTACACATTAAAATAAGGGGTTCCCTGAAAGAAATCTCCTGCATCCAGGAGCAGCAGCGCCTCCTCCGATTTGCGATAGCTGTCCACTAAAGCCGCCAAGCGTGTCATGCCGCCCTTTCCTGCATTTCTACCTCCATCCATCGGAAAGGGATCGATGCGGGAGTGCATGTCGTTTGTGTGCAGCAGGTGCAAGCCTAAGGAAGGAACTGCTGGCGAAGCCGCTGCCTCTAATGCGCCGATTCCGGCGAGCCCGAGGCCTGTGCCCGTAAGGAGGGACTGTCTGAGAAATGCTCTTCTGTTCATGGTTTAACGATGTACTTGACGGTTTTCGATAGCTGCGGTGATGGCTTCTCCCTGCGCCGTGCGGGCTTCTATGCGCTCGATGAGCAGCTCGCGGAGGGTGAGGCTCGTTTCCTCTACACGCTTCAGCGGCACGAGAAACTCCATATAGTCGCCCCCATTCGCGATGTAATCATTCGCTGCGATGCGGTACATGCGTCCTGCTTCGAGGGCCTTTCCGCCCACGGTAATTTCTCGAACGCGGCCTCCCTCACTGCGAATTTCCATGCCCGAAACGGAGATGTTTTGGCGCTCCGCCGCGAAGGCCGCCAGCGCTTCCACCGCCGCTTTATTTCCTTCTAAAATCACCAAATAGTTGTCGAAAGGAGAGAGCTCGAAAATATGGCCTAAGGTGATGGGCCCTGCGGGCAAATTACTCCGCATGCCCCCATTATTCATTAGGGAGATGTCTACGGGAAGGCCCATTTTCTCGGCTGTATAGGAGGCCTGTAGATCGGTGACCAGATTGCCTAGGGCATTTTCACCTCTTCCGCGGACGATTTCTTCCGGGCTTTCCCCTAAGACGCGCCCCATCTCACGCTCCATTTGGAGGCGATAGGGCAGCACAAAAGCCTCTGTATCGGCTAAAATGGCCATGTTTTCTGAGAGCTCGATGAACTCGAAGTCAGGGCTTTTTACTAGCGGGCTGGCACAGGATAAAAGGAAGAGGAGCGCCAGGAAAGGCAGTCGGGTATACAAGAATTTAGCAGATTGAGCCATTTATTTCGCGGGCTAGAGTCGGTTTTAACTGGATTTCGCTGTATTTTTGAAAGACTTAGTCGAATACTGCGCCCCAAATATACAGCATGCGGGGCGTTTTGTTCGGGAAAAAAAGCAAAAATAACCCACCATGAAACATAACTTGTTTGAAGCCTTTCCTCCGCTGCAAAAGGCGGACTGGATCGCGCAGATCAACAAAGACCTTCGGGGAAAGCCATTTCAGGAGACGCTGGTGAGCCAGACGCGTGAAGGCTTAGAGATCGCCCCGGCTTACACGGCAGAAGATATCGAAAATGCGCACTGGGCAAAGGCCTTTCGCTACCGCAGCCAGCAGGATCTGACGGCTCTCGGTTATAGCCCTCGTCACTGGACCACGGTGGCCCAGCAGCGCGTGCAGCCCGGTGAAGAGGTGGCTGCGAATAAACGTTTACTGGATCAGCTCCAGCAGGGGGTGGATGGTTTGCACTTGAAGCTCGGTGCTGAGGTAGATTTCTCGGCCCTTTTTGCCGGTATCGGCTTGCCGTATATTTCTGTGTATTTGGCTCCGGAAGGGGATCCAGTGGCGCTATTGCGCGGTTTTCTCGCCTATGCGCAGCAGGCTGAGGGGAGTGCAGAGCAGCTGCAGGGCGGGCTGCTGTATGACCCTGTGGCGGCGGCGCTGCGGGTGCAGCAAAACCGTTCGGATGCCTTTCAGACTTTTTTGGCCCTGGCCGAGCTAAGTGCTCCTTATCCTCATTTTTATGGTGCCTGTGTGGACTTTCAGGCCTATCATGCCAGCGGGGCAGACGCTGTCCAGGAGACCCTTTATGCACTGGCAGGCTTCCAAGATCTTTTACTTCAAGCGGAGGAAGGAGGCCATGCCTTGGAGCCTCTGGCCAGGCAGGTGTTTTTGCGCGGCAGCGCGGGGGCCCATTACTTTCCTGAAATCGCGAAAGTGCGTGCGCAGCGGATCCTATTCCAAAGCCTCCTCGCCTTAGCTGATGTGACGGTGGCCAGTGAGGAGGTGCAGCAGTATGTGTCGACGAGCCCGTGGACGAAAACGCGGCGTGATGTGTACACGAATATGCTGCGGAACACCACCGAGGCGATGGCGGCCCTCTTAGGTGGGGCGAATGCGCTGGAGGTTTTGCCTCATACCGTCGCGAAGGCGGAGGCCAGCAATTTTGATTTGCGCATGGCGCGCAATATTTCCTCCATTTTACGGGATGAGAGCTACCTGGATAAGGTGGTGGACCCCTTGGCGGGGGCATATCTGATCGAAAATGTTATCGAGCAGCTTTGTGGGGAGGTGAAAAAGCAGTGGGAGGCGCTCGAGCAAAACGGCGGCTGGTGGGCGGCTTATGCTGCGGGCACCATGCAGGATGCGGTGCGGCGAGCTCGCGTTTCGGTGCATGAGGCGGTGGCTTCCGGGAAGCAGGTGATGGTCGGTGTGAATCGCTACACCCAAGAGGAGGAATTCGAGCCGGAAATGCCGGTGGAAGAGGCGGAGTGGCAGCTTTTGCCCGCCAGGGCCAGCAGTTTAGTAGAACGTAAAGCAGAATAAAGATGAAATCGATACACCATTTACAGCCCATTCAGGCGGAGGGGCCTACATTTTCCGCCCAGCCGGAGTGGGTGACGGCCGAGCAGATCGCTGTTCCGGCCCGATTAGAGGAGGCTCCCCTGCTGAAACTTCCTCATTTACAGTTTAGTGCGGCGGGGATTGCGCCCTACTTGCGGGGCCCTTATAGCACCATGTATGTGATGCGCCCTGGACGATTCGGCAGTATGCGGGTTTTTCCACGGCGGAGGCTTCGAATGCATTTTATAGGAGAAATTTGGCCGCGGGCCAAAAGGGCCTTTCGGTGGCTTTCGACCTGGCGACCCATCGAGGGTATGACTCGGATCATCCGCGCGTGACGGGGGATGTGGGCAAAGCGGGCGTGGCGATCGACTCGATATTGGATATGAAAATTCTTTTCGATCAGATTCCGCTCGATCAGATGTCGGTGTCCATGACCATGAACGGGGCAGTGATTCCGGTGATGGCGTTTTATATCGTGGCGGCAGAGGAGCAGGGGGTCAAGCAGGAGCTGCTGAGTGGCACGATCCAAAATGATATTTTGAAGGAGTTTATGGTGCGGAACACGTATATCTATCCGCCACAGCCATCGATGCGGATAATCGCGGATATTTTTTCGTACACGGCGAAGCATATGCCGAAGTTTAATAGTATTTCTATTTCGGGCTATCACATGCAGGAGGCGGGTGCTACGGCGGACATCGAGCTGGCGTATACGTTAGCGGATGGGCTGGAGTACCTGCGTACGGGTATCGCGGCGGGGCTGGATGTGGATGAGTTCGCTCCCCGTCTGAGCTTTTTCTGGGCGATCGGGATGAATCATTTTATGGAGATCGCGAAGATGCGGGCGGGTCGCCTGCTGTGGGCGAAGATCGTCAAGCAGTTTAACCCGAAGAGTGAGAAGTCGCTGGCGCTGCGGACGCACTGCCAGACTTCTGGCTGGTCGCTGACGGAGCAGGATGCTTTTAATAATGTGACGCGCACGGCGGTGGAGGCCATGGCGGCAGCGCTGGGGCATACGCAGTCGCTGCATACGAATTCTTTCGATGAGGCGATCGCACTGCCGACGGATTTTTCTGCGCGTATCGCGCGGAACACGCAGCTGTACCTGCAGGAGGAGACGGGAATCTGTCAGTCGGTGGATCCCTGGGGTGGGGCACACTATGTGGAGTACTTGACCGCCTCGCTCGTGGAGCGTGCTTGGACCCTGATCGAGGAGGTAGAAGCTTTAGGCGGAATGGCGAAGGCCATCGAGGCGGGCATTCCGAAGATGCGCATCGAGAAGCTGCGGCGCGTAAGCAGGCCCGTATCGATAGTGGCAAGGATGTGATCGTAGGGGTGAACCGCTATTTAGCTGATGAAGAGGCGGCTTTCGATATTATGGAAGTGGATAATGATGCGGTGCGGACTTCTCAGCTGGCGCGCTTAGCACAGTTAAAGGCTGAGCGGATGGTGAAGCGGTAGCGGCGGCATTAGCTGCGATCACGGAAAGCTGCCGGAGTGGGGAAGGCAATTTATTGGCATTGGCCGTGGATGCTGCGCGGAAACGTGCTACCTTAGGGGAAATTTCCGATGCTATGGAGCAGGTTTTCGGGCGTCATCAGGCGACGGTAAAGTCTATTTCCGGCGTGTACAGTGGTGAGGCGAAGGCCGATAAAGGGTTTCAGGAGGCGCAGGCGCTGGCGGATAAGTTCGCCGAGTCAGAGGGCCGCCGTCCGCGTATTATGGTGGCCAAGATGGGGCAGGATGGGCATGACCGTGGGGCGAAAGTGATCGTTACGGGCTTTGCTGATCTGGGTTTCGATGTGGATATCGGGCCATTATTCCAGACACCAGAAGAGGTGGCGGCGCAGGCTGCGGAGAACGATGTGCATGTGGTGGGAGCGTCTTCTTTGGCCGCAGGCCATAAAACCTTAATCCCCCAGCTGATACAGGCGCTGAAGGATATCGGCCGCGAGGATATTATGGTGATCGCAGGTGGGGTGATTCCACCGAAGGATTATGATTTTCTCTATCAGGCAGGGGTGGCCGCAGTGTTCGGCCCGGGGACGGTGCTGTCGAAGGCGGCGGTGCGGATCCTCGAACAGCTTATGCAGGAGGAGGAAGTAGACGAATAAAAGAAGGATGAAAGGCATCACATTAATATACGATCCCGCGTACCGGGAACAAGTAGATGAGCAGGTGGTGCCGGCATTTGGGCCACATTTAAAAATCAAGTACCGCTATGAGGAGGCGCTGAAGCTGGAGCTGACGGAGCGGGATTTCATCGTGTGTTTTCTGTCGGATGAGCAGCTGAAGGTTTTTTTGCCGCAGGTGTCTGAAAATCACTGGAAGATCGGGTTTTTACCCCATCCCAAGATGGATCAGGCGCGGCAGGGATTCGGTGTGGAGGCAGACTTAGAGCGCGCTATCGAGCATCTGCTGGCTTCGGAGGAGGTTTTCTCCGTGGATATGTTGCTAGCGAACGAGGTGCCCGTGTTTAATACGCTGGCGCTGGGTAATACGCTGAGTGTGATGTACAGTGCCATGGATGGCAATCGCTGGCAGCGTTTCGCGCAGCGGATGCGGAATCTGGGGCGTGTGCTGAAGCAGGCGAGTCTGCATGCGATCGCTTTAGACTGGGAAAACGATAAAGACCAGATGCGTGAGAAGCCGATCGAGACGGCAGCTCTGGGTATGGTGGTGGTTCAGCATGGTGCGAGCAACTTGCTCTCCAGGCGGATCTTAGAAAATTCGGCCATTAATGATGGCATGATGCATAGTTTGGTGCTGTCGCCCAAAAGCTTCGCGGAGCTTTTGGGCTTCACTTTTTCGGGGCTGCTGAGTGCGCGAAATTCCAAGCGGATACCGAATTATGTGGCCCATATCAAAACGAATCGACTCATCATTCACAGTGCAGAGGGGGTGGAGTTTTCGCTAGACGATCGTCTGATGACGGCGAAGGAAGTGGAGCTGGTGGTGAAGCGAAAGGCCTTAGACATCGTGCCGGGCCGCCTACTGCGAGTAGAAAAGCGGGATCGGGGCAAGAAGGTATTTAAGACACAGGCGCTGCCTACGGGTGAGCTGCGTAAGGAACTGATCAGTCGCAAGCTACCGCTGACGCGGCATGCGACGACGGAGGAGTTTAAGGGGCTGTTTACCACGCTTCGTGATAATGCACAGCTGACACCCTCTTACTTGGTGCTGATGGCGCTGTCCACGATTATCGCCACCTTTGGGTTATTCGGGGATTCTTCGCCGGTGATTATCGGAGCCATGATTTTAGCGCCGCTGATGTCGCCCATCATCTCTTTAGGGATGGGGGTGCTGCGGCAGGACACGTCCATGATACAAAACAGCATGCGTACGATTGGTTTTGGGATGCTGGTCGGATATGCTTTCGCGGTGGTGATCACTTGGTTTACACCTTTAAACACCCTGAATGCCGAGATTTCTGCGCGCATACGGCCTAATTTATTGGATTTAGGTGTAGCGGCTGCCTCAGGGATAGCGGGTGCCTATGCGCATGCGAAGGAAGAGGTGGCCAAAACGCTGGCGGGCGTGGCGATCGCGGTGGCTTTGGTGCCGCCTTTGGCTGTTTCGGGCATCGGCCTGGGCTGGGGGGATCCGAATGTTTTCGGTGGCGCGCTTCTGCTACTGGCTACGAACTTAGCCGGGATGGTTTTAGCGGCTGCGGTAACCTTTTTGATTTTGGGCTTTAGCCCTTTCGGCCTGGCCAAAAAGGGAATTTTACTATCGCTCTTTTTAGTGCTGGTCATCAGTACACCACTGGCTTTCGGTTTTTCCAAGATGGTGAAAGAAAATAAGTTGGTGCAGGAGCTTTCAGGTCGGGAGATTACTAAGGGGGTGATTCGGGATGTACGTGTGCGCAATTTACGCCCCTTGTCTATTTCCTTTACCTTAGTGACGGAGAAGCCGCTGCGTGATGAGGAGCTGCCGGGTATTCGAGAGGAGGTGATCGAGGTGATCGGCGAGGAGGCGGAGTTAGAGTTGCGCATCGGCATTCTACTGGACAAGGCCATCGAAGAGACGCTGGAAGAGGAGGATTCGGAAGGAGAGCGGGTGGATGCGGTACGCGCGCTGCTGAGATGAAAGGCTTAAGTTTAGTTAGCGTTTTAATGCTATCAGAAGCCGTCAGATCCTCAGCAGGGGGGAGACTGTCTGAGGCGGTTTATTTAGGTATTTAGAATGTTTTTCCGTTGAGAGTCAGTATTTTGTTCAAAAAAATAATTTTTTTATTTAAGTATTTGGATAATTAATAAGTTTTTTTTTCTTTTGAGTTGAACTAGAAAAGGCGCCTAAATTTAAGTTCAACTATGCCAAAGTTTGGTTCTGGTAAAATAAAACAACTAAAAGTTAAATAATTATGAGTAAGATTAGATTCTTTATACTAAGCTTCGGTCTTAGCTTTCTGGTAGTATCTGCAAATGCGCTTTGTATCAATTGTGGGTGTTCTTCTAATTACAAATCCTGTATAGCTAAAGTTAAATTAGCCGATCCATCTACAGGATTAATTGATAACGGAGATGGATCTTTTACGTATGCAGGTACACCAGGAGAGTGCAAACAAAGACGCTCGGATTGTCATAATTCCGGTGGTTTTCTTACAATCAGATTGTAAGCAAAATTTGATGTGGTTTTTTAGTTTAAGCCATCCTTTTTTTGGATGGCTTCTTTAAAATTCAGAAAGCATGATACGAAACATTGTATTTTTAGTCCTTGTTTTTATTATTTCTGCGTGTTCTAAAAATAAGCCTTCATCAGAAGGTAAAGCTAAAAGTCTGACCTATGTAAGCATTGATCTTTTAGAATCCTTGGGTATTTATACCATAGATGCGCCTGTCAGAGAATTTGAAGGAGACTATTTTATTTTGGATCGAAGCCAGCAAAAGGTAGCCCGGGTGGATGACTCGTTTGCTGCAGTTAAGTGTTTTTTTGACCTTCAGGAGTCTATTACCGATGATAATGAAGTATTTGGATTTGACATCCTTGGAGATAGATTGTTTTTGCGATCGCTGTCAGGTTTTACTGTATTCAATTTGCGTACGAATGCCCTTTTAGGCTTCCACAGAAATCCTTTCCCATTAACCCAGCAATTGATAGCAGGGGCACAGTCTTATTATACCACTAGATTTTCTAGGGCAGGTCTTGAGGTGGTTTCATTCAAGTGGGATGATGATCAGGGATTTCATTCCGTATCTACAATTGCAGAGATTCCTAATTCAAGAAATGTCATTGAAATCGATCAATCGGGTTGGCTGTTTGCAATGGATGCATACCTGGTCTATTTAGACGAGTGGTCGGGGGAATATTATGTTATGGATAGCTCAAAAAAGAAAATTATAACAAAAGGACGGCTACCCTTTAGCGGTCCAATAGAAGAAAATTATGAAGTCGATGAGGATGGCTTTTCCTTCGGGACCTATAAAAATGCCTATAGTGTATCGGTGAGTAGTCCCAACACGTTTTGGGCATTAAGAGAAGTAGATTGGGAAATAAGTGAGTCCGCAGATATAGATTTAGAAAAAGAATCAGATAGAAAAAGGATTAGAAGGAGAGTTCATCATTTCAATGCTAATATGGAGTTGATTGACTCATACGTGTTAGCGGAAATTGGTAATTGTATTTTCTATCATGACGGTAAGTTGTTTGTCAACCACACGGGTAGCGAAAAGGTGTATGTATATGCGTTGGATTAGCGTTTTATTTAGTATGATGCTGGGCTTTCAAGTGAATAGCCTGTTTGCGCAAAAGTTGGTATTTGATGCATTCAGGCAAGATACCTTGTACCGGTCTTTGATAGATAGACCCGATATCTCCTTAGTCTATTCCCAGCAGGGCATCATTTTCAGTGATTGGCTGATACAAAGTGACGAAACGAAAGTTTTTGCTGTGTACAGATATAATAGTCAGGCTTTTACAAGCCATACTCCTTTATTGCTTTTTGATAGCAATAACATAAGATTAGATTCTATTTCGATTCGTAACTGGCCTCACGATGGCCTTCCTCAAACATTTCCTATACTCAGTATGGCTGAGGGAAAAATAGCTTACCAGCCTTTAAGTATCTACGCTGATTCTGAAAGGTTTCCAGGGATAAACAAGCCAACGAAAGGATTTGTAAAAATTGATCCGCGTAATTTTAAATTAGACGACTTCGAATTTTCTCCGATTGAAGCAAGACTCAACCGGGATTTTATTCAATTCAATGAAAAAAAGGAGGAATTTTCTATCCCGTCTTTACGAGTGAAATCTGCTGCATTAACTAGTTTATTGCGGTTTAAGGATGCTATTACCCTAATGATAGACAAAGAAAATAGGAGATTTTACGTCTATAATCCTAACAGTACGCAAAACTTGATTCAAGGCGTCTTGCCATTGTCTACTGAAGATAAAATCGTTAATGTTGAGCTACTGGATGAAAACACATTCCTATTGATTTATCGAAGCAGACAGGATGGGTTCTACCATGTAACTTCGTTTGATATGAGCGAATTAAAAATCTACCCTATATATTCTTCCAAGTACTTTATACCGAGGGCCAAGGCGATTCATAGGGATGTATATGTTGAATTATCAGGTAAGTTCGCGGAATCACTCTATCCTGAATCTATTATTTTGAAACTGAAGGATGGCTTGCCTTAGCACACGCGATCACTATCTGTAAACAGGATAAAAAATAGCGAGGCATCATCGCCTCGCCACTGTATTTTTTAAAGACAGCCAAAAATAAGCTGGTTTTGTCGCATGACAATAAGGTACACCCTTAATTGTCCTCTCCACGAAGTTTGATGACAGCACCCTCCAGGTCTGGACTGATGCGTACCTGACAGGCTAACCGGCTAGTAGGGAAATACTCGGGTAGGTTTTCAAGCTGGTCGAGCTCTACGTCCGTAGCTTCACCTAAATCATCAGCCCCTCCCTCGAGGATTTCCACATGGCAGGTGGCACAGAGAGCCATGCCGCCACAGGTGGCCAATACAGGATATTCTGAGGCCTTTAAAATTTCCATCAGGCTTAGCCCCATGTCATCAGGTGCCTCCACCTCTTGTCTATTGCCCTCGTGATCTTCTATTGTAAACGTTACCATAGCGCGCTGGATTAAAAGGCGTTAACCCCGTTGACGGTGGTGTATTTAAAGCTCAATTTCTGGTCTGGATAGACATATTTGAAGGCGCTATGCATCATGATGGCCGCTTCGTGGAACCCACACAATATAAGCTTCAACTTACCTTCGTAGGTATTGATATCACCGATCGCATAGATTCTTTCCACACCCGTGGAGTAATCCTTCGTATCTACCTCGATGGCATTTTTATCGATGCTTAATCCCCAGTCGGCGATAGGGCCTAATTTTGGGCTTAGCCCAAAGAGAGGGATTAAGTAATCCGCTTCCAAGGTAAAGGCATTTTTCTTTTTATCTACCACAGAGACGCGCTCCAAATGGCCTTCACCCTCTAAAGCCTGCAAGTTAGCCGAGAGGATCAAGTCGATTTTCCCTTGGTTGGCGAGATCAAATACCTTTGAAGCCGAGTCTGGTGCTCCGCGGAAGGTTTCATTTCGATGGATGAGTGTTACACGTTCTGCTACATCGGCGAGGAAAATGGTCCAGTCGAGAGCAGAATCGCCACCTCCAGCGATGATTACCTTTTTGTCTCTGAATTTTTCAGGGTCTTTTACCATGTAGGCGACACCCTTGCCCTCGAATTCCTCCAGGCGATCAAGCGCTGGCTTTCTCGGCTCGAAGCAGCCTAAGCCACCTGCGATGACGATTACCTGACAGTGCACCTGCGTCTTATCACTCGTCGTGACGATGAAAGAGCCGTCTTGCTGCTTAGCCAAGTGGTCCACACGCTCCCCTAAGGTAAAGGTGGGGCTAAATGGCTTAATTTGCTCCATCAGATTATCCACCAGCTCTTGAGCTTTCACCTCAGGGTATCCCGGGATATCGTAAATCGGCTTTTGAGGATAAATTTCTGAAAGCTGTCCGCCTACCTGCGGAAGGGCATCGATCAGGTGACAGCGCATTTTAAGGAGACCTGCTTCGAATACGGCGAATAGTCTACTGGACCGGCTCCGATGATACAAATATCAGTGGTAATCATATCGCTTTTTATTATGTATCGATAACCAAAAAGGAGATCGAAATGTTTGTTTACAAATAGTTCGTGCAACAAATAGTTTTACACGTTTTCCTGATTTAAATTGTCATAAATCGTCGTCAGGATTCTTTTGAATTCATCGAAGTCTTGTTCGGTCAAGTTTTTCCAAGCCTGTTGGCGAATTTCTGCGATTTTCGGGCGCAGGTGGCGCACTTTTTCTTCCCCCTCTGTCGTCAGCATGAGCTGGAAGCTTCTGCGGTCACTGGGGTGCTGCTGGCGCAAAAGGAGCTGCTTTTTTTCCAGTATGTCCAAGATCCGCGTTAAGGTGGGGTGATCTTTACTCACCCGCTGTGCTAACTCGGTCTGGCTGAGTTGCTCACCGTCAGCGAGTTGGCGTAAGACAAGCCACTGATCTACAGTAATGTCAAATGCCTCCAGTTTAAATTTCTGCTGGGCATACTGCTTGACTCTCCTGGCGGTACGGTCCAGAAGAAAGGAATATTGACTGAATTGCTCTTTGGCCATGACTTCTTATGGCGCAAATATAGGGGATATATTTTACAAACAATGAATAACCTACAAAACAGATAGGGTTTAAATAGTAATCAATTATTTACTTTCAGTTTCTTCTGTAGATAAGGTTGCCATCGGTATCCCACTCGGCACGGATGAAGGGGCGGAAGGTTTTATCAAAAGGGTTTTCCTGGTACTGTATCTCTCTCTTTTTGATGACTTTCTCGTTATCGGTATTCCAGAATTCAGTCCACAGGCCCACGGGCTCACCGTAGCGATATTCTCCGATGACGGCGACTTTTCCATTTTCATAAAAGTGGAAGAAGTTTCCTTCCTTCAGGTCGTATTCGATGGGCGTGAGCTTCTCTATCTTGCGGCTTTCACGGTCGTAATAGCTTACGCGAGAATCCCGTGGCCAGCCCTCGCTGTAGTGCCACTTGCCGATGAGTATGCTGTTTTCATCGTACTTCATCCAAATCTTATGTTTGGCTCCGAAGTAGAAATGGCCTTCTTCTAAGAGTAGCTCATCGGCGCGTTTTTCGTAAGGGCCATGCAGGAGGTAGCCTCGCTGCGGGTCAAAATTACCTACCCGCACCACTTTATCTCGTTTATCGAACCAGTAGATATCGCGGATGTAGGTGTCTTGCGGCTTCTTATTGGTCGTATAATGAAAGAATTCGTAGCGATTAGCGCCGCGGTATTTTTGGCGCGTCATGCCTTTCGATGTTTTTTCTCCGAAGTAAACGTTTTTTCGTTTTTTCTTTTTCTGTGCCTTCTTTTTCTCTTTTGTAGCCTGATCGTCGAAGAGCAGGAGCGGAAGTGTGGTCGGCACCAGTTTGTCCACCACGACGCAGAGGAGTCTGGGTCGATGAGTGGCTCTTCGGATTTTTCTGATTTCTTAGAAGTACTGCCCTCCTTTTGCGCCAGCGCCACATGCTGCCAGGCAAGTAGAAAAAGGGCTACAAGTGATGGATAAAGGGCTTTCATACGGTATAAACGAATGTGCTGCGGGTATATTTTATGCTAAATTACGCATTCTCCCCTAATTTTTAAGAATTGTTTAGAATTAACGCATTCTCTACGTATTTTTGGCAAGAAAAATTTAAAAATAACCACTACATGAGTTCTATACTATCGGATCGTATCAATCAAATGGAGGAGTCGGCCACTTTAGCGATGGCGAAAAAAGCACGCGAGTTAAAGGGGCAGGGCAAGGCGATCATCAGTTTAAGTTTAGGGGAGCCAGACTTTAAAACGCCTCAGCATGTGCAGGATGCAGCGAAAGAGGCCATCGATACAGGAAACTATTTTGCATACCCTCCAGTGGCGGGGTACCAGGACTTGCGCGAAGCGATAGCCGAAAAGCTCCGTAGCCAGAACGGCATCGAGCAGGCGAAGCCGAAAATATCGTGGTGTCTACGGGCGCTAAGCACAGCATCGCGAATGTCTTTATGTGCATGCTAAACGTGGGGGATGAGGTCGTCATTTTCTCGCCTTACTGGGTGAGTTATGCAGAAATTATCAAGCTAGCCGGCGGGGTGCCTGTCCTTATCGAGGGGACTTTAGAAAACAATTTTAAGGCGACGGCGGAGCAGCTGGAGGAGGCGATGACGGACAGGACTAAGGCAGTTATTTATTCCTCTCCTTGTAATCCGACAGGCTCTGTGTTCTCTGCGGAGGAGCTCCAGGCCATCGCAGATGTCGTGCTAAAGCGTGAGGATGTGTTTGTGATCGCAGATGAGATTTATGAGTTGATTAACTTCACGGGCGCTCATGCGAGTATAGGGGCTTTCCCAGGCATGTTCGAGCGTACCATCACCGTGAATGGCTTTTCGAAAGGCTATGCGATGACGGGCTGGCGTGTAGGCTACATTTGTGCTCCGCTGACGATCGCGAAAGCGTGTGAAAAAATGCAGGGGCAGTTTACCTCTGGGGGGACGGGTATCGCACAGCGAGCGGCTTTAGCGGCTATCGCAGGGGATCAGGGGCCTTCTCAGGAAATGGAAGCAGCCTACCTGAAGCGTAGAGATCTTGTTTTAGGCTTGCTTCGCGACATCCCAGGGATTAAAACGCATGTACCTGAGGGGGCTTTTTACTTTTTCCCTGATGTGTCGGCCTTTTTCGGAAAGCAGGTAGAGGGTCGCGTCATCGCGGATGCGGATGCCCTGTGCTTGTATATTTTAGAAGAGGCGAATGTGTCGCTTGTGACGGGTGCCGCTTTTGGTGCGCCTAACTGTGTTCGCCTTTCCTATGCTGCCTCTGAGGAGGAGCTGATAGAAGCCCTAAAGCGCATGAAAGCAGTTTTAGCCAAACTGGCTTGATAAAGAAGTAATTTTCGGCTTTGGACCGTGGAGAATCGCTGGAAATTTTTCCAGCGATTTTTTTTTGGCCTGAGTGGGCTTTTTTTTGCTCGGAAAACGGTTTGAAAGTTCCGAAAATGCTATTAGTATATGGAATTATGCAGTTTGGTGTAGATTGTATGCAATATATTGTTTTAAAGAATTTTTACTTCCTAAAATTCCTTCTCGGCATGCTTGTTTTCCATTCGTAAAATTACGTATCTTTGTCACGGGTGATTAAGCGACTTTTTTTGCTTCGGTTTTTAGATTTATTTGAAAAAATGAAGGTTGTCAAGACAATTATTTTTCCCAATCTTCATTTTACCTTAGATTAGTTCTTTACGCGAAAAAATTTAGTTTATTAACTTTTTTGTGCTAGTTACACGTTCTCGGCATGTAAATTGTCCCTAAACTCCTTTAAGTTTCGTACATTCAGAACCGATTAGCTGTTGTTTCTTTTTGACCTGCCCACTATGCGAGCCACGTATGTGCTATTTTGGATATTGATCAGCCTGGGAGGCTCCAGCGCGCTTTTGGCGCAGGATGCGCCTACGTCCACTTCTACGGCTTATCCTTTCCGCACGCAGGCGGTGGCGGATTCATCAGGAAATGTTTTTTTCGAAACTTATCCCGATGCCATCACGGGTCGCCTATATGTATCTCGGAAATATACCGCTTTACAGCTGGCTGGTCCCTTGCAGTCTGCGGGGCCACGATTAGAGCCTTTTTCGACCCTTAATCTGGGGGTGGGGGCTTCTTATAAGGGGTTTACACTCAACTTAGCGACGGGCATTGGTTTTATGAATCCAGAAAATGGGCGCGGAGAAACCCGTTTTTTAGACTTGCAAGCGCATGCCTATCCCAAGCAGTGGGTGTTTGACTTTTTCGGGCAGTTTTATACCGGTTTTCACGATCCAGCTGTGCGCCTTCCCGAGGGAAATCTCCTGCAGTTTCCTGATAGCCGTATCCGTAAGTTTGGCTTGAATGCGCAGCGCCTGCTACGGCCTGAGCGGATTTCTCTGCGTGCGGCCTTCTTGCAGACGGAGCGCCAGGTGCGTTCGGGAGGTAGTCCCTGATCGGGGTGGAGGGCTTCGGTGGGCGGATCAGCCGACTTCCGCTGGGCTTTAGCGCTCAGGAAGCGGAAGGCATGGATTTACTCGCGCTAAACTTTTTTTCTTTAGGCCCTAATGCTGCCTATGCCCACACCTTCGTTTGGCGTGGTTTTTTCCTTACGGGCATGCTGTCTGCTGCCTTGCCCCTAAGCTATTCGCAGCAGTTTTTTCATGAGCCGAACGCTCCGCGAGAGCATGTTTTTGGCGTTGGCATGCAGCTTTTTCTGCGTGGATTCGTCGGGTATGATGCCGGTCGCTGGTCTGTAAATGCGAATTATGTGCATAACAGAGTGGAATTACTAGCGGGCGACTTGCTGCCCATGACGCTAATGACGGGGAATTATCGGATTAATTTTATCTATCGTTTTGGTGTCAGTGAGCGGGTGTATCCCATCGCGGAGCTATTTAACCTGCGGCGTTACCTGTAGTTAACTGCTCGTTTTTAGCATTCGGGCTGGGTTTTATAGGTGGGGTTATTGTGCGAAGAGGAGGCCAGTCGGGTGCTTGGATGAGGGTTCATACATGCGATGCTGGGGCTGTTTTTGTCGCTTGGCTTTTGGGCCCGCGGCCCAAAAGGTAGTTAGAAATCCCGATCTGCCAGGCAAATTTCTGGCTATGTGCTTTGAAAGCTGCTGGGAGGGGCTTAGTTTTACTAACGGGCTACTGCCGGTGGGCCAGTTTAGCTGTATGTGACATGTATAACCCAATTAGCAATAGACTTTATGGATTCAAAAAATAAGATGCAGGCGGTATTAGAGCGCCTGGGCATTCAAGCTGAAAACTCGGGAACGTCCACGGGCAGTGAATGGGTCACAAGTACGGGAGACTATTTTTCTTCCATCTCTCCCGTGGATGGGGAGGCCATCGCAGCGGTGCAGGCCACGGACGCGGCGGCATATGCGCGTGTCATGGAGCGGGCTACTGCGGCCTTCAAGGAGTGGCGCACGGTACCGGCCCCGCAGCGCGGAGAAGTGGTGCGTCAGATCGGTGATGCGCTCCGTGCACATAAAGAGGATTTGGGTACGCTGGTCTCCTACGAGATGGGCAAGTCCTATCAGGAGGGCTTAGGAGAGGTGCAGGAGATGATTGATATCTGTGATTTTGCGGTAGGGCTTTCGCGGCAGCTGTATGGTTTGACCATGCATTCGGAGCGTCCAGCGCATCGCATGTATGAACAGTATCATCCTCTCGGCGTGGTGGGCATTATTTCCGCCTTTAATTTCCCCGTGGCCGTGTGGTCCTGGAACACGATGCTGGCTTGGGTCTGCGGAGATGTCTGTGTGTGGAAGCCTTCTGAAAAGGCACCGCTTTCGGCCTTAGCCTGTCAGCATATCGTCGCTCCGATTTTCGCGCGAAACGGTTATCCGGAGGGCATTAGCTGCTTGATCCAAGGGGATTACCGTGTCGGGGAGTGGCTCAGTCAAGATAAGCGTATTCCGCTGGTTTCTGCTACCGGTTCCACGCGCATGGGTAAAATCGTGGCAGCTACCGTGGCGGAGCGCTTGGGGCGCAGTCTGCTGGAGCTGGGCGGTAATAATGCGATCATCATCAGCCCAGAAGCGGATATGGAAATCGCCATTCGCGGCGCCCTTTTCGGGGCGGTGGGTACAGCTGGGCAGCGCTGCACGACCACACGCCGTCTCATCGTGCACAGCAGCGTCTATGAACAAGTAAAGGAGCGCTTGGTGGCTGCCTACGGCAAATTAAACATCGGGAACCCTTTAGATGAAAAGCATCATGTGGGTCCCCTCATCGATAAAGAGGCAGTGTCTGCTTACCTGAAGACGATCGACGCGGTGCAGCAGGAAGGAGGGCGCGTGCTTATTCCGGCGCGTGTCTTGGAAGGTCCCGGTTTTGAGAGTGGCTGCTATGTGCAGCCCACCATCGTGGAGGCTGAAAATCACTACCAGAAGGTACAGGAAGAGACCTTTGCGCCTATTTTATATTTGCTGCGCTACGAAACCCTGGAGGAGGCCATCGAGATGCAAAACGCCGTTCCGCAAGGTCTCAGCTCAGCGATTATGACGCTGAATATGCGCGAGGCGGAACAGTTTTTATCTGCGGCTGGATCTGACTGCGGCATCGCAAATGTGAACATCGGCACCTCAGGGGCGGAAATCGGCGGTGCTTTCGGGGGTGAAAAAGAAACAGGTGGAGGCCGTGAGTCCGGCTCGGATGCTTGGAAGGTATATATGCGCCGGCAGACGAATACGATCAACTATAGCACTGCGCTGCCTTTAGCACAGGGAATCAAGTTTGATATTTAAATCTGCTTTCAAACCCATAGCTGTGGCGGGGATGCAGTGGAGGTAAGGCGTCATGGTCTAAGTAGCTCGCTTATCACTTGATAAGCGATAGTACATAAAAAGGGCTCTCGGATTTTTTCGAGGGCCTTTTTTCACCTTTGCCCCTCGAAGCAAAAAAATAGGCACAAAAAAAAAGATGCAGCTAAAGCTACATCTCTTGTGGGATTTGAGGGATTCGAACCCCCGACCCTCTGCTTGTAAGGCAGATGCTCTGAACCAACTGAGCTAAAATCCCATTCTGTGTGTTGCTTGGCCATGTGCCTTGCGTTAATTGGTATGCAAAGGTAGGTTTAAAGCGTTAAAATGCAAACTACCCTGTGAAATATTTTGCGCTATTGAAAATAAGGCCTTGATAATGAGAAATAAAAAAGTGAGCAGGAGCCTGTGGGATGTCCAGCTGCTCCTGTTCACCGGCTTACAGGTCAAATAAATTTAAGGTAAGCCCCATTCGGAACCAGCGTCCGGGCATCTGGACGAAGCCCGCTTCGATGTAGTCGGTATTGGTGATGTTCGAGATTTCGGCGAAGCCGCCCCATTTGCGCAAGCGCCCGATGTCCATACGTGCATCGAGGAGGAAGTAGGGATCCAGTGCGAAACGTTCGATGTAGCGTGCCTTCACGTTTAACTCCACGAAGTTTTTATAGGAAGTTTGTACCCCGCCGATGACCTGATGGCGCAGGGAGGTTAGCGTATTGCGTGACTCCAGCTCAGGGCGCTGGTTGAGGTCTGCGTCGATGTAGTTATAGCTAAATGAGATTTCGTCGATGCGGAAGTTTCCGATGGCTTCACGGATACCATAGGCCAGTCCCAGTTCGATGCCGTTAAAGCGCACTTCACTGACGTTATCGGGTCTCCAGGCTGCGGTGCCTGTCCAGGGGCCACAGGGGCACGCGTGTAGTCGATCAAGTTACGGGTATCGCGAAAGAAGTAAACGGCTTCCGCGCGCAGGCGTTCTCCCACATATTTGTAGCCCACTTCGAAGTTATAGGCCTCCTCAGGCAAAAGGTCTGGGTTAGAGCTATTACTGGGATCCACGTAGTAGAGCTCCGTGAAGGAGGGGATGCGGAAACTTACCCCGTAGCTGCTATAAAAGCGGCCTCTTTCGCTGGCTTGGAAGCCGATTTCTGCACCTGGAAAGGCTCTCCACCCGAACTCATCGTAGAAATTCGCATAGACACCTGCACGCGCATCCCAGCGGTCAAGAAATTCGACTCGGTGCTCACCGAAGACCCCTAAAAAATAACGTTCGCGCTCTCCCAGGTTGGTGCTGTTCAGCTGCTCGCTACGCCCCTCTACTCCGAAGCCCGTGCTGCCGAGACTGCTGGTGTAGCGGCCATTTACCTCTAAGGCATAGACATCGCTGACGTGGAAGTTCGTGAAAAACTCCGGTTCTTCGCGTCGCAGGCGGAATTCATCGTCATTTCTTCTCCAGTAGGCGCGGGTTTGCAGGTAGAGGCCGCCGTCGCGATAGGTATGGCTTAGGGATGCCAAGTAGGTGGAAACGGCCTCCCACTGATCAGGGAAAGCATCTGTGTAGAAGCCATTGGCCCCGAAATCGCGCTCCGTATAGCCGAGCATGGTGCGCCATTCGTGCTTGCCGCCCGTGGTGATTCCCCCTTCATAGAAGAGATTGTTTACCACGAAGTCCGAGTTGTGCCAGTGACCATTACTGGCATCATGGCTGAAGCTGATGGTTTGTTTGTACTTGCCTACCGGCAAAGAGAGGACGGCATTTGCTCCCCGCATTCCGAAATCACCCCCAAAGAGCTGCGCCTGAATGCTTTTTTCTTCAGGCAGGCGCGTAATTATATTGACAGCTCCCGCAAAGGCGTTTTGGCCATAAATACTGCTTCCGGGGCCTTTTAAGACGTCCACTTGCTGGATAGCCATCAGGGGAACGGGGATGTTCATCATGTGGTGGCCTGTCTGTGGATCGGTGAGCTTGATGCCGTTTAAGAGCATGAGTGTCTGTTCGAAGGAGCCCCCGCGAATGCCGATATTAGCCTGAACCCCACTGACGCCCCGCTGTCGTACATCTACCCCAGGAGTGAAGGAGAGGACCTCCTGCAAGCTGCGGGCTGGAGTCGTTTCGATGGCCTTTCGGGTGATCACGGAGACGTTCCGAGAACTTTTATTGTAGGGGATTTCCAGTCGGTTTTCCTGAATGGTGACCTCGCCGAGCTGGACGATCACACTATCCTGCTCGTGGCGGGCCTGGAGGATTCCGGAAAATAAGAGGCAGCAAAGCCCCGTAAGTAAAGGTTTTTTCATGGAATTCTTTCAAAGATGTAGCCAAAATTAGGGGGTATTTAGTCTACATTCTAATAAAAAATTGTATTTAATTTCAGCGTAGTACAATTTTATTTTTTTATGGTATTTAAGTTTTTTTCTCTTTCTTGTTTCTGTATTTTAGCGCATTAACTTACAGTTCCAAATAAACACTATGATTCGACTAAAAAGTAAAATTTTTCTTTTACTCTTCGGCTGCTTGTTCGCTACGGTGGCACAGGCGCAGTTTGAGGTACGAGGAAATAAGGACGCTGCCTTCACGGAATTTGGCTACCGCCAAGGCACAGCCTACCGCACGGCTTCCGGTAAACCAGGGCCTATGTACTGGCAAAACGGGGCGGATTATGTGCTCGATGTGACCTTAGATGAGGAGGAGCACACTGTCTCGGGTAAGGTGACCATAACCTATACCAATAATAGTCCGGAGTCACTGGACTTCCTGTGGCTCTACCTCGAGCAAAACCGCTTTATGGAGGATTCTCGCGGTACGCTGATCACTCCGATTCAGGGAAATCGCTACAGCGGAGATGTAAATGGTGGAAATACCATCGAAAATGTGCGGGCACAGGTGCTCGGACGTAACAAGCCGGTTTCCAACAAGTATCTGATTTCGGATACGCGTATGCAGGTCTTTTTTGCAGAGCCGATTCCCGCGAATGGTGGCAAGGCTACCGTGAGCATGGACTTTTCCTTTAAAGTTCCTGAAAAAGGCATGGACCGAATGGGACGTGTAAAGCTGAAAGACGGTGTTATCTATGCCTTGGCGCAGTGGTATCCGAAGGTGGCGGTCTTCGATGATGTCCGTGGCTGGAATGTAGACCCTACTTAGGAGCGGGCGAGTTTTACCTGGGTTACGGAGATTTTGATTATAAAATCACAGTGCCTTATGACCATATCGTAGTCGCTTCTGGAGAGCTCCAAAACCCACGTCAGGTCCTAAGCAAGACCCTTTTAGATCGTATGGAGGAGGCCGCTAAGAGCGATGAGCGTGTTTACCTGATCAAACCCGAGGAAGTAGGCGATAATGCCCTGCTTCGTCCCAAGCAGGAAGGCACCCTCACCTGGCACTTTAAGATGGAGAATAGCCGAGATATCGCTTTTGCTTCATCGAAAGCCTTTATTTGGGATGCCGCGCGGATTAATTTGCCTAGCGGCAAAAAAGCCATGCTGCAGTCCGTCTATCCGAAAGAGTCGGATGGCTACGAGGCTTGGGGACGTTCTACTGAGTATGGGAAGGCTTCCGTGGAGCATTATTCTGAGATGTGGTACGAATACCCATACCCAGTGGCCGTGAATGTGGCGGCAAATGTAGGTGGAATGGAGTATCCGGGCCTGAGTTTCTGCAGCTACCGCTCTAAAGGCGAAAGCCTCTGGGGAGTTACTGACCATGAATTTGGGCACAACTGGTTTCCGATGATCGTCGGGACGGACGAGAGACGACATGCCTGGATGGATGAGGGTTTTAACACTTTTATCAACTATTATTCGTACTTGGCCTTTAATGATGGCGAGTACACGAATAACTTGATTCAGACACGACGTTATGCGAACTGGTTAACGAATGAAAACCGTGAACCTACAGCGACGCATCCCGATCGTACGCAGTCGAATAACTTAGGGATGGTGGCCTATATGAAACCTGCGATGGGCTTGATGATGCTTCGAGAGTACGTGATCGGGCATGAGCGCTTCGATAATGCTTTCCGTTCGTATATCAAGACCTGGGCCTACAAGCATCCGCAGCCTGCTGATTTCTTTAATCATTTCGAGCATGTAGTAGGCGAGAATTTAGACTACTTCTGGAAAGGGTGGTTTTACAGTAACGATAACATCGATCTCGCATCGATGGGGTGTATCCTTACATGAATAATTATGTGGTCGTATTCTCGAATAGAGGAGACCTGCCAATGCCGGTGAATTTCGAGGTGACTTATGAAGATGGTACGAAAGAAAGACGCTCGCTGCCGGTGGAGATTTGGTATCAAGGAAACACATGGAATCATTTACTGAAGACAGATAAAAAGGTAGTCGCAGTAGAAATCGATCCTGATAAAGTGATGGCAGATATTAATGTGGCGAATGACCGCTGGCCGAACGCTATCTACGAAGAGTAGTACCTGTGGGAAAAGAAACTGTGTTTAGTCAATAAGGTTTCCCTTACAAGTAAACCCCTTAGGGCTTCTTAGGAGCAGTATTTAGGCGATTTTCGCTTGAAATACTGCTCTTTTCTTTTGTGGGGCAATCGGCTGACAGTGAGGAATTTTGGTCGAAAATTAGTAGGGTAAAGAAATGGCATGTATCTTTGCGATACAATAAGCGGTTTTTAGCCCTTATGTACTGTCTATTCATAACAATATAAACGACCAAACTATGTTTACGAAATTAAAGTCATTATCCGCCCTGACACTTGCATTCGCTTTCTTCTTCGCCATCGGTTTCACCTCATGCGAAGAAAAAGAGGCAGAAGATGCAGAAGATCAAATGGAAGAAATGATGGAAGATGCTGAAGAGAGCATGGAAGAGCTGATGGAAGAGGGCGAAGAGGTCCTAGAAGAGGCTGAAGAAGGCATGGAAGACGAGGCAGCTTTATAATAGAGCTGGCGAAGGCATTCCCTTTCCTACTGACTACATGGTAGTATGAAAATTAAAAAGAGCGCTTGCTGTAGCGCTCTTTTTTTTGGTCCTAAGGGAGTGCTTGCATCAGGGACGTAGTGAATCATTTACTTCTATCCAGTAGCCATTTGGGTCCTGCAAGTAGATCTGCTGGATGCCGTCTGGACGTGTGGTGACGCTTTTTTTGGCCCCTGGCCAATCTTCGTATCCAATTTCCAACCTGTTTAAGTTATCTATAAAGCCCTGCAGGTCGCTGACAGCAAAGCAGAGGTGGTTGTTCTTATCGATGGTGGGGGAGGTCCAGGTGTCTTCTATCAAATGTAAAGAGAGCCCATGGCCGATTCCTAGCCATGCGTGTACTTCGTCACGGAAGGGGTCTTCCAGTCGCGGAAATCCAAAGACTTTTTGGTAAAAGCTTAAGCTTTCTGGTAGGTTTTCCACTAAAATGGCGATGTGGTCGATTTGGGCAGCAGCCCGAGGAGTTGTTGTGTTCATTTGCGTTTGAGCCTGGGTAAGGGAGGTAATAAGTAAGGCGAAAAGCAGCGGGATAAAGATTTTCATGACTCAAGAAACCAAAAATTAGACGTTTATGCAATGTTTTTTTTAGAACTATAAGAAGTACAAAACAAAAAAGCAGCTTGTTTACCAAGCTGCTTTTTTGAAATTAGGAGGACTTACTCACTTTTCGAGTCGAGGTCGCCGGGTTTACGAGCGGCCACCCTGTCGGCTTCTCCGAAGAGGTTCAGGGCTTGCTGGTACACTTCGTTTATATCGTTAATGACCTTGTAGAATGCATTTTCATCGTAGATATTCCGGCTCATGTGCGCTTTTAGCAGAATTTTCAGGTAGTCTTTTGAGCGGTTAAAATCCTTTTCGTCAAATTTCACCTTGTTGCGCTCACCTACTTTCACCACTTCTTCCAGCATCGCATCGGACACCTCGAACTTGGCATAATAGTCTTGGAAAGGCATGTCTTTGAATTTGCTCTTATTCTTTTCCAGATAATCCAAGATAAATTCTCGGGCTGAGTCAGAGTTGAATAAACGATTCACGTAAGCGCTGGCCATGGTGGTATCGAAAGGCACGAAGAAATCCGGCATGATCCCGCCACCGCCGTAAACGATGCGGCCGGAGCGTGTTTCGTATTTGAGGCTATCGTTAAACTTGATGCTGTCCGCGCTGAAAAATTCTCCATGCTCGTAGCGATCGAGCCAGTCCATGCTATAGTCTTTATCCTCCCCGTAAGGCTTCTGAATAGAGCGCCCGGAAGGGGTATAATAGCGTGCGATGGTCAGGCGAAGTTCTGCTCCATCGGAAAGGTCTATCGGCATCTGCACGAGTCCTTTCCCGAAGGATCTTCTGCCCACGATAAGCCCTCTATCATTATCTTGAATGGCACCCGCCACGATTTCTGAGGCGGAAGCAGAGCCTTCATTGATAAGAACGATGACGCTACCATCTTCGAAAAGCCCTGGTTTTACTGCGTAGGCTTTTTGGTTAAAGCGAGTAGTTTTTCCTTTTTGAGACACGATGACCACATTATCGCTTAGAATCTCATCTGCGATGTTAATGGCGGCTCCCATATAGCCTCCGGGATTTCCCTGCAGGTCTAAGATGAGCTTTTGCATGCCTTGTTCCTTCAGCATCTTTACGGCTTCCTTAAATTCATCGTAGGTGGTGGCAGCAAACGCGTTACCTTAATATAGCCCACCTCGTCGTCCACCATATACTTGGCATTGATGCTGTACTGAGGAATTTTATCCCTTTTGATCGTAAAGGGCATGAGGTCTGCCTGATTTTTACGTTTGATTTCGATTTGTACTTCACTGCCGCGTGGTCCGCGCAAAAGGTCGAAAACATCCCGATTCGTGATGCCTGTTCCAGCCACAGTTTTATCGTCCACCTTGATGATTTGGTCACCAGACTGGATGCCTAACTTTTCAGAGGGCCCCCCTGTAAGTGGCGCCACTACATAAATGGTATCGCGTAAAATGCCAAATTCCACGCCGATGCCATCGAACTCCCCATCCAGCTGTGATTTCGCCAAACTAGCATCACGTGCAGGGATATAGTTGGAGTGCGGGTCGAGCTTTTCGAGCATCTTTTCGATACCATACTCGACCAGCTCGTTTGTATTCACACTGTCTACATAATCTCTATTGATGTAGGTGATGATTTCTTGTAACTTATAAATGGCCGCTCTCAGGTCATTTTTCTCTGATTTTTCAGGCTCATGGAAGGTAGCGCCTATCCAAATGCCCGCAGCTATCCCCAATCCGATGAAGAGCGGAAGCCGAATGATATGGTTGCTATTTTTACTAGTACTCACGCTTGAACTTTTTTAGAAAATCATGTAGAACAAATATAACACTTAACAGGTGGAATTGCTATTTCGTTTTGATAAACGTAAAAAAATCAATTTAGATGAGTTTCCCTGTCTTCGGTGGCTAAATATTTTTAAATTTGTACCATGATGCGACCCCACCCTACCACCACGATCCGCGAGCTTGTGAGCGAAGAGCGCCTGATGGCGGCCGTGCTGCATCACTTTGGTATAGACTTTTTTCGCTACGAGGAGCATACTTTTCAGCAGGTATGCCATTCTTTTCGCCTTATCACCTGAGCAGCTGACGCATACCTTAGAGCAGTGGGCGCAGGATCGCCGGGAGCCTGCCTTCGAGGAGCTTTATCTGCATCCGATAGAAGTTTTGGTAGAATACCTGACGGCGCGGCATCGGCAATTTGTCCGGCAGGACCTTCCTTTCCTCAGCCAGATGATCGAAGGAATAGCCGATGCGGGGAAATACCAATCTATTTTACTCGATTTAAGTACGCTGTTTCCGCTTTTTGTAGATGATTTCGTACATCACTTAAAGGAGGAAGAAGAAGGTATATTTCTGAAGATCAGCTACCTGAGTCTGCTGGAAAAAGGCAGCTGCCACTCCATCGTGCGCTGCAGGTGTGGGCGAAGTGTAGGGTGAGCACCCATTTAGATGTGCATGATCAGCATGACGATGAGATGCAGGGGATTCGTGCCCTTACCCGGGGCTATGCACTGGATGCGGAAGTGCCCTTTGCGGTACGCGTCCTTTATGAAGAGCTACAGGCCTTCGAGCGCAAGCTTCAGGTGCATGCGAAAATAGAAGACGAGCTTCTTTTCCCGAAGGCGGCGGCTTTAGAAAAGGAAGTGGAGCGTATTTTAACGCTTAAAATTAAGGCAAACTGATATGGGAAGGCTGCTGGCTATAGACCTGGGAACTAAACGCACGGGGCTGGCTGTTACAGACCCGTTAAAACTCATCGCTAACCCTCTGGAGATGGTCCCGACGCATCAGTTGCTGGTGTATCTCGAGCAGTATGTGGCTCGTGAGCCGGTGGAGGCCTTTATTTTGGGCCTGCCCCGTAACCTTCAGGGCGAGGCAAATGAGATGACGCCTCGGGTGCTGCAGCTGAAGGGGACTTTAGAAAAAAAGTTCCCAGTGATTCCGGTGAAGCTGGTGGACGAGCGGTTTACCTCTAAGATGGCCATGCAGTCCATGCTGGCGATGGGGTCTAAGAAGCGAGACCGGAAGGAAAAGACTGGTAATCTCGATAAGATCAGTGCAACTATTATTTTACAAAGCTATTTAGCGTCTATATGATATATCCAATCGTCGCCTACGGCAATCCGATTTTAAAGCGAGAGGCAGAGGAAATCCCTGAGGGGGAGGACATTCAGGCCCTTATCGCAGACATGTATAAAACGATGGATCATGCCCATGGTGTGGGACTGGCGGCTCCGCAGATTAATAAGGGGATCCGACTTTTTGTGATCGACAGCACGCTGATGCTGGATGAGGGCGATGAGGAGAAAGGCATTCGCCGGGCGTTTATTAACCCGATTTTGCTGGATGAGTACGGAGATGCCTTCGGCTTCGAGGAAGGCTGTCTGAGCATTCCCGAGGTGCGCGCTGAGATTATCCGCCCGGAAAAGTTGACGCTGGAGTACTACGATGAAAACTGGAACTTGGTGGAGGAGGAATTTTCAGGCATGACGGCGCGGGTGATACAGCATGAGTATGATCACTTAGAGGGCATCCTTTTCGTGGATTACTTAAAGGGCTTGAAAAAGCGCATGATCCAGAGCCGCCTGATCGAGGTGAGTAAGGGCAAGGTGCCGACCGATTACCGCATGGTGTACCCGACGCGCTAAAGCATGGAGGGACAGGGCCATACCACGGATACTGTGAGTGCTCCAGAGCTGCGGGTGCTGCTGGTTCAGGCTGACCTTTACTGGAAGGCACCGGAATCGAATCGTGCCCGTCTAGAGGAGCAGCTTTGGCAGGCGAATGCAGCTGAAGCGGATTTAATCGTACTTCCGGAGATGTTTACCACAGGCTTCACGATGGATGCTGCTGAGGTGGCGGAGGTTCCTGGGGGGCCTACCTCACGCTGGCTGCTGATGCTGGCGGCGCAGTTTGATGCGGTCGTAACGGGCAGTATTGTGGTTAAAGCAGGGTTGAAATATGTAAATCGCCTACTTTGGGCCACGCCCCAAGGGGAAATTCGGCATTACGATAAGCGGCATCTTTTTCGTATGGCGGGGGAGGATGCCTCCTACAGTCCCGGAGAGGAGCGTCCGGTGTTTACGCTGAGGGGCTGGCGGCTGCTGCCGCAAATTTGTTACGACCTGCGCTTCCCTGTGTGGTCTCGAAATCGTGTGCGCGGGGAGTGTCTGGACTATGACGTGGCCCTGTATGTGGCGAACTGGCCTCAGGCACGCACCTCCGCCTGGGATGTGTTACTTCAGGCGCGTGCTATCGAAAATTTAGCCTATACGCTCGGTGTGAATCGGGTGGGAGAAGATGGCAATCAGGTGCCCTATCAGGGGCATTCGGCGGCCTATGATTTTAAGGGCGAGGCGCTACTTTTTTTAGGCGAGAGGCCCGGGCTGGCTGGGTGACGCTGGAGCGGGCGCCATTATACCGCTTTCGGAAGAAATTTCCGGCCTGGCAGGATGCAGATGCATTTCAGCTGGGGAAGTCCACGTAGGGGGCATAATTCAAGAATTTTAGCTAACTTAGCGCAATTTTAAGGCATTTAATACGAGTTTAATCAGCACGGAGCAGGGCTGTTTCGTGCGTGAAACCACCCCATAACACTAGTGTAATGACCAAAAAAACCGCAAAAATCCTGTACACATTAACAGATGAAGCACCTGCATTGGCGACGTATTCGTTTTTGCCGGTAGTGAAAGCCTTCACCGATGCGGCAGGAATCTCAGTGGAGACCCGCGATATTTCTTTATCGGGAAGAATTCTGGCGCAGTTTCCGGATCGCCTGACACCCGAGCAGCGTGTGCCGGATTATCTGGCTGAGCTCGGCGAGGTGGCCAAAACCCCTGAGGCGAATATCGTAAAATTACCAAATATCAGTGCGTCTCTTCCGCAGCTGAAAGCGGCCATCACAGAGCTTCAGCAGCAGGGATATGCCCTTCCAGATTATCCGGATTTCCCGAAAAATGAGGAAGAAGAGCAGATTAAAGCCAGCTACGATAAGGTGAAGGGTAGTGCAGTAAACCCTGTACTTCGCGAGGGGAATTCGGACCGCCGAGCGCCTTTTGCTGTCAAGCAATACGCCAAAAATAATCCACACCGCATGGGCAAGTGGTCTGCAGACTCTAAGAGTCATGTGGCGAGCATGCCGGCAGGCGACTTTTATGGTAGCGAGCAGTCTCGTACGCTAAGTGAGGCTACCGAGGTGCGCATCGAGTTGACCACGGCCGATGGCCAAAAGCATGTGTTGAAGGAAGGCCTGAAGCTGCAGGCAGGGGAGGTGATCGATGCCTCGTTTATGCAGGTGGCAGCGCTCCGTCAGTTTCTCGCCGAGCAGAAAGCGGCGGCGAAGGAACAGGGGATACTGTTTTCTTTACACATGAAGGCCACCATGATGAAGGTCTCTGATCCGCTTATTTTCGGACATGCGGTGGAGGTTTTCTTCGCCCCGGTTTTCGAGCGTTTCGGAAAAGAATTAGCTGCTGTAGGTGTGGACGCCAGTAACGGTTTCGGGGATGTACTCGCTAAGCTCCATAAGTTAGATGAGGCGGTGCAGCAGCAGGTAGAGGAGGCGATTGCGGAGGCATTGGCCGAAGGCCCAGACCTGGCGATGGTGAACTCAGATAAAGGCATTACGAATCTGCATGTGCCGAATGATGTGATTATCGATGCTTCTATGCCGGCGATGATCCGTAGCTCGGGACAGATGTGGAATAAGAATGATGCGCTTCAGGATACGGTGGCGATTATTCCTGATCGCTCCTATGCGGGGGTGTATCAGGCCACGATCGATGACTGTAAGCTGCATGGCGCCTTCGATCCAGCGACGATGGGTTCGGTATCGAATGTGGGGCTGATGGCCCAAAAGGCGGAAGAGTACGGTTCCCATGACAAGACGTTTAAGCTGCCTGCTTCAGGTACGGTTCGCGTGATCGACGCTGCGGGAGAGGTGCTTTTCGCTCATGAGGTGAGTGAAGGAGATATCTGGAGAATGTGCCAGACGAAGGATGCAGCGATTCGCGACTGGGTGAAATTAGCCGTTAACCGCGCGCGTGCTACGGGTGATCCAGCCGTTTTCTGGTTAGATAAGGATCGGGCGCATGATCGTGAGCTGATCGCTAAGGTGGAAGCTTACCTGAAGGAGCACGACACAGCCGGCCTCGAGCTGCATATCCTAGCACCTACGGAGGCGACGAAGTTTTCTTTAGCGCGCATCCGTGAGGGCAAAGACACGATTTCGGTGACAGGAAATGTGCTGCGTGACTACCTGACGGATTTATTCCCGATTTTAGAGGTGGGCACCAGTGCCAAAATGCTTTCCATCGTTCCGTTAATGAATGGTGGTGGGCTTTTCGAAACGGGAGCAGGCGGCTCTGCTCCGAAGCATGTGGAGCAGTTGCTGTATGAAAACCACTTGCGCTGGGATTCTTTAGGGGAATTTTTGGCCCTAGCCGTTTCCTTAGAGCATTTAGGGCAGGTGTTCGAAAATAAGCGTGCGATTACCTTAGGAAAGGCGCTGGATGTGGCGAATGCCAAGTATCTACAGGAGAATAAATCTCCTTCTCGTAAGGTGAAGGAGCTGGATAATAGAGGCACACATTTTTATCTGGCCTACTACTGGGCGGAGGCGCTGGCAGAGCAGCAGGAAGATGAGGCACTTCGTGCCAAATTCACCCCAGTTTTAGCCGAGTTCGATCGCTTAGAAGCCCAGATTATCACTGAGCTTAGCGAGGTTCAGGGAGAGGGTGTCGACATCGGTGGCTACTACCGACCTGACCCTGCGAAGGCCGAGGCGGTAATGCGTCCATGTGCGACATGGAATGCCTTACTGGCGCGGATCGCTGAAGAAAATTAATGCCGTGAGACCATGCGAGTTCGCCTTGCATGGTCTTTTTTACTTTTAGCCGACATGCGGGGAGAAAAAGCAGTGAATCTGCAATCGTTTACGAGCGATTTTTTAGCTAAGCAGCTGCATATTATGATAGAATCTGTTGGGAGTACGGCGAATAAGTGGTAATTTTAAAAACAAATAAGGGATTTTTTACTGAATCATAAACGAATGCAGGGAAATCCGGATAAGAAGGAGTGTACCCAAAATTTAAATCTATAGTTAATTATGAGCACAATCAAAGTAGGAATTAACGGTTTCGGTAGAATCGGGAGATTAGTTTTTCGCGTCGCTGAGCAGCGTGAAGACATCGAAGTCGTGGCTATTAATGACCTGATCGATGTGGATTACATCGCGTATATGTTGAAATACGATTCCACTCATGGAAAATTCGACGGTACGGTAGACGTGCAGGACGGCAAGCTGATCGTAAACGGGCGTGAGATCCGTGTGACGGCAGAGAAGAGCCCTGCCAACTTAAACTGGGCTGCTGTGGGTGCTACGCATATCGTGGAATCTACGGGCTTATTTTTAACCAAGGAGTCTGCCAAGGGGCATATCGAGGCAGGTGCTCAGAAGGTAATTATGTCTGCACCTTCTAAGGATGATACGCCGATGATCGTAATGGGCGTAAATGAAGATACGTACACTCCGGATATGGATTTCGTGTCGAATGCCTCTTGTACGACGAACTGTTTAGCGCCTATCGCGAAAGTGTTACACGATAACTTTATTATCGAGGAGGGCTTGATGACGACGGTTCACGCGACTACAGCGACGCAGAAAACGGTAGATGGACCTTCGGCGAAAGACTGGAGAGGTGGTCGTGGCGCTGGTCAGAACATTATCCCTTCTTCCACGGGAGCTGCGAAAGCGGTAGGAAAGGTAATTCCAGAATTAAATGGCAAGCTGACGGGTATGGCATTCCGCGTACCTACGCCGAACGTATCGGTGGTGGACTTGACGGTACGTCTGCAGAAACCTACTACCTATGCTGAGATTTGTGCGAAGATGAAGGAAGCTTCTGAAGGTGCGCTTAGCGGTATTTTGGGTTATACGGAGGACGCTGTGGTGTCGAACGATTTTATCGGCGATGCGCGTACGTCTATCTTCGATGCGGGTGCAGGTATTCAGCTAAGCGACACGTTCGTGAAAGTGGTCTCTTGGTACGATAATGAGTGGGGATATTCGAATAAGGTCGTAGACCTACTCGCCTATATCGCTGCGAAATAAATCATGTCAGTCGCCTGCGGGAAACCGTGGGCGATTTTTTTATTTTTTGGTGGCGAGCGCCAAAGCGTCTGTTCGTTCAGGAACAATTTTAGGGAGAGCACGCTTTTATAGTAGAGTTAAAACTGTGCTTGCGAACGTCTGCGTTTTCGTTTGGCACGTATATTTCTTCGTTATGCAGCATTCCATCCGTTTCCTTTTTTTCTTTGTTCCTTTCTTCGGCTACCTTTCCTTTTGTGCCCTGGCACAAGTAACAGAACAAGTAACAGAAGAAGAACTATTACGGCATAAGGAGGTGCCCGATGAGCTTCGGGAGGTGGTCGTGGAGACCTTACGTTTTTTTCCGGAGCTGCAGGAGGTGTTTATTCGGTTCGAGTTTAAGGAGCGCATCCGTGGGGCCAAGATGCTTGGGCAGTCTCAGTTGGGAAGTTTGTTCGTGGACCGTAAGGACAATCGCAAGTACAAGGTGAAGCTGACGCGTTTTTTACCAGATGGAGATGGTTTGATGCCTGTGGAGGACGTCCCTAAGGAGGTGTTAATGGGCTGGATAGGTCATGAGCTGGGGCATATTATGGATTATCTAAATAGGAGCTCTGTGGGCATGATGCGTTTTGGGCTGAAGTACATGACCTCTCAGCGCCACATGGTGGATGCGGAGCTAGCAGCGGATGCCTATGCGATCGGTTGCGGCTTAGGGGAAGAAATTTTAGCGAATAAGCATTACATTTTATCGAATCCGTATTTTAGTGAGGATTATAAGGAGAAGATTCGAGATCTGTACATGAGTCCTACCCAGATCGTGCATGTAAAGGAAGCGCTGCACCACGTACAGCAACGTACAGAGGAAGAAGGGGATTAGGAAATGCATCTGCCCGTCTTTTTTAATCGGGGCTAAAACATCCCTTGGGGTATGGTGTTAATTTTGGTAAACCTGCAAGACTATGGAATCGCGTTTACCTTTATTTCCTTTAAAGCTGGTAGCTTTTCCCGGCGAGAAAGTGAATTTACATATTTTTGAGCCTCGATATAGGCAGTTAGTGGGCGATTTAGAGGCCGGAGATGGGCGTTTCGGGCTTTGTGTCTACTCTGATAGTCTTTTGCCGATAGGCACACTTTTAGAGCTAAGCTCTGTGGAAAAGCGGTATGCGGATGGGCGCTTTGATATTAGCTGTCGTGCGACCAGGACCTTTCAGATTCAGCATTTCTTTAATCCACTTCCGGGCAAGCTCTATGCGGGGGGTGATGTGGTTTTCCGAGAGCAGCAGCTGGTCGTTATTCCTTACCTGATGCAGCAGCTTATGCCTTATGTTCAAGATTTTTTTCGCTTGATGGGGCATGAAAAAACCTACGAAGCCAAGACGACGACAAGCTTCGACTTGGCCCATAAGTTGGGCCTGAGTTTGGATCAGGAATATGCCTTGCTTCTAATGCCTGAGGAAGAAGAGCGTATTTCCTTTTTGCGTGAGCATCTGCTGCGCGTCCTGCCTGTCTTACGAGAAGCTGAAAAGGCCCGACAGCGTATTCAGCTGAATGGCCATTTCAAGCATTTAGATCCTTTGGATTTTTAGTTGTTTCGCCCTTTCCGCGCTTAGGGTGTAGCGCCTATCCGTGACTCAAGCTTACCGTGGTTACAGCATGCGCAGGCTGGATTTACGGATATAGCCCGTTTCATTTTCCAGCTCGACGCGGAGCCAGTTGTCGGTTTCCCCGACCACCTGTACGCGGTGGCCTGTTTCCAGTTTCTCCACTAGTCGGCTGCCACCGGATGGGCCTTCCATGAGTAAGGTGGGCATGCGGTCGATGAGTGCGTATTTAGGGTCTTGTAGGCCGTTATTTAAGGCGAGGGCCAGCAGGCAAAAGACCAGGGCAGGGAAGGCGGCTTCGCGGGCTCTGGCGGGCTTTAAAAGGGCTAAGATAAGGAAGACGATTACCAGAAGGCTGAGTGCACCGAGGAGGGGTTCTTTATAGAGTAGGAGAAGGGAAAGGAGCTGTTCCTTGTCTGATACGGTAAAGCCACGGAGGTTTTCCTGTCCGTTAATGAGTTTAATTTTAGAGACCACTCTAGGGGAGTTATTGTGGGCGTAGTATTTGGCCAAGTAAAAGGAGGCTGCGCTTAAATCCCCGCGACCCTCTGCGATGAAGGCCATCTTTAGTAGCATGGCAGGAGAGAATTTACCCTGTTCGTGCAGGAGAACTTCGTAGACTTCCATGGCCTCTTGATAGTCTTGGGCGGCGAAGAAAGCATCTGCCTGTTCGAGGCTGATAGTAATTTCCTGAGCATTAGCGTTTTGGGTGTTTTTGCTGAAAAAAAGCAGGAAAAAAAGAATAAAGAAGGGCTTTAGGTTTTGCATTTTCAATTACTACGCTTATTTTTGCAGTCCAATTACGGCAAAGATTTACTCAAAACCAAGTCAGTGCCGATAATTTAACCGCTTTTAAAATACGTTTAAGGGCATTTTGATTCCGTAGCTCAGCTGGTAGAGCATAACACTTTTAATGTTAGGGTCCTGGGTTCGAGCCCCAGCGGGATCACAAAATAAATTGAAAACTGCTTTCAAAAAAGTTTGGATTACAAAGAGTAATCACTACCTTTGCAAACTCAAACAGAATCGGGGTGTAGCGTAGCCCGGTTATCGCGCCACATTTGGGATGTGGAGGTCGCAAGTTCGAATCTTGCCACCCCGACTTCTTTTTGAAAGCAGGTCCTGTAGCTCAACTGGATAGAGCAACTGCCTTCTAAGCAGTAGGTTTCAGGTTCGAGTCCTGACAGGATCACATTACTAAGATTTTAGATTCCGTAGCTCAGCTGGTAGAGCATAACACTTTTAATGTTAGGGTCCTGGGTTCGAGCCCCAGCGGGATCACAGAGGGATATCTTCGGATATCCCTTTTGTTTTTTTATCTTGCCCCACGCGGTAGCTTATTTTTGGCAGGGTTAAGGGCTTGGTATTCACAAGAAAAATCTTGGATTTACCTTGTATTCCTTTAACTTAGCATGTTCAATTATAGAAATTCAGCGTACCCAAATTATGACAAAGGGATTTAGAAGTAAGCTCACCTTAGCCAGTGTTCTGTCGGTTATCGTGTTGGCGATCGTGTATAAAAATTATTTAGAGCGTAAAAATTTCGAGGCGCTAGGGAGTTCCTTCGCCTCTGTGTACGAAGACCGCTTAGTTACCGAGTCTTTACTTTTTGATATAAGTGAGCGGCTGTATGAAGTAAAGCTAGCGATTAATCACTGCGATGTGGTAGAAGATCCCGACCTGATCCTAGCGGACATCGCCCAAAAAGAGGAAGAGATTTTAGCCCGCGTTTATCAGTTCGAAAGCACACTCCTCACCGTAAGTGAAGCCGATGCGCTGGCTGATTTTAGACGCATCGTGGAAGATGAGCTGAGAATAGAGCGCTATGAGCGTATTTTTAATACAGCGACGAACACCGTAAACACCGAGGAAGTACGTGTCTATAATGCGGCCATTCGGCGTGCGCTGACGGATTTAGAGCGTCTTTCCGAAATTCAGCTGGACGAAGGACAGCGCTTAGTAAAAGAAGCGAGTGTCATTATTAATCGTTCGCGCATCTGGGCGCAGTTTGAAGTGGCAGGCTTGTTTCTTTTACTCGTACTGGTGTATTACTTGCTTTACAGCTCCCGTTACGTCACGAAGAACTGGGTGGATTAAGTCTATAGCTAAACATGAGCTAAAGCGATTACGATAAAACCCCTTAGGAAAAGCTGCTGCCTTCCTAAGGGGTCTTTTTTTAACTTGAGCGACCGATGGGTGTTGACTTCCCCGGTAGTAGTATGTACGACTACATAAAGAAGTCTTGCCTATACACCCATAAACGAGGTTTTTACACCTTTATAATGCCCATGCCCTGTCGCCAGGAACATACTCCATACAACCGTCGTATTTCCCTGGCGTCTCCATGTAGCGTAAGGCCTGTGTGGCACCGATTTCAGAGGTGAAATACCCGAGGACTGTGAGATCCTTGGCCATCGCTAAGAAGCCAGCTAAAGCCTCCTCCTCAGCCGCTCGCGCCTGTAGGGCGTTGAGATAGGCGGTGCGATCTGCCGTGCTAGCCTCCATAAAGTCTGTGCTTTGCTGTTTTTTAAAGTCTGCGCGTAAAGCATTCAGGCCATTGGTAAACTTCTCTTGCTCTGCTGCATTATAGGTATCCTTTACCATCATGACCATAAAGGTGCCGATTTCAGCTGCCTTAGCCCCTGGCGTATCGGTGGTGGGGATAATCGCCTCACCCAGCTCGTCTAAGAAAGCGATATCTTTCTCGCTGAAATTCAGTCCGCTAAGTTGTTCCTCTGGGCTACACCCTGTCAACAAGGCATTCATCCCTACTATAGTTCCTCCCATCAGGAGGGCCATGGATTTTAGTGCGTCTCTTCTATTGATTGCCATGATCGATTCTTTTATAGGTTCCCTTTCTTTAATTCTGCTACCGCAAAGTCCGCTGCTCGTGCGGTTAAGGCCATGTAGGTCAGAGATGGGTTCTGCGCAGCCCCTGAGGTCATACAGGCACCATCTGTGACGAAAACGTTTTTAGCGTCCCACACCTGATTATTGCCATTCAAGACTGAGGTTTTCGGGTCACGCCCCATACGAGCGGTTCCCATCTCATGGATTCCTTGGCCTAAGGTGTAACCTGCATCAAAACCGCGTACATCTTTTAAGCCGGCAGCTTCTAGCATAGCGACCGCCTCGCTCATCATGTCTTTTCGCATGCGCTTTTCGTTCTCCTTCAGCTCTGCATCCATTTCTAAGACAGGAAGCCCCCACTTGTCGGTGACATCCTTCGACAGGGTGATTTTATTTTCATGGTAAGGGAGAATTTCACCGAAGGCGGTGATGCCCATGCTCCAAGGTCCTGGCTCCGTAAGTGCCTCTTTTAGAGGAGCACCGAAGTTTATCTCGGCCACATTACGGCTCCATCCGGATCTGCTGGCGCCTCCCTGATAGCCAAAGCCGCGTACGTAGTCACGCTTGTCATCACCTACGTTTTGGAAGCGCGGAATGTAAATTCCATTTGGCCGGCGGCCAAAATAATAGCGGTCCTCGAAGCCCTCGTATGTTCCGTTCGCTCCTACGCGGAAGTGGTGGTCCATAACGTTATGGCCGAGCTCTCCACTGCTGCTGCCGAGGCCTCCTGGCCAAATATCTGTGGCAGAACGCATCAGAATGGCGGTGGAATTAAAGGCAGAGGCACACAGGAAAATTACTTTGGCCTTATACGTGTAGGTCTGATTATTTTCAGCATCTAAAACCTCCACTCCTGTGGCCTTCTGGGTATCCTTATCGTAGGTAAGCTTGGTTACGATCGACCAGGGGCGAAGGGTTAAGTTGCCCGTACGCATAGCGGCAGGAAGGGTAGAGGACTGCGTAGAGAAGTAGCCTCCGAAAGGGCAGCCGAGCCAGCATTTATTTCTGTACTGGCAGTTTACGCGTCCTTCATGCGGCTGCGTGATATTCGCCACACGGCCGATGGTCATGAGCCTTTTCCCGTTCCACTTGGCTTTAATGCGTTCCGCCACCTCTTTTTCGACGCAGTTTAAGTCCATCGGAGGTAGAAATTCTCCGTCAGGAAGGATATCCAGGCCGTCACGGTTACCGGAAATTCCAGCAAAGCGCTCTACATAGCTGTACCAAGGGGCCAGGTCCTTATAACGCACTGGCCAGTCTACTGCGATGCCTTCTTTTAAGTTGGCTTCGAAGTCGATGTCAGCCAAGCGGTAGCTCTGGCGGCCCCACATCAGGGAGCGTCCACCTACTTGGTAGCCTCTAAACCAGGTAAATGGTTTTTTCTCCACGTAGGGGGAGTCCTTTTCATGTGCCCACCAGTCGAGATTCTGCTCATTTAAGACGTAATCACGTTTTAAGTTTGGGTGATTTTCCAGCATTTCGATGGTCCTGCGCCCTCGGTGAGGGATTTCCCAAGGCGCCTGATTGGCGTTTTTGTAGTCTTTGACATGTTCTACATTTTGCCCACGCTCTAATAAAAGTACTTTTAAGCCTTTTTCTGTGAGTTCCTTTGCCGCCCAGCCGCCGCTGATACCGGAGCCGACGACGATCGCATCGTACGTTTGATCTGCCATTTATGTGATTGAGTTTATCGCGTTAGTATAGTTATAATTTCGTGTAACTGTCGCAGATTGCTTTCGCTTCTGCTAGTGCCTGCTGCTTATCCGGATTCTTCGGAATAAATTCATGGGCGATGTAGCCCGTATAGCCTGTTTCCATGATCGCTGCCATCACGGCGGGATACTGGATTTCTTGTCGGTTTGTCAGCTCACCACGCCCAGGATTTCCTGCAGTATGGTAGTGCCCGAAATGCTGGTGATGCATGCGTATACTGCGAATGAGATCTCCTTCCATTACCTGCATGTGGTAAATATCGAAGAGCAGCTTAAACTGCGGGCTGTCCAGTTCCTCGCAGAGCGCGATGCCCTTTGCACTCGTGGCGGCCCAGTAGTCGGGGTGATCCAAGCGGCTATTGAGCAGCTCCATGTGTAAGATGACTCCATGCTCCTTTGCTAGAGGGAGTAAGGGCCTCAGGCCTGCGGCGCAGTTCGCTAAACACTCCGCATCACTTTGGCGCCCTTGGTTTCCGCTGAAACAGATAAGGTTTGTATATCCAGCTGCAGCTACTTCCGGAATCAGGGCCGCATAGCGGGTGAAGAGCTCTTCGTGTAGGTCTGCTTGCGCAAAACCCTCGGTCAGGCTAATCTCGGCTCCATTACACATGCTGCAAGCTAGTCCATGGGCCTTTAAGGTCGGCCAACCGGCGGGGCCCACCAGGTCGATGGCCTGAAAGCCCAGTTTTTGTGCCACGCCGCACTGCTCGGTTAGGCTCAGTTCTGGGAATAGCCAGCTGCAGAAGGCATGGCGTATCCGGGAGTCTTTCGCGGCGGGTGTCCGCAGCTGCCCTGCTCCGGCGAGGCCGTGAAGGGAGGCTGTCCCTAGTGCGAGGCTGCTGATTCCGATACTTTTCAGCCAGGTTCTGCGCTTCATGCTTTTACAGGTATTTCTGGATCTTTTTTACGCTCGTCCTTAAAGGCGATAAAGAAGATCAAGACCACTAGCGCCGCGATGCCTGCTGGAATGAGCCAGATGGATTCCCAAGCATGTGTGTTTTCGGAGAGCAGGTAGGCGTCGGCTACTTTGCCGGCCACGGCAAAACCGATCAACATTCCTACTCCATAGGTGGCAAGGGTAATCAGACCCTGTGCAGCGGATTTTACTTTCGGCCCCGCCTTCGCATCGGTATAAATTTGGCCCGAAACGAAGAAGAAGTCGTAGCAGATGCCGTGCAGCGCGATTCCGATGAGTAGGTAGTAGAACTTACCGTCAGCGTCGCCGAATGCAAAGAGGGCATAGCGGAGCACCCAGGCGATCATGCCTAAGAGCAGGGTCACTTTAAAGCCAAAACGTTTAAAGAAAAAGGGTAGTGCGAGCAGGAAGAGGGCCTCGGAGACCTGTCCGATGGTCATTTTTCCGGTAGGGTTCGCCACGCCGATTTCTGTCAAGAAGGGGTTCGCCAGCTGGTAATAGAAGGCGAGTGGAATGCAGATGAGGATAGAGGAAACGAAGAAAATGCCGTAGTTTCTATCCTTTAATAATTTGATGGCATCTAGACCGAGTAGACCGCCCAGGCTGACCTTTTCGTTTTTATTTGCCTTCGGGGGTGTAGCGGGGAGGGTGAAGCTAAAGAGCCCTAGGATGAGGGAGCTGATAGCGGCCATCAGGAAGGTATTTTTTAAGAGGCCTTCGGCCAAGCTGGCGCTGCTATCCCAAGCGAAGACGTAGCTGATGGCGGCACCAGCCACTACCCAGCCGATGGTTCCCCAGACGCGAATGGCAGCAAATTCCTTTTCGGGGCTTTTCAGCTGATTAAAGGATACGGAATTTACTAGGCCAGGGTGGGCATAAACAGCACCATGTAGGCCAGTACATAAGGATAGAAGCTGCTAAAATCCGTGGCATTAAACATCATAAACATGAGCGCTGCGCCTGCTAGGTGGAGGACGCCGAGGATGCGCTCAGCATTAAAGTAGCGGTCGGCGATGAGCCCGATGATAAAGGGGGCGATGATGGCGCCGAGGGATTGGGAAGAGAAGGCAGCTGCGGTCTGCGCGCCCGTCGCTTGTAAGTTGGTACCCAAGAAAGTACCCAGCGTCACGAACCAGGAGCCCCAGATAAAGAACTCCAAGAACATCATAAAGGAAAGCTGAAATTTTACTCCTGAACGCATGCGTTATTTCGGTTAGATAGGTTTAAAACGTTTTCGAGAAACGTGAATTATAAGACCAAACTATCAATTTTTCATTTAATATTCAGCCTTTTTCCTTTAAATTTAAATCTTAAATGCCGTTTTTTCGGGAAAAGAATCCGTAAGCGGCGTGCGCGATTGGAAGAAAAAAATGGGAGTCGAAGTGAAAAAGTAGCCTATAAAGGCTTTGCAATCGATTTAAATTCAAAATCCCACTTAGGACGCTTGGGGTCAGGACGTTGGTGGATTTTGTGATGAAGTGCAGACCCTTTCGTGAAAAAAAATGTTTAGAAAAGAACCAAACCGATTAAACCGAATACTGAAAAATGAAAAATGTGAGAGGGCCGGGAATTTTTCTGGCACAATTCGTAGGGGACCAAGCGCCCTTTAATCGTTTAGACACGATCTGTCAGTGGATGGCGGAAATAGGCTATAAAGGGGTGCAGATTCCTACCTGGGAGCCGCGTCTGATGGACTTAAAATTAGCGGCGGAGAGTAAGACGTATGCGGATGAGCTGCGGGGAACCGTGGAGGCGGCGGGGCTTCAGATTACCGAGCTGTCCACGCACCTGCAGGGCCAGCTAGTGGCGCTAAGTCCGGTGTACAATCAGTTGTTCGACGCCTTTGCGCCAGCGGCGCTGAAGGGAGACCTGAAGGGCAAGCAGGCCTGGGCGAAGGAGCAGCTGCTGCTCGCGGCAAAGGCTTCCGCGAACTTAGGCTTGCAAGCCCATGCGACCTTTAGTGGGGCCCTGATGTGGCATACGGTGTACCCTTGGCCGCAGCGCCCGGCGGGACTGGTGGAACAGGGGTTTCAGGCTTTGGCGGCACGCTGGCTTCCGATTTTAGATGCCTTCGATGCGGCGGGAGTAGATCTCTGTTATGAGTTGCACCCAGGTGAGGACCTGCACGATGGCGTCACGTTCGAGCGGTTTTTAGATGAGGTGAAGGGGCATGTGCGCGCGAATATTCTATATGATCCAAGCCATTTTCTGCTGCAGTGCATGGACTATGTGCAGTTTATCGATTTCTATCATGAGCGGATCAAGATGTTCCATGTGAAGGATGCGGAGTTTCGCCTTCGGGCAAGCAGGGCGTCTACGGCGGCTATCAGAACTGGGTAGAGCGAGCCGGTCGCTTCCGTTCCTTAGGGGATGGGCAGGTGGATTTCAAGCAGATTTTCAGTAAACTTGCGCAGTATGATTTCGCTGGCTGGGCGGTTTTAGAGTGGGAGTGTGCGCTGAAGCATCCTGAGCAAGGAGCCATAGAGGGGGCGCGCTTTATCGAGGAGCACCTGATTCGGGTGACGGAAAAGGCCTTTGACGATTTCGCCTCCGCGGGTGCAGATGCCGCCTTTAATGCGCAGATTTTAGGAGAGAACATGTAATTTTAAAAGAGATAAAAAATGAAGATGAATCGTATGTATGTGGCCCTGATCGCGTCGGGCCTATTTCTCATGACTGTCGCCTGTGGTGGTGGCGGTGAGCAGACGACCTCTGGAGAGGCGCTCACGACGGATGCTGTGGAGGTGAAGCAAAGCCCCGAGGAGCGGTACAAAAATGATCCTATTTTCCAAGCCGGCAGTGAGAAAGTGAAGGCGAATGGCTGTACGGCCTGCCACATGTCTGTGCGTAAGGTGATCGGGCCTTCTTATAAGGATGTGGCGGAGCGCTATGAGGCTACGGATGAAAACGTGGAGATGCTGGCCGCCAATATTATCAATGGAAACTATGGCAACTGGGGCGAGGTGCCTATGCCTCCGCATCCGCAGATCAGTCAAGACGACGCGGAGACGATGGTGCGCTATATTTTAATGTTTAAAGATTAATTCAGACAGACTATGAAGAAAAATATGATTTTAGGTGTGTTTTTAGCCGGAATACTGGCGGCTTGTGGGCCTGAGCGCACGGAAGAGGTAGAAACTGAGGTGGTGGAGTCGGAAGTTACGGATGCGGAATGGGTGGCTTTGTTTAATGGAGAAGATCTGAGTGGCTGGCGCAAATATGGGGGAGAGCCCGTGGCGCTGCCTGGAAGGTGAAGGAAGGGGTCTTGTATTTAGATGCCTCGAATAAGGATGGCTGGCAGACCGGTGATGGTGGCGACATCATTACAGAGGAGACCTTCGATGATTTTCACCTGCGCTTAGAGTGGAAAATTTCGAAAAATGGGAATTCGGGCATTATGTTTTTAGTGCATGAGTCAGAAGATTTTCAGTATCCGTGGATGACAGGTCCTGAGATGCAGATTTTGGATAATGACGGGCATCCTGATGGGCAGATTCGGACGCACCGTGCGGGAGATTTATATGATCTGATCGAGGCGAGTGAGGAAGCTGCCCGGCCTGTGGGCGAGTGGAACTTAGCGGAGGTAATCGTCCAAGACGAACAGCTTTCGCTGAAGTTAAACGGTGTTTTGGTAGTGCAGACCTCTCTTTGGGATGAGAGCTGGAAGGAGCTTATCGCAGGGAGTAAGTTTAAGGATATGCCAGGTTTCGGTTCTTTCAAGTCTGGCCGTATCGCACTTCAGGATCATGGCGATGATGTATGGTTCCGGAATATCGAAGTGAAACGTCTGTAAAAGGCGTTTGATTTCCTGTACTTGAGACCCGTGGTTTGGGGCTTTGTTTTGCACCGGGAGGTGCAAAACGCTCTTCTGTCTAGGCGCTACTCTTTTTATAGAAAGTCTGCCGGCAGTATCTCATTCGGTAGGGATTTAGTTTCAGGGGTTGATTTTGTAAATTCAGGGTGAAGGCGTATATTTGTCATGGACATACGTCCTTTCACTAAATGTTTAACTCTTTGCTTGCAGCCTCCAAAGCGTTTTGGGGGCTTTTTTTCTTTATCTCCTTGTATTTCATGCGTTTTTAGGGTGGATGGTCAGGATTTTTTTCGTACTTTTGCCTTCCCTTCGAGTGAAGTGGCCTTTCGAAACGAGAGGAATTCCTTACTGTAAAACCTCAGCCCGATGACTCTAGGGCTGTTGAAAATCAGAGTTACTACATTTATATGTCAAACAATCAAGATTTTAACTGGGACGATTTCGGCACCAAAGGTTTCGGTGAAGGCTATTCTAAGGCAAAGCGTGAGGAGATGGAAGCGCTTTATGCTGGAACGCTAAATGAGATCACAGAGAAAGAAGTTATCAAGGGTACTGTAGTAGGTATCAATGATAAGGATGTTATCATTAACATTGGCTTCAAGTCTGACGGTTTAGTGCCTGTATCTGAATTCCGTGACCTTCCTGATTTAAAGATCGGTGACGAGGTAGAGTTGTTTATCGAAGAGCAGGAGAATGCTTTAGGACAGCTTGTACTTTCCAGAAAAAAGGCGCGTATGGTACGTGCATGGCAGGATATTGAGTCTGCGTTAGAAGATGATAACGTGATCGAAGGTCTTGTAAAGAGAAGAACGAAGGGTGGTTTAATCGTAGACATCTACGGTGTAGAGGCTTTCCTACCGGGTTCTCAAATCGACGTGAAGCCTATCCGTGACTTCGACGTTTACGTAGGCAAGAAAATGGAAGTGAAAGTGGTTAAGATTAACCACGCGAATGATAACGTAGTAGTTTCTCATAAGGTCCTCATCGAGAAAGATCTAGAGAAGCAGAAAGCGGAGATCCTGAACAACCTAGAGAAGGGTCAGGTACTAGAAGGTGTGATCAAGAACATGACCAATTTCGGTGTATTCATCGACTTGGGTGGTGTAGATGGTCTCCTTCACATTACGGATATCTCTTGGGGTCGTATTAATCATCCGGAGGAAGTGCTTAACCTGGATGATAAGGTACAGATCGTAGTGTTAGACTTCGATGATGACAAGAAGCGTATTTCTTTAGGTATGAAGCAGCTTACTGCTCATCCGTGGGATGCACTTTCTGCTGAGTTGGAAGTGGGTTCTCGCGTACAGGGTAAGATCGTGAACGTAGCGGATTATGGTGCGTTCCTAGAGCTAGCTCCTGGAGTAGAAGGCTTGATTCACGTTTCTGAGATGAGCTGGTCACAGCATTTACGTAATCCTGCGGATTTCGTAAAAGTGGGTGATGAGATCGAGGCGGTAGTACTTACATTAGATAAGGAAGACCGTAAGATGTCACTAGGCATCAAGCAGCTAACGGAAGATCCTTGGACGAAGGGCGATATGAGTACGAAATACGCTGTAGGTACGAAGCACCGTGGTGTTGTGCGTAACCTGACGAACTTCGGCTTGTTCTTAGAGCTTGAGGAAGGAATCGATGGTTTGGTTCACGTGTCTGATTTATCTTGGACGAAGAAGATCAAGCATCCATCTGAGTTCGTAAAAGTAGGCGACGAGTTAGACGTGGCTGTTTTAGAGCTGGATGTAGATAACAGAAGATTAGCCTTAGGTCATAAGCAGTTAGAAGAGAACCCATGGGATACTTTCGAGTCTGTTTTCCCTGTAGGTTCTACGCATAAGTGTACAGTCGTTTCTAAAAACGATAAGGGAGCGGTACTTGAGTTGCCTTACGGTTTAGAGGGTTTTGCTACATCTAAAAACCTGGAGAAGGAAGATGGTTCTTCTGTAGAGGTAAGTGAGGCGATTGATTTCGTGGTGACGGAGTTCTCTAAGGAGGATAAGCGCATCGTGTTATCGCACACAGCTACGTTTAGAGAAGAGGCGAAGCCTGCTAAGAAAGCGGCTGCTGGCAAGAAGAAGCCAGAGTCTACTGAGCCTGCCAGAGAAGTCTACATTAGGAGACTTAGATGCTTTAGCACAGTTAAAAGAGCAAATGGAAGGCGGTAAGAAGTAAGCGTAAGCACTTCCGTCTGCATGTATACTAAAGCCCGGTTTTCCGGGCTTTTTTTATGGTGTGGAGTGCCTTCTTTGGGAGGGTGTTTTGTACAGATGTAGATGCCTTGCAGCTCTTTTGCGCTGGTCTCGACGGCCTGGTTTACATGAGCGCAGCAGCGCTCGGTCTCGCAAGCTCTAAGGGCGGTATTTCAATTAATATGGAAATAGGGTAGTGGGTAATGCCTAGCGCAAGCGCGCTTTGCGCTTTTCCTTTTTGTATGGAAAGGAGCGCTGTCTATGTGTCTAGATGAGCTGGTTTACAGGCTCCGTTTCTTCGTCCTGCATGGGCTTAAAAGATGGGGTGAGGCCTTGGAAAAATGCCTAGTAGGATGGTTTCTGGATGGAGTAAGTTTCGTTACAACTGTAAATAATACAGATAAAAGTGGCGGGATTTGAAACTTATTCAATGGGTTATACGCTTTAAATAAAAAATCTTAAGCATAGCATGAACCACAGCTACACTGGAGTATCAAGAATGCGTAGTAAGGGAAAGAGGGGGAGAACTGCGCTGAACGGAGCCTTATTACAGGACGCTAATTTACTATCCTGTCTACAAAAAACAGAACCTCCCGAACACTTTAGAGAAAGTATAAGGGAGGTTTCAGGAGAGGTCGCGAGCGGATTCGAACCGCTGTAGAAGGTTTTGCAGACCTCTGCCTAGCCACTCGGCCACGCGACCATTAATTCGAAGTGCAAAGGTACGCATAAGTTCGAATATTCAAAATTTAGAAGCGTTAAAAATCACATCATGCTTTATAAAGCATCCGTTTGCAGCGCTGCTAATATTTGTAAGCTAAGGGTAAAAGCATCATAATCAGCTTGGTGAATTCTTATAGATGAGGACTTATTTATAAGCTTTCTAAATTAAAATTCAAAGGGATTGCTAACTTATAAAGTGCTGATTTTTAGTGCTTTGATTTGAAATGTCTCTTGGATTTTGATGCTTACAGTGCTTTAGTTTCAAGTTTGAAAAATGGAATTGCGGTCGTACTTTTGTGATGTTTAAGTTTAGGAATAAATCAAACTGGTTAATTAGTAATAAATATGTCAATCAAACGCTCTTTATTAAGCATTCCGTCTCGGTTAGGCGTTCTGGCGTTCTTGTTCCTCATGGTGTTGGGGACACAGGTTTTCGCTGCCCATCCGGACGTCCCAGATGACGAATCAGCGATTTCGGCTGGTAAAGCATTATTCAATTCCAACTGTCGTACTTGTCACAAGCTTGATCAGCGTGCGACAGGTCCAGCGCTTCGCGGGGTGACAGAACGTAGATCCCTGGAATGGGCAGGGAAGTTCATTAAAAACAGCCAAGCGCTTATCGCTTCAGGGGACGCACAGGCAGTTGCGATCTATGAAGAGTGGAATAAGTTGGCCATGCCGTCTCATGAGTTTTTGAGCGATGATGACGTAATGAACCTATTAGCTTACATCGAGTATGGTGACAAAGCTGAAGCACAGGTAGCTGGTGGCGATGGTGAAGGATCCGGCGGTGGTGGCGGAGGCTCAGGTGTTCCTAGCGAATACCTAACGATTATCCTAGCGGTGCTCGTTATCGTGCTTCTTCTCATCCTTATCGTTTTAGGTTTAATCATCTCTGTACTCACAAAATATCTAAATTCTCAAAACTTAGAGGAGGATGATAAGGAGTTTGTGAATCAGAAATTTGATTTAGGCAAAATTCTTAAATCTGATGCTTTTGTCATCATCGTGACTGCTCTGGTTATTGCGCTTGTGGCGAAAACGGCCATAGATGGTCTTTACTCTGTAGGAATTCAGCAAGGTTATGCACCGAAGCAGCCGATAGCGTTTTCTCACGCCTTACATGCTGGTCAGTATGAGATCGAATGCCAGTACTGCCATACGGGTGTTGAAATCGGCAAGTCCGCTAATATTCCTTCCGCAAACATCTGTATGAACTGTCATACACATATTCAAAACGTAGGTGGTAAAGACGGTATTTCTCCAGAGATTCAGAAGATTTACGATGCATACGATAATAATAGACCGATCGAGTGGGTACGTGTACACAACTTACCTGATCTGTCTTACTTCAACCATGCGCAGCACGTGGCAGTAGGAGGAATCGAATGCCAAACTTGTCATGGCCCTATCGAAGAAATGGAAGTGGTTTACCAGCATAGCTCCTTAACGATGGGCTGGTGTATCGACTGTCACAGACAAACAGACATCAAGTCTAATGGTAATGCTTATTATGACAAGTTAGTACAACTTCACTCAGAGTCTAAAGGGTCTTTAAAGGTAAAAGACATCGGGGGCTTAGAGTGTGCGAAGTGTCACTATTAATTAAATAAGAATCTTCTTTTCTGGATATATATAAGATGAAAGAAATTAAAAAGACATATTGGAAAGGCGTCGAGGAACTTACGAATGATCCTGCATTTATTAAAAATGCAGATCGTGAGTTCCCTGAATTACCTACGCAAGAAGAGAATACTCCTTCAAGAAGAGATTTCTTGAAGTTAATGGGTTTTAGTTTAGCTGCTGCTTCTTTAGCAGCATGCGAGGCTCCTGTTCGTAAGGCAATCCCTTATGTAAATAAGCCGGTGGATATAGATCCTTCTATTCCTAATTACTATGCTTCTACATACAATATTGGTGGTGATTATGCCTCCATCGTAGTAAAAACAAGAGAAGGTAGACCGATTAAGATCGATGGAAACGGTATTTCACCTACCACTCAAGGAGGTACATCTGCCCAAGTAGAGGCATCTGTACTTTCTTTATATGACAAGCAAAGACTTTCTGGCCCTATGGCCAATGGTGAAAGTAAAGACTGGGATGCTTTTGATAGAGAATTAGCGGGAAAATTTGCTTCTGCTTCCTCCATTACGATAGTGACCAACACAATTCTTTCTCCTACTACGGAGAAGGCAATAGCCAAATTTGCAGATAAGTATGCAAATGTAAATGTGGTGACCTACGACCCTTCTTCCAACTATGGTATCTTGAAAGCTGCCGATGTAAGCTATGGAGTTAAAGGTATCCCTACTTATCACTTTGATAAAGCGAAGACCATTGTGAGTTTCGGTGCTGACTTCTTAGGTACTTGGATTTCTCCGATTGAGTTTAGCAAAGATTATGCGCAGACGAGAAAGATTTCGAAGGAAAGACCTGAGATGTCTCGTCATTATCAGTTTGAGTCAAACCTCTCTTTAACGGGTGCTAATGCTGATTACAGAACACCTATCAAGGCTTCCAAGTCTGGATTAGCTGTTTTAGCGCTTTACAATGCACTGGCAAAGAAAGCAGGTGCGAGCACTTTTACTGCTCCAGCAGTAGAGGTTGAGCATTTAGATAAAGCAGCGAATGAGCTTTGGGCAAATCGCGGAGCTTCCCTCGTAGTTTCTGGATCCAATGATCCAAATGTGCAGGTGGTTGTAAATGCTATCAATGATTTACTAGGAAACAATGGTAAAACTGTAGATTTCTCTCGTCCTTCTTATTTCAGAAAAGGAGACGATGCAGCAATGAATAAGTTTGTTGTGGATTTAAAAGCGGGAAGAATCGACGCAGTAGTATTCCACGAATGTAATCCTGCTTATGACTTCGCTAAAGGGGAAGAAATAGCTGATAATATCTCTAAGGCTAAATTAACCGTCTCTACTAATGACACATTAAACGAGACGGCTTCCTTAGTGCAGTACGTAGCGCCAACACATCATTTCTTAGAGTCTTGGAATGATTATAGCCCGCGTTTAGGTGAGTATAGCTTGGCACAGCCTACTATATCTCCACTTTTCAATACACGGCAGGCTCCTGAGTCTTTCTTGGTGTGGGCTGGAGAGTCGATGACGTATTATGAATTACTTCAGGAAGAGTGGAAAGCGCACTTCGCCAAGCAAGATGTGATTGCTGATTTCCAGACTTTCTGGGATTCAAGCTTGCACAATGGTGTAGTCGAGGAAGCTTTTACTCCAGTTTCTTTAAGTGAGTTGAATGGTTTAGAACAAGCCGCTTCAGCGGTAGCTAAAGCCTATAAGTCGGATAATGCAGGTACTGAGCTTATTGTTTATAAGAAAATAGGTGTGGGTACAGGTGTTATGGCGAATAACCCGTGGTTACAGGAGATGTCTGATCCGATTTCAAAGGCTACTTGGGATAACTACCTAACTGTATCTCAAAAGTGGGCGAATGAAAATGGTTTGCGCATGGTCGAAGGTGCTACTCGCAAGGCCAAACTAACGGTAGGAGATAAGTCTTTAACTGTTCCGGTTTTGGTTCAGCCTGGTCAAGCAGAAGGCACCGTAGGTTTAGCGATTGGTTACGGTAGAACCAAGGCAGGTCGTGTAGCGAATGGTGTAGGGGTGAATGCTTATGAGTTACTAACTACTGGTGGTGACTTTGTTAATTTCGATATTACGGATGGTGTTACGGTAGAGTTAACGTCCGATACCTACAGTATCGCGCAGACGCAGACGCACCAGACTTACATGGGTCGTGAATTTGTGGTTCAGGAGTCCACACTAGGCGCTTATAAAGAAGATGCCTTCGCTGGTCGTTACAGACCTGAAATTTATAAAGATGGCAAGTTCGTAAAGCCTTCAAAGGTAAGTTTGTGGAAAGGGCATAAGTATAGCCAGCACCACTGGGGACTTGCGATTGACATGAACTCTTGTGTGGGTTGTGGTGCTTGTACCATTGCTTGTCAAGTAGAAAATAACGTAGCAGTAGTAGGTAAGCAAGAGGTTCTAAATCGCCGCGAGATGGCTTGGATCCGTGTTGACCGTTACTATAGCTCTGATGCTGATGTAAAAGACTTGAAGGGTCTTGAAATCGCTTCTGAAAATCCGGAAGTTACCTTCCAGCCGATGATGTGTCAGCATTGTAATAATGCTCCTTGTGAGACTGTATGTCCAGTGGCTGCTACTACGCACTCATCTGAGGGATTAAACCAAATGACGTACAACAGATGTATCGGTACCCGTTACTGTGCAAATAACTGTCCTTATAAAGTACGTCGTTTTAACTGGTTTAAGTATCATGACAACAAGGACTTCTCTGTTGTGAACGTAGCACAAAATGATGACATGGGTAAGATGGTACTGAACCCAGATGTTACAGTTCGTGCTCGTGGTGTAATCGAGAAATGTTCGATGTGTGTGCAGCGTATTCAGGCAGGTAAGCTAACCGCTAAGCGTGAAGGTCGTCCGGTTCGTGATGGCGAGATCAATGTAGCGTGTGCAGTGGCTTGTCCTACAGATGCTCTTGTATTCGGAGATATGAACGATGCTGAAAGCCGTGTATCTAAATTGCTTAAGATTCAGGAAAATGAACTTGAGGCAATTAAGGAAGTGGGTGAGGAGCGTGCATATCACGTTTTAGAAGAAATCAACGTGAGCCCGAATGTTTGGTACTTTACCAAAATCAGAAATAAGGATAAATCAGAAGCGTAATAAATTTAGAAAGATATGCAGGTTACATCATCGCTAAGAGAACCTCTGATTACAGGAGGGAAAACCTTAAAAGACGTTACCCATGACGTATCAAGACATGTGGAGGGTAAACCTACCCTCTCATGGATCTTGGCTTTACTGACTTCCGTAGGCGTTTTAGGGGTAGGTGCTATTGCACTTGCCGCTACCCTTTGGGAAGGAATCGGTATGTGGGGTTTAAATAAAACTATCGGTTGGGCGTGGGATATCACCAACTTCGTATGGTGGGTAGGTATCGGTCACGCTGGTACTTTGATTTCGGCAGTACTTCTTTTGTTCAGACAAAAGTGGAGAATGGCCATTAACAGGGCAGCGGAGGCGATGACCATTTTTGCGGTTATCTGTGCAGCGCTTTTCCCGGTAATTCACATGGGTAGACCATGGGTGGGTGCTTATTGGGCGCTTCCGCTACCAAATACATTTGGATCTCTATGGGTAAACTTTAACTCCCCGCTTTTGTGGGACGTGTTCGCGATCTCTACCTACTTCTCGGTATCCCTTGTATTCTGGTATATCGGTTTGATTCCTGATTTCGCTACGATTCGTGATCGTGCGACAGGCTTAAGAAAAACGATTTACGGAGCCCTATCTTTTGGTTGGGATGGTGCTGCTAAGACTTGGTTTCGTTACGAGGCTGTAGCCTTAATCCTTGCGGGTCTTGCCACTCCTCTCGTACTTTCCGTACATACGATCGTATCCTTCGACTTTGCAACTTCTGTAATTCCTGGCTGGCACACGACGATCTTCCCTCCGTACTTTGTGGCGGGAGCGATTTTCTCCGGTTTCGCCATGGTATTAACCTTGATGATTATCACGCGCAAGGTGTTTAAGCTTGAAGATTATATCACGATTGGCCATATCGAGTTGATGAACATTGTAATTATCATTACAGGTTCGATCGTAGGTATTGCGTATATCACTGAGTTTTTCATCGCCTGGTATTCTGGAGTAGCAGCAGAGCAGTACGCTTTCATTAACAGAGCCTTTGGTCCTTACTGGTGGGCATATTGGGCTATGATGACATGTAATGTGATCTCTCCTCAGTTATTCTGGTTCAAGAAGATTCGTACTTCTATTGTGTTAACTTTCATACTATCTATTGTAGTTAACATCGGTATGTGGTTTGAGCGCTTTGTAATTATTGTAACATCCTTACATAGAGATTTCTTACCTTCTTCTTGGGCTATGTTCTCTCCAACCTGGGCCGATATGGGAGTTTATCTCTTTACATTCGGATTATTCTTTACCTTATTCCTTCTGTTCGCGAAGTTTTTCCCAGTGATCAACATGGCGGAAGTGAAATCTATTGTTAAATCTTCTGGTGAAAAAGTGAAAAAATAATATGGAAAGAGATAAGCATTTCGTATTAGGTGTTTATGAGGACGAAGACGTTCTTTTGGATGCCGTAGCTCAAGTGAGAAACAGTGGAGTGAAAATCCATGAAGTATATTCACCTTTCCCTGTTCACGGTTTAGATGAAGCTCTTGGTTATAAAAGAAGTAGATTGCCTATTGCAGCCTTTCTTTTTGGTATGTTAGGCACTACCCTGGCACTAACCATGCAGTTTTACATGATGAAATTCGACTGGCCGATGATCATCGGGGGTAAGGATTTCGCAGGTTTCCCGAACTTTGTTCCGGTTACATTTGAGTTAACCGTTCTTTTAGCAGCCTTTGGGATGTGTGGTGTCTTCTTTGTAAGCAGTAATTTGAAGCCATGGGGTCAGCCTAGAATCTTTGACATTCGCGTTACTGATGATAAACACGTGATGGCCATAGATTTAGCAGCTAATGCTAAGCTAGATGAGCAGCAGATTGGTGAGGTATTAAAAGCTACTGGTGCTTCTGAGGTTAATAAAAAGAACTTTGACTAAGTAGAAAAATGAAGACGAAAACTTTCATATATACAATGTGTGTCGCAGGGCTTTCTTGGGGTTTATCCTCATGTGGAGCCTCGGGTGACCACCCCGGTTACGAGTATGCACCTCAAATGTATAATTCTGTAGCCTATGAGCCGCTAAGCCAGATTAAGGATGAATCTCAAGGAAGCTGGTTGTCCTCACGTGAAGATGGTAAGGGCGAGTTTTTTAACTCAAACCCGAACAACCCACACGGGATGAACATGCGCGAGCCTGTTCAAGGGACTGTTCCACGTAATCATCAAGGATACCTTCCTTACCGTCTAGGTGTGAACGAACTTGAAAAAGCTGCAGAGATAGAAAATCCTGTGGAGCTTACAGACCAAGTTTTGGCAGAGGGTAAAGTGCTTTATACGCAGTTTTGCGCTACCTGTCATGGTGCTGGTGGTGAAGGTGATGGCAAAGCAGGCGAAGTATTAGGTGGTGTAGCTAACCTTAAAGGAGGAGCTTACATCAATTTACCTGAGGGGCATATTTTCCATGTTATTACGCATGGTAAGGGTAGAATGCTTGCGCATGGCTCACACAATGTCTCAGGAAAAGAGATGGAAAATCACACACTATGTTAAACAAGAAATTCAGAAGCAATAGTCATGGGTAAGCAGGTAATCGATATAAACTGGGATCAGAAATTTGATTTTGCTGGGACCTTTAAGAAGCCGATAATGAAAGTTTTGGTGCTTGGTGCCATTCTTCTTGTCGCAGGGATTGTAATTGAAATGATGGCTGGTGGACATGAAGAGGTTGCTGAAGCCGGTGACCATGCCTACCATTGGTATCATCGATTGTTCGCTGCTATATGGGTGAATAATATTTATTTTGCCGGTATAGCTGTTATTGGCGTCTTTTTCTTCGCCTTACAGTACGCTGCTCAAGCGGGTTGGTCTGCGCCAATTCTTAGAATTCCTTTATCTTTTGGTAACTGGTTACCATACGCAGCAGTGATTACCATCGTTAGTTACTTTATCGTAGGACATGATATCTTTCACTGGACGCACAGTTACTTGTACGATGTGAATGATCCTCAATATGACAGAATCATTGATGGTAAGGGTGGATTTTTCTTTTGGCCTATGGCAAAGGGTTCTTTCCCGATCTTCTTTATCGTAAGAATGGTTGTATTCTTTGCTGCTTGGGCGCTTTTCTTTAATAAATTGAAGCAGCTTTCGTATGCTGAAGACTTAGAAAAGTCGGATAGTTACTGGAGAAGAACGAGAACTGTCTCTGCTATTTTCCTTGTTTTCTTCGCTGTATCTTCTTCTGTTGCAGCCTGGGATTGGATTATGTCTATTGACACGCACTGGTTCTCTACTATGTTCGGATGGTATATGTTTGCCTCTTGGTTTGTAGCAGGTCTCTCAGCCGTGACTTTAATCACTTTGTTCTTGAAAGACAAAGGCTATCTTGAAATGGTGAATTCTAACCATATTCATGACCTAGGTAAATTCATGTTTGCATTCTCTATCTTCTGGACATATATCTGGTTCTCCCAGTTCCTTTTGATCTACTATGCGAACATTCCTGAGGAGTCTGTTTACTTTGTAGAGAGACTGCAGAGCGAGCTATATGGGCCGTTGGTTTTTGTAAATCTAGGACTAAACTTTATTTTACCATTCCTTGTTTTAATGACAAGAGATGCTAAAAGACATGGTGTATTCTTAAAAGTAGTATCTGTTTTAATCATCGTTGGTCACTATATTGACTACACACTAATGGTTCAGCCAGGTACGCTTAGAGAGCACGGTGGATTAGTCTAATTGAAATTGGTCTATTCTTAGCATACGGTTCTGTTGTTGCTATTGTTGTTTTGACAGGTTTATCGAAAGGCAACTTAGTACCTAAAAATCATCCGATGCTTGAAGAAAGTCTTCAGCATCATATTTAAACTAGTCCGAAAAATTTAATACTATGTACGGATTTCTTATTGCTGTAGGTGTTGTGTTGTTACTGTCCTTAATTTGGATGGTCTACCGCATTCAAACACTTGTTTCTGTGGTGAAGGGTTCTGATAAGAAGATTGCAAGTAGCAGTAACAGTGTCAATGCCTTTCTATTTATTGTTTTCCTCGTTTTATTCGGGGGACTCATGGTATGGTATTCTGTAAAAGAATTTGATAATTATACGCTGCCAGTAGCTTCTGAGCATGGTATAGAGACAGATAAGTTGTTTTGGGTGACGATGGCCGTTACAGGTTTTATCTTCATCATTACACATATTCTGCTTTTCATATTCCCTTATAAATATCGTTATGATGAGAAGCGTACTGCTTCTTTCTACCCAGATAACAATAAACTGGAGGTCATTTGGACTGTTGTACCTGCTATCGTTTTAACCGTGCTCGTTATCGGTGGTTATCAAACTTGGTCGGATATTACGGCTCCTGCGCCTGAAAAGTCGCACCAAGTGGAATTGATGGGATATCAGTTTGGTTGGGAAGTTCGCTACCCAGGTATGGATGGCGTTTTAGGATCGCACGATTACAGATTGACTTCTGGTACAAATGCTTCTGGTATCGATTTTACGGACAAAAATGCTTTAGACGATTTTACTTCTCCAGTAGTTGTAATCCCTAAAGGTGAGCCTGTAGAATTTAAAATTCGATCTAGAGATGTATTACATTCCGTTTTTGCGCCTCATATGCGCTTAAAAATGGATGCGGTTCCTGGAATGCCTACTCGCTTTTGGTTTGTCCCAACCAAGACAACAGCTGAAATGCGTCAGGAACTTGGAAATGATGAATTCGTATATGAAATTGCCTGTACTGAAATCTGCGGTAGAGGGCATAATGCAATGAGAAGAGTGATTGAGGTTGTTGAGCCAGCTGAGTATAGAAAATGGATGGCAGAGCAGAAGCCCTATATTGTAAACAATCCCTCACTTGTTGAAAACTTAACTCCTGATCTTAAGGAGTTGGCAGAAATTACAATTTCAGAACACAAGTAAAACTTAATATCACATGGCAACATTAGCGCAATCAACTGCTTCCCATGATGCACATGATCACGATCATGAGCACCACGAGGAGGGTTTTATCTCCAAGTATATCTTTAGTTACGATCATAAAATGATCGGGAAGCAATTCCTTATAACAGGTATATTCTGGGCTATTATCGGTGGTTTACTTTCGGTAATCTTCCGTCTACAGCTGGGTTTTCCGGATTTAGAGCTACACTTCTTGAAGCCTTTACTCGGTGGATGGATTGACGAGTCAGGTAAGCTAGATCCTGAGTTCTACCTTGCATTGGTTACCATGCACGGTACAATCATGGTATTCTTTGTACTAACAGCGGGCTTGTCTGGCACTTTCTCCAACTTCCTTATTCCGTTGCAGATTGGTGCCAGAGATATGGCTTCTGGCTTTATGAACATGCTTTCTTACTGGTTATTCTTTGTAGCTGGTGCAATCATGTTTGTTTCTCTCTTCATCGAGACAGGACCAGCAGCTGGTGGTTGGGTAGTATATCCACCACTCTCGGCGCTTGAGCAAGCAATTCCAGGTTCAGGATTAGGGATGACACTTTGGCTAATCTCTATGACGTTCTTTATCGCTTCTTCATTACTTGGTGGTATCAACTATATTTCCACTGTAATTAACTTAAGAACGAAGGGAATGTCTTTTAGCCGACTGCCATTAACCATTTGGGCTTTCTTCTTGACTGCCATCATTGGTTTATTATCTTTCCCTGTACTATTTGCAGCTGCCCTATTACTTGTGTTTGACCGTAGCTTTGGTACATCTTTCTACTTGTCCGATATCTATATTGCGGGAGAAGCTTTACCTAACACAGGTGGTAGTCCTGTGCTCTATCAGCACTTGTTTTGGTTCTTAGGACACCCTGAGGTATACATTGTATTATTACCTGCCTTAGGAATCACTTCTGAGATCATTGCTACTAACTCACGTAAGCCTATCTTCGGATACAAAGCGATGATTATCTCCATGTTGGGTATTACTATTCTATCATTCGTAGTATGGGCTCACCACATGTTCGTGTCTGGTTTGAATCCTTTCTTAGGAAGTATATTCATGTTCTTGACACTTATCATTGCGATTCCATCTGCTGTGAAAGTGTTTAACTACCTGACGACGTTATGGAGAGGTAATTTGATCTTTACTCCGGGAATGTTATTCTCTATTGGTCTTGTATCTTTCTTTATCTCTGGTGGTTTAACAGGTATTTTCCTTGGTAACTCTGCCATCGATATTCAGCTGCATGACACTTATTTCGTGGTAGCTCACTTCCACTTAGTAATGGGTTCTGCTTCTTTCTTCGGTCTTGTTGCAGGTGTTTACCACTGGTTCCCTAAAATGTTTGGTCGTATGATGGATAACCGTTTAGGTTATATTCACTTCTGGTTGACTTTCGTAGGGGTTTACCTTGTGTTCTTCCCTATGCACTACATCGGTATTGCTGGTTTCCCAAGAAGATATTATAGCTGGACAGGTTTTGAATTCTCCAACATGTATGAGGATCTGAACATGTTCGTATCTGCAGCAGCCATTGTCACGTTTGCAGCTCAGTTTATCTTCTTGTTTAACTTCTTCTACAGTATGTATAGAGGAAGAAAAGCGAATCAGAATCCTTGGAGATCTACTACATTAGAGTGGACTACTCCAGTATTACCTGGTCATGGTAACTGGCCTGGTGAAATTCCTACGGTGTACAGATGGCCTTACGACTATTCGAAGCCAGGTGCCAAGGAAGATTTCATCATGCAGACTGTTCCTTTATCAGCTACACCTGAATCTAATTTACCGCATGAGCAAGAGCTTGTGAAATTAGAAAAGGAAATTATGGCAGAGGAACAAGAAGTATTGGTCGCTAATGAAGCTAAATCTTAAATCTTTAAACAGCTTTCGCAGGTTATCATTGATAACCGCGTTAGCTGTTTATTTCCTCATTTTGGTTGGGGGCATCGTTAGAAGTACCGGTTCTGGTATGGGATGTCCTGACTGGCCTAAGTGTTTTGGGAGCTGGGTTCCGCCTACGAGCGTGAATCAGCTCCCATCTAATTATCAGGAGATATATCTCGAAAAACGCATCGTTAAAAATGATCGTTTTGTGGCTTCTCTTGAGCGATTAGGGTTCGCCAAAAAGGCTGAGGAAATAAAAAACGATAAAAGCATTTTAATTGAAGAGGAGTTTAATGCATCCAAAACCTGGATTGAGTATGTAAACCGGCTTATTGGAGCGATTATTGGCTTGCTTATTCTGGCTGTATTTATTCGATCCATTTCGCTTTACAGCGTCGATAAATGGATCCCTATACTCTCTTTCATTAATCTTATTCTACTGCTCTTTCAAGCTTGGATAGGTTCCATAGTAGTATCCACTAATTTACTACCGTGGATGATCACAGTACATATGGTACTGGCATTAATCATTGTTTGCCTTTTGTTGTATGTGTTTTACCGTGCACTTAAGGTGAATTATGTTCCTAAACATACCATGAGGAATGCCAATAAAGTTTATACGTTATTACTTGTTGGTTTTATTCTTATGATTCCTCAGATCGTATTAGGTACGCAAGTTCGTGAGGCTATAGATCATGTAGCCTTTGAATTTGGGAACCTTTTTAGAGGACAATGGATTAACAATTTAGGGATTGAGTTCCTGATACATCGGTCTTATTCTCTTGTGCTTCTTCTTATTCATGCAGTACTTATGTATTGGATTTATAAGTATACAGTAAGAGGGAGTAAGATCTATTGGCTAACTAAACTACTGTTTGGAGTCATCGTATTAGAAATTCTTTCCGGTGTTGGTATGGCTTATTTTGCTATTCCAGCGTTTCTCCAGCCGATTCACTTGTTGTTCGGCGCACTAATAATTGGGATTCAGTTTTTGCTGCTCCTTTTTATTGGGAATCAAAAAGTTAAAAGTGATAGTATTCCTTCATGAGAACCGTTCATTTCATTCTTGACAACTGGGCCCAATTTGTGTCTTCTCGCCTGAAAGCGTATGCAGAGCTATTAAAGCTTAGGCTTTCCTTATTGGTCACCTTTTCTGCAGTCTTTGGATATATTTTAGGTGATTCAGGGGCAGTCTTTTCGTGGCCTACCTTCGTAGGACTTATGTTAGGTGGTTTCCTCATAAGTGGTGCCTCAGGTGCTGCGAATGAAATCTGGGAACGGGACTATGATAAGCTGATGAAGCGGACTCAAAATCGTCCTTTGCCAACGGATGCTATTGGATTGAATGAAGCGATTTTGTTTACCTTCTTCGCGGGTTTTACGGGGATCTATTTGCTTTGGATCTTTACCAATCCATTAACGATGTGGTTAGGGATTCTCAGTATGGTACTCTATGTATTCGCGTATACGCCACTTAAGCGTGTAGGGCCTATCGCCGTGTTCGTAGGCGCCATCCCTGGTGCTATGCCACCACTTTTAGGATGGACTGCGGCTACAGGAGTAATTGGGCATGAAGCACTTATTTTATTCGGTATTCAGTTTATCTGGCAGTTTCCTCATTTCTGGGCTATCGCTTGGGTTAGTGACGAAGATTATAAGCGAGCAGGTTTTAAACTGCTTCCCTCAGGAGGTAAGAAGGATTTAAATACGGCCATCCAAATCATGATTTATACCTTATTTCTTCTTCCATTAGGTCTGTTGCCTACTTATTTCGGATTAACAGGAATTAACTCAGGTATAGTCGCTACAGTTTGTGGTGTTTTATTTCTTGCTCAGACCTTCTCGTTGATGAGGGACTGTTCACGTAAATCTGCCTTACGTATCATGTTTGGGTCCTTTCTGTATCTGCCCATTGTACAAATTGCATATCTATTAGATAAAGTTTAATATGGAAGAAAAATTCGCTTATGCGGAAGGAGTAGAGCAACCCATTGCGATGCATCCTAAAAAGTTCGCCTTGTGGCTTTTTATGGTGACAGTGGTGATGATTTTTGCCGCCCTTACGAGTGCTTATATCGTACGTCAATCGGAGGGGAATTGGCTTGAGTTTGAATTGCCAACGCTCTTTTGGTATTCTACTGGTATTATTATCATTAGTTCGTTGGCATTGCATTGGGCCTATACAGCTGCAAAACGGGATAACCTAGTGCAACTTAAGCTCGGCATGGCCGTAACTGTGGTAACTGCCATCGCGTTTCTTGTAGCGCAGTGGTACGGTTGGGTAGCTTTAGTCAATCGTGATGTGTTCTTCGTAGGGAATCCTTCCGGGTCCTTCCTATATGTTTTTACCGGTTTGCACGGAATACATTTGATAAGTGGTGTGATATTTATCATTTTTGTATTAATTTCGTCATTCCGATATAAAGTGCATTCACAAGAAATGACTGTCATGGAAATGTGTGTGACTTACTGGCATTTTCTTGGTGGTCTTTGGATTTACCTCTTTATGTTCCTTCTATTGAATCATTAAAAATTATTAACTAATATGGCTACTGTTTCGACATCAGTCCCAGGTGTTAGCTCTAAAAGGGGAGTCTGGGGTGGCGGTAATGAACCGCTGAAGGCAAGTTATGGAAAACTCATGATGTGGTTTTTCCTACTATCCGATATCTTTACTTTTGCTGCCTTCCTGGTAGCTTATGTGGCTATTCGTGTCAGCTTCCCAGCTTACGCGGGTCCAGATGACGTATTCGTGGGTTCCAACGAATACTGGCCAGTACCAGAAATGGTGTTCGACGCCTTCCCTTTCTTCCATGGTGTTCATTTACCACTAGTTTTCGTAGGTCTAATGACGTTTATTCTCATCGCAAGCTCCGTTACTATGGTATTGGCCGTAGAAGCTGGTCACCGTAACGATAGAGAAGATGTAGTAAAGTGGATGCTTTGGACATTACTTGGTGGTATTACCTTCTTGGCCTGTCAGGCATGGGAGTGGTCTCACTTTATCCATGGTTCTGATGGTGGTAGTATGATTACCTACGTGAATAACATGGGGAAAGTGGTCACTGACACAGTGTTTGGTGCCAACTTAGTGGTGAATGAATACGGTCCTGCCGCCTTTGCCCAACTTTTCTTCTTTATCACTGGATTCCACGGTTTTCACGTAACTATCGGTGTCGTACTTCTATTCCTTGCTTTCTATCAGGCAGCAGTAGGTGTGTATGAAAGAAGAGGTCACTATGAAATGGTAGAAAAAATAGGGCTTTACTGGCACTTTGTAGATCTAGTGTGGGTATTCGTGTTTACCTTCTTCTATCTCATCTAATTAAATTTAAGACTATGGCGACAGAAAATAAACCACTTAACGTCATCCCTAGAGATGAAGCTAAGATTGTAAAAATTTGGAAGACAGCTGGTATTCTATTAGCACTTACTCTTGTAGAATTCGTATTTGCTTTTAACATGGAGCGAGGGATCTTATTATATTTGATCTTTATCGCACTCACCATTTGGAAAGCAAAATATATCATGATGGACTTTATGCACCTTGGTGAAGAAGCGAAACCGCTTTTCTACTCCATCGTCGTTCCATTGATATTCTTAGTATGGCTTGCTATCGCATTAGTGAAAGAAGGTTCCGAAATCTTCTTAATGCGCTGGTAATCGCTATTCGATCGTACAAAAAAAAGCAGGTAGAAATAGACATTTTCGCCTGCTTTTTTGTTATTCCTCTACTATGAAAGGATTACGTTTGCTACAGGGCCTCATTCTGGTCTGTATTCTATTAGTGCCGATTCTGATCTTTCTCTTTCTTAAAGCTTTTGGGGAAAATCAATATGACATTCCCCTTCTCTATGAAAACGGTGTGGAAAATATCTATCATGACTGTGTCTATGAAGAGGGTGTCCAACATACCATTCCCTATTTCGAGCTTACCAGTCACCGTGAAAAACCGCTAGGAAGAGAAGAAATGACGGGCAAAGTAACTATTGTTGATTTCTTCTTTACTTCTTGCCCGAGCATCTGTCCCGTTATGTCCACAGAAATGGAGCGTGTAGATGATGCATTTCGGGGGGATGACCGCGTTCAAATCTTCTCTATAAGTATCGACCCTGATTATGATACGCCTGAAGTGCTTCGTGAGTATGCCGATTTTCACAGAGCATCCGATAAATGGCACTTTCTTACAGGTGATAAAGAGGCTATTTACGACTTAGCTCGCTGCGGATTTATCCTGCCCACCATCGACGGAGGGGACGACCCCGAGGAATTTGTGCATTCAGATAAGTTCGTGCTCATAGATGATCAGGGACGTATTCGTGGTTATTATAGTGGCACAAATCGTAAAGATGTCGATCTCTTAATTCTTGAAACAAAGGTTCTATTACATGGAAAAAAGTAATGTCATGCGTCCTGGTAACGAAAGCACGATTCGGCTTTGGATTACCATCATTTCGATAGCAGTGCCTGTCGTCGTAGCCATCCTTCTGTTTATGCCTGCCAAATTAGATGTGGCCTCGGACTGGGTTTATTTCCTTCCGCACCTAAATGCGGTGATTAACTCGGCAGCGACCATCGCACTTATTGCAGGGCTCGTATTTATCAAGCAGAATAACATCAGTATGCACCGAACGGCCATGAGTACCGCTTTCGGCCTGGGAGCTATTTTCTTGGTCTCCTACGTGATCTACCATGCATCAGCAGAAAGTACTTCCTTCGGTGGAGAAGGAACCATCCGCACGGTGTATTTCTTTATTCTCATTTCGCATATCATCTTAGCAGCCGTAGCACTATTCCCGATCTTGTTTGCCTATTATTATGGATACACAGATCAACGAGCGAAGCATAAAAAAAGTCGTTCGCTTCGCTTATCCCATCTGGCTTTATGTGACAGTAAGTGGCGTAGTGGTCTATCTGATGATAAGCCTTATTACATGCATTAAGGGAACTTAACCCGCCAAAAAACACTTATTTAGGTATGAAAAAGATTATTGCTCTCAGCATCACCCTTCTGGTAACGCTTCTCTTTCACGTGCAGAGTTTTGCGCAGTGCGCCATGTGTCGCGCTACAGTGGAGAATAATGTATCCAATGGAGATACTTCTGTAGGTGCTGGTCTTAATGCGGGAATTCTTTACCTGTTCTCGATGCCCTATCTCATCGCTGGCAGTCTTAGGCTACCTTTGGTATCGTAATGCGAAAAATAGGAAAAAGAAGTTTGTGTTCTTCGGTGAGAAAATGTAAAAAGCTCCGAGTAATGTCGCTAAAAGTAATTAGCACTCAGCGCTTAAACTGACTATATACAAGAAGACGTCCATAAGGCGTCTTTTTTTGTTTCTTCTGCATGGTTTTTGCGCCACGCGCAAAAGGTAAACCGCCAAAAGGACTCCCTATTTCCTGCTTTGCTGCCTCTCCTCCCTGATATATCACCCTAGGAGAGAGGGGAGGGCACAGGAGTAGAAGGGTTATGCTGAAGCGAAGTATCCCGTAAGGTTAGCTAACTTTCTCTGTTCTTTTCGTATTTTACCACACTATACCGCTTTTAGCATCCTCCATTTCGTTCTATGTTAAAACAAAGACGGCTTCTTTTATTTCTGCTCTTAGGATCGATGGGCTTCCTGCTGCTCGTGGGAAGCTTTTACCTAACCGTCCGAGATGATGAACAGGCATATTTCGAACAACTGAATACGCAGTTTCAGGAAATAGATGCACAGTTCGACCAGGATTTTGTGGACTTACTGCTCAGAAGCAAGCCTGATGAAGGCCTGCGTTTTTCCCAATTGAACTTTGATACGACCTATCCCTTTCTAGTGTATACCGAAGAGGGAAAGCTGGCTTTTTGGTCAGACTTTACCCTGGTACTCGATTTTACCTTGGTGAATAACCAAGTTAAGTATCAATTGGTAGAGGATAATTTTGGGCGCTACTTCTCCAAGCTTCGCCGTTTCTCACGAGGTGGGGAAAATTATTGGCTCCTGCAGGCTGTTCCTGTTTATTACAAGCGGACTATCGAAAATCAATACCTCTATACAGGGCCTGATAACCGAATTTTCGGCTCGCAGCCTATCGTTATTGCCGCTACTTCCCGTGCGGGTTTCCACGATGTGCGTTCGGTCAGCGGGGATTACTTTTTTTCGGTAGGCTTCCAAGAAAATGCATCCTTTATGTACTTGAATGAAGGAAACATCACCCTGCTCATTTTTTTCTTCTCCTTAATTTTCCTCGTACTGCTTATTGGGTATGACTTCATCCAAATGCTATGGTCACGAGGAAAAGGGCTTTTGGCCATCTTTTACACTGCCATGCTTCTCTTTACCATGCGGGCGCTTATGCTTTTCTTTCACTTTCCGCAGGATTACTTCGAGCTCGACTTTTTTTAGTGCCACATTTTATGCCTCCTCTTTTTTTAATCCCAGCCTTGGAGACTTGTTTTTAAACGTCGTTTCTTCTATCGTGGTGCTGCTGATGGTCATCGGTTTTATCACACGGAAAAAATTCACCTATAAAATCCGACGCTTTCTGCTTCCTAAGCCCGCATGGGCCTATACCTTAGCTGCTTATATCTTCTCCAGCGTGCTGCTGCACCTTTTTTATTCGCTTTACCTTAATATTTTCCAAAATGCTCAGTGGCAACTGAATATATTAGCTATTCCCTCTTTCGATGCCTTTAAGCTGACCAGCCTAGTCATCATTTTCTTAGCAGGTGCAGGGTATTTGCTGTTTTCGATCCTGGTGATGAACCTCATCATGACGCACATGGGGGTCGGCAGGCGCTTTGCACTGCAAGTGCTCCTCCTCTACAGCTTGCCCATGATGGGGGTGCTACTGTACCTCAACTGGATGCTGGTTCTCGTCTTCAGCGCGCACTTGATTCTGGTGGTCTCCATCATCAGTTTTCGTCTGTATGAAAATATCTTCACCCTCGGACTGAATACTTTTTTGACCTTTTTCTTTGGCTGTCTCATCGGGGCCGTAATTACGGGGGTGGCCACCTATGAGGTGCAGCTGGCCAGTGATAAGCAGACCAAAACCAGTTTCGGACAGCAGCAGCTCGTAGAAAACGATATTCTCGCCGAATACCTGCTGGCCGATGTAAAGGAACGCGTAGCCGGAGACCTCTTTATCAAAACCGTGCTTCCAGACCCGCTTCAGTCGAATGAGGCCATCGTGCGCAAGATTAAAAAAATCCACATCGGTGGCTACTTCGATCAGTATGAAGTCACGATTCGACTGTTTAATGTGGCGGGGGATGACCTACTGGATGCCGAGAGCCCCCTGCGGCTACTCGATTATAAGCGCGAGTACGTAAACAGTGATTACGCGACTTCGGTGCGCGATCTTTATTTTATAAAAAACCCAGAGGAGGATTTTGGAAATACCTACGTGGCCTTTATCCCGATCATCCGCGATAATCAGCTGCTGGGCACCGTGCTACTCTATCTTAAGCAGATGAAAGTGCTGCCGGGCGCCGTGTTTCCGAGACTGCTCCTCGACGATAAATACAGCGCGGGTCTAAATAGCCGTAATTTCGACTATGCCGTGTACAGCGATGAGGAGCTACTCTACAGCGTAGGCGTGTTTAACTACCGCGCAGAAGATGTGCTGCGCCTGCCCAGTATGCGCGGATTAGACGGACAGGGGGTCAACCTAAAAGGCTATCACCATGTCGGCATCGGAGAGCCCGGACGTCTGGTGGTAGTCAGCTCGCCCCTTTATCCCCTTTACTACATCTTGGCTGATATCTCGTTCTATTTTATCGCCTATATTCTGCTCACACTGCTCTCCATCCTGCTTTACTTGGCGATACGTGGCATTCGGCGCGTGGATTTTAACTACTCCACCAAGCTCCAGTTTTACCTGAACTTTGCCTTTTTCGTGCCCATGCTCGTGATCTCGGTGATCATCATCGGCCTGCTGACGAATAGCTACCGCGAAGAACTGAACAGACAGTATTTTCAGCGGGCGAATCTCATCGGGAATAACCTCTCCGCCATCCTGGAGCAGGAAATCGCCGGCGAGCTCGAACCCGATGACTTCCCTGAGGCCGTAGGAGATCTCTCCCTGCTGACCAGTACCGAAATAAATATCTATGAACCCAGGGGCAGCCTATTGGCCACTTCCCAGCCGAATATTTTTGATAAGGGCATCTTGCGGCCCTGGGTGAATCCACGCGCTATCGCGCAAATAGTGGAAGGCCAAAACAATATCATCCTCCTAGATGAGCGGGTCGGCGAGCTGCGCTACAAAGCCGTATATGCCGCCATCCGTTCCACGAACAACAAGGAAATTCGCGCCATCATGGCCATCCCCTTCTTTGAGTCTGAAAATGAACTCGACGCACTCATCGCTGATGTGTTTAGCAATATCCTGAACATCTTCGTACTCATCTTTATCGTCTTTCTGATCATTTCCTACTTCGTGTCGAAAAGTCTCACTTATCCCTTTAAGATGCTAACCAGCAAGCTTTCCGAAACCGACCTGGATACGAATGAACCCATGCAGTGGCCCAGCCGTGATGAAATCGGACTCCTGATCGATGAGTATAACAACATGCTCTTTAAGCTCGAAGGCTCGAAAAAGGCCCTAGCCAGCACCGAGAAAGAGTCCGCCTGGAGGGAAATGGCCAAACAGGTGGCCCACGAAATCAAAAACCCCCTGACCCCCATGAAACTGACCCTGCAGCACCTGCTACGCCTGCAGCAAATGGGCCACCTCGACGATCCCGAAAAGCTTAAAAAGCCCATTCAAACCCTTATTCATCAGGTGGATACCCTAAGCGATATCGCCACCTCTTTCAGCACCTTTGCGAAGATGCCCCTGCCGAAAAATGAGCAGATGGACTTCCGCCAAGTCGTGACAGAGGCCGTCGAACTCTTTAAAAACCGCGAAGACCTCCTCCTGCACTTTGAAGACCAACTGCCTGCAGGGAAAGTCCAAATCCTAGGAGATGATCAACTTTTCGGAAGGGTAATCGGCAACCTGATCATTAACGGTATTCAGGCCGTGCCCGAAGAGCGACAGCCAGAGATCCACTTGGTACTCTTTGCCCGGGAGGGCCAGGTGATCCTCTCGATTCGGGATAACGGCAAGGGCATTCCCGAGGAGCTCGCCGATAAGATTTTCGTGCCTAATTTTAGTACCAAGTCGGAGGGCTCTGGACTGGGGCTGGCCATCGCGAAAAGGGGCGTCGAGACCGCAGGAGGGCGCATTTGGTTCGAGTCGCAGGTGGATGAGGGCAGCACCTTTTACCTCTCTTTCCCCCTGCAAGCGCCCGTTTAATGCCAGCCGTGCGAAAGGCATTACGCTCACCAAGCGCCTCCTAAGCGAGTACCTGAGGCCATTTCTAAACAGCGGTTTTTGGGCTATGCCGCCCAAAACATGACATGTATCATATTTCCAGCTGGGAAAAGGTCAATCCCCCCATGCTGCCCATGCAGTAGCTTTGTACCTAATAAACGCTACAGCTATGGAGGGAAACAGCACATTAACAGCCACATTCGAAATTCCGGAAAATCTGATTGCGGCGCATCACTGCGCCCAGCTTCCGATCGGTTTTACCCGGAACGGCATGCCCTATAAGGCGCTTTGTACGGGAGAGGTCCTCGAAAAGCCTACCCTCTACACCGCGCAGCTCCCTCAGGTGCTCGACTGGCTCCACAGTCAGGAGCGCCCCAGTGCCTTAGAGGCCAGCCCCTGTGAGGTGCCGGTGCTGCTCTATGAAAAAGAGCTCTCCTTTTCTCATATTTTATTTCACTACGACGGTACCAAAGCCTCCGTGCGCCTTATTGAGAATTTTTTACAACTTTTCGGCCCACACCTAACGGAAAGTAAGGCGACCATCATCTCCCCGCGCTTCACCCCGAAATCCAAGCAGCGTGAGGAGCAGCGCATCATCGAACAGGTCGGCCAGGTGACCGCTGAAACTTCCTTTATCAAGTTCAATTTTACGCGCATCGGGGACTTTTGGTCCTATGCCGTGCAGCAAGACTGCAGCCTGCTCGTCACCACGAAAGCCTACCAGGCAGATCTGGCTAAAGTGCTCTTTCACTTCTATAAAGGCAGCAAGTGGAGCGACCGCCTCTCCTTCTATCTCGCGCTTTAAATCATGCTAAAAGCTGATTTTCATCACCTTTTTTCTCTGCCGACGGCCTAACTTGCATCCATTATGAAACCAGAACTGCTCCATACCGCCCGCGTTTCCACGCCGCCTGCCTGCTACCACTGCGGGGAGAGCTGCAGGGAGGAACACCTGACCTATGCAGAAAAAGACTTTTGCTGCACGGGATGTCAGCTCGTCTATCAGGTCCTCAGCGAGGCGGATATGTGCAGTACCTACTATGCGCTGGAAGCCCAGCCGGGCAGCACCCAGAAATCCCGCTCCGAGCGTGAAAACCGCTTTGACTACCTCCTCGATGCCGAGGTGGAAGGCAAGCTGATTGACTTTAAAAACGAGCGCGAAACCCACATCACCTTTACCATCCCACTGATCCACTGCGCCTCCTGCATCTGGCTCCTCGAAAACCTGGAACGCCTCCACAGTGGCGTGATCTCCGGACGGGTAGACTTTATGAAAAAACAGGTGCAGATCAAGTTTTTGCACGAAGTGCTTACCTGCGCGACCTGGTTCGCCTGCTCAGCAGCATCGGCTATGAGCCGCGCATCCAGCTCTCCGATGTGGTCGAGCGCAAGGCTGTCTCAGGCATGGATAAAACCCTGCTGTTCAAGCTCGCCGTCGCAGGATTTTGCTTCGGGAATATGATGTTCTTTAGCCTGCCCGAATACTTTTCGGAGGCCGCACTGCTCGGAGACAGCTTTAAAGGCCTTTTTAACTACCTGAACGTGTTGCTGGCGCTGCCGGTCTTCTTCTATGCCGCCACGGACTACTACCGCTCCGCCTGGTTGTCACTGAAAAATCGGCAGGTAAACATGGACGTGCCGATCGCCATCGGTATCGTGACGCTATTTAGCTATAGCTTGTACGAAATCTTCGTCCTGGGCCAAGAAGGCTACATGGACACCCTCGGCGGGCTCTTGTTTTTCCTTTTGCTGGGCAAATTATACCAAGCCAAGACCTATGAGACGCTTTCCTTCGACCGGGATTATACGGCCTATTTCCCCGTAGCCGTCACCCGCCTGAAGCAAGACCGCGAGGAGGTGGTGCCCCTCACCAAATTAGAGGTGGGCGATGTGCTGCTCATCCGCGACCAGGAGTTGATTCCTGCCGATAGCCTGCTGCTGGACGGCCAAGCCTACATCGACTACAGCTTCGTGACGGGGGAGGAAGTGCCTGTGGCGAAGAAAAAAGGAGAGCTCCTCTATGCGGGCGGTCGCCAAAAAGGCCAGGCCATCACCTTAGTGGTGCAGAAAAGCCCCTCTCAGGCTACTTGACGGACCTTTGGAACCAGGAGGCTTTCGCCAAAAAAGATAGCCCTAGCCTGGAGTCCCTCGCCACGAAAATCTCGGGCAAGTTTACCGCCGTGGTCCTCTTCATCGCGCTGGCGAGCCTCATCTTCTGGGCTTATCGCGGAGAGGCCGGACTGGCCGTGCAGACCTTTACAGCGGTGCTGATCATCACCTGTCCCTGCGCGCTGGCCATGTCCACACCCTTTACGCTGGGCAATACCCTCCGCATTTTCGGCAGAAATAAGCTGTACCTGAAAAATGGCCCGTCATCGAAAAGATGGCTGCCATCGATACCTTGGTCTTCGACAAAACGGGGACGCTGACGGACCCCGCGCATGCGAGTATCGCGTATGTGGGCTTTACGGGCACCACGCTCAGCGAAAGCCAAAAAAGCATTATCAAGGCCATGGTGGGCAGTCCACGCATGCGCTCAGCAACAGGCTGCACCGCTACCTGCAGAAAAGCCCTGCCGCGACGCTCAACTCCTGCGAAGAAATCCAGGGAAAAGGCTTGCTCGCCACACATAAGGGCAGCATGTACCGCCTCGGCTCAGCCAGCTTTACAGGATTGCCACAGGCACTCCGCCAGGGCTTCACCGGAAATCAAGTGGTTTTCGCGCAGGACGATCGGATCATCGGCTATTTTCTCCTCCACAGCGGACTGCGCCAGGGGATGGAAGCGATGATCGGCAGCCTGTCGGCGGACTATCCCGTGCACCTGCTCTCCGGCGATCAGGACCATGAGCGTACCAGCATGGCTCAGCGCCTCGGCTCAGAAGTACAGCTAAACTTCCGCCAGAGCCCGCAGGACAAATTAGACTACCTCGAAAAGCTTCGCGCAGCCGGCCAGCATGCGCTGATGATAGGCGATGGGCTGAATGACGCCGGCGCCCTGAAGGCTGCCCATGTGGGCATCGCGCTGACCGATCAGGCCAGCCACTTCTCTCCCGCCAGCGACGCCATCCTAGATGCCAGCATGCTCGAGCAGTTGCCCCGCTTCTTTCGCTTCAGCCGCCAAAGCCGAAACGTGATCAAGGCCAGCTTCGGACTGAGCTTTACTTACAATGCTTTTGGCGTGTACTTCGCCGTACAGGGGCTAATCAGCCCGCTGTTCTGCGCGATCCTCATGCCCATCAGCAGCTTGTCCGTGGTCCTTTTTACCACGCTCGCCACGAATTACCTGGCACATCGTCAGGGTCTTAGCCTTAAACCCACTGTCTCATGGAAGTAATCTTCGTGCTGATCGGGATCAGCCTTCTTCTGGCCGCAGGCTTTCTGTACATCTTCTTTCGGGCCCTGAAAAGCGGGCAGTTCGACGATGCACATACCCCGGCCATCCGCATCCTCTTCGAGGGCAAAGGGCCGAAAGCCCCCGCCGCCTCGGAAGCAGGCGCTGCACATCCCACCGTAGAAAAAACCAAATCGAATCGCATACCATCAACTAAACACAAGTAAATTATGTCAGGAGCCACGCTGGAAAAATTCAGTTACGATAATAAGATCGTAAAGTATTTCGGTGCCGCCACCATCTTCTGGGGCCTCGCCGGCATGCTAATCGGGGTGATCGCTGCCACGCAGCTTTTCCTCCCCGAAGCCAACCTGGGCAATCCCTACACGACCTTCGGGCGTATCCGTCCACTGCATACGAATGCGGTGATTTTCGCCTTCGTCGGGAATGCCATCTTCGCCGGTATCTATTACTCGATGCCGCGCCTTTTAAAAGCGCCCATGTGGAATAAAACCCTCAGCTGGTTTCATTTCTGGGGCTGGCAGCTCATTATCCTCTCTGCCGTCATCACCCTTCCCCTCGGCCTGACGACCTCTAAGGAGTACGCTGAGCTCGAGTGGCCGATCGATATCGCGATCGCGGTGGTGTGGGTTGCCTTCGGTGCGAACATGATCGGAACACTCGTGAAGCGTCGCGAGAAACACATGTACGTAGCGATCTGGTTTTACCTCGCCTCTTTCGTGACGGTGGCGGTGCTGCATATCTTTAACTCCCTGGCCCTGCCGGTATCCTTCTTTAAAAGCTACTCCGCCTATGCTGGGGTGCAGGATGCCCTCGTACAGTGGTGGTATGGACATAATGCGGTGGCCTTCTTCCTGACCACGCCCTTTCTCGGCTTGATGTACTACTTCCTACCGAAAGCGGCGAACCGTCCCGTGTACTCCTACAAGCTCTCCATCGTGCACTTCTGGTCCCTGATCTTTATTTACATTTGGGCAGGGCCCCACCACCTCCTCTACACCGCGCTGCCAGAGTGGGCACAGGTGCTCGGAGTAGCCTTCTCGGTCATGCTGATCGCGCCTTCATGGGGCGGGATGGTAAACGGCCTGCTGACCTACGTGGTGCCTGGGATAAGGTCCGCGTAGATCCTGTACTGAAATTTATGGTCGTGGCTGTGACTGCCTACGGGATGGCCACCTTCGAGGCCCGCTGCTTTCCCTTAAAAGTGTGAACGCCATCGCGCATTACACCGACTGGATCGTGGCACACGTGCACATCGGTGGCCTGGGCTGGAACGGCTTCTTGACCTTCTCCATGCTCTACTGGTTATGGCCGCGCATGTGGAAGACGAAATTGTATTCCGTGAAAATGGCAAATACGCACTTCTGGCTAGGGACTTTGGGGATTTTATTCTATGCCCTGCCGATGTATGTGGCGGCGCTGACGCAAAGCTTGATGTGGAAAGAATTCACTGAGGCAGGTCGCTTGGCCTATCCGAACTTCCTCCAAACGGTCATCCAGATCGTGCCCATGTATGTGCTCCGCGCTATCGGAGGAGTCTTCTACCTCAGTGGGGCTGTGATCATGGTGGTGAACCTGGTGAAAACGGCCAAGCAAGGCGAATTCCAAGCAGAGGAGGCCGATGCTGCCCCTGCTTTAGCCCCATACAAAGCTGAAAAAGGTGAGTTTTGGCACCGCGCTTGGGAGCGCAAGCCGGTCTTCTTCACCGTCATGGCTACCGTAGCTATCCTCATCGGGGGTGCCATCGAGATCGTTCCGACCATCCTCGTCAAGTCTAATGTGCCGACCATCGCTACCGTGGAGCCGTACACGCCGCTCGAACTACAGGGCCGTGACCTCTACATCTCTCATGGCTGCGTGGGCTGCCACTCGCAGATGATTCGCCCTTTCCGCTCCGAAACAGAGCGCTATGGGGAGTACTCGAAAGCAGGAGAGTTCGTGTACGACCGTCCGTTCCTTTGGGGCTCTAAGCGTACCGGGCCAGATCTGCACCGCGTCGGCGGCAAGTACCCGGACAGCTGGCACTACCACCACATGGTAGATCCTACGAGCATGTCGCCAGGCTCCCTCATGCCCCCGTACCCCTGGATGGCCACGAACAGCATGAAGCATGACGATGTGCCAGCCAAGATCCGCACCATGACCAAGCTGGGCGTTCCTTACCCAGCCGGCTATGACGAGCAGGCCCTTGAGGACCTTTGGGCGCAAGCCGAAAGCATCACGAAAAACCTCGAGAACTCGGGAGTGGCCGTGAGTGCCGACAGCGAAATCGTGGCCCTGATCGCCTACTTGCAGCGTCTGGGTACGGATATCAAGAAAACCACAGCTACCGCAAACCCTTAACCGCCACTGCCATGCATAAAGAACTCTTAAGATCCATCGAGAACATCGAAATCTACCCGATTATCTCGCTCCTTATCTTCGTGACCTTCTTTGCGGGGATGTTCTGGTGGGTGCTCCGCGTAGATAAAAGCTATGTGGATGAAATGAAAGCCATGCCTTTAGAAGACGAACCAGCGCTAAAACAAGAACGACATGAAACGAAATCCTAACTACACCGCACTCCTCCTGGCGGGCCTCCTGGGCGCCCCCGCCGGAGCGATGGCGCAGACTTCCTCCATGCCCTGGGTGAATGAACTGCTCAGCTTAGACGCCTCCTCCCTCACACTTCTCATCCTACTGGGCGCCGTGCTGGGGGTGATCCTGCTGCTCTTAGTGCTCATGATTTACCTGATGAGCTTCCTGTCCACCGTGCTGAAGCGCGAGATGCTGGCCAGTGGGGCCCTCGCCGCCGCTGCTGTAACCGGCCCGAGCTGGTGGCAGCAGTTTAAAGAGCGCTGGGTGACCGGCAAGCTGAAGCCTGTGGAGGAAGAACAAGACCTCATGCTGGACCACAGCTACGACGGCATCGTGGAGCTGGACAACTTCATGCCGCCCTGGTTGAAGTTCGTCTTCTACGGTACCATCGTCTTCGCCGTGGCCTACTTCGTGAACTACTCGGTGCTGGGCATCGGTAAAACACAGGTGGAGGAATACGAGGAGGAGAAGCGCCTGGCGGCCATCCAAATCGAAGCCTATAAGGCCAATCTGCTCAGCAGCATAGATGAAAATTCGGTGATCTATGACGACAGCCCACAAGCGTTGCAGGCCGGTAAGACGCTCTTCATCGAAAACTGCGCCGCCTGTCACGCTGCCGATGGCGGGGGAACAGTAGGCCCGAACCTGACAGACGACTACTGGATCCACGGAAACAGCATCGCAGCGGTCTTTAAAGTGGTGAAGTATGGCGTGCCCGCTAAAGGGATGATCCCCTGGGAAGACCAGCTGAGCCCAGAGCAGATGCAACAGGTATCCAGCTATGTGCTGACCCTACAGGGCACTACGCCGGCTAACCCGAAAGCGCCTGAAGGAGAGAAAATGGCCCCTACCAGCCCTTCCGATTCCGCCGATGAAGCGGAAGAGGAGGAGGCCTCCGAGGGGACAGCAGCTCCGGAAACGGCTACCGCTGTATAAGCTTACGGGCAGCTTGATCTGCCTATTCGGTGGGCGCGGAGCGCCAAAGTAAAAGCATGCAGCGCCCACCATATTCCATTCCCGCGGGGAGGGACAGCTTCCTCCCCGCTCTTTAAACAACCAGAGGATCCCCCTACGCCACATCCACCCATTACCCCCTTTACTCAGTCATGAAAACCCCATCTCAGCCCAGAAAAATTTCGCGACGCGCTCGCTACGGTAAAAGAGGATGGTGCGCGGAACTGGATCTTCCCTAAGCGGGTCAGCGGCTGGTTTTACAGCGCCCGCACCTACCTGTCCTGGGTGCTTCTAGCCGCCTTTTTTGCAGGACCTTTTATTCAGGTAAACGGCCGCCCTTGGCTGCTTTTCAATATCTTCGAACGTAAATTCATCATCTTCGGCGCTGCCTTCTGGCCGCAGGATACGCATATTCTGATCTTTCTGATGCTGACGCTCTTCGTCTTCGTCATCGTCTTCACCGTGGTCTTCGGCCGCGTCTTCTGCGGCTGGGCCTGCCCCCAAACCATCTTTATGGAGATGGTCTTCCGCAAAATCGAGTACTGGATCGATGGAGATGCCGGGCAGCAGCGACGCTTGGACGCGCTCCCCTGGAACGGAGAAAAGCTGCGCAAGCGCCTCCTCAAGTGGTCCGTTTTCCTGGGGATTTCTGTGTTGATCGCGCACACGGTGATGGCCTATCTCATCGGCATGGACCGCGTGATCGCCCTGGTCCAAAGCTCCCCAGCGGAGAACTGGGCGGGATTTTTCGGCCTGTTAGCCTTCACCGGCGTCTTTATGTTCGTCTTCACCTGGTTCCGGGAGCAAGCCTGCCTCGTGGTCTGCCCCTATGGCCGCCTGCAGGGTGTACTGCTGGATAAAAACAGCATCCATGTGGCCTACGACTATGTGCGGGGCGAGCCGCGGGGGCCTTTGCGCAAGCAAAAACCGCTCGTGGAGGAGGTGAAAGGGGCCTGCGTGGACTGCTCCCTCTGCGTGCAGGTCTGCCCGACAGGGATCGATATCCGAAACGGTGTGCAGATGGAGTGTGTCAACTGTACCGCCTGCATCGATGCCTGCGATGAGGTGATGGAAAAGGTGCAGCGGCCAAAAGGCTTATCCGCTATGCCTCGGAGGCGGGGATCTCCGAGGGGACGAGCCGCCTGTGGACAGGAAGGGTGAAGGCCTATACGGCCATTTTAACCCTGCTGGTGGGGATTTTCGTGGCTTTGCTGCTGACCCGCACCGACCTGGCCGCCACCGTTACTCGCTTCCGGGGCATGACCTATCAGGAGCGCGAGGGGGGTATGGTGAGTAATCTCTATGAGGTGACTTTTATCAATAAAACCTTTCAAGAGCAGGCCATCGCCCTACAGCCGGAGGATCCGACGCTGCGCCTGGAGGTGGTCGGAGATCAGCGCTGGGTGCTCGGGGAGCAAAGTAAATTTGAGGGTCGCTTCTTCCTGGTTCGGGAGCAGGAGGCCATCAGCCGAAACCAGGAGGATGTGGTGCTGCTCTTGCTCCAAAACGGGGAGGTGATCGATCGCCTGAAAACTTCTTTCGTGGGGCCAGTGAAGCGCACAGAACCGTAAAGCTATACAGAATAACACGTAACGACTAAGGATATGAAAATGAATTGGGGAACAGGAATCGTGCTGGTATTCGTCGGATTCGCGACGATCATGATCAGCATGGTGCGCATCTGCATGAAGCAGGATGATCTGCACCTGGTGGAGGAAAACTACTATGCGGAGACGATCCGCTACCAAAGCCACATCGATAAGGTGGGCAATACCCAGGAGCGGGGCCAGCAGGTCATGCAGCAGCTCCCTGGACAGGCGGCGCTACAGTTTGCGCTGCCGGCGGGTGCCAGTGGGGAGGTTCACCTCTTCCGCCCTTCGGATGCGCGACTGGATCAGCGCCTCAGTGTGGCAGGTACGCCGACAGAAGAGGCCGTGGTGCTGCCACTGGAAGGCCTGAAGGCGGGCTACTGGAAGGCCAAGTTGACCTGGCAGCTCGGGGAGCAGGCCTTTTACGAGGAGCTGAGTATCCACTTATAAAGTTCATGAGGTCCGCGCAGTGCTGCTGTTCGGACCCAAAATGAGAAAGGAGTCAAGCATGCTTTGGACGGGATTTGTTTTAGGATTTTTAGGGAGCGTACACTGCGTGGGCATGTGTGGGCCGATCGCTTTGGCGGTAGGTGCGGGGGGAGGCAAGGCCGCCTCGGCGCGTCGCTTCCATCTCCAGAAGCTGGTGTACCACCTCGGCAGGACGTTTACCTATAGCCTGCTGGGCCTGCTCATCGGCCTGCTGGGCTTTTCCCTCTTTTTAGCGGGGATGCAGCAGTCCCTTTCGCTGCTGGCGGGGCTTTCCCTGCTGCTGATGGCTTTCTTTTACAAGCGCTCCGAGCGGCTGGCAGGGCAGGGCATGGCCTTTCGCTTCGTCCAAAAGCTCCGCGGGCTGCTGGCGCGCTACCTGCGTCAGGGCAGCTACCGGGCGCATTTTTTTACCGGGGCCTTAAATGGGCTCCTACCCTGCGGGATGGTGTACTTGGCGCTGCTGGCGGCCTTTGCACTGCAGCGCCCCTGGAAGCGGCAGCCTACATGGCGGCTTTCGGGCTTGGGACGAGTCCCTTGCTGCTGGCCTGATGCTGGGAGGGCACCTGCTTCCCATGCTTTGGCGCGAGCGCCTGAACCGCGCCATTCCCTATATGGCCGTGCTGATCGGGCTACTTTTTGTGCTTCGTGGCCTGGGCCTGGGGCATCACCTCTCTCCCGCGCTGCCCACTCAGCGCCCGCTGTCGGGGTGGAGATGACGCTCTGTGGAGGGATGTAAGGGCCTCCCGGCCCAAAGCAAAAGAAAGGAGTGCAGCTGTGCCACACTCCTTTGCTGGGATTGAACTGTAATTCGTCTAAAAAATTTCTTTCTTCATACACTAATCTGCGGCCAAAGGGCCTAAATGGACTGGCTATAGCGCTTTCGTGCTTGGGCATCTCCCTGCAAGCGGCGGTCGAAGACCATACAAATGTTACGCAGGTAGGCCATGCCTTCGGGGCGGATGCGGATGCCTAGGTTCGAGAAGTGGAGCAAGCCCTCCGAGCGGAAGGCCTCCAGCTGGCTTTTGGCTTCGGCGCTGAGGCCGTCGAAGTAGCAGCGGTTCCATTCGGCTCGCCCGTTACAGGTGAGAGCCAAAAGGAGGCGGCGGGTTTCGATGTCTTCCGAGCTCATCACATGCCCCTTTACGTGTGCGCTGCGGTCTAGGCGTAGGAGTGCCCGGTAGCTGTCCACATGCTTTTCGTTTTGGACATAGGCATAATGGATATCGCTGATGGCCGAGCTACCCAGCCCCAGAAGGAGGCGGGAAGGCTTGACGGTGTAGCCCATAAAATTGCGGTGCAGCCGCGCCTGCTCCTTCGCTTGGCAGAGGGGGTCATCGGGCAGCGCAAAGTGGTCCATGCCGATTTCCTGATAGCCGAGCTGGGTCAGTAGCTCGCGGCCCAGAGCGTAGAGGGCCCGCTTTTCTGCGTTTTGGGGCAGGAAGCGCTCAAAGCTTTTTTGGGCCGGGAAGGCAGCAGGCAAGTGGGCATAGCTGTAGAAGGCGATGCGCTCCGGCCGTAGGGCTGCCACCTCGGTGAAGGTCTGGCGGATGCTCCTCGGAGTCTGATGGGGCAGTCCATAGATCAGATCAAAATTAATGGAGGTGTAGCCGATCTCCCGTGCGGCTTCTGTCACCTCGATCACCTTTTCGAAGGGCTGTATGCGGTTGATGGCTTGCTGCACCTGTGGATTGACATCCTGCACGCCGAAGCTCACCCTGCGGAAGCCCAGGTCATAGAGCCGCTGGAGGTGTTCGCGCGTGGTGTTATTCGGGTGGCCTTCGAAGCTCAGGACGCATCTGCTGCCAGTGTTCCCCCATCGAGCAGCTCCGAAAGCAGGAGCTCCAGGTGTTCGGGGGAGAAAAAGGTAGGTGTCCCTCCGCCGAGGTGGATGCCCGAGATGAGGGGTTTAGGAGGCAGTGCCGCCAGGTGTTCTTCCCATTCTTTTAGGACGCTATAGACATAAGGCTCTTCGACCTGATGGTTTTTCGTGATGCGCTTCGTGCAGCCGCAGTAGGTGCAGAGGCTTTCGCAGTAGGGGAGGTGGATGTAGAGGTGGATGCCTTCTTCCTCGCCGAATTCCGCGTAGGCCTGTCGGAGCAGGATCTGCCATTCGGTTCTATCGGGCATCTGTTCCCACTGCGGTACGGGTGGGTAGCTGGTATAGCGTGGTGCCGGCACATTATATTTTTGGATAAGTGTTGCGTTTTCCATGTTTTCCTGCTTTTAAGGCATTGAGGGTCTGGGCGCTGGCCCAAATCTGGAGGTAAAGGTCGTCGAAAAAGGGGGTGTTTCTGCTGTCTCTGCTCATGTGCTGACCTGATAAAAGTCATAAAAAAGCCTTATTTGTTTAAAAAACAGGGGGGGATTGGTGCTGGGTAGAGGGGGGAATCGGTATTTCCTGCGTTTTTTTTGTGGGGTGGGGGAACCTGTTTTTGGGTATTCGCCTGGCGGCAAAGGGAGGCTTAGGGCTGTTTTTTTTGGTTTGGCATTACGGGGAATTTGGAAAAGCGCTGGGGATTTCCTTACTTTGCACTCCGAAATCACACAGAGAGGTGTCCGAGTGGTTGAAGGAGCACGCCTGGAAAGCGTGTATACCCCTAAAGGGTATCGAGGGTTCGAATCCCTTCCTCTCTGCAGTTAAAAGATCCAATATTCTGAATACAAGGATGTTGGATCTTTTCTTTTTGGTAGGGGGGCAAGTTGGGGTGCACATATGGAAATCGACAACAATTTAGTGGAAAATGCTGCCATGTACTTCTTTATGGCAAGCTGTAAGCGCAAGGATGTGGATGAAAGAGAGTGGCTAAGTGATAGTTTTGATCGCGTACGGGGAATCAAGCATGAGGACCTCTTCAAGCTACTGCCTGCTAACTGGCCAAGTACAGAGGCCAATTTTAAATCCAATACGTAGTTTGTCGAACGGATACAAATGATATTCAAATAAAATCAGACTGCCAGTCATATAGTTATCTCATTAAAAATCATTGATTGTCAATAAGTTGAATTGGTAATTGGCGCCATAAATCACATAACCATCCTATAAGAATTCTGAGCTGCTCAAACAGCCATCAAATAAGGTTTTTAGCTAAATCTCCGCTCAACCCCGCTACACTTCTGTCAACAGGGCTAATTCCGAAATTCCGCTGCGCTCCACTTCGGTTTAGCCCTTATATGTTAGCGGTATTTTATTTTGAAAAGTCAGATGTTGCATTAGTTAAGATTACGTATTTAAATGTCAGCTTATCAAAGTCAGCATTTCTTCTCATATGTTTTACTTCAATTATTTGTGTTGCAGCGAAGTAACCATTACGGTTCTGCCATATCACAATATCACCAATAGCAGGTGTTCTCACTCTTGATGAGTAATCAAATTCATCGACATTGATTATATCCTCAATCTTTTCATGTTTTGTGACTAATGCCAGACAATCAATTGATGATGAATCAGTGTAGGCATGGACTGAGTCTGCACCTGCGCCAGACCATTTTGTTTCAAACAATAAATCACCTTCTCCTATTGAATAGCTCCCGTTATTATTTGAGTAGTCAAATTTGACAATACCTGAGTAGGCTGGGGAGTGATATTTTTCAGATTTAGGTTTGAAAATTATTCTTCCAGTTTCCTTTATTGTGATAAAGGGGCTTTGTCCTAGTTTAGGTTTAGGGTGGAGCGGGATATTTAAAAGCTCTCTTAGAAGCTTTTCATATTCGTGCTCAAATGAATCATCGTTGTTAAAGTTCCCATAAATTTTTCCCGTTAAAAACATGGGTACTTTGGATTCTGGATTTTTTCTAATAATTGGTATAATCCACTTTGTGTTTATCTTTTGCAGGAGTTCTCCGGTCATAATCATCTTTTCGTAACCAACACCACCTTGACCTTTATTAGCTTTTTCAGTGTATCGTTCACTGCATACACAAATAATTCTATTTTCATTAGAAAGGCCGTTTTCCATATAACTTGGCAAGTCGCCTCCTAAGGATAAATTGTGTTGGTCAAGAACCGCATTCACGCCATTGCTTATCAACCTGTTTGTAAGTTTTAATACCCATCCTTTATGATCCTCATCATCATGTGAGTATGAGATAAATGCTGTTGGATTATCCATTGCTACTATTTGTTTCTATTAATTACCGCTAACGGTCTCGGCTATGCGTAGTGCGGGATTACACTGCACTTCACTTTCCGTTTAGCAGTTCGTTTATTTAATGTAATTACTTTCATATCAGCACTTTCGCCCGCATTACGTATAGCCATTGTCGAACAAAAGCTTCACTAGCTTTGCCATTCCATTTCCTTCCCTAAGATAGCTGATTTTTCGTATACATCAGTATACCCAGATTCACTTGTCATGACTTTTAAAAAAAGAAAATTATACGACTACCGTGCAAAAAGCTATGGTTGTCGTGCAGGGGTTCAAACAGGCATTCTCCCGGTTCGAAGAACGTAGGGTACTCGACCAATGCTCCAAAAGCATGGCCCACAATTACGGACGCAACATCGCCCTTCTAGCACTCCACTTCGCTGGCTCCCAATACTGTACCTGAGAATCATGCTTTTTTTAAACCAGAGCTAAGCCACTCCCGGTAAAGCTCCTTGGAAAACTCTTTGTCCCTTCTTTCCATTCCGCAAGACTACAAAATACCTCGCCTATGTAGAATATGGGGTTCGTCTAAGGGATACGCTTCTTCAGATCTTATCAATCAAAGTCTTTACTATTTGCACTGGATTAAAGACCACAAAAGTGACTTTTAGATTGCTGTAAATAAGGTATTTGTAAAAAATATCGACATTGATTGGTCCGATATAAGGGTAATTTACTTGACTCCCGAATATAAAAATATGACAGGGAAGACTAAGAATTTCTGCACACCATGCATGGGGATCTGCGCAGAATGGCGTATCTTATAGTTTATTTACTGTTAACCTGCTCCATGTGCTGAAAATTTTTCATGCACCCTGGAAGTATCCCCCTTTATTTATATCTAAATTCTTAAACGTATGTGGATAGCCAGCAAAAATGGATTTTTTTCGATCGTGCAGCATAGAGAGGATCCAGAACAAGTTCTAGTGCGCGCCAGAGTCAAAAAAGACCTTGCCGAAATTTTCCCCGAAAACCGGATTCTCCACACCCCCAGCGCCGACTACCACTGGAGGGTCTATGCCTCCAAACAGGAGCTGGGCGAACTCCTCCTGGGGCAAGTTGCCGCGCTGGACTACCCGAATTTTAAAGGAAAAATCGCCGAAATCCCCAGCCAAGCGGATAAGTCGGAGGCCTATCACCGCATCTGGACTGTCATGCACGCTTACGGGCGGCAACTTTTTGACCGGAAAAATGTCTATCAAGGTTGCCTCCTCGGGGGTGCCATCGGTGATGCCTTGGGAGCACCGATCGAGTTCATGTCCTTTGCCCGCATCCAAGACCGCTATGGCGCTGGTGGCATTCGCGGCTACGTGGAATTTGCCGAAGGCCAAGGGGCTTTCACCGACGATACCCAGATGACCCTTTTTACGGCGGAAGGCCTGCTGCGTGCCCAGCATCGTGGCATGCAGCGCGGTATCAGGGGGGCAGAGGTGACCATCGTCCATCATTCCTACCTCCGCTGGCTGCACACACAGGGTGTGCCCCTGAAGGAAATGCCTGCGCAGGGGGTCTACGATCCTGCAGGCGGCTGGTTGCTGAGACGTCGCGCMAAGGCTACACGAC
>NZ_AJYA01000018.1 GCF_000265075.1 Nitritalea halalkaliphila LW7 | reverse complement strand
TTAGGCTATTTTCATCCTTGCGAAGCGTTTTTGGGAAAACTCTCCGGAATGTCCCTGGCCACGATCGGATTAATTACTACAGGGTAGCTCGAATGGGTAGCTCATGCAACGTACCATCAGAACAGGAGGTGCTGGCACGCCGCCATTTTACGCAAATAAGAGCGCCTACTCCGTGTCGAAGTAGGCGCTTTTTAGTGGATGCATGCACCCTTAATGCTCTTTTGGTAAGGCCAAAAAAGGAATTACTTATACTTTCGGTGCTCCGGCTAAGATATCCGCGCTCGCACCAGCTGCATATTTCTCGAAGTTTTGGATAAAGGCTGCACCGAGTTCGCGCGCTTTCTTATCGTAGGCCTCTTTATCGTCCATGTGGCACGTGGGCTGAGTACTTCGTCCGGAACATTCGGGCAGGTCTCAGGAATGCCTACGCCAAACACGGAATGCTGACGATAGCCGACATTATCCAAAGCCCCTTCTAGGCTGCTGTAATCATAGCACGGGTATATTTCAATTTCATACGGGATCCGATTCCGTAAGGACCACCTGTCCAGCCCGTGTTGATCAACCATACTTTTACATCATGCTTTTCCATTTTCTCTCCGAAGAGGGTCGCGTAGGCTGTCGGGTGTAGGGGTAGGAAGGCTGCGCCAAAGCATGCGGAGAAGGTTGTTTTCGGCTCTGTAATTCCGACTTCTGTACCTGCCACTTTCGCGGTGTAACCCGAGATGAAGTGGTACATGGCTTGGCTTTTATTCAAGCGCGAAATCGGAGGGATTACGCCGAAAGCATCTGCGGTAAGGAAGAAAATGTTTTTCGGAATTCCTGCGCGAGAAGGCTCTACTGCATTCGAGATGTGGTGAATCGGGTAGGCTGTACGTGTATTCTCAGTGACAGAATTGTTCGTGTAATCCACAGTACGCGTTCCTGGCAAGAAGCGTGTGTTTTCTACGATGGCGCCAAATTTAATCGCATCCCAGATCTCAGGCTCTTTTTCGCGGGTTAAGTCGATTACTTTTGCGTAGCAGCCGCCCTCAAAATTAAAGATTCCCTCGTCAGTCCAGCCATGCTCATCATCACCGATAAGTCCACGGTTCGGGTCGGCGGAAAGCGTCGTTTTGCCTGTTCCGGATAAACCGAAGAAAATGGCTGCGTCACCCTCTTTTCCTACGTTCGCAGAGCAGTGCATGGAAAGCGTATTACGCTCGTAAGGAAGCACATAATTTAATACGGAGAAAATACCTTTTTTCATTTCACCGGCATAGGCAGTGCCACCGATTAGGATCATGCGCTTAGACAAGTTCAGGATCGCGAAGTTTTTCTGACGCGTGCCATCTACTTCTGGGTCTGCTTGAAAACCAGGAGCACAGATGATGGTAAAATCAGAAGGGAAGTCTACGAGCTCCTCGGCGCTAGGGCGTAAGAACATGTTGTAGCAAAAAAGATTTTGCCAAGCCAGCGTGTTCACTACTGTTAAGTTCAGGCGGTAATTCGGATCTGCTCCAGCATAGGCCTGACGAATGTACAGCTGCTTGTCTTCGAGGTAAGCCAGCATTTTCTGATGCAGCTGCTCGAATTTTTCTTCCTCGAAGGGAATATTGATATCTCCCCACCATACACTGTCCGCAGTTTTGCTATCTTTAACAATAAAGCGATCTTTAGGAGACCGTCCGGTAAATTCACCGGTATCTGACATTAAGGCTCCAGTGTCCGTTAAAACACCTTCGTTGTTCGCTAATGCGTGCTCCACCAGCTCGGCCGGTGTGAGATTCAAAAAAACTTTACCTGCCTTCTTGATGCCGAGGGCAGATAAGCTCTTGTCTGAAGAGTTGAGCTCAAGGTTCTGCGCGATCATATTTTTTTGTTTGGATTAATAACACCATTCAAAGATAGGCAACAATGCTGATAACTACGGGTAAAAAAAAGAAGAAATTTGCCTTTTCAATCGATTTCGTAACTGTTTTTCGCTAAATAGACATAGCTTAAAAAATCAGTTTAGTTCTTACTTTTTTATCAATTTATGTTTTTTACTAGGTGATTTCTCGGTGAACTCCCCAGTTCATTAAAAAAATGTTATCATTGTATTTTATTGGTTTTCATTAAAATTTAGAGTAAGTGGAAAAAATTCCAGATCGTGTCTTAAAGGACGTGGGCGCCGATTTATATGAGGGCCCCACCCGTTTTGGCCATCCTAAGGGCCTCATGACGCTCTTTTTTACAGAAATGTGGGAGCGCTTCAGCTATTACGGCATGCGTGCCTCCTGATTTTATTCATGACCACCGCCATCGTGGAAGGAGGATTAGGCTTCGACGATAAAACTTCTGGCGCCATCTATGGACTTTACACCATGGGGGTTTACCTGCTCGCACTTCCTGGTGGCTGGGTGGCCGATAAACTCCTCGGGCTCAAGCAGTCCGTGTATTATGGAGGTATCATCATCACCATCGGACATTTTACCATGGCCATCCCCGGTCTCTACGAATGGATCGCCCCCCTCGAAGGCCCGAAAACAGCACTTGTCCCCTTAGATACGCTGTCCTTCTACCTCGGGCTGGTACTTATCGTCATCGGAACGGGCTTACTCAAGCCAAATATCAGTTCCATCGTAGGCCAACTGTACCCGGCCAATAGCAGCAAGCGGGACGCTGGATTTTCCATCTTTTACATGGGCATTAACATCGGTGCCCTCATCGCGCCGATCGCCTGTAGCACCGCCGCTGTGTATGACTGGCACCTGGGCTTCGGCTTGGCGGGCCTGGGCATGCTGATCGGCCTCTTCCAGTTTAAGCTCACCGGACATCATCTCGATGGGGTAGGAGAGGCCGTCACCTTTACAGGGGCTGAAGGACAAAACGAAAAGAAGCGCATGCAGCGCTGGCTGATGGGCATGGTAGTCGTTCTCGTTATAGCCACAGGCCTGAGCCTCGGCGGCCTCGTTCCGATAAATGTGAATGTCTTAGCCGAATTTTCGAAGTACACCATCCTGACCGTAGCCATCCTCTACTTAGGCTATGTCTTCTTCCTCGGTGGCCTCACTGTCGATGAGAAGAAAAAAGTAGGCGTAATTTTCATCTTGTTCGTTTTTTCGGTCTTCTTCTGGTCGGGATTCGAACAGGCTGGCTCTACTCTGAACCTCTTTGCTGAGCGCTTCACAGATCGAACCGTCTTCGGATGGGAAATTCCTGCCGGCTATTTCCAATCTGTAAACTCCATGTTTATCATCCTTTTTGCCCCCGTTTTTGGGGCTCTCTGGGTACATTTAGGGCGGATGCAGCTGGAACCTTCTTCTCCTCTCAAGTTCGCTTTTGGACTACTTCTGGCCGGTGCGGGCTTCTTTGTTATGTATTTTGCGGCTAAAATCGCTGCCTCTGGTGAACTGGCCGCTCCCACCTGGTTAATTATCACCTATATGCTGCATACCTTCGGTGAGCTGAGCCTTTCACCTGTCGGTCTAAGTTTAGTGACCAAGTTGGCGCCCAAATCTTACGGAGGACAAATGATGGGCATCTGGTTCCTGTCTGTGTCCCTCGGAAACCTCGTAGCAGGCCAGATTGCCGGTGAAGCCTCTGGAGGCTCTGCTGAAGCACTAGCGAATATGCCTGCTCAGTACATGCTCATCGTGTACACCCTGGTGGGCGCGGGAGTGGTGCTCCTAATTTTCGCGAAGCCGATTCGGAAGTTGATGGGCGATGTGCACTAGCCGTGCAAAGGACTCACACTTGCAAAAGAAGCAAAAGGTATGAAAATAGAAAACCTCCCAAAAGGGAGGTTTTTTTTATATTAGTAAAGTACTTTATGATCAAGCCTTTTGTTTCTTCTCTTCCTCTTCGTCATCCGGCTTCAGTACCGTTTTTCTAAAATCGACAGCAGAAATACCTGCGCCTAAGCCGAGAAGGATACACACGATAAGGATGAACAGTTGTGCACCTGATTCGATCGGAGAGCTGAATATTTGAAGTAACATAGTCGTAAATGCTTTGTTTAGTAAATTTTACGCAAGATAATACACAAGGGTTACGTCACAAAATCAAGCATAAAAAAAAGCGAAGTTATTCACCTCGCTTCACTTTCGTTTCGCCGCGCTCTGTTCGCTTCATAGACTTTGGCCCTCGGGCCAAAGTACTCCAGGATTAAAACAACTCGTCGTCTTCTTCGTCTAGCTCCTCGTCATCAAACTCCAAGAAGCCCTCTTCACCTAGGTCGCTGTCATCGTCTAGGTCATAGACGTCCTCATCGAAGTCCATGTCCATGTCTAGATCCAACTCCTCGTCTTCACCTTCGAACAAGTCGAAGTCATCTTCGAATTCATCCATATACTGTGCATTTAGCGTTAAATACGGCGCGAATTAAGAGAAAATATAGCGTTACACCAATACCTTCTCGCTTTCTTTTTCTACTTTTTTAGGGCTTGCCTCTGAGAAGTCAGGAAGTGGCTGCTCACGTGTCCAAGCGGCTTCTAACTGGCGCAACCAAGTTTCCATATAGAGGAGTACGTCTTCCTTTCGGTTTTTCTCCAATTTCATTCTGCGCTCGAACGGGATGTCGGCGAGAACTACTGGGTCCGAAAGGCGCTCGAGGTGTCCAAGCTCGTCAATGGTCAAGCCTTCGTCGAGCATTTTTTGGATCATAAGATCCATCGGATAGCCGGAGGTAGGACAGTAGTCGATGAGCTGCTCGTTCCAGTCCCCGTGCTTTTGCATCGCGAAGGCATGAATTTCGCCCTTCGATAGCGAGCACAACTCCTGGGCGAGGTTGCCACAGTTACAGGCCCCCATATGCCCCCATTGATAGGCGGCGCCCTGCTTTAGTTTCTGAATCGTTTTTCGGAATGCGTGTATTAAGGTTAAACTTGCTCTTGCCATGATACTTTGATTTTTTAGGATAACAAACCTTCTTGGGGGAAAGTTTGCGGACTCTTTTCACTAAATATACGGCTTATTCGGTGGAACAAATAATGAGAAACCAAATGTTTACTACCTAAGAAATGAAAAGACAGTTTTTGTAAATGAACTAAAATGATTCTGAATCAAGTGCAGCACTTTCTTCGGTAGTGAATTAGCGCTGTACGAGATGCTGCTGATAGGTTTTCACTACTTTATCCGTACTTTTTATGAGGCGACGCTTTTTTTCTCGGTCTGACTGCACTTCGGTTACGGCGGTGACGCGCATCAAATACTTTTCCTGCTTGGGGTCGATAAAGTCCACGATCAGCTGCATGAGCTCGTAGTTACGCGTGCGGGAGTTGTTAAAATTCTGGGGCATCATCATGGGATTGAACATAAAAGGATCCCAGGCCCACATGCGCATACCCCACATCGGCATCATGCCGGGATTATTGATGATTTCTTTCTGTCTCGGGTCCTCATTACTTCCAAAACGGATGATCAGATCCGGATTGGTTTTTTCATAGTGTAGCCCCGCGTCTTCGAGGTGGCGCTGTAGCTCCACTAAGACGAGCTCATCATAAAATTCATTATTGAATGCCCGAAACCCCGTCTCTTGGTTGACGATCACAAAACTCTTATACGTTCCATAAGGAGGGATTTCTGTTTTCTCTTTAAAAATATCGATACTCGAACAGGAGGCGAGTAGAAGGAATGCCCCTACCCAAAGCAGATATGTGGTTCTAAACATAAATTGGTTTCATTTCAAGCTACATACGAAAAAGAACGGGGGCTTTGTTTTATCCTCGGTCCCGTTTTTAGCGTGGATTTCTTTTTACCCCCTAAATATAATGACTTATATTGCCATCTTGTTTTATTTAAGCTATTTCCTATATGAAAAAGTCACTATTGTTTACCTGTATGCTTATGCTTATGTCGGGCCTGCTTGCTGCACAAGACCAGGACAGCGCTTCCACTCAAGAAGAAACCCCAGCCGCACGCGACACGACTTATTGGACCTCTAACCTTAGCCTCGGCTTTAATTTTAATCAGGCGGCCTTCAGTGGTAACTGGGCCGCGGGAGGGGTGAATACCATCGCCCTAGGGACAATCGTTCAGGCAAATGCCAATTACGCCAAGGGGAAGTTGACCTTTGATAATCAGTTTGAATTTATTTATGGTGTAGTCCGAAATGAAGGGGAAGAAACCCGTAAAGCGAATGACCGGATTTTCTTAGATTCTAAGGTCGGTTTACGCTTTTCAGACAAGTGGTCTTACTTTGGAGCTTTTAACCTCATCACTCAGGCCGCAGATGGATTTGATTTCAGAGGAGATGAGCCTGTTCTTATTAGCCGCTTTTTTGCGCCAGCATTTATAACTGGAGCGATCGGTGCGGAGTACAAGCCTAACCAAGAGTTCGCGCTACGCCTTTCTCCTTTTCCCCCCGCCTAACCATCGTTAGAGATGCTACGCTCTTCCAAACGTTTCCTGCTAATTATGGGGTAGAGCCTGGGAGAAGGTTGCGGACTGAATTTGCCGCTGCACAAATTTTCTTAACCTATAACAAGAAAATTTCGGATAACCTCCGCATTCAGACGCGCTACCAAATGTTCGCCAACTATGAAACGCTTTCTCTTCAGAAAATCGATCATCGCTTAGATCTTACCATTATCGCGAATATTACCAAATATGTCGATGTAACCTTCACCAGTATTAATGTGTATGACTTCGATATAGATCCGGATATTCAGTTCTCGCAGGCCTTAGCGCTTGGCTTGCTCTTTAAGGTTTCGAATAAATAAGGCGAATTACCGATTTTGGAGACAAAAATATTTTGAAATTCTTTTTTTATAATTATTTTTGTTATAATTGTGGTAGTTAAATAATAGTTGGTTTAGTTTTCAGATAAAGGCAGAGGAGTTTTCTCTGCTTTTTTTTATGTCTGAGCGACAAAAAAAGGGATGCGAAACGCACCCCTAAGGAATTCAGCTTTTGGTCTTGATTTTTTAGCCTTTGATACTCAGTACGGGGAAGCTAACCTGTGCGATGAGGTTCTCCGTGATACTCGGTGAGAAATACTGCCGTAGGTCTGACTTCCCCGAAGTGATGACAGCGACAGCATCGCAGCCTTCTTTTTCGACGAAATACTCGATTCCACGTTCTTCTTTAAAGGCATCGATGACGTGCAGGGTGTGGTTATACTGCCCGAAACGTTTCATGAAATCAGCAGCTAAGGCTTCGATATCACGCGTTTCCATAAAATGATTCGGGGTATTGACGAAGAGCAACTCCATTTTTACTTGCAGCGCTTCTAAGATTTTCTCCAAGCGGCTAAAAGCCGGACCTGATGCTTCGCGTAGGTCTGAAGCGATGCAGATGCGTTCTAGGTTGCTTTCTGCAGTATCTTCTTTTACGACGAGGACGGGCACCTGAAGCCTTCTGAGCACACTGTAGGTATTAGTACCTAGCACATGCTCCTTAAAGCCATAATTGCCATGAGAACCCATCACGACTAAGTCGACCTGTTCTGCATCGATGAAAGCGTAGATTTTGTCTTTTCCTGAATTGGTTTTCAGCTGTGTTTCTACCTGTACGCCTGCTTCAGCCACTGTCTTTCGGAGGCCTTCTAACTTGTCCGCAGCTAAGCTTAGCTCGGCCTCTACCTCTGCGTAGTGGCTACGCTGGCTAGCGTCTAACTTATCCCAGTGCATCGGTACACTTTTTACATGTAGAAGAAGAAGTTTGGCGTCTAATTTTTTTGCTAGTGGGGTAGCAAAGCTGATTGCCTGCATGGAAAAAGTAGAGAAATCTACAGGAACTACTAGTTTAATCATGAGCTATTGGGTTAGTTTGTTGAATACCGATACTGTTCTCCAGCAAAGATAGGCCGGAGGTCAGGATAAAAATCCTGATACTGATCAGCTAAAAATACGATAAAAATCACTGGCTTCCTATCTGTGGAAACTATAAATCAAAAGGAGATGTAGGAACCAGTAGCGCATAAAAAAAGCGTGTAGTCGTTAAACTACACGCTTCAAGTGCGCCCGGAAGGATTCGAACCCTCAACCGTCGGAGCCGAAATCCGATATTCTATCCAGTTGAACTACAGGCGCAGCAAAGGGCAATTCTTTCCGAATTGCCCTGCAAAATTACGCCTTAATTTGAATTAGGCAATAGCTGTTTTTACTTTTTCTGCTGCTTCTTTCAGCGTGATCGCAGAGAAAACTTTCAGTCCAGACTCATCGATGATACGTGCTCCTTCTTCAGCATTTGTACCCTGAAGACGAACGATGATAGGCACGCGGATGTCACCGATTGATTTATAGGCTTCTACCACGCCATTTGCGATTCTATCGCAGCGAACGATACCACCGAAGACGTTAATTAATATCGCTTTTACATTTGGATCCTGAAGAATGATTCGGAAACCCGCTTCTACTGTAGTCGCATTCGCGCCTCCCCCCACATCGAGGAAGTTGGCCGGCTCACCGCCTGAAAGCTTGATCATGTCCATGGTCGCCATCGCTAGGCCGGCACCATTTACCATACAGCCTACGTTACCATCGAGCTTCACGTAGTTCAGTCCGGACTTACCAGCTTCTACTTCTAATGGATCCTCCTCGGCTAAGTCACGAAGTTCTGCTAATTTCGGCTGTCTGTACAGCGCGTTATCGTCTAAGTTTACTTTGGCATCTACAGCCAAAATCTTATCGTCAGAAGTTTTTAATACAGGGTTGATTTCAAACTGTGAAGAGTCGGTAGCTTCATAAGCACGGTAAAGTGCACTGATGAACTTCACCATTTCTTTGAAAGCATTTCCGCTAAGACCTAACTTGAAAGCCACCTTACGTGCTTGGAAGCCCTGTAACCCTACTTTAGGATCGATCCACTCCTTAATGATTTTTTCAGGAGTTTTTTCCGCCACCTCTTCGATGTCCATGCCTCCTTCAGTAGAAGCCATGATCACGTTACAGCCCTTTGCACGATCAAGCAAAATAGATAAGTAGTATTCTTTCGGCTCAGAATCTCCTGGGTAGTACACATCTTCAGCGATGAGGATTTTACTTACTTTTTTACCCTCAGGACCTGTCTGATGCGTCACTAGCGTGCCTCCTAAGATATTTTTTGCCTTTTCAGCTACATCTTCTAACTTTTTCGCTAACACCACGCCGTTCGATCCTGTCTCCTGAATCTGCCCTTACCGCGGCCTCCAGCATGAATCTGCGCCTTTAATACGTACCAGGAAGTACCAGTAGCCGCGTTCAACTGTTTTGCAGCCTCTAAGGCGGCTTCCGGAGTTTCAGCCACGATGCCCTCTTGAATGCGGACGCCGTAACCCTTTAATACTTCTTTTGCTTGATATTCGTGTATGTTCATCCTAGTAAAAATTTTTGCTCGAAGATAAGTCAGCCACCTTGAAATTTCAAGGTTTAGTTTCGTCTTTTTGCTAAATATGTGCGATTTTTGACCGTTCTTTCAGTGAATTAAACGTATTTTTAAAAAAAGTTTAGAAGCATGCTGCAGGCGATCGGTGTCGAAAAATTCTATGGAGACTTACATGTGCTTAAAGGTGTGGATGTTAGCATCCAGAAAGGAGAGGTAGTCTCTATCGTAGGGGCCTCCGGCGCTGGAAAATCCACGCTACTCCACCTGCTCGGTACACTCGACCAGCCCGATAAGGGTAGCGTACGGCTTCTGGATCAGGAACTACAGGCCTTAAAAGGAGATGCCTTAGCCGCCTTCCGCAACAGGCACATTGGTTTTATTTTTCAGTTTCACAACTTGCTTCCAGAATTCACTGCCGAAGAGAATATTTTGCTTCCCGGCATGATCGCGGGGAAAAAACCCTCCGAGCTAGCGAAAAAAGCGCGGGAACTGGCTGGCATCTTGGGCGTAGAAAAACGTCTCGAGCATAAGCCTTCCGCCCTTAGCGGTGGAGAGCAGCAGCGTATCGCCGTGGCACGCGCGCTGATAAATGATCCTGCCATCATCTTTGCCGATGAACCGAGCGGAAATCTGGACTCTGTCTCTGCAGATGCCCTGCATCAGCTCTTTTTCACTCTGCGCGATGCCTTTCGGCAAACCTTCGTTATCGTGACCCATAATCCCGAGCTGGCTCTGATGGCAGACCGCACCCTGACCATGCAGGATGGCAAGCTCCTCAGCGATGTATCTAACCTTCCCCACCAAGGCTCCGGCCTGAGCTAAGCCCTTACCCATGCCCGCAAAAAGCGTCCAACACATGCTTCTGGCCGGTTTTCTGTTTGCCTGCATGAACGTGTCTGTGAAACTTATTCCACACATTCCTGCCATCGAAATCATTCTTTTTCGATCCGTGTTGAGCTTTGGCATCACCTTCTTCTGGCTAAAAAAACAAAAAATCCCTGTCCTCGGCACACGCCGCCGGCTCCTGCTGCTGCGAGGTCTGGCCGGTTCTGTGGGACTTATTTTCTTCTTTTATAGCTTGCAGCGCATTCCCCTCGCTTCGGCCGTGACCATTAATTATATCGCCCCCATCCTGACCAGCGTGCTCGGCATTTGGGTGGTGAAAGAGCGTCTGGCCCCCAAGCAGTTTTTCTTTTTTGGCCTCTCTTTTGCCGGCGTGCTCCTGATCCAGGGCTTTGATCCGAGGATTTCCCTGATGGATTTGGCCATCGGGCTGATCGCCACGATCGGCATGGCGGTGGCGTATAATGTCATCCGGCTCATTAAGGGCAGTGAACATCCGCTGGTGATCATGTTTTATTTCCCGCTGGTGACCATCCCGATCGCGGGGCTACTCAGCTATTTTCTGTGGGTGCCCCCTACAGGATGGGACTGGGCAATCCTTTTGGCCATCGGCCTACTGACCCAGTTCGCGCAGTATTTTATGACCCTGGCCTATCAGCACGGGAACTTATCGAAGATTTCGAGTTTAACTTATATCAGTATCGTGTACGCCCTGGGCTTTGGCTTCCTGGTTTTCGGGGAAACCTATAAGCTCATCACCTATGTAGGGATGGGGATGGTGCTTCTGGGCGTGCTCCTGACGGTAAAAAAATGAAGATAACCCAAGACCTCTATCAGGGCTCGCTGTCCCTGCTCACCGACTACTATCAGCTGACCATGGCTTATGCGTACTGGCAGGCTGGAAAGGCAGAGCGCGAAGCTGTTTTCTCCCTCTACTTTCGTAAAAATCCTTTCCAAGGGGGATTTACCGTGGCGGCGGGCCTGGATTATGTGCTCGACTTCTGTGCGAACTTCCGCTTTGACGCGGGAGATCTGGCCTATTTGGCGGCGCAGCGCAAAGCCGACGGCAGCCCGACCTTTGACCCAGGATTTATCCAGTACCTGGAAGGGCTTACCTTTTCCTGTACCATCGAGGCGGTAGAGGAGGGCACCGTGGTGTTTCCTTACATGCCGCTCGTGCGGGTCAGAGGGCCCTGGTGCAGTGTCAGCTTCTAGAAACGCCGCTGCTGAATATCTTTAATTTTCAAACCTTAATCGCCACGAAAGCGGCACGTATCAAACATGCTGCCAAGGGAGACAAGGTCCTGGAGTTCGGGCTACGCCGTGCCCAGGGCATCGATGGAGCACTCGCAGCCAGCCGCGCTGCCTATATCGGTGGCTGTGATGCCACCAGTAACGTGATGGCGGGCAAGCTCTTCGGAATTCCTGTAAGTGGCACGCATGCCCATAGCTGGATCATGTCTTTTGACTCGGAGCTAGAGGCTTTTCGAGCCTATGCAGCTTCTTTTCCGGACACTTGCACCTTCCTAGTGGACACCTACGACACCGAGCAGGGGGTGCGTAATGCCATCACCGTAGGGCGGGAGCTCCGCGAAAAGGGTTTTGAGATGCAGGGGGTTCGCATCGATTCGGGAGACCTGGCCTACTACAGTCAGCTGGCGCGTCGGCTGCTCGATGAAGCGGGCTTTCCCCAAGCTGTAGTGGTGGCCTCGAATGATCTGGATGAGCAGATTATCACCTCGCTCAAGCTGCAGGAGGCTGCCATCCAAGTGTGGGGGGTGGGTACAAAGCTGGTGACGGCCTATGACCAGCCGGCTCTCGGCGCTGTCTATAAACTTTCTGCCATTCGCGATATGGAGGGAAACTGGGTACCGAAGGTGGAGCAGTCTCAGCAAAGCATGAAAATTAATATTCCAGGCGTGCATGCTGCCCTCCGCTTTTTTCAAGAAGGAAAGGCGGTGGCGGATATGCTGATCGAAGAAAAAAATCTCCCGCTGCAGAGCGATACCTATACCATCATCGACCCACTGGACCCGACACGCCGAAAGAAATTGAAACGGCAGGGGCTGGAAGTGGTCTCCCTGCTCGTACCGGTGTTTGAGGCAGGCCAAATGGTCTATCAGCGTCCGGACATTCACAGCATTCGCGCACGTACCCAGCAGCAGCTGGCGGCTTTTGATCGCTCCCACAAGCGTCTGATTAATCCGCACCTCTACCCACTGGGATTAGAGCGGGATCTTTATCAGCTGCGGAATCAGTTGGTGCTTCGCGCCAAAGGGGAGGATCTATAGGCACCCAAAGCAGGCAGTTGGTTTCACAAGGAGGGCGTTGGTACCTAAAAGAAGGGGTTTGTTTAGCCAAGAGGATGTTGGTGCCAAAAAAAGAAATCGTCAACGAAAAAAAATAGATGTAAAGATGGATAGTAAAGGAAAACATGCACTCGTAATCATCGATGCGCAGCTGGATTTTATGCCAGGCGGTGCGCTCGCGGTGCAGGAGGGTGATCAGATCGTTCCCTTCATAAATGCGCTGCAGGCGGATTTTCAAACGATTATCGCCACACAAGACTGGCATCCTGAAAACCATGGGAGCTTTGCCGCCAATCATGATGGTAAAAGTCCGGGAGAGTGGATTGAGTTGGAGGGGCTGCAGCAGGTACTCTGGCCTGTGCACTGCGTACAGGGTAGTCCAGGGGCTGATTTTCATCCCGAGTTAGACCGTAGCCGCTGGATGCGGATTTTTCAAAAGGGACAAAATCCCGGGGTTGATAGCTATAGTGGCTTTTTTGATAATAATCAGGTGGTCGATACGGGGCTGCATGCCTATCTACAGTCTCTCGGAGTTACCGAACTGACCTGTGTCGGCTTGGCTGCAGATTACTGTGTCAAATTCACAGTGTTGGATGCCTTGCGTTTGGGCTATCAGGTACATGTGCCTGCAGCGGGCACACGGGCGGTCAACCTGCAAGAGGGGGATTTCGAGCGCGCATTAGCTGAAATGCAACAGGCCGGCGCTACTATCCAGTAGGAGGAAGTCTGAAGGGATTAAAACTTGCCCAAAGGGCAAAAAAAGACGCCTTCTCCACGGGTGAGAAGGCGCTTTACTAACCATTAACCTTATTATTTAACCTTTCGAAATTTCGATGTTGATCGTCTTTCCTTTGATCGTGTTCTGCTTCATGACTTTGATCACGTGAGCAGCATCCTTAGAAGGGACGTCTACAAAGGAGAAGTTATCGAATATATCGATACCACCGATGCTGCGTCCAGGTACTCCTGTTTCGCCAGCGATGGCACCCACGATATCATTTGGACGGATACGGTCTTTCTTGCCTAAGCTGATGAACAGACGCGCCATGTTCGCATCACGGGCCACACCTGAACGCGCAGGCTTATCACCACGACGAGCACCAGGGCCACCTTTTCCGAAGCGATCGCGCCGCGGCCACCTTCACGCTCTCCACCTCTCTCGAAGCGATCGCGCTTACCACGCTCTCTACCGCCTCCTAACTCTAGGTCGAAGTTTTGCTCTTTCGTGTCTTTCATGACATCACCGAACTGAAGCTTCATTAAACCAAGGGCCACTTGCTCGATGGTTAAACCTTCCGCGAGCAACTTGCCGATTGTTTCTTCAAATAGCTGGGTATCTTCTTCTTTAGAGATCGCACGATAGACATCTTTTGCTACCTGCTCTTTTTTCAGCTCCACAAGCTCCGCCACACTTGGTGGGTTTTGCTTCTCGATGCCCGTTTTAATAAAACGCTCAAGGTCACGAAGACGATAGCTGTCTTTTCTGCCTGTTACAAAGCTGATCGCAGCCCCAGATTTACCTGCACGACCTGTTCTACCGATTCTGTGCACGTAGTTTTCTTCATCTAAAGGCAAGTCATAGTTGAAAACAGCTTCTACATCATCCACATCGATACCACGTGCTGCCACGTCAGTTGCTACGAGGACACTGCACGTTCCCTTACGGAATTTCGCCATTACCTTACTACGCTGACCCTGAGAAAGATCTCCGTGAAGTGCTTCCGCCATAATGCCTTTAGCAATTAGGGCTTCCGTCACTTCGTCTGCAGCACGCTTAGTGTTACAGAACACCACACTCAGCTTATAATTGGATAGGTCCATTAGGCGTGCCATTAATTCCACACGTAGGGATGGCTTCACCTCATAATAAACCTGAGAGATATTTTCTACTGTAAGTTCTTTGCGAAGCACCTTAACGATTTGCGGATCTCGCTGATACTTACGCGTCAACTCTAAAATAGGCTTCGGCATGGTAGCAGAGAAAAATACCGTCTGGCGCTCTTCTGGCGTCTCGCTTAGAATGGCCTCGATATCATCACGGAAGCCCATGTCGAGCATCTCATCCGCTTCGTCCAGAACGACCATGCGTACTTCTTGTAACTTTAAGGTGCCTCTGTTCATGTGGTCCATGATACGGCCTGGAGTACCTACCACGATCTGCACGCCACGCTTTAAACTACGGATTTGTCTGTCGATAGACTCACCACCATAGATACAAGTAGAATGAATGCCACGCTTAAATTTCGCAAGTTTAACGATTTCACCTTCCACTTGAACGGCCAACTCACGCGTCGGACATAGAATCAACGCTTGTGGCGCGTTCACGTTCGGATCTACCAGATCAATAATCGGAATCGCAAAAGAGGCTGTTTTACCTGTACCTGTCTGCGCTTGGCCGATTACATCTTCACCGTTAAGTAAAAAAGGAATAGATTGTGCTTGAATAGCTGAGGGATGGACATAGCCCATCGCTTCTACTGACTTTAGTATCTCATCAGACACACCAAGGTCAGCGAATAAAATTGTATTTTCCATGAATTTTCCTTTCTTTTCTTGCCATGTACTCCTTAACCCTAGTGTTTGACGACAGAACTGAAAGGAAATCACAGCGTGAAAAGTCTTATGATTTAAATTGTGATACAAAAGTAAGGAGAAAAATGCGCTTATCCAAATGTCTTGTAAAAATATATTTTATTTGAGGCTTTTTGTTTAGCTGAAATCAGAAGGAAGTTTTGAAAATTAATCTTATGCCTTTGATTCTCTTGCTGCTCCTCCTTCGAATGGCGAGTTCTCCGACAGCAGGCATCGCCATCAAAACATTTGTCCCCCGGGCATGCGTTTATTGTATATGAATCGCATATACCTTTTACTCATCTTTTATATGACTCTAGCCAGCGCCTCCGCCCAGCAAGCCCTCGTCTTTGATTTTGGTGTGGAAAAATCTTTCGGCAACTGGGCCATTATCAACGACGGCGTCATGGGAGGGCGGTCGCAGTCCCAAGCACAACTGGCAGAAAATGCTTTGCTATTCGAAGGTGATGTATCGCTGCGCAATAATGGCGGCTTCGTTTCCATCCGAAGCGCCACCGCCTCCTACGATCTTTCAGCCTTTACCACCCTGGAGATTCGTTTTAAAGCAGAGACCGATCGCAAATTTGACCTGCTCCTAGAGCCAGAAACGGCCTGGTACCTCCCCAAAGTGCGCACTCAGTTTTCTGCCGAGGGAGAAGTAGGGGAGTGGCGAACCTTGCAGGTGCCCCTTCAAGATTTCGAGATAACCCGTATGGGAAATGCCGTACGGAAAGGTATAGACCCTGCCGTTCTTGGCGCTGTTCGTAGAATCGGCATCATGCTGTTTGATAAGCAGGAAGGCCCTTTTACCTTAGCAGTCGATTATATCAAATTTTTCTAAACAAAAAAAGGTAGGAAAACGCTACGTCTCCTACCTTTTAATTCTGCCTAATTCCGCTCTAGACAAGCTTAGCTGTATTTCGGCTGTAAGGTTTTAACCAGTGCGATATACTTTTCGCTCGCTTCTTCCTTAGCCATACCTTTTAATTTTTCCCAGGCATTATGTTTGGCTGCCGCCACAAAGTTAAAGCCCCCCGGTGCATCCTCTGTATTATCTCCTATGGTCGCCTGTTTGTATAAGCTATAGAGTTGAAGGAGTTCCTCATTACTTGGCTTCTCTGTGAAGGTTTTGGTAGCAGCCATCGCCTGCTCTAATGTTTCGATGCTCATGGTAAACTTGTTTGTAGTATTCTAGTTTCCAAATATACGTTATTTTCAAACAGGGGATGCCATTAACTATCGGAAAAATAGGGAAAAAGAAAAGCCTTACACGAAAAGTATAAGGCTTTTCCACTTGTGTGAAATGTATAAAATTCTCTAAACGAATTAACGCTTATTCATCGTCACGTAGTCACGCTCAGTGGCACCTACATACACCTGTCTTGGACGGCCGATAGGCTCACCATTTTCTCTCATTTCTTTCCACTGTGCGATCCATCCTGGGAGGCGACCGAGTGCAAACATCACCGTGAACATGTCCGTAGGAATGCCTAATGCGCGGTAGATGATGCCAGAGTAGAAATCTACGTTTGGATACAACTTACGATCTACGAAGTACTGATCGTTAAGTGCTGCGTACTCAAGCTCTTTCGCGATGTCTAAGATAGGATCGTTAGTTCCTAACTTGCTCAATACATCATCGGCCGCTTTCTTGATAATTTTCGCTCTAGGGTCGAAGTTTTTGTACACGCGGTGTCCGAAGCCCATTAGACGGAAAGGATCATCCTTGTCTTTTGCTTTGTCTAGGAATTTCTTCGTGTCGCCTCCATCAGCCTTGATCGCATCTAACATTTCGATTACAGACTGGTTGGCTCCACCATGTAGCGGGCCCCATAGGGCATTAATACCAGCAGAGATCGATGCGTAAATGCTAGCTTGAGAAGATCCGACTACACGTACAGTAGACGTAGAGCAGTTTTGCTCATGATCAGCGTGTAGGATAAGCAGTTGATCCAAAGCTTTGGCGACCACGGGATCTACCTCATAACGCTCCGCAGGTAGCGCGAACATCATTTTTAAGAAGTTCGAACAGTAGTCTAAACTGTTGTCAGGATAGTTAACCGGATGTCCAACCTCATTTTTGTAAGCCCAAGCCGCAAATGTAGGCATCTTCGCTAGCAAACGGATGATGCTTAAGTTGACAGATTCCTTATCTCTATTCGGATTTAAAGACTCTGGATAAAAAGCAGATAAAGAGCAGATTAAAGAAGAAAGTACGCCCATCGGATGCGCATTAGAAGGAAAACCATCTAAGATCTTCTTAATATCTTCATGAACAAGTGTGTGATGGGTGATGTCCTTAGAAAACTTAGCATATTCCTCCTGAGTAGGAAGCTCTCCATAAATAAGGAGATAGGCCACCTCTAGGAAGGTAGACTTCTCTGCTAAATCTTCGATGCGGTAGCCTCTGTACCGTAAAATACCCTTCTCTCCGTCCAAAAATGTGATGGCACTTTTCGTAGAACCCGTATTTTTAAACCCTGGGTCTAAGGTGATTAAACCAGAAGCGCCACGCAGTTTTGCAATGTCTATTGCCTTTTCGTTTTCTGTTCCCTCGGTTACCGGGAGTTCAAATTCTTTACCTCCGTAAGATAACTTAGCTATTTCGGACATAAGGTTTATTTTTAATGAATTGATTAATGATTCAAAAGATATAACTGTGTTTCGCGGCTTTAAGTTACGCAAAACGAATGGATTTTATGCTATGTTTCTTGTTGCTGTTTTTAGTGTAGGTACAAGAATTTAAGCTGTTCCTTCGCTATACATGTACGCTTATCTTTATTAATTCTGTGAAAAATGATAAGGAGAAACTATTCCGTCCAGTAAAGGATGCAGCGACCTGCTATTTCTTTCGTCATCGATTTCGATAGACGTATAGCTATTTAGCAAAAAAAAGACCCTCCGAGGAGGGTCAGTTTTTACTTACAGAAATGATTGAAAACTTCTACCAAATGATCACCGATCATCTTCGCATTTCGTCCTTCGATGTGGTGCCTCTCGATAAAATGAACGAGCTCTCCATCCTTAAATAAAGCCATCGCTGGAGAAGAAGGAGGATAGGGTAGGCAGGCCTCACGTAAGGTCTTCACCGCATCCACATCATTACCTGCAAAAACCGTCGCTAACACATCCGGCTTGACTTCACTCTGCTCCACAGCATAGCGAACACCTGGACGCGCAGCACCCGCGGCACAGCCGCAAACAGAGTTAACCACGAACAGTGTCGTGCCCTTATGTCCTGCTAAGTGGGTACTTACTGCCTCACCTGTCTTAAATTCCTGAAAGCCCGCGTCAGCCAGTTCGGCACGCATCGGGGCGATTAAATCCTCTGGATACATCGTATTGGTTTATTTTAAAGGTTCAAAGAAAGCCAAGCTCTAACTTCGCCGCCTCAGACATCATGTCCTGACTATAGGGCGGATCGAACGTTAGCTCTAACTCCACATTATTAATTCCCGGTACTTGTTGAATTTTATCTTTTATCTCCGAAGGAATAAACTCCGCAGACGGACAGTTGGGACTCGTCAGGGTCATGAGCACATACACATTATTCACCGGATAGACCGTAATCTCGTAAATCAATCCCAGCTCATACACGTCCACCGGAATCTCCGGATCATAGACCTGCTTGATGGCTTGTACCACCTTTTCCTTTAACTTGTCTTTTGCTATTTCCGCTACGTCACTCATCTCTTTGGTCTTTTTTAAGCATTTATTTGGGTTTGGTAGGCCAGCGCATAGCGCTTCATCTGCTTGATCATGGCCGCCAAGCCATTCGAGCGCTGTGAGCCGATGATGCTGCCCATCCCGATTTTATCTAAGAAGTAAAGCTCCTCCGCTAAGATATCCTGCGGCCGCTGCCCCGAATACACACGAATTAAAAGACTGATCAAGCCCTTTGTAATATCCGTGTTGCTATCCGCTAGAAAATACACCCGATCATCTTGTAAACTGGCTGTAAGCCAAACCTTAGACTGACAGCCTTTTATGATATGCTCCTCCGTCTTGTCTGACTCCGGCATAGGAGGGAGTTGCCCACCTAGCTCCATGATATAGAAAATCGTGGACTCCTTATCGTCTCCGAGGATTTCGAATTCTCCGATAATTTCGTCCTGCACACTGCTTAGTTTACTCATTTGTTTTTCAATTTTGCGATCCGCCGAACGGCTGCCGTGAAGCGCTCGACTTCCTCTTCGGTATTGTAAACGGCAAAGGAGGCCCGAACAGTTCCTTCCAGCCCATAATGCGCCATCAGCGGCTGTGTGCAGTGATGCCCCGTCCGCACCGCGATACCACCCGCGTCGAGCATCTGCCCACATCGAAAGGATGCATGTGCTGGATGTTGAAGGAAAACACACTCACCTTTTGAGCAGCAGTGCCTAGCGGCAAAATCCCCTTCACATCGGCTAGTTCGGCCACCACCTGCTGCAGCAAAGCATCTTCATGGGCCTTGATCGCGGCTTTACCGTGCTGTTCGATAAAGTTTAAGGCTTCGCCAAAAGCGATCACATCGGCTATGTTCGGGGTACCCGCCTCGAACTTGAACGGGATGTCGTTAAACGTGGTCTGTTCGAAACTCACCTCACGGATCATTTCTCCACCCCCTTGATAGGGCGGCATTTCCTCCAGAAGCGCGGCCTTCCCGTACAGGAAACCCAGCCCCGTAGGACCGTATAATTTATGCGCCGAGAAGACGAAGAAGTCGCAGTCCAGCGCTTGCACGTCGATCTGCAGATGGGATGCACTTTGCGCGCCATCCACCAGCACGTAGGCCCCCTGCTTGCGCGCCAGCGCGATGAGCTCTTCGGCTGGATTTATTGTTCCGAGGGCATTGCTGGCATGGACGAAAGCGAGCAGCTTGGTCTTTGGCCCGATGAGGGCCTCCGCAGCCGCTCGATCTAAGGTGCCGTCCGACAGTACAGGGATCACGCGAAGAACAGCCCCTTTCCGCTGACAGAGCAGCTGCCAGGGCACGATGTTCGCGTGATGCTCCATAGCAGTGATGACGATTTCATCGCCCCGCTCCACAAAACGCTCTCCGAAGGAGGCCGCCACCAAGTTAATACTTTCGGTGGTGCCCTTCGTAAAGATAATTTCGCGATCCTCAGCGGCTCCGATAAACTGCGCCACACGCTTTCGGGTCTGCTCGAAATACCCCGTGGCGCGGTCTGCTAAAGCATGCGCTCCGCGGTGGATATTGGCATTATCTCGCTTATAGTACTGGTCTAAAGCCTGTAAAACGGCGAGGGGTTTCTGTGTCGTGGCAGCATTATCCAAGTACACCAGGGGCTTTCCATGTACCTCCTGATGTAAAACCGGAAACTCCGCTCGGATGGCTGTAAGATCTAGTTTTTGCATAGCTTAGCTTTTCGCCAGAAGTCTTTCCTCCAGCAGCTCGATCAGATGGGCCTTAAAAGGCTCCACCGGAATTCTCTCCAGCACCTCGCCCGCAAAGGCATACAGCAAAAGCGCACGCGCGGAGGTCTTGTCGATGCCTCTGGCTTGTAAATAAAATAAGGCCTCCTCATCTAACTGCCCGATGGTACAGCCATGAGAACACTTGACATCGTCCGCCCAGATTTCCAACTGTGGCTTCGTGTTCACCGTGGCATCATCAGAAAGCAGAATGTTGTTGTTCTGCTGGAAGGCATTCGTTTTTTGGGCGTCCTGACGGACAAAGATCTTGCCGTTAAAAACAGCCCGAGCCTGTTCGGCTAAGATACCCTTGTACAACTCATTCGAGTCGGCATGGGCCTTGATGTGATCCACATTCGTGTGGTTATCTACATGGCTTTTGCCCGTAAGGCGTAAAGGCCAAACATATTTCCTGTACAGCCGCTGTCCTGAAGGTTTAAAAACAGGTTGTTACGCAGCATGCCTCCCTGTAGGGAAATGCAGGAATGCGTGAAAACTGCGTCTCTATGGATATCCGCGGCAAAATTATTAACCGCTATAGTGTCTTCATTTTCGATCTGCAGGCGATTATAGCTCCCTTGAGCCCCAGCCTGTGCCTGCACCTCAGTCACCATATTCACGAAAGTAGCCTGCTCGTCTAAATGCACGCTTTGCTCTACGAAATGGGCTTCTGCATGCTTTTCGAGCTGGATCAGGACGCGACTCGGGATGGAGGCACCCTTATTCAACTGATGAAAATGGAGAAGGAGGACCGGTTTTTCTATCTGTGTGTTCGCTGCCACACGGATGCGGAGTGCTTTCACAAACTGCACCGTGTTCAGACAGATAAAGGGATCGGCTTCCAGCTTTATGATACTTCCGAGGAGCGGATCCCCTTCCTGCACCTCGCTCACTTCGATGGCGGATTCGATGCGGGAATGCTGCGGGTCGAATGTTCCATTATTAAAAACGAGGATATCGCCCTCGTGCTGGGGGTAGCGAAAACGATCCACAAAGGCGGCTGTTAGGTTGAGTGCCGCCGCCCGCTCGGGATGCTGCAGGCCCTGAAGGCGCTTGCTTATCGCTGTAAATTTATATTCTTCGTCCTTGGCCTTCGGCAAACCCTGCTCGAGCAACTGTGTTTGCGCGGCCGTTCTCAGCGCTACAAAGCCAGCTGGGAGCGTTTCCTCCGTGAGTAGGTTCAAGGTTTTTTCCTGTGCTAATGTCGTCATGGTGTGCTTACGTCTTTATCCTTTGATCCCTTATGCAGTGGCGGCATCTGCCTCCGCCTTGATCCAATCGTATCCTTTTTCTTCTAGCTCTAAAGCCAATTCTTTAGTGCCTGATTTTACGATTTTACCATTATACAAGACGTGCACGAAATCCGGAACGATGTAGTCTAATAGACGCTGGTAGTGTGTCACTACGATGGTGGCATTATTCGGACTTTTAAGTTTATTCACGCCATTCGAAACGATGCGGAGGGCATCGATGTCCAAGCCGCTATCTGTTTCATCCAGTACGGCAAGGGTAGGCTCGAGCATGGCCATTTGGAAAATTTCATTACGCTTTTTCTCACCACCCGAGAAACCCTCATTTAGCGAGCGGCTGAGCAACTTCTGGTCGATTTCTACCAGTTTCATTTTCTCCTTCATTAGCGTCAAGAATTTTACAGCATCTAAAGGCTCTTGACCGCGGTATTCACGCACCTGATTAACCGCTGTGCGCAAAAAGTTAGTCGTGCTCACACCTGGAATTTCTACAGGGTACTGGAAAGCCAAAAAGACGCCTTCACGTGCACGGTCCTCCGGAGCTAGCTCTAAAAGGTCTTTGCCCTGAAAAAGCACCTCGCCGGCTGTCACTTCATACTCCTCTCTACCTGCTAAAACAGAGGCTAACGTGGACTTGCCAGAACCATTCGGTCCCATGATGGCATGCACTTCGCCTGCTTTTACTTCTAAATTAATTCCTTTTAGGATCGGGCTTCCCTCGATTTCAGCGTGTAAATTTTTTATAGATAATAACATGTTGTTTCAGAATATAAATTAATAGGTGATTCAATTAGACCAAAGATAGAGAAGGAGGCGGGCACACGGTGGCTCCCGCTCCTAACAAGTCACTTTATCCGACAGAGCCTTCAAGCGTAAGGGCCAGTAACTTCTGGGCCTCCACCGCAAATTCCATCGGGAGCTGGTTGAGTACCTCCTTCGCGTAACCATTTACGATCAGAGCCACAGCATCTTCTGTAGCGATTCCGCGCTGGTTACAGTAGAAAAGTTGATCCTCACCGATCTTAGAGGTAGTTGCCTCATGTTCTACTTGCGCACTCTTGTTTTGGATGTCGATGTAGGGGAAGGTATGTGCCCCGCAAAGGCTCCCCATGAGCAGGGAATCACACTGAGAGAAATTACGTGCATTATCGGCACGCTTCATAACCTGCACTTGTCCGCGATAAGAGTTTTGAGAATGCCCGGCAGAAATTCCCTTCGACACGATGCGGGACTTCGTGTTTTTCCCGATGTGAATCATCTTCGTCCCTGTGTCTGCCTGCTGGTAGTTATTGGTCACTGCTACGGAGTAAAACTCACCGATACTATGGTCCCCTTTCAGGATACAAGAAGGGTATTTCCAGGTCACCGCAGAGCCAGTCTCTACCTGTGTCCAAGAGATTTTACTATAATCACCCGCACAGATACCGCGCTTGGTTACAAAATTGTAAATACCCCCCTTGCCTTCTTTATCGCCAGGGAACCAGTTCTGTACGGTAGAGTATTTCACCTCTGCCTTGGCACCCGCATAGATTTCCACTACGGCGGCGTGTAACTGATTTTCATCACGCTGGGGAGCTGTGCAACCTTCGAGATACGAGACATAGCTCTCATCTTCGGCTACGATGAGCGTTCGCTCAAACTGCCCAGTATTGGCTGCATTAATTCGGAAATAAGTAGAAAGCTCCATCGGGCAGCGTACCCCTTTCGGAATGTAGCAAAAAGAACCATCAGAGAATACAGCTGAATTCAACGCTGCGTAGTAGTTGTCCGTCATCGGAACGACACTACCTAAATATTTTTTCACCAGTTCAGGATGCTCCTGTACCGCTTCGGAGAAGGAACAGAAAATGATACCTTTTTCTTTTAGCGTTTCCTTAAACGTAGTACCTACGGATACAGAGTCCAAGACAGCGTCCACAGCGATTCCTTGAAGTCTTTTCTGCTCATTAAGTGAAATGCCTAAGCGCTCATAAATCTCTAAAAGTTCAGGATCCACCTCATCGAGCGATTTTGGCTTGGTTTTCTGCTTGGGCGCAGAATAGTAAATGAGCGCATTAAAATCTACTTTCGGGTAGCGTACATTTGCCCACTCGGGCTCCTCCATGGCTAGCCAAGTTTTATAGGCTTTTAGGCGCCACTCCAACAGCCAGGTAGGCTCCTCTTTTTTAGCTGAAATCCAGCGAATGATATCTTCGTTAAGACCAGCAGGAGCCTCGTCTGCTTCGTAGTTTACAGACCAGCCATGCTCGTAGTCTTTTCCCGTGAATTCTTCTAATATTTGGTTATCCTTGCTCATGAGGTGAGTTATTTAGACTAATTACAGTTTGTGATGCAAAAGTAGAACATTAATCCAAAAAATAATGTTCACAGTACGTTTAATTTTTGATAAAAACCTATAGAAAAAGAATTTAAAGTCCTGAAAAGCAGAGTTATAAAAAACAAAAAGCCGCCTATACGATATAAGCGGCCTACAAAAGAAATGATAGGTTTTCTTCTTAAATTTCAGTAAATAATTTATTTAGATTTAATCTAAATAGTTACTTTATCGGCTTGTCGAAAAACTGTATCGGACGGTTAATGCTTTCCTCCAGCACAATAAGGGTTTCGGTGCGGTCGATGCCATCTACTTTTTGGATATTATCCAGCACCGTGCGCAGGTGGTTGGTGTCCTTACAGATGATTTTAGCGAAGATGCTATAGTTGCCCGTCGTATAATAGGCATTAATCACTTCAGAAATTTCCTTCAGCTTTTCGATTACCGCATCATAGAGAGAGCTTTTCTCTAGGTAGATACCTAAGAAAGCGGAGATGTCGTAGCCGAGTTTCGAGAAGTCTATATTCAGGGTAGCACTCTTTACGATACCCATGTCTTCCAGCTTGCGCATCCGTACGTGTACAGTTCCAGAGGAAACGAACACTTTTTTGGCTATCTCTGTGTAGGGGGTCTTCGCATCATCATTCAGTAGGGAGATGATCTTCAGGTCTACATTGTCAATATCTAAATTTTTCTCCATTATTTTAAAGGGTTATTAGACGACCGTTAATGAATCGGACTGTAAATTATGAAATAGATAAAATAATGCAAAACTTTTTTTTTCAATTTGCAAATTTAGATTTTTATCATTTATTTTGAATTTCAGATAGAGAGAGAATTTAAATTTTGCCCGATAATTAGAAAGTTCTAAGAAATTCCGATTCGGGCATATTTCTCCGCATTCTGCAAGTATTTAATTATGCGAAACTTTTAATCTCTAAAGTTATATTTGGGTTTATATTCTGAAAAGAGTCTTGTCGTTGGCAAGACTTTTTTGTTTTTTGGCCCTTTTCTGGAGCAGATATTATATTAACGGTTAGGATGTCGCTCCCTCGCCCTGTATTTTTGATGAAAAAGTGGTTTTTAGCTTATGAAAATATCGATTTCCCTGCTGGCAGCAGGCATGCTTGGCCTGGGCACTTCAGCCTGGGCCCAAGAGTGGACTTTGGCGCCAGCCCAAGTCTTTCCCGAGCACACGGCGGATGATGCCTTTTACACCGTAGACGGTAAGCGCCACGGTCGCTCCTATTTTAAGAAGTTTCGCTTTCCAGAGGTGGAGTACAGTCCTGGAGAGACGCTGACCTTCGATATTTACCATACTCCTGATGTAATGTACCACTGGTATCGCGTATGGGAAAAGCAGTATCCCGACCTGGTTTCGGTCTATGAGGTGGCCAAGTCTTACGAGGGCGCCCCATTCTACAGATGACGCTGACGAATAAAAAAACGGGCAAGCATACCGATAAACCAGCAGCTTTTTTCGAAGGAGGTCGCCATGGAGGAGAGGTGACGGCCAGCGAAACGGTACTGTGGATGACCCAGTACCTGCTGGAAAATTACGGGAAGGATCCCGAAATCACCCATCTGATCGACACCAAAACCATTTACCTGCGCCCACAAAACAACCCCGATGGCACGAATCTCTACCTGTTTACCGAGCAGCGTAACCGCAGTACCGTGCGTCCTTTCGACAGCGATGGAGACGGGCTCTTCGATGAGGATCCAGAGGAGGACCTAAACGGGGATGGCGTCATCCACATGATGCGTAAAAAGGCGGTCACCGAGGAGGAAAAGAAAGAAGCTAACTACATTTTAGATCCACGCGACCCCTCTGGGCGGCTTATGCAGCGTGTCCTCGCCGGTAAGGGCGACTACCTCATGTACACCGAGGGTATCGATAACGATGGGGACGGTAAGTATAATGAAGACGGGATCGGTGGCCTAGACTTGCACCGTAACTACCCCGAAAACTGGCGCCCGATGCCAGGTGTGGAGCAGACGGGCCGAGGCTATACCCAGTGGGGAGCTGGCGAATATCCGCTGAGCGAGATAGAAACCCGCGCTACAGTGCTTTGGCTCCTGAGCCATCCCAACATCTCGGTAGTGAACTCGCTGGATACCCGAGTTCCCATGCACTTACGCCCGCCAAGCACTTCGAAAAGTGAAGAGAGTATGTTTCCGCAGGATCGGGCGCTGTACGAAAAGTACGATGCGCTGGGCATGGAGATTACGGGCTACCCCTGGGCGGGAGATGTTTATGAGACCTATTCCACGCGCTATAAGGTGAACCGTATTACAGGCGATCCGCTGAAGCCGAATCCACTGTTCGGCCATGGTCCTGATTTCGGCTACTTTTATTATGGGGCGATTTGGTATGGCGATGAGCTGTGGAATAATGGTGCCATGAAAGACTATGATGGCGATGGGGTGCTGGATGATTACGATGCTCTCCGCTGGGATGATGAGGAAAATGGGGGAAATGGCTTTAAAGATTGGGAGCCTTCCAGCATCCACAGCTCGGAGAAGTGGAGATCGGGGGATTTCATCCCAAATTTTTCGCCCAGAACGGACCTCCCTGGCAGTTGGAGGGCTGGCTGGAGCGGCAGTCTCTGTTTAATTTGGCCCTGGCCAAAGACCTGCCCCTGCTCCGCATCGAGAATGTAAGCGTTCGTGAAGTGGAGGCGGATACCTATGAGGTCGAGGTGGCTTGGAAAAATGAGGGCAAGCTGCCGACCGCGCTGGAGCAGGCGAAGTTGGTGAAAATCGTGCAGGAGGATCGTGTGCAGCTGCGTTTCGATTCGGAGCTTACGCGCGGCTATGAGGAGGCCAAAGTTCAGATAGTGTCTCCTGAGGTGATGGATAAGACCATCTACGCGGGATACACCGATGCCGGTGAGCGCAAGACAGTTCGTTTTCGCGTGCGGCTACAGGGGGTTTCCGGTGCGGAGGCCACGGTGCGGCTGCTTTCTACTCGAGGGGGCCAGGTAGAGCAAAAGGTTAAAATCGGTCGCTAGGCGGAATTTTCGATAGAAGGCGCTAAAAACGGGAGGTACTTATATAAGTATTCTCCCGTTTGCATAAAAGCATGAAAGCTTTCTGCTGGAGGCTGGCTTATTTGTATTAAAATAGAACCGAATATGAAAAAAAATTATTACGTATGGCTGTTTTGTGCCTTGCTCCTCAGCGGGTCGGAGGCATGGGCGCAGCAGAAACGTTCCCTGACGCATGAGGACTACGACGGCTGGGAGTCCATCGGGGGCAGTACGCTCACGAAGGATGGTCGCTGGATGGGGTACCAAATCAGCCCGCAGGAAGGTGATGGCCGTCTCGAAATCGTGGCTTCAGGTGATTTACAGAAGCGGTATGTGATGCCTCGTGTGAAAAACTGGTCTTTTTCTGCAGCAGGGGGTTTTGCCGTAGGCAAAATAGAGGCCGAAAAGGATAGCATCCGCATGCTGAAGCTGCGCAAGAAAAAGGAGATGCCAAAGGATAGCTTGTTTATCCTCAATCTAGCTACTGGTAATGCAGAGAAGCTTCCGCTGGTGAAGTCTTTTAGCATGCCGGAAGAAAATGCAGAATGGCTGGCCATCCTCTTCGAAAAAGAGCCGGCGAAAACGGATCCTGCCGACAGTACGAAAAAGCTAAAGACCCCGAAGACGGATGGCACGCGCTTAGAGTTGCGCGACCTGAAATCCGGAACGAAAAAGGAGTTTGAGCGTGTGCTTTCCTATGGTTTTACCAAGCAGGGAGATCAGTTTTACTACGTACAGGACAAGGCGGACACCTTAAAAAATACTGGACTTTACCTAGTGGACCTGAAATCCGGAGCGGAGAAGGCTATAGATACCGAAAAGACGGGCTACTTCGGCGTGAATTTCTCGGAAGAAGGTAGTTTTTTAACGTACCTGACAACCTTAGATTCTGCCAAAGCGAAAAAGCCTTATTACAGCCTCTACCTGTATGAGGTGAAGAAGGGGCAGCTCAATAAGGTGGCGGATGAAAAGTCGCCGGGCTTGATGGCTTCGGGACGACTGGATAAGGCATCAGCGCCTTACTTCAGTAAAGATGAAAAGCGCCTGCACTTCGGTGTGCTGGAAGATTACAAGACCTTCGCTTACGAGGAGGATACGACGATCTTGGATGAAGATCGTGTGAAATTGGATATTTGGGGCTGGCAGGACGCGGAAATTCAGCCGATGCAACTTCGGAATGCGAGGAGAGAGGCCAATAAAACCTTTTTAGCGGGTTACAGCATTAAGGACAAGCGCCTTTACCAGATCGGGGAGGGAGAGCTCAACAGTGTAGCGGCTTCTCGAAATGCGACACATCCTTTTGGCATCGCCACAGACGATAGTCCGTACCGTAGAAGCTACAGCTGGGATATTCAGATCGGGCGTGACGTGTATTTAGTGAATTTAGAGACGGGAGCGAAAACGCTTATCGGGAAAAACATGTCGGGTGTACCGCAGCTATCTCCTACGGGGAACTTTGCGGCGTGGTATGACAGTCGTGATAGTGCGTGGTATGGCTATGAAGTGAAAACGGGAACGATCCGCGCCTTGACAAAGGATCTCGACGTGGCCTTTTATAATGAATTGCACGACTCCCCTTCGCTGCCGGGTAGTTATGGCAGTGGCGGCTGGGCAGAGAAAGATGGTGGCTTCATCGTTTACGATAAGTACGATATGTGGCTGTTAGATCCGAGTGGTCGTCAGGCGCCAGTGAATATCACGAAAGGAGAGGGGCGCCAGAAGATGCTTACCTTCCGTCGTCTGTCGATTGAAAAGGAGGAGGAAGGCTTCTCTATGAAAACGCCGATGTACCTTTCTGCTTTTCATGAGACGAAAAAGGACAATGGCTTCTACCGCTTAGATGCTGCTAAGAAGGCTAGCCCTCAGGAAATCCTCATGAGTCCCCACCGTTATGTGGGTTTTGCGAAAGCAGAGGAAGCAGAAGTCTACACCGTGCGTCGTTCTACTTATCAGGAGTTTCCGAATATTTACCTCACCGATGCGAATTTACAGCGTATGGAGCAGGTGACAGATGCCAACCCTTGGCAGACAGGCATCAAGTGGGGCTCTGTAGAGCTAGTGGATTATGTCGCGAACGACGGTTCACCGCTTCAGGGGCTTCTTTTCAAGCCAGAGGATTTCGATGCGAACAAGAAATACCCGATGATGGTCTATTTCTACGAGCGAAATAGTGATGGCTTGCATAGCTACCGTTCGCCAGCTCCGAGTGCATCTACAGTGAATATCCCTTATTTCGTGAGCAACGATTACCTCGTTTTCGTTCCGGATATCAAGTATGAGTTAGGGCTTCCAGGGCCTTCAGCGTTTAACTGCATCATTCCAGGGGTGCAAACGGTCGCGGCGAAAGGGTTCGTGGATACAGATAATATGGCCATTCAGGGCCAAAGCTGGGGCGGTTATCAGGTGGCTTACTTGATCACGCAGACGAATATGTTTAAGGCTGCAGGTTCGGGCGCCCCGGTGGTGAATATGACCTCGGCCTACGGGGGTATTCGCTGGGGAACGGGCATGAGCCGTATGTTCCAGTACGAGCAAACGCAGTCACGGATAGGGGGTACGCTTTGGGAAAAGCCATTGTATTATATCGAAAACAGCCCGCTATTCTATATGGACCGTGTAAATACGCCTGTGTTAATCATGCATAACGATGAGGATGGAGCAGTGCTTGGTACCAAGGAATCGAAATGTTTATGGCCTTAAAACGTCTGGATAAGCCGGCCTGGTTGTTACAGTATAATGGAGAGGACCATAATTTGCGCCTGCGCAAAAACCGAAAAGACCTTTCGATCCGACTGTCGCAGTTCTTTGACCACTACCTGAAAGGGGCTCCTGCGCCGCTTTGGATGACAGAGGGTCTACCCGCGGTAGAAAAAGGACGCACACTCAAGTATGAGTTGGCGGAGGAAGATAGCTTATAAGTTTATCTGGGGCTAACCAGTAGCGTACGGAAACGGCCGGGGCGTAGAAATGCTTCGGCCGTTTTTTTATGGGGGTACACGGCTCATTAGAAACGAAAAAACCACCCCGTGCAGTATAGCGCGGGTGGTTCATATGAAGCGTTTTGTTTCCTGTTTGGCGAAGAGCAAGTGGGAAATAGTCTTAACGGGAGGATGCTTTGCGGTTAGCCACCCCGATGTACCGGATAACTTTAAACTGTAGCTGCACGAGCATATCCACAGGAAGGGATTTATTTCCAAAATCATTTCCGTCGAGCAGGTCGGAGGTACTGGTCAGCAGGCCTAGTTCGATGGCGTAGTCCCACTCGAAATCGAAATTCGTGTTAACGCCGATTCGGAAAGGGATATACGCTGCTGCTGTGCTAGCATTACGTTTTACGATGGTATTTTCTATTTGGAGCTGCTCCACGCGCCATACGTTCAAGAAGCCCACACCTAAGCCCATGTAGACATTTAAGCTGCTGCCCACCTGACCGGCCTTGTTCGGGTGAAAGTTGTAGGTAGGCATAATATCTCCCCCTAAGCCGAAGCCTCTAAAATCAAATGGGAGTCCCATGGCTTCCCATTGGCGTGTACGCCAAATACCCAGACGATCATGCCCGCCAGAATTTATATGCTGTCCGAAGGCATTCACGCGAAAGTCCATACGCTCGGAAAGCTGTCGGTTATACGTGATACCTCCGACGATGCTGGGGGTGAACGTAAAGGTAGAGAAATCCCCGGTGTTATTGCCATACATGTAAGAGCCCCCGATGCTGTAGGCCATGTGGTTACGGGTTTTCTGGGCCTGAAGCTGCTGGGTGCTTTGTACACCGATGAGTATCAAGGCGAAAAATAGTATTTTCTTCATGCTTTTGCTGATTACGCTTTAGGGGGTAAAAGTACGAAAAAAAATAAAAGTGGATGGCTTAAATGCTTTTTTCAATAAAAAAAACACGAGATCTGACAAGTGGCCAGCGGGCCATGGCGGGCGCCGAATGCGGAAATAGGCATTTAGGAGAGTCTGTGGGCATGGTGCTGGGAATTTTTCAAATATTTCCTTTCGTCCAGTACAAAAGACGGAAGATCCCTTACTTTGGAATAGGATCAATCAGCAACTCTCTATGCTAGCTAACGGGGGTTTACTGCCTATAAGTAGTCCGCGAGCTCAAAATTAGTTTTGAGCCTGCTTAAATAAAATTTACCATGAAGTTTAAAAATAGTAACGTAAAAGCATGGATTAATGTGAGTGTATTTCTGCTTGTCTTTTTGTTCCAATCCAGTCTTTCTGGTGCTTTGGGAAGTCAGGTGGTTCTCATTACTATTCCCTTAGCGTTTTCGATCGTCTTTTATCTTCTGAATTTGACCAATTCAGATTTTAAATTTAGTTCAAAGCTGATGTTTTTCTTTGTTTCATTTGGTCTCATTTATTATTTGTTCAATAGAAGTCAGCCTTCATTCGATCCGCTCTACTATTTAATCGCTTTACTCATAGCTTTGGTTTATGTGTACGTGCAAGAAAAGCTCGTTAGCACTTGATTCGAATTGGCAGTTGATTCGAAGCCCTTCACTTCTCTCTGCGTCGCATGTTTAAGGTTCCAAAACTAATGATTATCTAAAATCAGAGGAAAGAACAGTCTCCCATGGACGAGCGCTAAAGTAGAAGGCCAGCCGAGAAAAAGTAGTCCAAAACGCATAATTGCTGCTAAAATGAGTTGAAAAATACCGGAAACGCCTATATTTGAAATTGGCTTTTTTAGCGAACAACTCATCTTACCGTAAACCTATGTTACTTGAACCTATCGACCTGATCGTCTTTATCGGCTACTGCTGTTTGATCATCGGTCTGGGCATTTATGTCTCCCGCGAAAAAAAAGGACATGAAAAAAATTCCCAAGACTACTTCTTGCGTCAAAATCTCTGCCTTGGTGGGCCGTCGGGGCCTCTCTTATCGCTTCTAATATCTCGGCTGAACAGTTTATCGGCATGTCGGGCAGCGGTTTTGCCATGGGGCTGGCCATTGCGAGCTACGAGTGGATGGCCGCAGCGACCTTACTTGTGGTGGCAGTTTTTTTCTTACCTGTTTACATTAAAAAGGGCATCTACACCATGCCGGGCTTTTTGTTAGATCGCTACGATGCACGCGTGCGTACGACCATGGCCATCTTTTGGTTGTTGCTCTATGTTTTCGTAAATCTCACCTCCGTGCTCTATCTCGGAGCCTTGACCCTGAACACCATCTTAGATGTACCCTTACCCTATGGCATCCTTGGACTTGCCCTCTTTGCGATGCTCTACTCTATCTATGGAGGGCTGAAAGCAGTGGCCTGGACGGATGTAGTCCAAGTCTTCTTTCTGGTGGCGGGCGGTCTGGCCACCACCTATATTTCCCTCTCGCTCGTGGGTGAGGGGAGCGCGTGGGAAGGCCTGAGCCTTCTGCGTCAAGAGGTGCCTGGACACTTTTCCATGATCCTTTCCAAAGGAGAAATGCTCATTCCTGACGGCAAAGGGGGAATGAAAGACGCTACATGGACCTTCCTGGAATCTCCGTCCTAGTAGGCGGGATGTGGGTAGCTAATCTCAGCTACTGGGGATTTAACCAGTATATCACGCAGCGGGCCTTGGCGGCCAAAAGCCTCGATGAGGCCCAAAAAGGGATGGTCTTCGCCGGATTCCTTAAGCTACTGATGCCCCTCATCGTCGTGGTTCCTGGTATCGCAGCTTGGGTAATCGTTAAAAACGGAATCGATGCGCCCTTTATCGCTTCCATGCAAGACCCCATCACCGGGCTTACAAAAGCAGATCGTGCCTATCCTACACTGCTCCAGCTACTTCCCACGGGCTTAAAAGGCCTTTCCTTTGCGGCGCTCACCGCCGCGATCGTCTCTAGCCTCGCGTCTATGGCCAACAGTACCTCTACGATCTTCACCATGGACATCTACACGAAATATATCGATCAGAAAGCTTCTCAGACAAAGCAAGTGACCGTAGGACGTATCACCGCCGTCGTGGCTTTCCTTATTGCGGCCCTCATCGCCCCTCAGCTGGGGCAGCTGGACCAGGCTTTTCAGTTCATCCAAGAGTACACTGGATTCATTTCTCCAGGGATTTTTGCCATCTTCTTTTTAGGAGTCTTCTGGAAGAAAACCACTGCGAATGCGGCTCTCGTGGGTGCCGGGCTCAGCATCCCGCTTTCCGCACTGCTCCAATACCAGTTTAAAGCGCTCGCCTTCCTAGACCGCATGGGCGTCGTCTTCCTCGTAATCGTGACGCTGATGGTGCTCATCAGCCTCATAGAGGGCAAAGGCAAGGACCACCCCAAGTCCATCGAGGTGTCGCGCGACCTCTTTACCACAAGCTATGGATTTAAAATAGGTGCCTTCCTTATCACAGGCATCATCGCCGCCCTTTATTTGGTGTTCTGGTAAGCGTACACTAATTGAGGCCTTGCTCTAGGTCGCACCTCCTGTCGGATTCGTATGAATCGGATAGGAGGTTTTTTTGGCCCACGGGCCAAAGGAGGTTTCTCGTACCAGCAGTGTACTGCAAATTTACGAATGCTTCAAAAATATACCGCTTGCGTAAAAGTATCTGTAATAAAGTTGGGAATAGGTTGTTTTTATAACATATTTTAATCAGATTTACAGAAAAGAAACCAAAAGCAGTTTAAAAACAAACCACTATTCTCCTTTTTGATGCTTGAAAGCCTCAGTCAGGGTGGCCAGCAGCCAGAGAGGGGTAGCGGACAACCACAGCACAAAGATGAAAACACCATTAAGCAGAAGAGACTGGATGCGTTCTAGTCTATTAGCCGCAGGCGCGATGACCTTCGGGTTCAACCATTTCACCACGCAGCGGGCCACGGCCAAAACGCTGGTACGGGAGATTGTCCCGAATTTTAACATGGAGGAGCCACGGATTTTAGCCAAGTTAAACTCGAATGAAAATGCCTTCGGGCCAGCCCCAGAGGTGATTAAGGCGATCGTGGACTCGGCTTCCATGGGTAATCGCTACGGGCATGGAGATGCAGCTACCCTGATTAAAATGCTGGCTGAAAAGGAGGGAGTGGCACCTGAAAACATCCTTTTAGGGCCAGGTTCTACTGACCTGCTGGAAAAGACCGCTATCGTGCAGTTTATGGGTGGGGGCAATGTCGTTTCTGCGGATGTGTCCTATATGTCGCTAATGAATACGGCCCAGCGTATGGGAGGGGTTTGGAAACCGGTAGCGCTGACCTCGGACTATGCCCATGACCTGTCCGCCATGCAGGCGGCCATCGACTCGGAGACCAAGTTGGTTTACATCTGTAACCCCAATAATCCCACGGGTTCTATTACGGATGCGGCGGCACTGAAGACATTTTGTAAGCAGGCGGCTAAGAAAACCCCCGTTTTCGTGGATGAGGCTTATTTAGAATTTATGGTCGATCCTGAGGCACAGACGATGGCAGGGCTCGTGAAAGAGGGGCATGATGTGATGGTAGCCCGAACTTTTAGCAAGATCCACGGCATGGCGGGGCTGCGTATTGGGTACTTGGTGGCGACGCCTGAGCGTATCGAAAAAATCACCTCGATGGTGCGGGGTACGATGGGGCTTTGCTTGACTTCCCTGAAGGGAGCCATCGCCAGCGTGCAGCAAGAAAGCTTTTTAGCCAAATGTCGCGACTGGAACACAGAGTCTCGGGAGTTTACCACCGAGGCGGTGAAAGGGCTAGGCTATTCTTTTATTCCTTCGTACACTTCCTTCCTGATTTTTCCGATCGCGATGGAGAGTCAGCCATTTATGCGGGGCATGTACGGGAAAGGGGTGGCGGTGAAGACCTATAATTTATACGACAAGACCTGGTGCCGTGTAAGCATGGGCACTATGGACGAGATGAAGTTGTTTGTGGAATCCTTTAAGCAGGTTACGGCCTAAAAGGGGATGAGCATGGCTTTACAGAAAACCCTTTCGCTGCTCTTACTTATCGGCTTAGGCTTTTGCTGAAGCAAAAGTTTTTAAAGGAGGAGCAGAAAAACGGGTTGAAAATCATCATTTTGGACATCGCTTTACCGGCGATGATCTTTGTGGCCCTCTTAAAGATCGAGGTGCAGCCTGATTTATTGGTACTGCCGCTGGCGGCGCTGGTATTTAACGTTTTGCTGCTACTATTTACGCGCTTTGCCCTGCCCTTCTTCGGGGTGGCGGCGCGCTCAGCAGAGATGCGTACGCTGATGCTCTTGCTGCCTTCTCTGGCGCCCGGGCTCTCCTGTTTCCCCTTTTTAGCGGAGTATCTGGGGGATGAATACCTCGCTTGGGGGGCATTAGCGGATATTGGTAACAAGCTCTTCGTGCTGGTTATCGCCTATCTTTTGGCGATGAAATGGTACTATGGGACACATCAGTTGAAGGCCCAATCGAATGTAGAGAAGGTCAAGTCCCTGCTACTGGCGATGTTAAAGGAGCCGATTAATCTAGTGATTGTGACGGCGCTGATTTTACTGGGCTTTGGTTTGAACTTAGAGCGGCTGCCGTTGTATTTAGGCGATGCGGTGCTGATGATGAAGAACATGATGACGCCTTTGGTGCTGCTCTTTATCGGGGTGGCGGTTGTGTTCAAGTGGGCGCAGATCCGCATGATTGCGTCTTTGCTGACTCTTAGGGCGGGGGTGACGTTCATACTTAGTGGTTTGATTGTACTTTTTGTCCCCCTTCCCTCTGAGGCGGCGATCCTCTTTGTGGTGGTTTTTCCGCAGTCGGCCTGTAGTTTTTGGCCTTTTGCGCACATGTCTGCGGTTCGGGCCTTAGAGCGCGAGCAGCATCCGGACAGCAAGCGGCAGACCTTTGATTTAACCTTGGGGATTAATGTGCTGGCGGTTTCGCTTCCTTTCTCCACGCTGCTGATCATGGCGGTCTTCACTTCTGGAGGGCTTTTTATTCAGCCTTGGGTGCTGCTAGGAACAGGTGCGGCATTGCTGCTGTTGGCCTCCTTGCCGCTGCTGTTCAAGTGGCTGGGGCAGGTGGCTTGGTCTTCGGATGAGGTGGTAGCTGAAAAAGTCAAGTAAGAACGTTTTTCAAGAGATTGGAGGGGCTTCGGCCCTGCTATAAGTGTGTATAGGTGAAAAAAAGGTAGGCGGGTGCTTGCCTTTTTTTTGGTTCTCATACGGGGAGGTGGATGGTAGCAAAGGAAGGGGAGCGTTCGTGGGTTAGGGGTCTGTTTACAGTCTCGGTGTCTGTTTACAGGGATTGAGCATGCATTTTTTGCATTTTTTTAAAAAGAAAGGAAAAGAAAGCAAACGAACATGGTTTTTGATAAAAAAGAAAGAAAAAGAAAGCAAACGAACATGAATTTTGGTAAAAAAGAAAGGAAACGAAAGGAAACGAACATTGTGGGGGGAGACGTGCTATTTTTGAAAATAAGTAGCTCTATCTATTTTGGGCTTCGCCCAAAGGTGAACATCGTTGTAGAATCCCTTGGGTGGAGGCTTTCTGAAAAAAATGAGGTAAGCGCTATTGGAAATTTAAGGGGTTAGTTGTAAATTTCTAGTAGGTGATAAATAGTGCGGCTTATTAGGTAAATCAAATGAGGTTGTTACATTGAGTTTTCATATCAAAAAGGAAGTCTATATCTATTTTAGCGGAAACTACATTAACTTGATACTCCTGACTTAAAAATAGCACATGAATACTATTCAACTGAATGACATCTTACGCCTTGATAATCTATCCAATGTGAAGATTCGGTTCAATTTGATGTTTGCACAAAATTGGAATCCGATAGAGCTTTTCAAAAATGGTGATAAATCAAAAATGCTTGAGGGGCAATACTGGAATTACAGCAAAAAAAAAGTCCTTTAAGGAGGGTCAGATAACCATAGGGTTTGTTAAAATCAAACCGAAGGAGGACAAGTGGTTGCTTTTTCATATCGGACGCGTGACGAAAGACTTGAATAAACTAGACGGGATGGGATATGAATATCAAGAGTTAGAGGAGTTCGGAAAATATGTAGGACGTTTAATAATAAAATATCAAAATAGATCACAATCCATGATTCGTAACGCCGAATCAGTAATGGATGCATGTTATGTTTCTCAAATTTTACCCGACTTTTTTGATAATGACGTTTTCCCTGGGTATGAACATGTAAATATTTCTTGGGAAGAATTGAAACGAGTGATTGAGAAAGATAATTGGGTAACTGCATTACAAAATCAGAAGGGTGTTTATCTTTTGACCGATAGGTCAAATGGCAAAATGTATGTTGGTTCAGCGTATGGAGAAAACATGATACTGGGCCGATGGAGAGCATATATGGCCACAGCCACGGAGGAAATACGGGATTAAAAAAACTGTCTTTTGACCACATAAAGCAAAATTTCAGTTATGCTATTCTTGATATCTATAAATCAGCAACTGATGACCAAATCATCATCGAAAGGGAAAGTTGGTGGAAAAAAGTATTACACACCCGACAATTTGGATATAACGAAAATTAGCACGTAAGGCTATTCAAGTGGTGATAATTCGTGATTTTTAGAGGGCTGTACACGGTGCTTACTGGAAAGGCTGTAACTGCGGGCAAAAGGAAAGATTAAACTCAAAAGAATTTTTAGAAAACTTTTATCTATTTCTGCGATTAAATTCCCTCTCCAAAGCCCTTCTTTGCTCATACTCCCATCTCAGTTCCTGCATTATTCTTGCCTTTCTTCTGTTTTCGTCCCGACGGCGACGATAACCGGGAATCCAGAAAAATAGAATTAGTAAGCCTACATAGACAATAGTGGTAGCGTTAACAATTCTTTCATCATCTGCATATAGCGCGACGTTAGCAAAGAAATAAACGGGAATAAGTAATAAGAATCTCATAGTTAAAGTATTTATAGGTGGAAAATAGTGAATATATTTTAGTAATTCAACTTTTTACTGAATATTAAGCGTTTAAATGTTTTTTATTTTGCTGTTTGTTACTGCGGGGGCTTCCCTTACGGGCAGGCTATTCGCTGCAATCTTTTTCCCTTATTTTTAACGTGGTTTGGAAGGTGAAAAGGATTTCCGCTTATCCCTAAGTATATTAGTTCCCTAACTAACCGATAGTCCTTACGCGATGCGATTGACGCGAAGATGGCTGTTTCCTATGTTTTGGTTACGCACCGTTTGGAATAGATGTACCGTGATGGATTATTCCTGCGCGGTTGAATGATGAGGGATCGCCTGTTATCCGCGTATTGAAGCCATGTGGCTATCTGAGACTCCGCCGCCAAATGACTTGTGCTGCCTAAGTTTTGATGAGAAAAAAAGAGGCCGGGCTAAAAAATATCAAGGACTTCGATGAAAAATCACGCCAGCAGGCGTATCGGATGTAGCCACGGCCACTCTATTGCGAACGGTAACCTCCTCTGCTACCTATATCTGAGGCGATACGAGGGCATAAGCATCCAAAATCGCTAAGGTTTGACCCAAAAGATCTTGGTACTCCCTAAACTGATCGCGGAAAAACAAATACTCGTACTGATGCAAGGGAGCATAGAGCTGCAAGTAGGGGATGTCCCCATCATACCTACAGCAGCGGTCAAAGTCTAAGGTCAAAATTTCTTTGGCCCAGGCACGTAAAGCCTGTGGGGTAAAGCCAAAAACATAAATGCCATCGTGGATTTGGATGTTGCCACACACCTGACACTGGGTGCTGGTATAGCAGTAGGATTCTGCTAAAATTTTTTGTGCACAATTTTCCTCCATCTTTTCTTTCGTTAATTCCTAGCGCCTAGCGTTCAGCCCTTCTTTGAAAAGCATCACAAATAAACCCAATCGAGCATGTTTTTCTCTTTAGGGCCGAACCTAGGACTTTAGAATGCATAGCTGGAAAATAAATCTTCTCCTACTTCGTGAAAAATGGGGGGTAAAGCTTCCGCTCCTCCGATCTATTTCCTGTCCAACCATACCTGCATGAAAACAATCTGTTCTGGTTATTTAGATTAATTCTATACAGTACAAAGATGCAGCACGCGGATGAAATGCGCAACATTTATTTAGATTAATTCTAAATGAATTTTTCTATCATTTTCTGAAATTAAAAGCCTAACACCATAGGAGAATTTAAAAAGATTTAGACTCCGGTTGCAGGTTCCTATCCTTTCTCCTAACCTATGCTTTCACCTGAGATGTACGCTTTCGGCTTTTAGCGGAAAGGACATAAAAAAAGCCGACTGAAACAGCCGGCTTTTTCGGTTATGGTAAAGCGATTTAGAGTACTGTAGTAAGTGCTTCGTTCATGTTTCTCACCGCAGCAGCACTTTCGCGAAAAGGGCCTTCTCCTCTTCGTTTAGCTCTAAAGCCACAATCTCCTCAACGCCCGCTTTGCCGATGATACATGGAACGCCGATACAAATATCAGACTCTCCATACTCACCGTCTAAGTAAACAGAACAAGGGATAATGCGCTTCTGGTCGTTTAAAATGCTGTCTACCAAGTAAGCCACTGAAGCTCCCGGAGCATACCATGCAGAGGTTCCGAGTAATTTCGTGAGGGTAGCACCCCCCACCATCGTATCTGCCGCCACCTTCTCTAAAGCAGCCGCATCTAAAAAGTCAGACACGGGAAGACCGTTATACGTGGCCAAACGCGTCAAAGGAATCATCGTCGTATCACCATGACCACCGATCACCATACCGTGGATGTCGTTCTGAGGCTTGCCTAATGCTTGTGACAAATAGGTCTTGAAACGAGAGCTATCCAAAGCACCACCCATACCGATGATACGCTCCTTCGGAAGACCCGTAGACTTTAACGTCAAGTAAGTCATGGTGTCCATCGGATTCGATACGATCACGAAAATCGCATCAGGAGAATGCGCGATGATGTTCTCAGCAACCGTCTTTACAATGCCAGCGTTAATGCCGATAAGCTCCTCACGGGTCATCCCTGGCTTACGCGGAATACCTGAAGTGATTACCACCACATCGGATCCAGCCGTTACGCTGTAGTCATTCGTGCTCCCCACCACTTTCGTGTTGAACCCTAAGGTCGTCTGGGTCTGCATAATGTCCAGCGCCTTGCCTTCGGCAAAACCCTCTTTGATGTCCACTAATACAACTTCACTGGCAATTCTCTTGTAAGCGATCGCGTCCGCACAGGTGCTCCCACGTTACCGGCTCCGACAATTGTAACTTTAGTCATGATTATAGATTTATTGTTTTTCGATACTTTGTTTAAAAGTTCTGCTAATATAAGCCACAAAGCGTTTTAAATGAAACAATCTAAGGGCTTCTTTCTGCATCTTTCATGGTTAAATGCTATAGTCGGTTTTGCGCAGGAGCGCAAGGGTCCATGCGGAAATAAGTGAAAAGAATCTGTGTGCACGTTTACACCCTTGATTATCAGTTGAGTAGATTCAGTTTTTTGCCGATTCCCAAGTTCAAGCCGAAGTGCACGTCGGCATGATTGCGTCTGCCTAAGGCGCTGCTAAGCCCGGAGCTTGTGCCGATAAAGAAGCCTCCTAAGCGCAGACCCGCACCCGCTGCAAAGCCAAAAACCTCATAGACGCCTGTGGGAAAATACACCTCCAAGGGGCCTACAAACAAGCTTGGAGTTAGAATAAAGAGGTCTTGACCGACGATCTGGCCAGCGGGATTATTGGCCTGCAAGCGTTTTTGGAAATAGGCGCCCACCTGAAGGAAGGGCAGGGGCTGAAAATCTCCATACAAGGCTAGGGTCGTCGGTAAAGGAACGCGCAGGTCGGAGCGCTGATCCCGTAGGCTGACGAAGCCACTGGCCAAAAGCTGATTTTCGATTTCTTCGAAGGTGCCGGATAGGGCACTGAGGTTCAGTGCTTCGCCCGCTGGAACATTTAGGGCATAGGATGACTCTAGCGCATCGTCAAACAGCAGGGCCCCCATATTGCGCAGCGCCGCACCCACCTGAATATGCCCCAGTGGCGTGTTTTTCAATAAATAGGTTGCGCCGATGTCCAAACCTAAGGACACCCTACCCTGTACTTCAAAATTTTCTGCCCCATCCAGAGTAGCCCCTGTAGAATAGGCCAAGCGAACACTGCCGGTGGCATCCCGCATCAGCAGATCGCCATTCTCTTCGAAAAGGGTAGCATTTAGGTTCCGCACCTCTGCTTCAGCAAATGCGGTCGGGATATAAAAATGGATGCTAGCACCGATGCTTAGGCGGCTATTTGCATCCTCTATCAGCACCCCTCCCGCATGGGCAGAAAGCTGGGCATAGGAAAAGAAGTTAGCCCGCTGCGGTGGGCCACCCTGAATACGGGTACTCGTAAAATCGGGATCGGTAAACTGTGCCAGGGCAGTCCCTAAATTTGGGTTGATATTCGCAAAATCCCCACCAAAATGAACTTGAGAGCTCAAGCCTACGCCTATTTTTCCAGCGCGCACTGCGATGGAGGGGCCTAAGAAGTGGCCACCCAGGCGAAAATCCAAGGGATCCACCCGGGAGGTCAGGCTTTCCTCCAGGCCTCCACTGGGATTATCGATGTTAAAAATGAAATCCTCGATATTTCCGCCAGCGCCTACATTCATCTGGAGCAGATTTAGCTCTACCGTGCGGTGTAGGGAAGTAATTTCAGCTGGATTCATGAGGATGCTGGAAAAGCCTCTTCGGACACCCGTCGCCGGGCCCGGATAAAACTGTTGTGCCTGCAGGGGACCCACCAGGGCAAGAGCAGCAAGCGATAGAAGGGTACGAAAATGTTTCATGAGATGAAGATAAGGGAAATTCTCAGAAAAGCAGCAACCTCCTTCGAAAAGGGTATAGCGCCATTTCTGTAAACTATGCAGGCAATCCGGAAAATTAAGCGTAGGTTATCGCTGAAATAACAGTAAAAGATGAAGAAAAGTACACACTACACCTGGCTACTCATCGGATGGATACTCTTTGGGGTTTTGGCCGGAGGCCAAAAGTCTCTGGCTCAGCAGGCCTCCATCGATCAGGCCTATGTGGAGGCGATTAAGGCCTACACCACAGATGCACGCTTCCTGCCGGCCTCGCTGCTCCAGCTGCCTACCCATCCGACTGTGCCTTCTCCACTGGAGCATTTCGGGCATATCATCGGTACCCCAGGGGAGCTCCACCGCTTACAAGAAATCTACGGCTATTACGAGGCCCTAGCGGCGGCATCGCCACATGTGCAGCTGCAGGATATGGGGGAAACTGAGGAAGGACGCCGCTTCCTGCTCGTGGTAATCGGCGATGCCGCCACCCTGGAGCGCCTGCCCCACTATAAGGAGCAGCTGGCCAAGCTGGCCGACCCGCGCAGCTTCCCCTCCGAACAGCTGCCCAGCATGCTGGACGATAGCAAGTTGGTGTACTACGTAAACGGTGGCATGCATGCTACCGAAACGGGCTCCCCGGAGATGCTGATGGAGCTGGCCTACCGCCTGGCCATCGACGATGCCCCGGATATCAAGCAGATTCGGGAGGGTATCATTACGGTGATCAATCCCGTTTCTGAGCCGGACGGCTTGGAAAAGCAGGTGGAGTGGTACCACCGGTATACCAAGCAGCGGGAAGTGTATGACGATGGCTTTCCACGCTCGCCGCCGTACTGGGGCAAGTATGTGTTTCACGATAACAACCGCGATGGCTTGCAGATTTCGCAGCGCATCACGCAGTCGATTTTCAAAGGCTTTTTCGAGTTTCATCCGCCGGTGATGCTGGACCTGCACGAGTCTGTGCCACTCCTTTATGTGTCTACCGGCACAGGACCTTATAATGACTATGTGGATCCGATCACCATCGGCGAATGGCAGGTGATGGCCAACCATGATATCGCTACCGTGGCGGGTCAGGGCATGCCGGGCGCATGGCATTGGGGCTTTTACGATGGCTGGTATCCGGGGTATGGGATTTGGGTGGCGAATAACCATAACTCCACGGGCCGCTTCTACGAGACCTATGGAAATGCTGGGGCCACTACCTACTTGCGCGACCTGTCGAATAGTCGCTATGCCGGGGATCCTGCCACCTCTCGGGAGTGGTACCGCCCCGAGCCGCCGACGCAGGAAGTGTACTGGTCTTTCCGAAATAACATCAATTACACCATGGTGGGTGTTTTGGCATCCCTGCATTATGGGGCCACGAATGCCCGCCAGCTCTTGCATAATTTTTACAAGAAGGGGGTGAATAGCCTCGAAAAGGGCCGTTCGGAGGGGCCGCGAGCTTTTCGGATTCCGAAAGAGCAGCGGGATCCTGCCATGGCCGCCTACTTGGCAGCGCAGCTGCAAAAGCAGGGTATCGAAGTGCATGAAGATGCGAATGCCTATGTCTTGCTCAGCGAGCAGCCCTACCGTAACCTGCTTGTTTCCCTCCTCACGCCGCAGTCCTATCCGAAAGAGGCCAAGTTCCCGCCTTATGATGCGATCGCGTGGACGCTACCCCTGCTGTACGGAGTAGAGGTGGAGGCAGTAGAAGAATGGACGACAGGCACGCAGGGCCTGCAGCACTGTACTGAGCCCATCCGCTATGCCGCTAAGGTGTCCGGCTCGGGGCGTAGCTACCTGATCGCACATGCAGGCCAGCAAAACCTCCTTGGACTGCTTTATGATGCCCGTTCCCAGCATAAAAACGCCCGTTTCCATCAGTTGACTGCAGCCCAAGATATCGATGGGGAGACCTATCCCGCGGGCAGCTTGTGGATAGAAAATGTACCTGCTGCCAGCATGGAAAAGCTGGCGAGTCGCTGGGAGGTGGCCGTTCGGGGCGGGGATTTTGCGCCGGAGGCGGGACTACGCCAACAGCTTACCCTTCCGCGTGTGGCGATTTACCACACCTGGTTTAATACCCAGGACGAGGGCTGGTCGCGCTTCACCTTCGAGCAGCGCGGAATTCCTTACGTGAATATCGATAAAGACGACCTGCGCAAGGGGGGCTGAAGGAGCGCTTCGATGTGATTTTAATGCCGCGGGTGCGGGGGAGTGCCAGCAGCTTTATCCATGGGGTGGACAAGCGTTTCGGCCCGCTGCCCTATACCGCCACACAGGAATTTCCTTCTCATGGCTTTCCTGCGGCGACGCCCGATATGACGGGAGGTCCGGGCTTTCAGGGGATGGCTGCCCTCATGCAGTTTGTGGAACGCGGCGGGCTGCTGATCAGCTTGGATAACATGACAGGGATCCTGTTGGAGGCAGGCTTTTTTCCGGACCATCAGGCCGTGGATGCAGGGGGCTTATTCCACCCGGGCTCGCTCGTGCAAGCGATGGTACGTGCGGATGGGCATCCACTTTTCCATGGGTATGGCGAGTATCCGCATATTTTCCGAGGAAACGCGCCGCTTATGAAGCCGACGAAATACAAGCGGGAGCAGGTGCTGCTGCAGTACGGTACACAGCCGCTGAAGGAAGAGTTGCCTTACGAGGGAGAAATCTGGGGTGCTGCAGCCATGGAAACCTATGAAAAAGCGAATCCGAAAATAGGTGAAAAAATGCCCTATGTGCTTTCCGGAATGGTCCGGAATGAGGATAAAATCATCGGCCACAGTGCGGTGAGCTTAAGCCCGATGGGCAAAGGGCGGGTGCTGGGCTTTACCTTTGATCCGCTGCATCGCTTTCTGAATCATCATGATGCAGGGATGGTCTGGAACGCACTTTTGCACTGGGATTCTTTGTGAATCGGGCCTCGAGTGCATATATTAGGCAATTAAAAGGCCGGAAGCAATTGGTCTTTCGGCCTTTTTCCTTTCAAGAAAATGATGTGTGCAGTAGATAGGGGAGTAAAAGATGGGCGTGCAAGCAGAGGGGGAGGAGGTTGGCTGGCGAAAAGGCGGGGCAGGGTGCTGCTCCCTGAAGGTTGTTTTTGGGTTTTTCTTCTTGTTTTTTGGGGCTTTGGTTTTGGGCATGCGCTGCTCGCGCAGCAAAGCACTAGTTCTCGGCTGCAGGCTGTTGGTATGGACGGAAAAGACACCTACACCCTTTTTCAGCGGAGTGTTTCTCCTTTAGTTTTACCTGAAGCTATCCCCGAGCTGCTGCTGCTCCAGCGGCCTGAGAAACCAGAGGGACGCATCTTAGGAGCTGATGGGCGTCCCCTCAGCTTGGTATGGCCACCCTATGTGGAGGAAAAGTTTCGCGTGCTTTGGCAGTATGCCGCCCGACCCGAGAGAGAAGTGCCTCCCTGGCGCTGGGAAATTCAGCGCTTGCTGATAGACGAAGTGCCCGCCCAGGCAGGGCATGCCAAGGGGGAACTGCGTTTAGAGGCGATTTTTTACGCGCTCGATGCTTATGCACGGCCTGACACACTTTTCACCTTTACGAACTCGCTGAGCTATACCCGGCCGTTGTCCCGGATTTCCTATGTGGATGGCTTGCTCTACCGAGCCCTCGGCGGCATGCGCGACTATGCTGAGCGCTGGCTGACCGCTGAACAGGGAAGGCATCCAGCGCTGGCCCGTGGCATCCGCGTGCAGCCCTACCTCGAGGAGGGAGGCACGGCGCGTGATACGATTTTTTATGCCAGCGGGGAGACACTCAGTTGGTCGGATTTTAGAGGGCGCATGAGCTCGGGCTCACGTTTTAACGCCAGTATTTTCACCACTTTGGCCATGGACTACACCGCTAGCGTGGAAAATGGGCTCTTAACGGTTCCTGTGCGCATCCGGGCCTTTATGCTGCCGCGGGACAGCTGGGTACGGCCTGGAGGCCAAAGTGCCTATGCGCTCAACCATGAACAGCGGCATTTCGACATGGTGCAAGTGGTTAGCCTGCTGCTGAAGGGCTGGCTAGAGGGTTTTGTCTGGTCGAAAGCGGATTTCGAGGGACAGTTGAACCAGGCGTTTATGCATGCCTACCGCCTCATGAATCGCCTGCAAGAGGCCTACGATGCGGATACCTCCCATGGGCAGCGCAAAGAACGGCAGGTGCTTTGGGATGCGGCACTCGATCAAGCGCTAGAGGGGGATTTTCAAGCGCTGGCGGAGCTTTATGGTTTGCCTATGGAATACGAACTTTTACCACCCTGAGCGCATAAACAATCCAAGGGGATTTAGGGTTATTCGAGCAGATACTTTAACCCTAAAATTTTACTACCATGCCTTTTTTCACGCTGTATTTACACCAGGGCACCAAGCAGGTCATCGAAGCGGATGACCGGAATGACTTGATTTTAAAGTGCCAAGCAGAAGGGATTCGTTTTCAGCAGGAAGTCAAGGAAGTTCACTGGACAGACCGGACTTTGCACATGATGGAAGAGGTTAGCACGGGCGAAATTCGGCGCGATATTTCTACAGCAGATGTAAATCCGCATGGGTATCGACGCTGAGGGATGCTCTAATACAAGGTGACCGAGATCCTATAGGTCGCCTTAATAGTAGTCTCGATAAAAACGCAGGAGGACACCCACACGAAAGTCGGGCTGCCCGGAGAAGTCGCGCATTTGCCAGCCACTTAAATCGTTGGTGCTGAAATTAGAATTTACCGTTCCAAAACGAGACCGGTTCCTAGTTATTGCAAATGTGTTGAATGCAGCCAAAATACTTACGTAGTCATTAAAATGAACCGTGGTACCTATTTCCAAATGGCCTATGAAAAAGATTTCCCGTAGACTAACTTTTGGACCAATGGCCACGGTAGTCCCACTATCTGTATCTTCTGTGGAAATGCTACCAACTCCCTGCTCCAACGTGCCTATCAAACCAAAATACAAATCGAAATTTGGATCAAGCGGAATAAAATAAGACAAGTTAGGGCTAAGGCCTAAAAATGTGTTTCTATAACGTAATAATATGGTGTTATCTTCTTTTGTTTCACTGTAAAAGCGAACACTCGTTCCAAACCCAACGTAAAGATTCTCAAAGATTTTTCTATGAAATTTAATTCTCAACTCATGACTTTGTATTGAGGTGAAATCATTGAAAACGCGAGGAATGTAAACGGGACGGGTCTGTGAGTAATCCAATGTCATTAAAACCTTTCCTGTATCGAATTGGGCTGATAGAGGAGTTGAAAAACAGGAGATTAAGAGAAAGATAAATAAACAGGTATCAAAACACCCTTTAGCTGGGCCCCTAAACAATGTTAACATGCTTTAGATTCTGTCTCAAATTTACGAAAAGAATCCAGATCTGGTTTGTTTGTTAAATTTATTTTTCGAATAATCCTATGCTTCCCCCCACCCAGTCTTTGTCCTTATTAAATTTTACGCCGATCATTTCGCCACGGCTAAGGCGGACCAAGTTGGCTACGGGAGTGGCCTGACTTTGGCCCGCGGGCCATAGAAAGAGCATGCGCACCTCCGCTTTCACCTGACCTTCGAGTGCCTGAATCAGCGGTTTGTAGTGTACCTTCTTCTGCAAAATGTAATTCTCAGGGTCTTTCACCGCAGCGATGGCCTCCGGGGTGACATGGAAAACTACACCCGCGCCGCTAAAGGAAAAGAGTGGCTTTAGGACATAATTTTCCAAATCTTCGGGTAAGGTTTCCAGTGCACTCAGCCGATCCGTTTCGATAAAATAAGGACCCTTCAGGTCGGGCAGGAGGTACTTGCTCACGCGGAAAAACCAGTTGGGATGCCCCACCCAGTACACGTCCAGCTCCTCTTCGAAGGAGAAGGAGAGGCTCAGGTCAGTTCTTTGGCTGAGCTCATCGAAAATCACTCGGTTGTAAATCCGCTTGATACGCTGCAACGCACCCCCATCGGTTTTGTAGAAAAGTTGTTTCCCCACCTTGACCACCTCTGTCACACAGCAGATCCGGATGCCCAGATCGCGGGCGCAGTAGTAGAAATCGATTTTGGTATTTTGTTTTTCGGGCTCTATTTCCAGTAGCACCACCTCCTCGGGAGCAGCATCGCCCAAAATAGTTTTTCGAAGAAGGGCCTGATAGCTGTCCGGCTCCAAGCCACTGAGGAAGGGCGTGTAGGCAGAGAGGAAGGGGTAGTTTCCAGAAATTTTTGGTAAAGGTGGTACTGGAAATTAAAAATCGAAGGAAACCCCTGTGCTTCGATCAACTTAGGTACGAGCTGCCCGTTCTCCTCACAAAGCCCAAAGTCAATGGCTAAAAACTCCGGATGAGGATTTTCATTTGGGACCTTAGGCGCATGCGCAAGTGCCCCTTCACTTTTTTCTTTAAAATCAGGAGCCTGTATATAGGCAAGCAGTTGCTGACAGGCCTCCAGCAACATACTTTTCATGTTTGCATCGATGAAGATGGGTGTTTCCGCCACGCGGAAGGTCGGCGTATACTGAAAATCTGCATGGATGGCGGCTAAGAGTTGCTGATAGCGCTCCGGAGAAAAAGCGGCATTAAACTGCGCGCGACTGCTTTCGATCATATGAGGAAGACGTTTCGGCCAGCGGGCTAGGAGAACAGGCCGCCAGCGCTTGTGCTAAAAAGTTAGGAATCAGCGTTTCGTTTGTCTTGTAGATGGTTTTTTCATCTACGAGATGCTCGAGCATGCTACGGTATTTGGCTTTGCCTTCAGGGCAATGATTTTTTCACGCACTTCTGGTTTTTTCAGGTGGTGCAAGAAGCTTTCCGGGTCAGCCTCGGGATGAAATTGAGTGCCTACCAGCTCCGGGGAGAAGCGCACACCCATGATGGCACGCTCGTACTCCACGTGTGTACGGATTTTTTCTAGTGCGATGATGGCCGCTCCCATTTCGGTAAAGCGCTTTTTCTTAGGCTTCACCACTTGATAGTCGCGGGAATCCACGGCCCAAAATGGGTTTTCTAGGGCATGGAAAAGGGGATCTTCCATACCTTCTGCTGTTTTATGCACCGTCATTACCCCAAAAGAAGTGGCCTTTCGCTTGGTGATTTGGGCGAGCCCAAAGTGCTTGACTGCCATTTGGAAAGAGTGGCAGATAAACAGCACAAAGATTTTTTCTTCACGCTGCTTGTTGGCCTCGTAGATCGCTTGGATAAAATCTCCAAAGGCTTTATCCCAGACGCCATCGCCTTCCTCTGGGTTTCCGGGACCTCCTGTAGCGATATAGATACGGTGCTGGTCGATCTGCTGGGGCAGTGTAGCATTACCTCGCACGTCATACACCTGAAAGGCGAGTTCCTCCGGATAGCGCCCGATGATCTCTTGGATGCAGCGCATGCCCTGATTCGGTTCGCCAGCATACATATCTAATATTCCTACTACTTGCATAAGTTGATTTTTCTGAAAGGGCGCAAAGATACGGAAAATCCCTGATAATTACTCTTTTATGTCCTTTAAAAAGGAGTCGGTGATGAAGTCTACCACGCTGTTAAGACTTCCGGTTTCCTGGAAAACGGCCAGCTGTTTATCCGCTCCGGTGCCCTCGCGGAGGATGGTACGCACGTAGTCGATTTCTTTTCGGCTGCCTAACTCATCCACTACGTCATCGATAAAGTCGAGCAGTTCATGCATCAGCTCCTTATAAGGGACTTCTTTTTTTCTACCGAAGTCGATCATCTGTCCTTCCGTTCCGTAGCGTGCTGCGCGGAATTTATTTTCGCGGATAAGTGCGATGCGGTAGATGTTAAAGCTGGTGTTTTGGAGGTGGAGCTTGTAGAGCTTGGCCACCACAGCTTGGATCAGTGCCACGATACAGATGGTTTCATCCACGGTTAGGCACATATCACAGATGCGAAACTCGATCGTAGGGAAGAAGGGATGCATCCGTAGATCCCACCAGATTTTTTTTGGATTGTCGATACAGTTGGTTTTAACCAGTGTCTCGAGATAGTTGTCGTAGGCTTGCACAGAGTCAAAGTACTCAGGGAGCCCTGTACGGGGGAATTTGGCGAAGACTTTGGCCCTAAAGGCCTTAAATCCTGTATTTCGGCCTTCCCAGAACGGGGAATTCGTGCTCAGTGCATAAATATGCGGCAGAAAATAACAGGCTTGATTCATCAGCTGCATGGCTACTTCCCGGTTATCGATGCCCACATGGACGTGTAGGCCGAAAATCAAGTTGCCCCGCGCGGTATCCTGTAGTTCATTGATAATCGTATGGTAGCGTGGATCATCGGTGATGGCCTGATCGATCCAGCGACTGAAGGGGTGTGTCCCTGCGGCGCCTACGAGGAGGCCCTGCTCAGCGGCGAGGTGGTGGATACGATTCCGGAGGTAGGCGACCTCCTGGCGTGCATCCTGAACCGTCTTACAGATATTCGTTCCTACTTCCACGACAGACTGGTGCATTTCTGCTTTTACCTGCTCTTTCAGGAAGATTTTCGCTCCATCTACGATCTTGGACATATGAGACCGTAGATCCCGCGTTTCGGGATCTATGATCTGATATTCCTCTTCTACGCCTAGGGTGAAGTTAGGAAGTTTTCCCATAGTTAAAAACGTTTCGCGTCAGCTACGGCGTCCTTCATAAAGGTACCCCAGGTTAAGTTGATCTTTCCGGGCTTCTGGCTTTCGCATAGGCGATCGCCATTTTAGCAGCCTCTTCCACCACCCACTCGAAATTCTCTGCACCCACGGAGTTGATGTCCGCATCTGGGGCAGGATTTCCAAAATCGATCGCATAAGGCACCCCATCTTTTACTGCAAATTCCACGGTATTAAAGTCATAGCCGAGACCTTTACAGAGGGCGATGGTATATTCTTTCACTTTCGCCAAAAGTTTTTTACTGCTCGGTGGTCGGTCTACCACATAGCGTAGGTGATGCGGATTTCTCGGTTCGTAAGGCATGATTTTCACCGCTTTGCCGCCCAGGCAATACACCCTAAAATATTCCTCAAACACAATTTCTTCCTGTAGCAGCATGACCAGCTGCCCGGTTTCGCGATGTTTTTCGAAAATTCCTGTTGGTTCTCCAGTCGGTACACGTTCTTCCAACCGCCACCCGCATAGGGCTTCATGTATGCCGGGAATTTCACGTAGTCAAAGATGGCCTGCCAGTCCAGCGGCATGGCTAGGTTACGAAAAGACTTAGAGGTGGTGTCCGTCGGATGCTCCGCAGAGGGGAGGATGACGGTATTCGGAAGCGGAACGCCAAGTGTATCAGCGAGTGCATTGTTAAAGAATTTGTCGTCCGCAGACCACCAGAAGGGATTATTGATCACGGCAGTCCCTGTCAAGGCCGCATTTTTCAAGTAGGCACGGTAGAAGGGCACGTCTTGGCTGATTCGGTCGATGATGACGGCGTACTCCGTGAGTTGATTTTGGATGACCTTATCTATTTTCACCGCTTCAGCGATGATACCTTTTTCATTTTTGGCGTTTACGCGGTCGATAAAGCTTGGGGAAACGTGTCCTCCATGCCGAAAAGAATACCTATTTTTTTCATAAAAACTTAGTTGAATTTAATACGAGATAAATAATGGGGGAACATTTCTTTCCAGACAGGCCAGTCATGCTGCCGATCCTTACGCACATCGAGCCAGTGGCGGATGCCCTTCGCTTCGAGGGTGTCGCTCAGCTTGATATTCGCATCGAAGCAGATGTCCCAGTTCGAAGTGCCCAGCACCACGTCCATGTTCCAAAGCTCTCGGTCCTGCAGGCCGGGAAGATATTCAAGGGGGGAGTGGTAAAAGATCTGCTCATGCTGATAGCCGTCCATGAAGGAGCGGATGTCGAAGGCGCCTGACATGGAAAACATGTGCTCACATAGCCGGGATGTCGGAAGGCAAAATTCGCTGCATGGTATCCGCCGAAGCTACAGCCTGCCATCACCACTTTCCCCACAGCGGTCTGCAGGCGGATACGCTCGACGATGTCATGACAGATCATTTTATCGTAGGCATCATGCGACATGATCCGGTTATGGGGATGTGCCTGCTTGTCATAAAAGCTATACTTGTCTTGGCTATCGGGACAAAACACCTGGATCAGGCCCTGTTCGATGTACCAGGAGGCGGCGCTAATCAGCCCCATATCCCTATTTTCATGAAAAGACCCCATAGAAGTGGGGAAGAGGACTACTGGATAACCTGCATGGCCGAATACCAGCATCTCCACATCTCGCATCAGGTGATGGGAGTACCATTTAAAATATTCTTCTTTCATTCGGTTTCGATAGGGTTGAGAATTAAAAATAAGCGGCTTTTTTCGAAAAGCAAAAGTTTTTAAGTCTTCTTTTCTACAAAATTTTATGTGATCTGCACAAAAAGTCTTTAACCGCCCTCCACATCGCCTTCTTCCTGCATCCAGGAGGCATAAAGCGGATAGTTGGCCGCTGTCCGCTGAATCACTTCGCGCATTTCGGGTCCTGTGGTTTTTACTTTTTTAGCGGGGATGCCGGCGTAGATGCTGTTCGCTTCGACCACTGTGCCTGCTAGGACGATGGCACCTGCGGCGATAACAGCCCCACTGTGGACCACAGCATGATCCATGACGATAGCTCCCATCCCGATGAGCACATCATCATGGATGGTGCAGCCATGCAGAATCGCTTTATGTGCCACGGAGACCCTGCTGCCAATGTATGTACCCGCTTTTTGGTAGGTGCCGTGGATAACAGCGCCATCTTGGATATTCGTATCATCTCCGATGCGGATTTCATGGACATCACCCCGGATGACCGCTTGGTACCAGACGGTACAGTTTTTACCCATGATGATGTCGCCTACCAAAGTCGCGTTTTCAGCGAACCAGCAGCCGGAATCCCATTTTGGGGCGAAGCCCCGAACTGATTTTATTAATGCCATAGCCATTATTTAGTTAAGATGCATGCGTAAGCACTGACGAACCTAAAGATTTCGCGACGTAATTTCAAGTTTTCTGATAGAAAAGCAGGCAGAGAGAAAAGATTCTTCGCTAAATGCTCCTTTATGAGCCGCTAAGCAAATAATGCTCGCCTCAGACGAAAAAAAATCCCCTGGGTTCGAACTTTTTTAACCACTTTTGGTTTTCGTGTATGTACATTTAATACGAAATTAAACACAACTAAATAAACTATGAAACTATTACAGAAAACCGGACTCTTTTTATCAGCAGCGCTTTTAGCGTTCGCTTGTGGTGGGCCTAGTGACACAGTGGAAACGACAGATGCACAAGAAGTAGGTGAAGCTTCAGGTTCCTCTCTTGCATTAGATTTAGGAGCGAGTGTTGTTTCTTGGACTGGATACAAGCCTGCAGGCAAGCACTGGGGTAAAATTCCTGTAACAGGGGGAGAGCTTATGGTAGATGGCGATGCGATCACTGGCGGTAAGTTCGTTTTTGACATCACAGGATTAGTGATCGAAGATATCCCTGAGGATAACGAAAATTACGGTAAGTTGTGGGGTCACCTGCAGTCAGATGATTTCTTCGATGCCGCTAACCATCCGGAGGCGATGTTCGAGGTAACGAAAATCGAACCGTTTACATCTGCAGCGGATGTAGAGGACAAGGACGAGTTCGAAACAGAGTACACGCCTGAAAGCGCTTCTGACCTTTTAGCTGACAATCCTACGCACTGGATTTCTGGTAACCTAACCATGCGTGGAACGACGAAAAACATCAAATTCCCCGCTTCTGTACGTATGCAAGATGGCGCTGTGATGGCGAAAGCAGGTTTTAATATCGACAGAACGCAGTGGGGTCTTTCTTACGGTGACGAGTCGAACGCTGTGGACAAAGCCAAAGATCAGTTTATCTACAACACGGTAAGTGTAGGTTTCGACATCAAAGCGAACTAATTTTAATTACCCTAATCAAACAAACGTGGAGGGAGCAGAAATGCTCCCTTTTTTTTATTTTTGTCCTACTCTTATGAATGAAAATCCCGCGTCCCTCCATCGAATTCCCGTGCTGGAGCACGACCTCCCTTTATTTCTGCGCCTGCTCTCCGCACATTTTCCCTATGTGGCATTATTTGATCCACGGGGAAAGACCGATTTCCCTTTAGGGCCTTTTCGCTTTGGGCTATTTGCTGGAACACAGCCCCTGACGTTAGAGCAGGTAGCTCCAGAGGCGGATCGCATAGGTCTTCCGATTCCTTTCTGCGTGGCTTACGACTATAAAAATAGACTGGAGAAGCTTGTTTCGGAGAATCCGGCGCTGGTGGAAACCCCGGAGACCTTTGCTTTCCTCCCGGACTTGGCTCTTTTTCGGGAAGGGCAAGAATGGGTGCTGCGCGGTTCGGCGGCTGATCTTTGGCAGCAGCGCTTCGAGCAGGTGCGAAAGGGTAGGCGAGGAGAACGCATAGCCCTTGGGCAGGCGCTGTGCAGGTGGCAGCGCTGACCACGGAGGAGGAGTATCAGGAACGCGTGGCCGCCATTCATCAGCTCATTCGCGAGGGGATGGTGTACGAAATGAATTTTTGTATGGCCTACCAGGTGAGTGGGCGCTTGGATCCTGTAGATTTTTATTTGCGCCTCGCGGCGCAAAATCCCATGCCTTTCGGGGGGTTCCTTCAGGTAGGAGAGCGCTTCCTCGCCTGTGCCTCTCCCGAGCGATTTCTCAAGCAGGCCGACGGGGAGCTCTGGGCGCAACCTATAAAGGGGACTATCCGCAGGGGAGAAAATCCGGAGGAAGATGCGGAGCTTCGGCGCCAGCTTGCGGCCTCAGAAAAGGAGCGGGCGGAAAATTTGATGATCGTGGACTTGATGCGTAATGATTTGGCTAAGCTGGCAGTTTTAGGCTCCGTGGAGGTGGTGGAGCGCTTCGGGGTGTATCCATTTCCACGTGTAAATCAGATGATTTCTACCGTTAAGGCCAAGCTGGCAGGCGAAGTCGGGCTGGAGCAACTGCTAGCGGCGACTTTTCCGATGGGCAGCATGACGGGAGCGCCGAAAATTAGTACCATGGAGGCGATCGAGGAGTTGGAAAACTTTCAAAGAGGTTGGTTTTCAGGAACTTTTGGCTACTGGATGCCGGGTGGCGAAGTGGATATGAATGTACTTATTCGTAGTTTTATTTACGATCGGGCAGCTGAAAAAGGGTTTTTTGCAGTAGGTTCCGCTATTACCATCGATGCAGTGGCAGCGGCGGAGTATGCGGAGTGTCAGTTAAAAGCAAGCGGGATTAGAAGGGTACTAGCGGGTGAATAAGCAGGAGAAGGAGCGGGGTCAGGAGGCTGTGCGCTGGCGCAAAATCATTCATGTGGACATGGATGCTTTCTTTGCTTCTGTAGAGCAGCGCGATCATCCGGAACTACGTGGCAAGCCTGTGGCGGTAGGGGGTGATGGTGAACGTGGTGTGGTGGCGGCGGCATCTTATGAGGCGCGCGCCTATGGAGTACGCTCAGCGATGCCTGGGAAGCTGGCCATCCGAAAGTGTCCCCATTTGCTTTTTGTGCCGCCACGCTTTTCCGTCTATAAAGAGGTTTCCCAGCAGGTGCAAGAGATATTTTTTTCGTTTACAGATTTCGTGGAGCCACTTTCCTTAGACGAGGCGTTTTTAGATGTGACAGAAAATAAATTTGGCTATAAGTCAGCCATTTATATGGCCTACCTGATTCGCAAGCGGATTTTTCAGGAGACGGGGTTGACTGCCTCGGCGGGGGTGAGTTACAATAAGTTTTTAGCCAAGACGGCCTCCGATTTACGGAAGCCAAATGGGCAGGCGGTTATTTTACCAGAGGATGCGGCGGAATTTTTAGAACGACTTCCTGTGGAGAAGTTTTATGGGGTCGGCAAGGTGACTGCGGCTAAGTTAAACCGTTTTGGGATTTATTCCGGGGCGGACCTCAAGTCCTTTTCCCTGGCTTTTTTAACCAAACATTTTGGCAAGTCGGGGCAACATTACTACCAAATCGTTCGGGGCATTCATGATTCTCCCGTGCAGCCTGATCGTATGCGCAAATCCATCAGTGTGGAAAGCACTTTCGAGCAAGACATCAGCGCGAGAAATGAATTGGATTTTGCGCTTCAGCGCTTATTAGAAGACCTAAAGAAGCGACTCCGCAAGCAGGGGCTGAAGGGGCGCACGGCGGTGCTGAAACTAAAATACAGTGATTTTAGTCAGCAGACGCGTTCTCGAAGCCAGGAGCATTACATCCCGGAGGAGGCGCTGGAGGAATTTTATCGCGCTCTGTTAGAGCAGGAGCCGCTCAAGCAGCCCATTCGGCTGATGGGCGTAGGCTTGCAGAAGTTAAACACCCAGCCTGAACAGCATGGCGTGCAGCTGCACATCGTTTTTCCTTGATGCGCATGGGGTTAGGTGTTTCTTTGGTTTCCAGTAGCATGTTCGCTTCTTAATTCAGAAGAAAGGGACATTTAAGCGTTTATCTTCTGCACGGAGGTCCTTTTTATTTTTATTTGCCCCTAACGATTCTTACCTTTGAACGAATCGTTTCTATTTGTGAAAGTTTGTTTGGTTATCTTTTGCAAGATCTATTTAAAAAACTATAGTATTATGAAGGACTTCTTCCGCACATTACGTCTACTGCTTTTGCTTAGTGGCTTATTTTTATGGCATTTTAGTGCCCAATCGCAAACCTTTCAGGAAAAGGATGTGGTGCTTAACGCAGGTATTGGATTCGGTACTGTTTACTCTGCGGGAATGGGTGGAACGCTGCCTATTGGAGCCGGCGTAGAGTTTGGTGTAACACAACTCGAAAAAGGTGTTCTTGGAGTCGGTGGTGAGATAGGATACGCTGGATTTTCGGGGTTTTCAATTACCTATATTGGAGGGCGTGCCTCTTATCACTTTGCAGAACTAGTAGATTTAGAGGATGACTGGGATTTTTATGGAGGTCTTGGTATCTATTATAGAAGCTTTAGCACGGGCTTCGAAGGTATTCGCGTAGGAGGGATCTTTCCTGCATTCCATGCTGGAGCACGGTATTACTTTTCTGAGCGCTTAGGTGCATATGGAGAAATCGGTAACACTTATGGCTGGCTAAATTTAGGAGTAGTATTCAAGCTGTAGCCATGTTGAAAAGGGTAGTCGCTTCGCTGTTTTTTCGCATGGCAGCGACACCCTGTTCACGCTGTCTCGGGAATTACTTCGCCATGTTTGTAGCGCTTCCTTAAAAAAAGCGCTCTGTCTTGTCGTAGTGAAAATAGTTTCGGCCTAAGATGCCTTCTTCTAATTTTCCATTAATCGTTTTTTTATGCTCCCAGAGCACATCCCAAGGTTCGAGTGAGGGCTCATCGCTCAGGTCGAATGTCCCATAGTGCATGGGGATAAAGGTTTTAGCTCCCATTTCATTAAAGGCCTTGATGGCATCTAAAGGACTGATATGCGCTTGGGCCATAAACCACTCTGGCTTGTAGGCGCCCACACCCATGATGGCATAATCGGGTGCTCCGAGCGCGTCGGCGATCAATTTAAAATGAGCATCGTAGCCACTATCGCCCATAAAAAAGATGCTTTTCGTCTTGCTTTTTATGTAAAACCCACCCCAAAGCGTCTTATTTTCATCCAGTAGTCCGCGCCGTGACCAGTGACGAGCAGGCAGGTAGGTGATTTCAAGGCCCTTCTTCTGTAGGGGGTAGCGCTGAAACCAGCCCGCCTCGGTAATGGTCTGCTTGCTATGGCTGCGCCAGTCTCCGATAACTTCGCCGATGCCAGTCCGGTCAGGACGCGAACATTTGGATGCTGCTCGAAGAGAAAGCTAAGCGTAGCCTTATCGCAGTGGTCGCGGTGGGCATGTGAAAGCAAAATATAATCCAGCTGGGGGATTTCTAAAAGATCGTAGGGAAGCGCGTGGCGCAGTTTTAAAAAGGTATTATCGATCAGAACAGGATCTGTAAGTATCGTCACGCCATCTAATCGCATGAGAAAGCTCGCGTGCCCCATCCAAATGAGGAAATCGTCTTTGGTATTGAAATCTATTTTTTGGTTGGTGACAGGAGGTTCTCGATAATCATTTTCCTTCTCGTGTTTTTGAGGGTTTTTGCTAAGCTGCCATTTTAGCAAATCTTTAAAACTTGACTCGAAGGGCTGGTACAGGTTAACATAACGTCCCTTAGCATCTAAGGGCGTGCCTTGCCAATTTTCAATGCCGGATACTGATTCTAACTCCTCGTTAGAAACGAATGTACCCGCTTCCTGCACCTTCCCTGGGGTATAAACTGCGATCATGAGTAGGGGTGCGATAATAAGCGATAGAAAAAAACCTTTTTTCATGCTCTCTTACAACATGCAAGCGGGCATTTGGTTGTAATTTACGATAAATTTTGGTTTTCCGATTAAATGGCGCTTTTTGCAGTTGATTATTCGTATAAAAGATACTTTTCGCGCATCTTTTTGTAGGTGTTAAGTTCCTCTGCCCAACTCTCTTCCAGTTCTTCAGCGGACATGCCTGCTAAAATACCTTTGCGCAGCGCATCCGTACCGGCCAATTTATCGAAAAACGGTGTAAAAAAGGCTGCCCCTTTCCCGGATTTCTGGTAGGCGTCTAATACGAATTCTAGAGTAAAGCCAGCTGCGGCATGGTTTTCCGCCGCTCTGAGATCTTGGCCGAAACATTCTTTCCCCTTATGTGGCGGGTTTTTGGCACCTTCGGTGGGCTGTGGGGTAAAGGAAAAGGGACCAAAATCTTTTTTGGGATAGCCATAAACCTGGAAGGGAAAGGGAGTGCCGCGTCCTACGGAAACGTCCGTGCCTTCGAAGAAGCACAGGGAGGGGTAGAGACGGATCGACTGATAATTCGGGAGATTAGGGGAGGGGCGAACAGGTAGTTCATAGGGTGTCTGGTGGTTCCAGTTGGCGACGGGCACGACGTTGATTTCTGCTTGCAGGCCACCTTTTAGCCAGGCTTCTCCATTAATCATGTGTGCCAGTTCGCCCACAGTGAGACCGTGTACGACCGGTATAGGATGGATTCCGACGAAGCTTTCGAACCCTTTTTTTAGGAGAGGACCTGCGACGTAATCGCCATTCGGGTTGGGTCTATCCAAGATCAAAACAGGTTTTCCCGCTTCAGCGGCGGCCTCCATTACATAGTGAAGGGTAGAAATATACGTATAAAAGCGCACACCTACATCTTGTAGATCAAAAACGAGCAAGTCGACATCTGCCAGTGTTTGCTGTTGCGGTTTTTTCTGGTCTCCGTAAAGGGAAAGCAGGGGGAGGCCTGTGGCGGGGTCGGTTTCATTTCCGATGCGTTCGCCGGCGTCGGCATTTCCACGGAAGCCATGCTCGGGAACAAATATCTTTTGGATTTGCTGTCCTTCTGCCAGCAGAAAATCCACGAGGTGCGTACTTGTGCCGTCTTGCTGTAGCAGGGAGCTTTGGTTCACGATTAAGCCAAGACGCTTGCCTTCCATGAGCGGTAGGTAGCGTTCAGGCTGGTCGGCTCCCGCCAGGATATCCAAGGCTAAGGCACCAGCACTTTTTTCCGGCTTAGGGCCGAGATGCTTGGAGGAGCTGGTATGGTCTGCACGACACTGAAGGGAAATCAAGCTGAAAAAAAGGAACAAGAGCGTAATTTGTGGGGGCTTCATAGTATCTTTGGGTGAATTTTAGAACTAAATTAAATAAATTCTTTGAACCTCTCCTATTTCATAGCGAAAAGAATCAGTTTTAAGGGCAGTGGCGGTTTTACGGGCACCATACACCGCATTGCGGTCGGCAGTGTAGCGATCGGTATCGCCGTATCTATGCTGGCTTTTATGATACTAGGTGGTTTTCAGCGTGAGGTAGGGGAGAAGATTTACCGCTTTACAGGGCATCTGCAGGTTACCAAGTTTATGTCGGGCAATGCTTTCGAGGAGGTTCCTATGAGCACGGAAAGTTTTTTTTACCGCGACCACCGGGAGCACCCTCTGCTGCGGCATGTGCAGTCCTATGCCCACAAGCCGGGACTCATAAAGGGCGACGAAGAAGTGGAGGGTGTCCTCTTTAAGGGGGTGGCAGCCGATTTCGATACTGTAGACTTCCGCCCCTCATTGAAAGCAGGCCGATTTATCCGCCATGAGGCAGAGCAGGCGGTAAATGAAGTATTGATTTCCCAAAAAATCGCCAACAAGCTGTTACTTTCTCTCGGTGATAAATTTGTGCTCTACTTCGTTCAGGATCCCCCGCGCTTCCGCAATGTAGAAATCGTGGGTATCTACGAAACGTATATGGAGGCTTTTGATGAAAAAATCATCATCGGTGATATTCAGACGGTCCGAAATCTTAACGGCTGGAATGCTGATCAGGTGGGAGGCTGTCTCTCTTTTTAAAAGATCCTACTGCCTTAGATGCAGCCTATTTGGAGCTTGAAGATTTGATGGATTACGATTTGCGCCTACAGCGCGTGAAAGATCGCTTCGCTGACATTTTTGATTGGCTGGCACTTTTAAATAATAATGTGTACGTCTTTTTAGGCCTGATTTTATTTGTGGCAGCCTTTAATATGGTCTCTGTACTGTTTATCCTGATCATGGAACGCACCCCGATGATCGGGCTTTTAAAAGCATTAGGGGCTTCTTTTCAGTTGATTCGGCGCATATTTTTCTGGAACGGCCTACGCATCATAGGAAAGGGCATGCTAATCGGGAATTCGGTAGGTTTAGGCCTGGGCATGCTACAAGACCGCTATCGTTTCATCCGTTTGGATCCTGAAGCTTATTATATGGAGGCCGTTCCGATTGCTTGGAATTGGCCCCTGCTGATTGGGCTGAATGTGTTTGTTTTTGTGTTGACAGCTTTGGTTCTACTGATTCCTGCGCGGCTAATAGCGGGTGTACAGCCGATTAAAGCGATTCGCTTCGATTAAGTGTGGGGAATAGCTTAAGGGCCGGTCATCTGCTTTCGGTGTTTCGGGCGGCGAAAAAGGCTACGTAGTTTCATGTGAAAGACACCGAAGACGGCTTCTTTAAAGATGCCAATATTCATTTTTGACTGTCCGCGGGTGCGGTCGGTGAAGATGATGGGCACTTCTTTTATAGAAAAGCCCCGAATCCAGGCAGAGAATTTCATTTCGATCTGGAAGGCGTAACCCACAAACTTTATTTTATCTAAGGGAATCGTTTCGAGTACTTCGCGCTTGTAGCATTTAAACCCGGCGGTGGCGTCTTTTATGGGCATTCCAGTAATGAACTGTACGTATTTGGAAGCAAAAAAGGACATGAGGACGCGTGACATGGGCCAGTTGACCACGTTTACGCCTGTGATGTAGCGGGAGCCGATTGCCATATCGTGGCCTTGGTTTTGGCAGGCGTCGAGCAGTTTGGGCAGGTCTAGGGGGTTATGGGAAAAGTCGGCATCCATTTCGAAGATGTAGTGGTAGCCCTTTTGGAGGGCAAAAGCGAAGCCTTCGAGGTAGGCGGTTCCAAGGCCGAGCTTGCCGGCGCGCTTCAGTAGGTACAGCCTGTTCGGATAGGGGTTTTGGAGCTGCTGTACTGCTTCTGCGGTACCGTCTGGCGAGCCATCGTCTATGATGAGGAGGTCGAAAAGTTCGGGCAGGCTGAGGACGGCATGCACCATATCGTGGATGTTTTCGATTTCATTATAGGTGGGGATGATGACGAGCTTTTTATCGGGCATACGTGTTCGGGTGAAACCTAAAAAAGAAGCCACAAAGTTAGGTGGCTTTTTTAAATTTCAGGTGTAAAGGAGAAAAAAGGGGTGTGTAGTTCCCCTTCTATTTTTTAAGGACAGAGATGCCGGTTACGTGCGGCATATTGGCTGCCTTTAGCCATCGCCGCTTCGATGTCTGCACAGCCACTGCGTTTATTTTGGCGCACGCGCGCCACCCCCCGATGTGCGAGTGCTTCCACGTGATCGGGCTTATAGCGGAGTACATCATCGAAATCATCTTCGGCCCAGGGCAGGTAGCCTATAATGAGGAGGGTAAGGCCTCGGTTATAGCGGGCAGCGAGGTTATCGGGGTCATAGCGTAGGGCCATATTAAAGGAGGCTGCGGCGCCATTGATGTCACCGATTTGAGAGCGTGCCATACCCTGATAGTAGTAAATGTCGGCAGCCTCGGGGCGAATTTTCTTCGCTTGGTCCAGAAATTCGTCGGCAGATTTAAAGCGCCCATTTTTCAGCATGCTTCTACCGAGGAGCAGCAGGATGTCGGCATCGTCGGGAGCGTACTGAGCAGCCTTAAGCAGTTCCACTTCAGCTTCCTTATACTTTTTAAGTTTCCAGTAGATTTTGCCTTTTCCCGCGTAGGCGTGAGCATGATCAGGGCGCAGACTGAGGATGCGGTTATAATCTTCGAAGGCTTCTTTAAACTGTTCGAGCTCCTCAAAGGCGCGCGCGCGGAGGAAGAGGCTTTGGGTGTCGGTAACTTTTAGGAAGAGCACTTTATTAAACTCCTTTATAGCAGCGGCATATTCTTCTTGGAGGAAGTAGCGTTCGCCACGAGCAAACTCTCGATCGCAAGCGCTAAGTGTCAGTATAAGAAGTAAGAATAGTAATTTTTTCATGTTTTTAATGCGTTCCTAAAAATAAGAAATTCTGAATTCATAGAAAAGTTATTTTCAATTGTGGAACTTTTTAATCCAGTTGGTTCCACAGTCTCGTATTTACTGGCATCAAAGGACTTCCATTATGCTAAAAAAAATTATTCTAGGCGCGGTGGCCATCGTGTTTGTATTGGTGGCGACGCTGGCAGTGCACATTTATTTGGTGACCAAGCCCAAGCAAGATGTTCCCGGTAGGTTAAATCATCAAGCCATGATCCGGATAGAGTTTCCTGAAGCCTTAGACGAGGAGAAGGGTAAAGACATCCATGAATTTGTATCTCAAGTGGAGGGTGTTCGAACAGCGCGTATGAACGCTGAAGCGGGCCATGTGGTACTTATTTACGATCAGCGGAAGACGGCTCCGGCGGACATAGCGCAGCTGATAAATGCGGATTTTAATGCGGGGGCATCGGTTTTTAAACCTTCCGATGAAATGCTGGCGCAAAGCTGTCCGGCCATTAACAAGAACTCACTTACATATCGATTAGGAGCCTTTTTTCAGAAAGCTTTCGAGAATTAAACAATTAATTAAATTAAACTACTATGAGACGAATTAATTATTGGCTAGCCAGTTTCGTGGTGGGATCTCTATTGGTATTTTCATCCTGCAGTGATGATGATCCGATGGATCCACCGATGATGGAGGATGATTCCTTTTACGCCACTATGCTTGGAGGGACTACCTTAGTTCCTGATCCTGATAATCCGGGCCAGCAGATCCAGCAGGGTTTCCTTAACCTGAGAACTGTGGTAACCAACACCGTATTGACTATTGCGACGAATGAAGGGGGTGTTTATGATGATCTACTTCCTTATTTCAGCGTCCTTTTAAACGAGGTAGCAAGAGATGACTTCTCTGGGTTTGCGCAGTTAGTGGATGATTTCACCATTTTCTTGGCTGAGGCTACTGGGGGTCCTTTTACCTACACAGGATTAGATATGGAGGCAGCGCATGATCCGCAGCGTAATCCACGTATGGATGGTTTGATTAACAATGCAGATTATGATCTATTCATCCAAGCGGTGGTAGAAGGTGCTGCTCAGGCTGGAATTACTAGCTCTGATGTTATCGGACCAGTGGGTGAGTTATTAGAATCTGTACGTGAGCCTATCGTGCAGCGTGCTGATGATGAGATGCTGGATTTATACACACGTTTAGGAGGTTCAGGCCTTATCGATGATCCAGAGAATCCTGGTCAGTTAATCGAGGCTGGATTTGTTCCTTTGCGTGCAGTGGTTACTGAAACAGTATTGCTTATCGCTTCTAATCCTGAAGGTAAATATACAGATTTATTACCTTATTTCTCTGTTCTTTTAGCAGAGGTGGGTGCAGGTGACACGTCAGGTTTCGCTACGCTGGTGCAAGATTTCTCTGAATTCTTAGCAGAAGCTATCGGTTCTGTTAACATTCAGTACACAGGTTTAGACATGGTAGCTGCGCATGATCCTGAGCAGAACCCACGCATGACAGGTCTAGTGAATGCTGCGGATTATGATCTGTTCGTAGCGGCTATCGTAGAAGCTGCAAAAGGTTTAGAAGTTCCTGAGTCTGTTATCGGAGAGTTTGGTGGCTTGTTAAACAGCCCGGGCTTACGTGACGCTGTGATTCAGCGCTAAGCAGATATAGTGTATTATAAAGAGTAAAATTCTAGTTAAATTTATCCACAAGCCTAAATTCGCAGTGAGGTTCCTAAGTGAGGGAATTTAGGTTTTAAAAAGTCGCTTTCTTTGAAGGCGACTTTTTACATTTAGTCCAGATTTGTGCCCAAACATAAGGTGGTGTCGAAAATATTTTGGATTTTTGTTAGTCAAACCAAAACAGCTGAAATGAACAAATACATTGATTTAATCCAGCAAACTTTCGATTTTCCTACCAAGGAGTTCGAGGTATCGGATAATCAACTCACCTTTAATGGGGTGAATCTGATGGAAATCATCGAAACGTATGGAACGCCCTTAAAACTTACTTATCTGCCCAAGATTTCTGAGAGTATTCAGAATGCGAAGACCTACTTTGCAAATGCCATGCAGACGCACGATTATAAGGCTCGTATACGTACTGTTACTGCACGAAATCTTCTCATTTCAGCTTTGTTTTAAATGAGGCGCTCAAGAATGACATCCATATCGAAACATCTTCCACTTTCGACATTCCGCTGGTTCGCAAGTTATACGAAGAAGGAAAAATCAGTAAGGATACGTTTATCGTTTGTAACGGCTTCAAGCGGGAGCGGTATAAGGAGCTCATCACGGGCCTGTTAAATGATGGTTTTAAAAACTGTGTGCCTATTCTGGATAACCTCACAGAAATCGATTACTATCTCGAGCATGTAAAGGTGCCTTTCCAGGTAGGTATTCGTATCGCTGCTGACGAGGAGCCTAAATTTGGTTTTTACACCTCACGCTTAGGCGTACGCTATAATGATATTTTAAAGTTGTATGAGGAGAAGATTAAAGATAATCCACAGGTATCTCTTAAGATGCTTCATTTCTTTATCAACTCGGGCATACGCGATACCGCGTATTACTGGTCTGAGCTTACCCGCTTTATCCAGAAGTATGTGGATTTGAAAAAAATAGCTCCAAGTCTTGATACGATGGACATCGGGGGTGGCTGGCCGATTAAAACGAATGTCTTTTTTGATTATGATTACCAATATATGGCCGATCAAATCATTAAAAACATCAAGTGGATGTGTGCCAAGAACAATACGGTAGAGCCAGATATCTTTACGGAGTTTGGTTCCTACACGGTAGGAGAGAGTGGCGCAGTCTTGTACTCCGTCCTCGAAGAAAAACTGCAAAATGACAAGGAACTTTGGTACATGATCGATGGCTCGTTTATTACGCAGCTGCCAGACAGCTGGGGTCTTAATCAAAAGTACATCATGCTGGCCGTGAACAACTGGGACAAGGAGTATCACAATATCAACTTAGGAGGGCTGACCTGCGATAGTATGGACTATTATAACTCAGAGGCACACCAGTATAATATATATTTGCCTAAGCAGGAAGCAGGCAAGAAACAGTATTTGGGCTTTTTTCATACGGGTGCCTATCAGGAATCATTAGGGGGGTATGGTGGTATTCAGCACTGTCTGATTCCTGCTCCCAAGCATGTGCTGGTGGATCGTGCAGAAGATGGGACTATCACACACCATCTTTTTGCTCCTGAACAAACGAGTGAAAATATGTTGAAAACTTTAGGATACTAAGTGCGTTATTTAAGGGTAATCAGTTGATTACCCTTTACTTATATCCGTATGTTTACAAGCCCACTTCTTCTTCTACTCGGCATGGTCATGCCCTTGTTCTTTCCTGCGCATGCTTCTTCTCTTATTAGTGAACGCATCGAGGTGCGCTATTTACAGGAAGAGCCGGCAGACTTAGAGCGTTATGAAGAGATGGTATTAGTAGCAGATAATTTTTTAGATGCCACAGATTATTTGGTAAAAAGTTTCGAAAAGCAGTTGAAGCGCATCGCTAAAAAACAGGGCAAGGAAAGGATATTGTTTTACATTCAAGCCGAGCAGCAGGGGCGTTTTCCTTCCGAGAACGAGTTTGGGAGGAGAAGCCAGGTGCGTTTATTTTATGTGATGGAGTAGCTTTATACCCCCATCCTTGGTATTTTTTTCTACAAATTGTAGCTTTGGGCTTCTGAACATGATTTACAGCATCGTTTTTGTGAAATATGCTTAAATCCTAACAAGTAAACATGAAGTTTAAGTCTATAGCAGCACTCCTCTTTGGATGTCTTATTTCTTGGTCTAGCTGGGCACAGCAGCAGGAATTCGAAGGGGATTATGTGTTTAATGGCGTGAAGGGAACTGCCAAGTTTAATTTTTTAGAGGGAAAAGAGGGTGAAATCATTAAAGATGGCCCTTTTCGGTTTCGTCGGAATGTAGCTGACTCCCTAGATAAGACCCGCTTTTATAAAACCACGATCACGGGTGCCTACCGTGAAAATTTAAAGGCAGGGGATTGGTTCTATCGCGATCTTCGCCATCAGGTGACGATAAAGGACATAGAGGAGTTTACGGTGGATACAGAGTTATCTAGTGAAGAAATTCGCTTGCGTGCAGCCTATGAGAAGGGTTTGCCTAGCGGCAAATGGAATTTCGTCCGAAATACGTATAAGGATGGAAAGCTAAGCCCGAAAGCCTCAGTAGAGGAGCTCAATTTCACCAAAGGGATGATCGAGGGAAGCTTTCAGTATAAGGAGTTTGCCGGAAGGCGCACCTATTTTGTGCGCGGGGGCCTTCTTCCAGGAGGTATAATGAACGGTGAGTGGACCTTCGTATATGCGGTGGATGATGTTTTAATTAGCGAGGTACGAAATTATGATAAGGGGTTTCTCCTCGGCTTGGTGAAGCGAAATTTAGAAACTGACGAGGTCGTTTATGAGCAAGTATTTTTTTAAGACGATCGAAAAGTTAAGGGAAATAGAGGAAGGAAGGAACGAGGGATTCCGTATTGCAGATGATTTGTTTGGTTTAACATTTAACGATGGTTTTTTAGAGGAGTACGAGGAGTACAGAGAGCAGCAGGATGCAAACAGTTTAATTGAAGCTTTTTTACTTAATACGCTACGCTATGATGATCAATACATTAGCGCCAGTGAACAAATTAAAAAGTATCCATTAGCTACCCGAAAATTTGTGTACCAAATCGCGCGAGATGATGTACCGCGCTTGAATGAAATTCCTGAGAATTACGATCGATTAAAAAGCGTTATTCGCGAGTATGCAGGAAAAAATTCACTTAACTTAAATAAAAACAGGTCGGACTCCGTAGCTCGTGCCTATGAATTTTTTCAGTTTTACAATCGAGAGTTGGCGCGTTTTGACCCCTTGATAAACGTTATTCGTGATAAAAGTATCCAATACTTTGATCTTCGCTACATGAAAGAAAACGGGATTCCTTTTCTCCGCGAAGAAGTTACGATTCCCTACGTATATGATGAGGAGGAAAAAAACTTCCAACTATCTTATACAGTGAGCCCATTAGAAGAGGGTCTCTACCTTAGTTTACTGCGGTACATCGCAGCTGTGGAAGAAGAAGTGCAGCGCCAAGCTGCACTGGTGGATCGCGTACTTTTCTTCATTGAACAAAATCAGTCTCTACGTCAGCTGGAGGCAGAGATAGAAAGCCAGCAGCGTGTTATCGATCGCTTGTATGTGGAGGAGCGGGACCAGCAGGAGCCTAAAGTCCGCAGACTGGTTCAGGATGTCTACGAGACCGTTATCGAAGGAAGTTATGCCGCCTATAACGATGATTATGCACGTTCGGACAATCAAGAACGAAAGGTAGAACTCGCCAATATTAAGCTAGACCTACTAAATGAACTTGAAACGATTCATCCAAAGTTACTACGGGTATATGAAATCTTAGAAACGGTGGACGAGGGATATATGGTAGAGGTTTGGAATGCCTTCACTTTCTCGCGATACATGCAGCGTGAAAAAGAAAGACTATGGGATGCTGGAGAACTGCTCTATATGCATTATATCGATCAATTACGTTCCGAAGAAGTGTATGTAGAGTTAAGGGTTTGGATCCAGAAAATGGAGAACCTTGCGCAGCGCCTAAATGAGCTTCGTGAAGAAGACACCAGGAGGTTAGAGCGTAGAATTGGACGCACCAAAGATCCAAAAGAGATCGAAGAAATATTAGAATTAAAGTAAACGTAAACTATGCTTTCATTACAGCGCGCCCTTTTAGGCTGCCTCTTTTTTGTGGGACTCCTCTTGTTTGGATCGGAAGTGCGGGCACAAGGAGAAGTAACGATTCCCACGGAAAGAAGGGGCTTGGCGCCTACCACTGAAAACTGGAATGGCTTGTATCTTAAGCTGCGTCTATCCGATAGATGGTTCTGGTATCAGGAAAACCATTATCGAAGACGAAGCTCAGCAGATAACAGAACGGATTTCGTAGGACGCATGAGCCAGATTTATAATCGCTTTGGGATGACCTATCTCTTCAACGATTATTTTGAGGTGACCTTCGGCCCCACTTTGGTTTGGAATTACACACCCGAAAGAGGGAATCCTGAGTTCAACAACACCGTTCTGGAACCTCGCTTTTGGCATCAGTGGCTATTCACGCAGTCTGTGGGTCCAGTAAAAGTGTTACACCAGTTTCGATTCGAACATCGCTTCAGAAGAGATCCCGCGATCGGTTCGGAGTTTGAGTACACGGACAGGTACAGATATAAAATCACGGGATATATTCCTCTAAATAAGCCTAAAATGGAAAATAAGACGCTTTTCTTAGCTCCTTCCAATGAAGTCTTCTTCCAAACAGGTAAAAATATCATGAATATTCATGAAGAGAACCGTGTGTATACAGCGATTGGCTACACCTACAACTCCGTGATGTTCTTCGGGGGGCATATGTGGACCTATGGCCCAACAGCCGTGCCTGGTATCTACCGAAATCGGCATATCATCCGCTTGAATGTGATGTTCAACCTAGATTTCCGAAACTCTAGGAGACCTATTATCCGTGACCAAGACCTTAAATTTTAATATGCGTACCTCTAAATTTATTCTTGTAATGCTTGTTTTAGTGGGTGTGGCGTTTTTCCAACAGGAAACTCAGGCACAAAACGAGGGCAAGTGCGGCTTAAGTATATGCATGAATGGCGTGCAGATACCTGGTTTTTCGGCTTTGGTTTCGCTGGAGAATATTTCCCTATAGACGATGTCTCAATTAATGCGCAGACTACCTTTTTATTGCCCGCCACAGGTATCGCGAACAGTCTTGATATAGATGGACGGTATTATTTTACGCAAGATAAATTTCAGCTGTATGGCCTTCTCGGCTGGGGCTATTATTACCGTAATTTCGAATTTAATGAAATCGGACATCTACATAAACACGCGATCAACGTAGGCGCTGGATTTTTATATAAATTTATAGATGAAATAGGCCTCGAGGCAGAATATAAATTCCAAGCAGGCCAGATAAACACCTCAATATTCCGCTTAGGAGTCGTTTACTTCATTAATTAAAGCAAGGAAAAGGGCTTTTCCTTTAGTCCCATTTTGGAATATGTGAGGAAATTACTCCTCATACTGTGGCCTTTTGGGATGATTTTACTTGCACACTGCGACGAAAACAGTGCAATAAGCGCTTGTATGACACTTTTTTGTATTTGGCGCTTCTTTTGTCGTGCAGCCAGGGTACTCAAGTTCTATTCCCCATGCCGAAACACCCTTTTACTATTACGTTTCAAAAGCCGCAGGCGCTTGCGCTTAGTCAGTTTACAGGCGGACGTGTTATCACAGCTTTTTTCTTACTCGCTATAACGTGGTCTATCTATTACCTCTTTTGGATCGCTCCTGATCAGCTTGCCGAAAGCCCTTGGTTAAGTTTTCAGCAGGAAAGGGGCAAAGCGCTCTGGTTCAGCACCTTACTGACGGTGAAGGTAGGTCTTTTCCTCTTTTTCCTATCGCTTTTCCGTCGCTATCGACCACAAGAGGTAGCGATTCGGGAGGATCTTCCCATGCTTACCGTGATCGTGCCTGCCTATAATGAAGGCGCTCAAGTATTCGGCACACTGGAAAGCATCTTTGCAAGCGACTACCCACATAGCCGGCTGGACGTGGTGGCTGTAGATGATGGCAGTGTGGACGATACGCTACAGTGGATTCGCCAGGCAGCGAAAAAATATCCCCAACTTTCTGTTTTGGCGCAGCCAAAAAACAAAGGCAAGCGAGCCGCCCTTTACCGGGCGATACGTCAAGCCAAAGGAAGCATCATCGTAACCATCGACAGTGATTCGCTGGTACGTCCTGATACCCTCCGCAACTTGGTCGCCCCGCTCGTGCTGGATCCCAACTGCGGTGCTGTGGCAGGAAAGGTGGAGGTGCTAAACCGTGCCGCAGGGATACTACCCAAGATGCTTGCCGCCAGTTTCAGCTTTAGTTTTGGCTTTATTCGTGCTGCCCAAAGCGAGGTGGATACGGTCCTTTGCACCCCGGGTGCCCTTTCGGCTTACCGGAAAAAAGCTGTGGATGCCTGTCTGGAGGCTTGGTTTCACCAAACATTTTTAGGCCGTGTCACTACCATAGGGGAAGATCGGGCCATGACTAACCTGATCCTCAAGCAGGGCTATTCGGTAAAATTCCAAGCCAATGCCGTGGTAGAAACCATGGTGCCAACGGACCTGAAGGGCCTTTCTCGTATGTACACACGCTGGGAGCGGAGTAACGTACGCGAAAACATCCATTTGGCGGGCTTTGTTTTCGGCCCTTTCCGCGCCCAAACGACTGGGGCTCGTGTTCTCTGCCTGAACCAGTGGATGAAAATGCTTTTGGCACTGCCCATGTTTCTGCTTTTTATCGCTTTCTTCATGCTGGCGCCTGTGTATATGTTTGCGCTGATCTTGTTGAGTGCCACTCTGCTCACACTTGTTCCCGTGGCTTTCTGTGTCTGGTCTGAAAGAAACTGGAATGGGCTCTGGTTACTCCCGTACAGCCTCCTTTATGCGTTTACATTAGCCTGGATCAGTCCCTATGCACTCGTAACGGTGCGTAATGGGGGCTGGCTCACCCGTCAGTCAGTGGTGCCTGCATCTGCACATAAGGCCCGCCTTCCAGAGGAGTCTGTAGCTGCGTAAGGCCAGCTTTATCCTATCCCATAGCTGGCCATTTAACTAATAGCATATCCTTCTGCATGATCGATCGGGGCTAACGAACCCACCAGTCGGTAGCCCCGCATGCAGTCGGCGGTCATGCAGGAATGTACAGGAAGAATGCCTATGGGCTGCCCGACCTGTAAGCTGCGGCACCATTCCGGACTGCCTTGGATCAGTCCATGCTCCTGGCTGATGGACTTTACATAGGGGGCCTGGCCTTCGGCAAAGAGTGTCCAGTGACCATCTGCACTCAGTTGGACCACTTCTCCATACGAGCTCCCAGTGGGCGTGTTTAAAACATCTTTAGAGAGATGCACTCCTCCACCATGCACCAGAACCTCTCCCCGTTCTGTGCGGATATCTACGATGGGGCATACCAAAGCAATGGCAATGTCCTCTCGCTGACAGCTACCGATGGCTACCTGTGTCAAATCATAAAATTGATAGTTGCCCGGGCCGATACTATCCACTGTCCCGAAATCGCTCCGCATGGAAGCCCCGGGGGTATCCGCCACACGGGTTTTTAGTTGTGGATGGCTACCTTTAAAATGGTTTTTTAGCTCAGCCAGCGCGGAAAGTGTTTCCTCGTAAATGACATCCACGTCTCCTTTATACGTATGGCCAGGATGTATATAAAATCCTTCGAAGCGCAGGTATGGACAGGTGGCGCTGAGCGCCAAAACACGCTCGATGCGTTCTATATCATCGTGAAAAATACCCGCCCGCCCGTAGCCAGCATCTATTTCGATCCAAAAAGCCAAGGGTACCTGAAGTTGGGCTACACAGGCTTGGATAAAGGCCTCATTGACGACTTGCACACTTAGCGGGCACTCAGAAGCGAGTGCCTGAATCTCTGGAAGCAAGGCAGGGGAAAGGGGAAATGCAATGTGCAGCATGTCCCAGTTCTCCTTTGCTAGATAGCGCGCCAGGTGTAAAGAGGAGACGGTAATTTTTTTGCCGCCTGTGGCTTTAAACCACTGTGCCACCCTACGGGACTGAGCTGTTTTAAAGTGGGGAACCAGTTCCAGACCGAGATGAAGGGCTTTTTCTTGCATACGCCGAAGGTTACGCTGGCAGCGATCGGCATCGAGTAATAGAGTAGGGGAATGAAAAGGGAAGGAGGGTTTGTTTGGGGACATAAAAAGGGCTGTTCTCGTTTTGATTTTCTTTCGCTCCTGAAAGTACAAGACGCAGGGAAAAGAAACAAATCAAAAAGGAACAGCCCAGCAATTAGTTTGCGGTAAGGGGATTACTGAGGAAGATCATTCCCCATAAACTCATTTGGGTTCGCTAACGGAATAGTCGCTCCCCATTTTTGGTTGATAGCGCGAATAAACTCATTAGCTACGAAAGCATGTGCCCGCGCATTCGGATGCACACCGTCTAAGCTGAAGCCACCATTTGGAGGGGTGATAGAGGCCGTAAGCGGGATATTGCCGGCACTTACTTGACCGTTTAAGGTACGTGTAAGTAAGTTATTCACATCCACAAGCACGAGTCGGTCTGCCTGAGCCATCACTGCAGCTGCCAGAATGCCATTAAAGGTATTGATTTTTGTCTGCACCTCTTCTTGCTCGATACGCGTCAGTACGAAGCTGTCCTCCACTGGAAAACTAATCCCGCGGATAAGCTGCGGGTTGTTATTAACAGGCTGTCCCAGTGCAGTCGAGAGCTGTAGTACAGGCTTATCAGTCGCATTACTTTGGCGGATGGAAGGGAGGCCGAAGCTACTCAAGTCGGTCAAGAAGCGATCCTCCATAAGAAATCCATTTTGGCCTGCTACGAAGCGGATGGTACGAAGCTCTCTTTCGGCAGCGGTGATGACTCCTTGGGCCTGGAAGGCCAAAAGGGCATTGTTATAATCCGAAAACTGACTGGTTACGAAAGCGGCTGTGGGCCATCAAGAGGCAAAGCATTCCAAGGCACCAAGTTGAAGAAAGGCAGCACATCCAAGTTAGGGATATTGGCCACCGCACCTTTGGCAGCAGGATTGGCTTGTAAAAGTGCTCCTAAGGCTAGATTTAGGCGCATTTGGAAATCTGCATCTGAAGTTAGAATGGCCGGATTAGCCGCTCCACCGATCGCATAACCGAGGACGTCGTTATTTCCTAACCAAAAGGTAAAGAAAGTTCCTCCTGAGGCCAGCGCTGCAGCAGCATCTCCGATAACGGTACTTTGTCCAGGAGCACTGGCAAAGCGCGCATAAAGCGGATTGAAAGCTGGATTTTCTGGGGACGCGGGACCACCTAGGAGTGGCGTAAGTGCCGTTCCCAGCGTAATGCCTGGAACCCCGAAATTATCTAAATCTGCGCGATCACCAGTAAACGGTGCTGGAACGTCACCCGGTCCGATCGGAGCAGGACCTACTGCTCCTGTTTGTGGATTTACCTGTAACACCAGTCTGCCTAAAGGCTGACCCCCTGGCCCTAAACCAAAGAAGCCATTTTCAGAATTGATATCCGGCAGGCGAGTGGAACGCCCTCCCACAGCCGTGGACTGCTCTGCTAGAATAACGGCAAAGGAATTTTGCTGGCCACGTGTGTACAGTGCACCGTCCATAAATCCAGCGGTAAGTGAATTGCCCACATTGATGATACGAGAAAGGTCTACCTCTCCCGAATCGGGTGGGGCTACCGTGGTATCAGGAAATTCGTAGGTACACGATACGGCTGCTAAAAAACCCGCAGCGAGGAGTGTATAGTTTAGATTAAATTTCATAGTCGGAATTAGTTAAATAGCTCATCGAAAGTGATGGATACGTAATAAATCGCACCGATAGTAGGCCCTCCAAAATTCAGGATGTAGCGCTCATTAAAGATGTTCGAGCCGCCTAGCTTTAAGATAGACTTCATAGACGGTAAGCGATAGCTCATCTGAGCATCCACGGTATGCACTTCAGGCACATCTCCGATAGCAAAGCTAGACTCCCAGCGGAATGCAGACTGATAACGGTAGGCGACGTTAAAGCCAAAATTACGCGTCAATTTACGATTGCCGAAAATGATGTTAAACTTGTGCTCTGGCGTGTTAAACTCTGCCAAGAAATCTTCCCCTACATCGGTAATCAGCCTGTTAAAGTTGTAATTTCCGGAAAGGGTATAGTTTTTAGGTAGGTTATACTGCAAGCCGATCGCTGCTCCATGCGCTAAAATATTTCTTCCTGTAATGTTCGTATACGTTTGGAAGGTATTTTCCTGGCCCGGAGTCGTAATCGGTGTCAGTAGCGTAGGCGCATTTAGTGCATTAATCGCTAACTGTTCTGCGTTAGCAGGGGTAGGGAACACAGGTCCCGGAGCGCGACGTACAGAAGAAAGCGTAATAAAGTCATTGAAGATGTTATAGTAATAGGCCGCATCGATAAGCAGGCGATTGTTGGCCAAAAGACTTTTATACCCTACTTCGATAGAGCGCACCTGCTCGGGACGTAGCTCAGGAATCAACTCTTCCGTAGCCGGAACCAAAAGGCTAGTGGCCGCCGGGGATACAGGACTTGCGCCCGCTCCAACAGCCGCAATGTACTGGTTCACGGAAGCTTGAGTAAAGGAGTTGGTGAAGATGTCGTATTTTTCACGGTAGAAAGGCAGCCCTCCGATAAGACGGGCCGAAACTACGTTCAGGTCGATATGCTGTGCCTGCGTGGTCGGCATACGGAAACCTGTTTGGTAGGAAAGGCGGATGTTATGGTTGCCTTCTGTGAGCACCCCTGAAATCCGTGGGCTAAACTGACCAGCGAAGTTTTCATTTTTATCGTACCGAATCGAACCGGTCACTTTAAATTTGTCAGCAAAGAGACGCTTAGACGCTTGTGCAAAGCCTCCCCATTCTGAAATCGTAATATCATTTCCTTCTACATCCGCGAAGATGGTTCCATTCGAACGTAGATCGAAGACACGGTACTGTGCACCCACTTGTAGGTCAATCCAGCTGATTTCTTCACTGAAATCATACATTCCTTCGAGCATATTCATGCGAGACTGATCATTAAAGAGCGCTCCCTGTGGGATAACATCGCTACGCACTTGGGCTACTGCGGCATCGAACTCTGGTGTGCCCGGCAGCAGACGTCCAGTATCTGCTACGCCACGCGCAAACTGGTGGGCTGCAGCCTGCTGCTGCGGAGTCCCAAAGCTACCAGGAGCTACTCCCTGCTGCGCGAGCGCGGCCATATAACCGATGGTGTATTCACCGAACCAAGCACTGTTATCTTTCCAAAGCTGATTCACATTCACTCCTACCAGATCGGCGATAAAGGAATCTCCCGAATTTTCGATCGTCGTGTAGGCACGTACGAAGTAATTCGCTCCTTTGAGCTCTAATTTATGCTGCTGGATGTCGAAGTTCGCTAAAGAGTAGCGCTGCGCCCTGTATAAACGGTCGTTCCTGCACCGTAATTAAAGGTATAGGAGAGCTCATTACGGTCATTTAAGCGATAGTGTAAGGCCGTGTTGACCTTATAATTAGATGCCCCATAGTCCACTAAAAAGCGTTCATCGTACCCTGTACGTGAGACCACTTGATCTGGAATACTGCCGATAAAGCCTCCTAAGCCTAGCTGCTGGGCCTGCTGCTGAATAGCACCCACATTACGTAATAAACCGATATTATTCGCTACTTCATCGCCAAAAACGTGTACGCGATCCGCTCCTGGGTTAAACGGAAGGTCGCCCTGTGCGCGAAAGTTTAGATCTGTCTGATCAGTACCGTACCAGTCTTCAGCACGCATAAAAGAAGCGTTTACCTTAAAGGCAAATTTGTTGTTGAAGGCCTTCGCATAGCGAATAGAACCCTCGAACATCGGCTGTGGACTCGTCGGCTCTCCCGGACGTCCATTGAGATGGTTGACCCCTTGCTTGTAAAAAGCACTGAACCCCTGATATTCGAAAGGATTTTTAGAATTTACCAGTAAAATACCGTTGAAGGCGTTCGGTCCATACAGTGCAGAAGCTGCTCCAGGGATAAACTCTAAAGATTCCACATCCAGCTCAGAAGGTCCGTTCAAGTTGCCGATTGGGAAGTTAAGCGCAGGAGCCTGGGTGTCCATGCCATCGGTCAGCTGTACGAAACGTGTATTTCCGGTAGAGTTAAAGCCTCGCGCATTAATAATCTGAAAATTAATGGAAGAGGAAGTTACATCTACACCCTTAAGATTGGCGATAGCCTTATAATAGTTATCAGAAGGGGTATCGCGAATCGCTAGGATATCCATTTTTTCGATGGAAACAGGCGATTGTAAGATACTCTCCTCCACGCGGGAAGCAGAGACGACCACCTCTTGTCCCAGCAAGGTCTGCTCCGCCAGGTCGATTCTCAGACCACTCACCTCTGCTTGGGTAATTTCGATTTCTTTAGAGGTGTAGCCCACCATACTCACGACTAGTGTTAAAGGAGGTGCCTGATTCACCCTCAGGTTGAAATTCCCTCGAGCATCGGTCACGGTTCCGATTACTTTGCCCTTCACCAGGATGTTTACCCCTATTAAGGTCTCATTCGTGCCTGTTTCCAGAACCGTTCCGGAAATTGTGGTGGTTTGAGCGGTGGCTACTTGAAAACTCATCAGCATCAGGATGCTCATCAGCAAGCCCCATCGCCCCATGTAATTGGTAAATGTTTGCATAGGTATTTTGGGTTTAAAGTTGGTCGGGAGGCGGATTCTTCCTTATTTCCTTAGGAAAAAGCCCACTTATCCCATTACAATTTTGTTAAAATACCTGATATCTGCAATGGTCTTTTGTTAAATTCAGCGTAGAAAGAGTAATATTTTTTTATACTGCCTGATTATTCAGATTAAATCCTTGTTTTTCAACACATTATGCATGCATACTATTTTAGAAAGCATAAAAAAAGCCGAACTACAAGGGATATAGTTCGGCTTTTCGGAAGCGAAATCTTCGGTTTTATCGCTGACTGTTACGCTTATTTTCTTCGTTTACGTGTTTTACCAAACGATCGCAGAGGTCTTTCATCTCTTCCGACATGTACTCATCTCCCGTACTGTTCAGAATCGTTTGGGCCATGCCCCCGATCACATCGATGTAAAAACGCTTCATCTCCGCTACCGACATATCGTCTGTCCACAGGTCGATACGGAGGGTCGAGTGATTTAAATTGTCCCATACATTTAAGCTCACGCTGCGTGTGCTTTCCATACCGGCGCCCTCCTTATCAGAGGCATCCCAAAGGATCTGCTTGGGCATGTTTTTTTCATCTAATTCAACTTCGAAATTAATCGTAGACTTCTTCATCGGTAGTAAATAAAATCTTGGTCAACCGAAAAAACGGTGGGGGTATAAAATAAGTTCAGGCGCTGCGCTAAAATGTCATTTCAGGAATCTCGCCGTCCACTAAGAGTTTACCCTCTGTTTTCGACTGGATTTCCGCTACTGACACCCCTGGGGCTCGCTCCAGCAGACGGAAGCCACCCTCTGGCATCACTTCTAAAACGGCCAGGTCAGTTACGATTTTTTTCACACAGCGAATTCCGGTGATAGGTAAGGAGCACTGCTTAAGAAGCTTAGATTCGCCACTCCGGCTGCAGTGCTGCATGGCCACGATGATATTTTCAGCTGAGGCCACTAAATCCATAGCGCCACCCATGCCCTTTACCATTTTACCGGGGATTTTCCAGTTAGCGATATCCCCGTTTTCGGATACTTCCATGGCCCCTAAGATCGTCAGGTGTACATGGCCGCCACGGATCATGGCGAAGGACTCCGCAGAACTGAAAAGGGCCGATCCCTTCGTCATTGTAATCGTTTGTTTCCCTGCATTAATTAAATCGGGATCCACATTTTCTTCGGTGGGGAAGGGGCCGATGCCCAAAAGTCCATTTTCAGACTGGAGCACCACCTCCAGATCGTCCGGGATATAATTAGCAACTAGTGTCGGGATGCCGATGCCTAGATTGATATACTGACCGTTCTGTACCTCTCTGGCGATACGCTGCGCGATTTGATCTTTTGTTAACATGCTTGGTTCGGTTTAAGGTGGCGAAATTACTTGCGCGTGGTTCTCTGCTCGATGCGTTTCTCATAATTCACGCCTTCGAAGATCCGCTGTACATAAATGCCCGGCGTATGAATAGCGTTCGGATCCAGCGTACCTGCTGGCACTAATTCTTCTACCTCCGCGATAGTAATAGCACCAGCCGCTGCCATCATGGGATTAAAATTTCGTGCTGTACCTTTAAATATCAAATTACCGGCGTATCCCCTTCCCACGCTTTTACGAAGGAAAAATCTGCCTTTAACCAGCGTTCCATCAGGTAGAGCTTGCCATCGAATTCACGCACTTCTTTGCCCTCGGCCACCTCTGTACCTACACCTGCCGGAGTAAAAAAGGCCGGGATGCCCGCACCGCCTGCCCGCACGCGCTCGGCGAGGGTGCCCTGAGGAATTAACTCCACCTCGAGTTCTCCGCTTAGGAGCTGACGCTCAAATTCTGCGTTCTCCCCCACATAGCTGGAAATCATCTTGCGCACCATGCGCTTTTTTAACATCAGGCCGATGCCGAAGTCATCCACCCCCGCGTTATTCGAAATGCAGGTGAGGTTGTTAATGTCTTTCGCTAAAAGCGCCTGAATGCTGTTTTCCGGAATACCCGAAAGCCCGAAGCCTCCAAGCATCAGTACGGCACCACTGTGCACATCAGCCACGGCCTCCTCAGCATTTTTAACAGTTTTCGTTATCATAGTAGCGTGTATTAGGTTATTTGCGTTCAAGTAATTGTTTCGCGTGTTTCCTGTCCTTTTCGAGCTGTTCTTTTAGGGCTTCTAGGCCATCAAATTTGCGCTCCTCGCGCAAAAATGCCAGCAAGCGCACCCGTACGCGGCGGTCGTACAGGTCGCCTGTAAAGTTAAAAAGATTTACTTCTATACTGCGATTAATTCCATTAACGGTGGGCCTGCGGCCGATGTTCAGCATGCCGTCATATTCAGTACCCTCCACCTCGATGCGTACCGCATAAGCACCCTCTCCAGGAACTAATTTATAATCATGGGGCAAATGCACATTCGCTGTCGGAAATCCGATGGAGCGTCCTACTTGCTGCCCTTTTATTATAATGCCATTTAATTCGTAGGGAGCGCCCAGGTAATCATGCGCGGTCTGCACATCGCCACGGAGAAGTGCTTGCCGGATTTTCGTGCTGGAGATACCGATATCTTCGATGTCCTCCCGCGTGATTTCCTCTAGCGCAAAACCAAAGCGCGCCTCATTTTCGCGTAAATAAGCAAAAGAGCCGGCGCGATCCTTGCCGAAACGATGGTCGTAGCCGATAACAAGCTTGTGCGTGCCTATCGTGTCGATCAGAATGCGCTGCACATAGGCCTCCGGGCTCAGCTGCGCAAATTCCCGCGTAAAGGGTATGGTCAGCAGGTGATCGATCCCATTTTTAGCCAGCAGCGCGGCCTTCTCCTCGAAGGTGCTGAGTAAGCGCAGCTGGTGATCATCTGGATAAAGCACCAGGCGCGGATGAGGCCAGTAGGTGATCAATACCGTTTCGCCGCCCACTGCGTCCGCCTGCTCACGGATGCTACGTAAAATTTTTTGATGCCCCTTATGCACCCCATCGAAAGTCCCAGAGGTGACGATGGGCTTACGCAAGGGACGAAAACTACTTATTCCCTCATAAATCTGCATGTGCTCTGCGTTCTTTAAGTCGCGTAATAAGTGCTGGTAATTCTTCCGCGTCTGCCAGCGTGTAAGCTCCGATAGCCGTTCGGACGAGGGCGGACATATAGGCCCCCACCCCCAGCGCTTCGCCGATGTCCCGAGCCAAAGACCGAATGTAAGTGCCCTTCGAGCAGCGAATGCGCAGCTTAATCTCCGGTAAACTGAAAGCTAAAAGTTCGAGTTCAAAGATCTGTACCGGACGCGGCTGCAGTTCCACCTCTTCCCCTTTTCGCGCCGAAGCATATACCCGCTTGCCATCCACTTTTATGGCTGAATGCTGCGGGGGGACCTGCTCGATCGCACCGCGGAAACGCGCGAGGACCTCTTCCACCTGCGTGGCATCGATGCCACTGGGGTCAGCGACAGGAATCACCTCTTTTTCTAAGTCGAAACTTTCCGTGGTCGCGCCCAGCACGAAGGTCGCCTCATACGCTTTTTCTTGTGCCATGTACGACTCGATCTGCTTGGTCATTTTTCCGGCGCAGATAATCAGCAGGCCGGTGGCCAAAGGGTCCAGCGTGCCCGCATGCCCTACTTTTTTCACCTGCAAGGCATGGCGAATTTTCTTGACCACGTCAAAAGAGGTCCAGGTATACGGTTTATTAACGAAAAAAACCTCTCCGTAAGGAGCGGGAGTTGGATTGGTAGCTGACATAATTAGGCATTTAACCCGACCACTAGGGCGATGGTTCCGACGATGGCGCAGTAGATGGCAAAATAGGTAAGTTTACTTTTGCGCACCAGCGCGATCATCCATGTACAGGCAAAGTACCCGGAAATAAAGGCGAAGAGAAAGCCTACGGCTAAAGGAGGAAAGCCCTCAGCAGTGTAGGTGAGCGCCCCGTCCAATAGATCTTTGGCGATTTTTCCGAAGATAAGGGGAACGACCATCAAGAAAGAGAAGCGGGCCGCTCTGTTTTTATCGATACCCAAAAGCACGGAGGTAGAAATCGTCGCGCCGGAGCGTGAAATCCCCGGCAGCATCGCCACCGCTTGGGCTAGCCCCACGATCGCTGCCGCACCAAAGGAGACTTCCTTTTCGGTATGTTTGGCCCGGTCGGCTAAAAGGAGTAGGGTAGCAGTAACCAAAAGCATACCGCCTACAAAGGCGATTTTGCCTCCAAAAAACTGCTCCAGCTGCTCATCGAAAAATAAGCCGACGATCACGGCAGGGATCATGGATAGCACGATTTTCAGGGAGAACTTAAATTCATCGTTCCATTTAAACTGAAAGAGTCCCCTTGCCACTTCCGCCAGGTCTTTTCGAAACACGATTAGCGTAGCCAATGCCGTGGCGAAGTGTAAAACAATCGAAAAAAGCATGCTTTCCTCGGGTACGGCCTCATCACCTAAGAGGTAGGCGGCGATTTCCAGGTGCCCGCTAGAAGAAACAGGCAAAAACTCAGTCAACCCCTGGATGATTCCCAGGATGACAGCATCTAGAATGTCCATAAATGTAAGGGAGACGCCTTAGGCGTCGGTTTTCTTGGTATAAAAAATAGCGTAAAATTGAAATAAAAAACCTCCCAGCGTTAGGATAGGCCCTAATGTCAACCCTAAAAAGCCGAAGCCATGAGGTTCGCTGTCCAGTGCTGTTAAGGTAAAGCCTAAAATGATGATCGCTAAGCCGATGAGCATCAGGCGGTAGTTGTCACGCGTAAACGCAAAGTGTTTCTTATCCATCGTTTAATACAGTTCGTCTAAAGACATATTTAAATATTTATTCACAGCAGAGAGGGTGCTGAAAAAGGACAGCAAGGCGCCCGCTAGCACCAAGCCCCCAAAAAGGCCGAGAAGTAAGTTGAATTCACTCAGCAAGCTGAAGCCATCGATTTGTTGCTGCGTATAGAGAATCAGGCCGTACAAAATCAGAGAGGCGATGCCTCCTGCGACAGCACCATACACGAAGGAGCGCGCTAGGAAAGGCTGCCGGATAAATCCCCTTGTGGCGCCCACCAGCTGCATGCTGCGGATCAGGAAGCGCTGAGAAAATAGCGCTAGTTTAATCGTGTTATGGATCAGCATGATTACGGTAAGCACTAAAATCAAGACGAATCCCGCCATGACGAGCGACACCTTTACCATGTTTTGATTGATGGCCTCCAAGAGGTCATTCATGTAGCTGGTCTCGAAAACTTCCTCCATTTTTTCGAGGCTGGCGCTGATTTCAGCTAACTGCTCGGCAGTCTGAAATTCTTCTGCCACGCTAAACGAAATGCTGGCGCGGAGTGGGTTGTCGTCGAGAAACTGCATAAAATCTTCCCCTGTGTCGGCGAGAAATTTTTCGGCTGCTGCTTCTTCTGTCGTAAAGTTTATGAGGGCTTCCCCTTCACGTTTGAGCACATAAGGCTGACTAGCGATGCGCTGCTGCACCTGTGCGTACTGCTGCTCGGTCAGCCCTTTTTTCAGGAAAACCTGCACTTCTACATTTTCACGGATGAGGGAACTGAGCACCTTGGCCTGGATGATAATCAGGCCGAAAAGTCCCACGATAAAGAGGGATAAAGTCGTACTGAAAAGTACGGATAAAAATTTAAAGCGCCCTAAGCGGGTCTTTTTTCTGGCTTTTGTGCGCATGCGTTACCATTCCATTAGAATTCCAAAAGTACGTTTCTTTCCTGAATATTGCCAATTCCTTTTCGTTAAAGAACCTTAGCGGAGCGCCTTTCCCATAGGCCAGTGCAGCACAGTGGCACCAGAAACCAGGTAAACGCTGTCCGCTGGCGAGATTTCCGGCACATGCAGACCTGTAAAGCTCCCGAAAGCGGGCAAAATCAGCTGGCTCCCTTGGCGCAAAAAGCAGGCCATCCGGAGCTGCTGCCGTCCGCGACCCTGGACGCGAAAGCCAGGATGCACATGGCCGCAGAGAATGAGACGCTCGGTGTCAGGGGCTGTAGTGCGTGCTTCTTCTAGAGGAGTATGCCGCAGGAGCATTTGGCCCAGGGCCAAACCTTCCGCATGCACCTGCAAGGGGCTTCCCGCATACTGATGGGGCCGCAGGATATCGTGATTTCCTTTTATCAGATGCCAATTTACGGATGGATACGCGCTGATAAAGTCCAAAAAATCCTCCCAAGCGCTATTCCAGTCGCTATGGAACAGGTCGCCCAGAAAATACACGCGCTCCACGGGATAGGCCTCCACTAGGGCCGCCAGCCGCTGAAAGTCACCGGCATGCACCTGTTCAGGAACTGGTATGCCCGCCTTACGAAAATGAGTAGCCTTTCCGAAGTGGGTGTCGGCTAAAAATAGCGCGCGATGGGAGGCAGACCAGATGGCCTTTTCGGGTAATAGCGTGAGCGTTTCTCCGAAGAGCTGCAGGGTATAGGTAGCGGTAGATGGGGACACGTGAAACAAAAGCCTTTGAAATCGGGTAGTAGTTTTAAAGACAAGATTACAGTAAAAATGAAGCAAATAAAAATTTCCGTCCTATTTCTATGGACTTGTGGCTTGCATCTCGTCTTAGCACCGGGGGCCTTAGCCCAAAGTGCCAGCGATATCCTAGGGGTCTGGTGGACGCAGGATAAGGATGCCAAAGTGGAGCTTTTTCAAGAAAATGGGAAGTTTTACGGCAAGCTTGTCTGGATCAAGTCGGATCCAGAGGTGAAGGAGCCTGTCTTGGACACGAATAACCCCGAGAGAAGTCTGCGCAGTCGCCCGCTGCTGGGTATCCGCCTGCTGGAGGGCTTTACATTTAATGGGGAGCGCTATGAGGGAGGCACCATATACGACCCGACGAATGGCAAAAAATATTCGAGTCACATGACGGTAAAAAACGACAAGACGCTGGAGCTTCGTGGATATGTGGGCGTCTCTTTTGTGGGGCGCTCAGTCACCTGGACCCGCGCTGAAGCAGCAAAAAAATGAGCCGGGGGTCCACCTTCCCCGGCCCAAACCAGTACGCTAATCTAATCCTTTACGCTAATCTGGTACGCGATGCGCCAGGGCGCAAAAATCACTTGGGCGTATATTCCCAAATACCCGGAGGGACTACCTCCAACACATTCCCAAAGGGATCTTCAAAGTAAAAACTTTCCAGTCCGCTGTGCCAGTGCTGCTCATGCGTGAGCTGAATTCCTTTTTTCATAAAATCCATTTTCGTCTTCAGATAGTCTCTTTTGGGGACCTCGAAGGCGACATGCTGCTTGCCGAAGGCGAAGTGAGGGGGTAGTTCTTCCTCATTTTTCGTAGCTTCAGGTAAAAAACACAATAAAACAGAGCTTCCGCAGCGAAAGAAAGCGTGTCTATTCGGGCTAACGTGAATCAACGGGAAATCCAGAATCTCATGATAAAACTGAACCGCGAGCTCGATATCCGAAACATAAAGACAGGTTTCTTTTATTTGTGCGTATTTCATATTGTAAAGTACGTGAAATGCCTATTTTTTTTATGGGTAAAGTGATGTACAGCCAAAATATCATTTAAACAGCGGCATTAAATAGATAGATGGTATTTTTTCGTTGACAAACAGGCTGAAAACAGAAATGCCTCGAAAACTGTCCGTGGACCGCTTCGAGGCAATGGTTTTTGGCCGAAGGCCAAGATTAAACGGGTACTCCGCTGCTTAAATAAAAGGAGCGTAGCAGATAGCTAAGTTGTTCATATTCAATTAAGAAAGCATCATGTCCATAGTGTGAATGCAGCTCGCCATAGCTGCCATAGGGTACCCCTGAGGCGATTTCGCGGGACTCTTCGGCGCTAAATAAGAGGTCGCGGTCCACACCTACTGCCAGCACCTTTGCGCGAATTTCGGCGAGGGCCGCCTGCAATCCGCCTCGACCACGTCCCAGGTCATGACTGTCCATGGCTTTGGTTAAGGTCCAGTAACTGAGTGCGTCAAAACGCTCGCTGAGCTTCTGTCCCTGATAGCGGAGGTAAGCGCTTACCCGGAAATGGTCGAGCTTCTCTTGGGCATCGTTTTGTTTTAGGGCCAGATTATCCGGGTGGCGGTAAGAAATCATCGCCATGGCACGGGCGGCTTCCAAGCCCTTCTTGCCCGCCTCCGGGCTACGGCTTCCCCAGCTTTGATCAGCAGAAATGGCCATCCGCTGCGCCTCATTAAAGGCGATCAGCCAGGGGCGAGATTTCGCATTCGATGCCAAGATGATGGCATGCTCCAGTGCATCCCCCAAACTGTGCGCCCACTCCAGGCCCACCTGCCCCCCTAGAGAGCCTCCGATAAGGGTGTGAATGCGCCGGATGCCCAGATGCTCGCGTAGTAAATCTAATGCACGCGCCATATCCCGCGTGGTAAGCTGAGGAAAATCATAGTAGTAAGGCTCCCCGCTGTCGGGATTCACACTGAGCGGATGGCTGGAACCGTAACAAGAGCCCAGCAGGTTCGCACAGACGATGTAATGCCGGTCTGGATCGTAAAATTTATCTTCTCCGATCAGACCGTTCCACCATTCATGCGGTCGTGCATCCCCCGTCAGTGCGTGCACCACCCAGATGACATTGTCTTTTTCAGGCTTCAGGTGACCACTACAGGTGTATTTCAGGGTAAACCCCGCCAGCACCTCCCCGGAATCCAGTGGAAACGGGGCTGTGTGGTGAAAATATTCTTCAGTCATATCCACGATGAGATAAGGCGCGTGTAAATTCATAGGTCTTCTCTTAGGCTTGCTCGGGTACCGGGCGCTGTGCCACCACCTGAAAGGCCTGCTCGAAATCTGCTTTTATGTCTTCTATATGTTCGATGCCTAGCGACACACGGAGTAGGCTGTCACTCACTCCGGCAGCCGCGCGGGCCTCAGCACTGAGCTGCTGATGCGTCGTGGCTGCGGGCTGTATGATGAGCGTTTTGGCATCCCCGACATTCGCTACATGCGAGACTAATGTTAGTGCATCGATGCATGCCGAGGTAGCGGAGGCGTCCGCATCCAGTTCGAAGCTCAACACACCGCCAAACCCGTGCCGCAAATACTTCTTGGCATTTTCATGGTACGGTGAGCTGGCTAATCCCGGGTAGTTCACCTTTCGGACGAGAGGATGTGCTTCCAGCCACTGCGCCAGTTCCAGGGCATTGTCTACGGTGCGCTGTACGCGCAAAGATAAGGTCTCTAACCCTTGTAATAAAAGGAAGGAGTTAAATGGACTCAGGGCAGGACCCATGTCACGCAGGCCTTCCACCCGCGTTTTGATAGAAAAGGCGACATTCGGCAGCCCCAGCGGATTGCCCTCCCCGAAAGTATCCCAGAATTTTAGTCCATGATACCCTTCTGAGGCTCCGTAAACTGAGGGAACTTACCGTTCGCCCAATTAAAATTACCACCGTCCACGATGATGCCCCCGATGGAGGTGCCATGTCCTCCGATCCACTTAGTGGCGGAGGCGGTCACGATGTGTGCGCCTAGCTTCAGCGGCTGGGCGAGGTAGCCCCCCGCTCCGAAGGTGTTATCCACCACGATAGGCAGTCCATGACGGTCGGCCACTGCGCGAATCGCATCGAAATCCGGCACACTGAAGGAAGGATTTCCGATCGTTTCTAAGTAAATCGCCCGGGTATCCGCATCGATTAGCGCCTCGAAATCAGCAGCATCTAAGCTGGCAGCGAAGCGCGCTTCTATGCCGAGACGCTTGAAGGAGACTTTGAATTGATTGTATGTGCCGCCATAGAGGTGGGGGGCAGCCACGAAGTTTTGTCCACTTTCTAGAAGCGTGTGCAGCGCCAGGAACTGGGCCGCCTGTCCCGAAGCCGTGGCTACGGCGGCGACGCCTCCTTCCAGCGCCGCGACGCGCTCTTCGAAGACGGCTGTCGTGGGATTCATGATGCGTGTATAAATATTTCCAAACTCCTTCAGCGCAAATAAATTCGCGCCATGCGCGGCCGAATTAAAGGTGTACGAAGTGGTTTGATACAAGGGAACCGCACGGCTATTGGTGCTCGGATCTGGCTGCTGACCAGCATGAAGTTGGAGTGTTTCGAATCTGTACGTTGACATAATCAGTGGTTTATAGAATTAGTAATACATGTAGAAGGAAGCGGTCTCTCGACCGAGGATTCGGAGGTGCTTTAAACGAATTTGCCAAAAGGAAAAGACAAGAGGAAGCCCTAACCCGTGACAGGATCGCTTAAAGCATGCGCATACCGCAACAGAACTTACTGTCGCTATAAGGAACTAGTGATTGGAACGCCCTTAAGGGACCTCCTAGAGAACTTGCCGCCATCTTTCCTAAAGAACCTAATGTGTTCAAGAAGGAAGGGCACTTTGCGCTAAGCGCAAAAACAGATGCTAAGCGTAAGCCATGCAGCAATTGCAAATGCAAGGGAGCTCCTAAAGTATCAGGAGAAGGGGAGAAAGAAACGAAGGGCTTAGATATAAATCTCATGGTCGAAGAATTTATAGTTCCCTCGGCTGTATCAACCGATGGCAGGAATTGGCACCTTGGATTTTCCAGGTTGCCAGAGGGTCATAGAGCCTGTCTCTCGCCTCTTCTATATAAATCCCACCACATAAAAAATGCGTTAGGATACTTCAAAGGTCATGCATCGCGCCGATTTATCCAAGGTTTTTCCCTATTTTTTTTCAAATCCTCTATTTTGGCCTCAGGCCTGTAACAATCCCTAAAAATTTTAGTCTATAAAAAGGATGAAACAGCTCCTTGTTCTCTTTCTCGCCCTCTACAGCCAAGCTGTCCACACTCGCACCCATTACAGGCGCAGGTACGCACC
>NZ_AJYA01000017.1 GCF_000265075.1 Nitritalea halalkaliphila LW7 | reverse complement strand
GGCCTTCAAGGAACGGTAACCGGTAAGTGGTCTCGTTCGGTGCTGAGATTAGCTGTCCATCGTCAGCTGTGACGCTCGTCGCGTACGCCTTCGTTCGTGGCTTCGGCGTAGGATCTCAGCTCGCTTAGGGCCCAGGTTCTGCCTTGGCGTACGACGTCGGGCTCACACKCAACCGCAGCAGCGGGAGTTCTTCCTCTCGGAGTAGCGGTACCGTAAATCGCAGCAGTGGGAGTTCTTCCTCTCGGAGTAGCGGTACCGTAAGTCGCAGCAGCGGGAGTTCTTCCACTCGGAGTAGCGGTACCGTAAGATCGCAGCAGCGGGAGTTCTTCCTCTCGGAGCAGTGGTACCGTAAGTCGGAGCAGCAGTAGTTCTTCTAAAAGTGGTGGCACTTCAAGCCGAAGCAGTAGCAGCTCCTCTCGCAGCTCACGTGGTGGAGGAAGTTAAAGGCATCTAACAGGATATAAAAAAGGCCTATCGTTTCTTACGATAGGCCTTTTTCGCTTAAGAACGCTTAAAATCATCCGTAACGCGTACGATATCCGATTCATCAGAGGGATTTTCGGGGTCTGTATGCATCCAAATCTCCGCTACGATGCCCCAGCCGCCGGTTTTGCCTACTAAGCGATGCCGTTCACCTTGCGCCAAAGCAATCAGATGACCGATTTCCAAGTCCTTTTCAGGGCCCTCTGTGTCATCTGCACTGCGAACGATGGCCGCCTGTCCGGCGACAAGCTTCCAAACCTCTGCGCGGCGGTGATGATACTGCCAGGAAAGTCGCTTGCCAGGCGCTACACATAAAATTTTCGGACTTAGTTTTTGGGCAAACTGCCCTTCACTTAGTTCGAGCTCGGGAAAAAAGCGCGCATGAAAGCGTCGAATCTCCTGCTCATCCAAAACAAAAAAACCACCCCAAGGCGCGTAAAGTCACGTGCACGATAGAAAAGTTTTCCGCGTCGATCTGAGCGGCTACGGCGCTCTCTAGTTCCGCCTTGGCCAGCGCTAGATCCGTTTGTACATGAAATTCCATAAGTTAGGATAAATAAAAAAAACACCTTGTATAACAGGCAAAAGTAAAAATATTAGGGAAGCTGCCCAAGGTTTCTTGGAAAATTTTATATCTTAGTTCCACTTTAACAAGAACCCGTCTGGTATGAATCTATTTGCGCCGACTTCAGAAGAAGCGTTTAAAAAAGGAGGTGTAGACCAAAAAAACTACATCTACAAGCTGCGTATCATCAAAGCGCTCTTTCGGAATCAGCAGCACACCGTAAATGAAATTAGCCGCTACCTCGGCACCAGCCTGCCCACCACGCACACTCTCATGCAGCAGCTCATCGACAGCACCCTCGTGCGTAAAGAGGGTTTTGCTAAGTCAAGTGGTGGCAGAAAGGCTGAGCTCTACCAGCTCCTGCCCGATGCTTTTTACATTCTTTCCATCGCCATCACCAAATTCCGCGTTCGCCTCACCCTCTTTAATACTGCGCGTGAAGCGGTGAGCCCCACACATCAGTTTGTGCTTAAATTAGACGATGAGCGCGAGACCGCCATGCAGCTGGTCCGCGAAATCAAACAGTTTTTGGCCGGTCAGGCCCTACCTGAGCAGCGCATCATCGCCGCAGGGCTCTCCATGCCTGGTCTTATCGATGCTGCGGCAGGCAAGAACTTCACCTACCTGAATTTCTCAGACGAGCCGCTGACCGACTTCCTAGAAGAGCGCATCGGGCTCCCGGTGTACCTCGAAAATGATGCGCGCGCCATGACCTTGGCCGAGTACCACTTTCAGCCGAATACCGCCTCTCATGTCCTTGGTATTTTCGTGGGCTGGGGGATAGGTATCGGCATCGTCGTTGACGGAAAGGTATACCATGGCTTTAAGGGCTTTGCAGGAGAATTCAGCCACGCCCCACTTTTTGATTCCAGTGAGGTGAACTGTGCCTGCGGCAAAAAAGGCTGCCTGGAGGCAGTAGCCAGCGGGACGGCAGCAGTACGCCTGGCAGAGGAGGCCATCAAGCATGATCCCGACTCGATTTTAGCCAAGATTTCGGCTCGAAATGGACATTTTCTAGAGCCTGCTTCCATCGTGGAGGCCGCCAAGGCAGGGGACCAACGGACCATCCGCATCCTAAGCCAGATCGGTCTGGACCTCGGCAAGGGAATCGCCATCCTCATCCAGCTCCTGAATCCAGAAAAAATCATCGTAGGAGGCGTCCTATCCGAAGCGGGAGACTATCTGTTCACACCCATCCAGCAGGCACTAAATATCTACAGCATGCCGATTTCCAAACAGGGAGTACAACTGGTTCCTGGTAAATTCGGGGATGCAGTAGGGCCATTAGGCGCTGTGGCGGCAGCGCAGGAAAAACTGTTTTCCCCCATAGTGCCGACAGGATTTTAACGGACTAAAGAAACGAAAGGCTGCCCACCCGTAGCCGAAACGCTATAGTTCCAGGGCTTTCTCATAGTATTCCCGTGCTAGGGGTAGCTCCGGATTGCGCTCCAGCGCATCCCCTAAATACTTTAGTGCACTGGTTTTATCTCCCTGCATGTAATAGTACATGCCCTTATTACGCCAAGCGAAAATATTCCTCGGGTTTTGGCGCAAGCTTAAATTAATATCCGAAAGCCCCGCCTCAGCTCTCCCGTGAAAAGCCGATAAAGTCCTCTATTGTTATAAAAATAGGGTTGATCGCTGTTTAACTGAATGGCGCGCTCTACTTCCTTCAGCGCCTCGCCATAGGCCTCCTGCTCGAAGGCGATCATGCCGCGTAAATTGTAGATATTGGCCTCCTCTGGAGCCAAAACCTCCGCTTCTTCCAGCAGCGCCAGCGCCTGTGCATAGTCCCCTAAATAATAATGAATGGTCGCCTCATTTACGACGATATCCGCATTTTCAGGCACCCGCTCTCGGGCGGCCTTAAAGCTGGCTAAGGCCTCCGGATAGTCGCCTAAAGCTTCTTGCGCCATCCCACGTAGAAAATAACCTTTCCAGGCCTGACTTTCCTCCCGTAGTAGGCGCGGGCATCTTCTAAAGCCTTGTAATTTTCTCCATTATCTAAATGCGCCAAGCCCCTCAGGAACCATACCTCATAATCCTGATCATTCGCAGCTAAAATCAACCCATAATCATAAATCGCCTCATCGAAGCGACGTAGCCGCTCCAGCGCCAATGCCCGATTATACAGTGCATCCCGATAGTTGGGATCGATCGCTAGGGCCTCCGTATAAAAATCAATCGCTTTACGCAGATCGTTTTCCTTTAACTTTTCATTTCCCTTCAGTAAAAAACGCCCTTTTTTATCTTCCTGCTGGTTACAGGCCGCGATGAAAAACAACAGGGCCAGCAGCAGGAGCTGTGAAATAATCCCTACCAGTTTTATGTTTTTGCTCTTGATGTACGCCTCTTCCTCCTGCTGGTGCATCTGAGGTTTTGGGGCGCCGCCCCAAAGAAAAGATCTTTTACTCGTTTCATCGCTTTTTCTCTAACTCCTGTATGACTTTAATCGCCGCCATCATGCATTTTCTTACGTGTCAGCCTTCGCTTTCGCCTCCTTTTCCGCTTTCCGGGAGTCGCCCGTTTCTCGTTTCGGGCCATCCTCTGGCAGGTCCTTCGCTCTTTCCTCACCTAAGAGAAGGGCGATAGGCTGCGTGTCTGGACTGAGCTCAAAGATTTTTTTCAAGACCGCCAGTGCCGGAATCACGATGATCATGCCCACAATGCCCCAAATCGCAGCCCCAACCAGGAGCGCAATAAAGGTGATAAATGCGTTTAAATTGACATTACTGCCAACGATCTTCGGGGTAAGAAAGTTGCTCTCCAGCAGTTGAATGATTTGAAATGCAGCCACCACACCTAGAGGATACAGTAGGCTATCTTTGGTTAAAAAGGCAAAAATCGTGGGCAGAACGGCGCCCAGAAAGGGTCCTAAAAAGGGGATGATATTTAATATTCCGGCGAAAATCCCGAAAAAGATGGCATGCTTGATGCCCAGGCCAAAGAGCACGGCCGTATTCAGCACTGCTAAGATCGCCATTACCTTTAACACTCCCACCATATAGGCCTGTACGACCTTACGGAGCTTTTTAATTTCGGCACGCACCTTTTCTTCTTCTGTTTCCTTATAAAATTCTACTATGAAGTCGGTCAGGTGATGCCGGTACACCAGAAGAAAGAAGATGAAAATAGGCAGTAACACCGCCGTGGTCAGCGAGCCCAGCGTCCCCAGTAAAAATTCCAACAGATTAGAGGAGTTATTTTGGACGTACTGGATCAAGTTTATGTCTTCCACGCGCTCTAAAAGCCCGATTTCTACCTCAAAATTCGTTTTCAGCAGCTGCTCGATGTCTTCTACATAGCCCAGCAGGCGCTCTTCTACATCTTCTAAATCCTTCCCGAAATTCGCCACCTGCAGAATCACAAAGGCCAGCAGCCCCAAAATACTCAGAATTCCCGTCACTAGCGCGATCAGGCAAGCACTAAGCTCCCCTAGGCCCTTCCGCACCATCACTCCACGGGAGGGGTAAAGAGCACAGCGATGATTCCCCCTAAAAACAGCGGAATAAGAATGCCTTTACCCACCTGCATTAGGGTGATAATCAGTCCAATTAGGAGTAAAATGCTAAGCGCACGTAAATAGCCCGGAAGGCGTAAGGTAGGAGTTGTAGCCATCTGAATCCTTTTTATAAAAATGAGAAGCAATTTCGCTCAGGTGAAATATACTAAAAATATGCCAAAGGACCCGCTTTTTGGCCAGCTAAGAGAGTCCGGGCAGCCCTTTCTCACTAAGCTCATGATAATGCTTCTGATTTTTCACCATATTCTGAGGAGACCAGGTAATCGAAGTGCTCGCAGGATGCTTGCGCACTGCGCAGGCCGCTACCTGGCAGTAGTGGCAGCATTTTTCGGGCAAGCAGGGGTCTGCATGAATGAACACCTCCGTGGTGCCGGGCCAGTGTTGCTCGAGCACTTGCTCCACCTGTTCCACTTCCTCATGCACCTGCTCTAAGTTCAGATAATAAGGCAGGGTCAGGTGTAGGTCGATATGCTTATCCCCTCCATACTGCTGCACGCGCATGTTATGAATATCGATCCAAAGCGAACGACGCTTTTCCTGTAAAACCGCCGCCGTAGAAGTGACCGCTTCCGCATCTGCCTCATCCATGAGCCTCCTACCGAGCGGCGCACCAGCCCATAGCCGCTGTAGCCGATATACATCGAAAATAAAATCGCGATTACCGAGTCTAAAAATTGAAAACCCGTCAGCAGGATAAGCCCGATACCAAGTAGGAGCAGCACAGAGGTGAGTGTATCCACGAGTAGGTGCTTGCCGCTGGCCTCTAACGTGATACTGTTTAAGGCTTTTCCTTTGCGCTGAAGCGCAAAACCCAAGGCACCATTTACTAATCCGGAGAAGCCGATAAGTAACATCCCCTCGCGAAGGTTTTCCAGTTCCTCAGGGAAGAAGAGGTTGTACACAGCCTGATACAGAATAAAAATTCCTGCCAGCATGATCAAGACCCCCTCCACGCCGGCGCTAAAAAACTCTACCTTGCCATGTCCGTAGGGGTGATTTTCATCCCGTGGGAGTGAGCTCAGGTAAATGCTGTAGCTGGCAAAGGCCGCCGAAACCACGTTCACGATGCTCTCTAATGCATCGGTTAAGATGGCTGTAGACTTGGTGATGTAAAAAGCATAGAACTTTAGAACCAGCAGGACGATGCTGACAGCAAAAGAAAGGCGGATCCAGAGCGTTTTTGATTGAGGCACGGGGCATGAATGGGTTTTGGGAGGGTAAAAGTACGGCCAATTTTTCGGAATCGTGCATGCGCGCGCATTTTTCCTAAAGGAACGGGAATCCTGTGCCCAAAATAAAAAAGGGAACTCCTACCGTAGGAATTCCCTCTTCTTTTCCGCTACCTTAAACGCCGGTCTTCGAACCGCTGGCCGCCTCGTCTAGCAGCCCGGAGCGCTTCAGCAGGGCCTGAATTTCTGGCCCACGGCCTCGGAAACGCTGGTAAAGCGTGGCAGGATGGGCCGTGCCGCCTGCAGCCAAAATATGGCGCTGGAAGGCGCTGGCCACCTCAGCAGAGAAAATACCCTCCGCCTCGAAGTAGGCAAAAGCATCGGCATCCAGCACCTCCGCCCACTTATAGCTGTAATAACCCGCGGCATAGCCTCCCTGGAAAATGTGGGAAAAGGAGGTGGACATCAGCGTGCCGGGGGTCTCGGGAAGGAGGGCGGTTGGCTGCATCAACTCCCGCTCAAAGGCGGCCACATCCTGGATCTGGGCGGCATCCCGCTGGTGGTAGGCCATATCGAGAAGACCGAAGCTCACCTGGCGGACAGTCTGATAGCCCTGATGGAAATTTGCCGCCGCCCGTATTTTTTCGATTAAATCAGCTGGAATCGCCTCTCCCGTCTCATAATGCTGCGCGAAAAGGTCTAAACATTCCTTCTCGTAGCACCAGTTTTCAAGCAACTGCGACGGGAGCTCTACGAAATCCCAGAAAACACTCGTCCCGGAAAGGGAGCCGTAGCGCGTGTCTGCCAGCATGCCGTGCAGGGCATGACCGAACTCATGAAACAGCGTGGTGACCTCCTGAAAAGTGAGTAAGGAAGGCTTGCTTTTCGTGGGCTTCGTAAAGTTACAAACGATCGAAATATGCGGGCGGCTGTCCTGTTCCCCTTCTCGGTACTGCCCCTTAAAGACGGTCATCCAAGCCCCATTCCGCTTGCCCGCACGCGGAAAAAAGTCCGCATAAAGCACCGCCATAAAGCGCCCAGAAGCATCGAAGACTTCGTAGGCCTGCACCTCAGGATGGTACACGGGAATAGCGGGCTGCTCCTGGAAGCGGAGGCCGAAAAGCCTGCCCGCCGTCTCGAAAACGCCCTCCACCACACGGGAGAGTGAGAAGTACGGCTTCAGCAGGGCATCGTCGATGGCATATTCTTTTTTCTTCAGTTTCTCGGCGAAGTAGGCGAAATCCCACTTTTCCAGCCGGTCGATACCTTCCTCTTCCTTCGCGAAAGCTTCCAGGGCGGACATTTCTGCCTGGGCCTTCGGCAAAGCACGGTCAAGCAACTCCTGCAGGAAGTCAAGGACCGCCTGGGGGCTTTGCGCCATGCGCTCCTCTAAAACGAAGTCGGCATAGGTAGCATAGCCTAAAAGCTGCGCTCGCTCCTGACGCAAGGCTAAAATCTCCTGGATGATGGCCTTATTGTCCAGCGCATCGCCTTTCGAAGCCTTCGTGTTATAGGCATAGAAAAGTTCTTTGCGCCGCTCCCGATTCTTCGAATAGGTCATAAAAGGCAAGTAGCTGGGCATGGCCAAAGTGATCGCGTAGGCCTCTGGGCGGCCCTTTTCTTCAGCGGCCTGCGCAGCGGCTTCCACCATGAAATCGGGTAGGCCCTCCAGCTCATGGGCTTCCAGCCAAAGCACGTAGCTGTTGGTTTCCTTTAATACATGCTCGCCAAAGCGGAGTCCCAGTGTGGAGAGGGCGCGGTCGATTTCACGCAGGCGCTCCTTCTGCTCGCTGTCCAGGCGTGCACCGTTCCGAACGAAGCTTTTATAGGTCTTCTCGAGTAGGGTTTGGCTTTCCTCGTCTAGGTCGGCTGGAGGGTTTTCGTAAACAGCCGCCACCTGTGCGAAGAGCTCAGCGTCCAGTAAAATATCATTGCTGTAGGCACTCAGCAGCGGTGCGATCTCCTGCGCCAGCGCCTGCAGCTGCTCATTCGTTTCGGCAGCGTTTAAGTTGTGAAAAATAGCTGAAGTACGCTCTAAACCACGTCCTGCAGCATCCAGCGCCACGATAGTATTCTGGAAATCAGCATGCTCCACCTGTTTGATTTGCTCGATTTCAGCTTTGGCAGCCCGTATGCCTCCTGAATGGCTTCCAGGAAATGTTCCGGAAGAAGCCGATCAAAAGGCGCCGTCTCATGCAGCGCCGTGAAGGGTTGGAGTAGGGGGTTATCGTTGGAAATTGTCGTCATATCGCTCATTTAATGGGATGTTTTCGAGCCATCCAGCTCTCGTACAAAGATAGAAATTTCTATCCTCCTTATAAAAAGCAGGACACGCCCATAAGGTTCTACGCATTCGAAAAGCTTTTTGATAGACCTTTTAGGAAAAGGGGAGATCCTTTCGTAACTTGCAGATAAGCTGCACAGCAGCAAAGACTTAGTGCAAGGCAGAAACGGGGAGTCAAAAGGAAGTTTTTTTCCCTTCACATGTAACAAAAATCACAAAAAATTTCATCTAGTTTATGGACTTTTGTTGCACAGTTTGTTACAAAGGAGAAGCCTCGGGCGGCTCCCGAATCATTTGCACCTATTAAGACGAAAATACCGATGAAATCTGGCTTTGCACAAAAACTTAACCGCTACCTGCCCATCACAGAGTGGCTGCCGCGCTACAAGCGTGACGATCTCTCCGGTGATCTCAGCGCCGGCCTAACCGTAGGGATCATGCTCATTCCGCAGGGGATGGCCTACGCCATGCTCGCTGGCCTGGAACCGATTCACGGCCTCTATGCCGTTACCGTTCCGCTTCTTTTATATGCGCTATTCGGTACTTCCCGACAGCTGGCGGTAGGTCCTGTGGCCATGGTCTCGCTCCTAACAGCGGCTGGTATCGGTGGACTTAATGCCAGCTCACCCGCAGAATACCTCGGCTACGCGCTGACCTTGGCCTTCCTCGTCGGTTTGATCCAGTTTGGCATGGGCGCCTGCGACTGGGCTTCGTGGTGAATTTCCTCTCTCATCCCGTCATCAATGGATTTACTTCGGCAGCAGCCATCATCATTGGCCTGAGCCAAATCAAGCACCTTTTCCGCATTCAGCTCCCTAATACGGAGCATGTACAAGAAATTTTAGTGGCCCTCTTCCAAAACATCGGAGATATTCACTGGATCACCTTTGGAATCGGTGTTTTAGGAATCATCATCATTAAGTATGGAAAAAAAATCCATAAAGCCTTTCCAGCTCCTTTAGTGGCCGTCGTCGTGGGGATCCTCCTCGTCTATGGCTTTAACCTGACCGAGCAGGGTGTTCGCATCGTCGGAGACGTTCCTTCTGGCTTACCCACGCTTTCGCTTCCATATTTCGATGGAAACACCTGGAGCATGCTGTTTCCTATCGCCTTGACGATTTCTCTAGTGGGCTTTGCAGAGAGTTTTGCGGTAGCGAAAACCATCCAAGCCAAGCATAAAACCTATCGCCTGGACGCCAACCAAGAGCTGATCGCCTTAGGGATGGCCAACTTCGGTGCAGCCTTCTTTAAAGGGTATCCCGTAACGGGTGGTTTCTCCCGAACTGCAGTAAATAACGATGCCGGGGCGAAAACCACCATGGCTTCCATCATCTCGGCAGTGCTCATCGTCCTAACATTACTCTTTTTTACCAGCCTTTTCTACTACTTGCCGAGCGCTATTCTGGCTGCAGTGGTCTTGGTAGCAGTCTCTGGTCTTGTGGACTTTAAAGAGCCTCAGCACCTTTGGAAAAAAGATAAAGTGGACTTTTCGATGCTGGTGCTCACCTTCGTCGTGACATTAACCTTAGGTATCGAAGTCGGCATTATCTCCGGTATGGTGCTCTCCCTTCTCGTGGTGATATACCGCGCCACTCGCCCACACATGGCACAGCTGGGACGTATTCCTGGCACAGCGATTTTCCGAAATGTGAAGCGTTTTAAAAACTTGGAAGAGCGTGAAGACCTTCTGATCGTCCGCATCGACGGCCCGATTTATTTTGCGAACGTCACCTATATCCACGACACCATGGAGTCTTGGCTGGCCGCGAAGGGCGGCAAAGTGAAGGCTGTAGTCCTTAACATGGAGTCGGTAACCAGTATCGACAGCACAGGAGCACATGAGCTCGATGAGTGGATCAAAACATGGCGGGCCGCAGGCATGGAGGTGAGCATGACAGCCATCAAAGGGCCAGTCCGTGACGTGATGAACCGCTGGGGCCTACTGGAAACCATCGGAGTGAATTACATCTTCTTGGATAATGCCAGTGCGGTGGACGCACTCATCACGCATAATCACGCGGACGCAGAAAACTGGAAGGTGTATGCCATGCAGACGAATGACAATTAAGGAATACAACTACCCATAGCTTATAAAAGAACCGGTTGCCGCAAGGCGCCGGTTTTTTTTGGCCCTAGGCCTAACCTCAGCCCATAAGATAGGGTTATACCGGCATGCAGTCCACCCTTTTCTCTTCGCCCGCGGGTCCCAACCTACTTCCTGCCCATGGGGAAATGTATTACCAGGAAGATTTTCTCTCCGCGCAGGAGGCCCACCACTATCAGGCCTTACTGGAGTCAGAACTACGCTGGGTGCAGGAGCCCATCATCCTCTTCGGCAAGCCGGTCATGCAGCCGCGCTTAACGGCCCTTCTGGGAGATCCACGCGTGCCCTATGGCTACTCAGGCATTCAGATGGAGGTTCAAAATTGGCCGAAAGGCCTCCTCCCTCTGCTGCGTCTGGTGGAAGAAGCCGCGGGAGAGCAGTTCACGCACTGTCTCTGCAACTGGTACCGGGATGGTGCCGACAGCATGGGCTGGCATCGGGATAATGAAAAAATCCTCGGCCCTCGTCCGACCATCGCCTCGCTGAGCTTCGGAGGGACACGTGATTTTCAGGTGCGGCCGTACCGGCCAAAGGGCAAGGACCTGCCGGCAGCTCTGGTGGGAGAAAAAAAGCGCGTGCTGCCCCTTGCCGCTGGCAGTCTGCTGCTGATGCAGGGTGACATGCAGCAGTTCTGGGAACATCAGTTGCCCAAAACCAAAAAACCGGTGCAGGCGCGCATCAACCTTACCTTTCGCAGGCTCTTTACAGCAAAGCCCTAAGTGCTCGATCGAACGCTCAGGCTTAATAGATTGATCCAAGCCGTTTTGGCGAGGAAATTTAACGTTTACTGGGCGATCAACTCCTCGAAATCATCGCGGACATAGATCACGTTTCGGCCCAGCTCGATCCATTTTTTCTTTTCTAACTGTTTCAGCAGGCGGGAAATCACTTCACGGGAGGTGCCCAGTTCATTTGCCACCTCCTGATGGGTGATGTGCAGCTCATTCGCCTTCAGCTGCTTCATTTTCATCAAGATATAGCGCATCAGCCGCTCATCCATCCGCTTAAATGCCACCGCGTCTAGGGCGACGAGCACCTCCTGAAAACGCTTTTGGTAGGTGTTCGAGACGAAATCTTTCCACTGCTTGTACTGATCCGTCCAGCTTTCGTGTAGGGCGGTAGGAATACCCAGAATCTGCGTTTCTTCTTCAGCCACGGCCTTGATTTCACTCGGCTTCGAGGCAGAACAGCAGGTAAGGGAGAGGGCACAAGTCTCACCGGGCTCCAGGTAGTAGAGAAACAGCTCGCGGCCGTCCTCATCCATACGCATAATTTTTATGGCGCCACCCAAGACGATGGGTACCATCTTAACAAACTGGCCAGGTTCCATAATGGATTTGCCGGAGGCAAAGGTGTGCACCTTTCCCTGTTCCAGCATGGCTTGCAGGAGATTCGGGTCCGTAATCGCCGGCACCAAGCGCTTTAAGTCATCTATTTCCATGGGGTTACTGTCATATTCAAAGGTGAAAAAACGGATTTCACTGGCTTAAATTAGTGATTTCTGTCACAAGATAAAACGAAAAAACAGGGGGAACGGATGAATAAAAAAAGCCGGATTAGCAACCCGACTCTTTTTGGTATCCTAAACCAACCTATTAAAAGCTATTAAAATCCTCATAATCTGTTTGATGGGCCTTATACGGTCAGGCCTCCATCGATCACATAAGCCGCACCAGTAATGAATTTACTGCGGTCAGAAAGCAGGAAGGTGGCGAGCTCGGCCATCTCCTCGTTGGTGCCATAGCGCCTAAGGGGATCATCTGCTCGAAATTTTTTTTGACTTCCATCCCCGCTCCCGGTGCGAAGCCCTCTTCCAAAGAACGCATCATGCGATTATCCACAGGGGAGGGGTGCATGCTGTTCACGCGAATGCCATGGGGGGCACCTTCCAATGCCGCCACGCGCATGGCACCGATCGTGGCATGTTTGCTCGTCGTGTAGGCGATCGTTTTCGCCGTGCCCTGAAGTCCCGCCACTGAAGATGTGATCAAGATGGCCCCACCGCCCTGACGCTCCATTAGCGGAAATGCCGCTCGCATACCTAAAAACACGCCTTTCACATTCACCGCCATCACTTGGTCGAAGACCTCCTCAGGGTACTCGGCGATCGTAGCTACTCGTCCCTCGATACCGGCATTTAAGAACAAAAGATCGATGCGCTGCCACTTCTCTTCCGCAAAGGCGGTGTACGCCGCTACTTCCTCGGCCTGGCTGACATCGGCCTTAAAGGTAAACACCCGCTCGTCCGCCAACGTGGCCTGTGCTTCGGCCAGTGCCTCTTCGCTGATATCCACGAGCAAGACGCCCCGAATGCCCTCTTGTAAAAATTGGCGAGCGGTAGCTAATCCTATACCACCGGATCCGCCTGTGATGACTGCTGTTTTGTCTTTAAGTTCCATGAAATATGTTTGGTTTATGGTATGTAAAGCGCTTATAGGTTTATTCTTGGGTACAAAGTTACAGGAAGGGCGGGAGGGCACAGCTCGTAAGAATCAGGTAAAAAACTGATTTTCATCAGCTTTTCCGCCCGCAAAAAGTGCCACCTTTGTGAGGTAAGAAGGCCATAAACCTAAACCCTGAAAGCAACATGAAGAAAATTCTCGTCCCTATCGATTTTTCCCCTTATGCAGCTGCGGCTTTTGAGACCGCCATGCGTATCGCTGCGAAAGGAGAGAGTAGCATCATCGCAGTAAATGTCGTCGGATCTACCTTAGACTGGGCTTCCATGCGGCCAGAGGCCAAAGAAAAGGAGACTAAAATCCTCGACCAACTCCAAGAGGCCACAGCCAAATTAGGGGAGTTCCTGGCCCCTTATACCCAGCCGCACGTACCGCTGCACACACAGGTGCTCGTCGGTATTCCCTATGACCAAGTGTGTAAATTGGCGGCAGCCGAAAACACAGACCTGATCGTCTTAGGCGCCTATGGACAGGGGCATGCGCCAGAAAAACATATCGGCTCACATGTGCAGCGCATCCTGCGGGAGGCACACTGCCCGGTGCTGGCTGTAAAAAAGGCACTGAATGGAAATGCGCTGCGCAAAATGGTTTTTGCAGCTAAGTTCCACTCGGATAGCAAGGAAGCCTTTCTGCAGCTTCGCCCCCTTATCCGCCAACTGCGCTGCTCGGTACATTTTCTGTACATCAATACCCCCGAAGGATTTACACGCACGGCCGATGCGGATGCCGCTATGCAGCAGTATGCAAATGGTTTGGAAGACATCGTCATCCACAAGCATATCTATAATGACACCAGTGCGGAAGCAGGGATCCTGAACTTCGCACAAAAATTAGATGCAGGCTTTATCGCTTTCGCTACAAATGAGCGAAAAAACAGCCGCACCTATCAGATCGGCCACACCGAAACCGTGCTCTTTAAAGGAGACTATGCCGTGTTAAGTGTGAAATTTACCTAAAAAGATATACCAGGAACCGTGTAAAAACGCTTTTGACATAGAATTAACCACATCCTAAACAGTGAAAAGGTGGGTCGCCGTGAAGCGCCCACTTTTTTTATGTCTATTCCTGTTTACTTGGCCTTTAGCTGCTTGATGCGCTTCGGATTCCACCAGAGATAAAAGCCCGAAACCGAGAGCAAGAGCAGCCCAAGGCCCATAAGCGTACTTAAACCCATTTTGGCGTAGCCACCATCTGCCTCGAATAAAAAATCCAAAATGCTGCCATCGTGCAGACTTTCGATCAAGTCGGAATTTCGCTGCTTCACCGAAAGAATCTGCCACTGTATGCGTCGAGCTGCACCTCTTTAAAGTGCCGCTTGAACACGATTTTCGCGATGCCCTTCTCCGGACGGATATCCACCCGATCTAAGAGCGGATTGAGCCCCACAGAATCCTGCACGTACTGCACACCGATGCGCATCAGCTCCTCCACAGGCAGCATCTGCTCGGGACGCTCCACCTGCGTACGCTGCGTGGGCGGAAGCAGGGCCAGTGGCTTTTTCCATGCCAGCAAAATCCCCGTTACAGAGACTAAGACCATAAAAAACAAAAGGGGCAGGCTGAGCCACTTATGTAGCTTACGGTAAAAACGAGTCTGGGCACTAAGTGAACTGGGCATGCGTACTGAGTTAACGAATTAATGTGATTATTGGCCTGTAAAGACCACTTTGGCTAACTTTAGCGCCTCCCGAAGGGCATCTTTATCGATGGAGGGACTAAAACCATGGCTTTCCAGCAGGTGAATCAGCGCTTCTGTGGCCACATTTCCCACCAAGCGATCTTCGGCCATCGGGCATCCACCAAAACCCTGTAGGGCGCCATCGAAGCGGCGGCAGCCTGCTTTCAGGGCGGCGTTAATTTTTCCGTTCAACTGGTCCGCACGTGTATGTAGATGCGCACCGAATTCCACCTGCGGAAAGGAGGCGATGTTCACGCGGAAGACAGATTCGATCAGCTCCGGGCTGGCCAGCCCCACCGTGTCAGCAAAAGAAATGACGGACACATCCTTATCGATCAGTTGCTGACAAAATTCCGCCACCAGCTCCGGCGCGTAAGGATCGCCGTAAGGATTACCAAAACCCATGCTGAGGTACACGACCAGCCGGCGATTTTTCGCCATACAGCGGTCTTGGATTTCCTCCACCGTCTGCAGCGCCTCGGCGATACTCTTCCGGGTATTACGCTGCTGAAACGTTCGGATAGCGAAAGAGGGAAGCCGAGATCATCGATTTCAGGAAACTGAAGTGCATCCTCCGCCCCTCTGGTATTCGCCACGATCGCCAGCAGGCGCGTCGTACGCTTGTGTAAATCCAGCATGCCCAGCACCTCGGCCGTGTCGCGCATCTGTGGGATCGCCTTCGGACTGACGAAACTTCCGAAATCCAAGGTATGAAATCCTACCGCTAAAAGCTGATCGAGGTAGGCCGCCTTAATACTCGTATCTATAAAGTGCGGCAAGCCTTGCATCGCATCCCGCGGACATTCTACTAGTTGAATCATGAAAGAAAGATACGCAGGCAGCTGAATTTTCCCAATAGATTTTATCCCCATCGGGAAATTTAGCCCATAGGTGGTCAGGCCTCCGGCCAAAATCCCGCGCCAGGAGGGCCTTCCTTAGGTTTTTTACAGGGCATTTATGTACCTTTGCCACCATATAAAAATTTGACTCCAGGACATGATACGCTTTTTCCAAACCGCCGGACCGCTCGTCTATGCGCTCGAAACTGAAACCGCCCTCACCCCCGAAACGCTGGCTAAGCTGGCCTGGCTCTTCGATGGAGCACAAGCGCTCGACCAGCAGCAGCTCCCCGGGCCATTTATAGGGCCCCGAAAGGAAATGCTCACCCCCTGGTCCACGAACGCTGTAGAAATCTGCCTCAGCATGGGCATTAGCGGCATCAAGCGTATCGAATGTTTCGAAAAAGTGAGCGATGAAAGTCCGCTAGACCCCATGCTCCAGCAGCGCTACACCGAGCTCGACCAGTCGCTCTTCCATATCGCCCTGCAGCCAGAAGCCATCCGCCCCATCGAAGATATCGCCGCCTATAACCAAGCCGAAGGACTGGCCTTAAGCCAAGAAGAGGTGGACTACCTCAACCAAGTCAGCGCCGCTATCGGCCGCCCACTTACGGACTCAGAAGTTTTTGGCTTCAGCCAAGTCAACTCCGAACACTGCCGACACAAAATTTTTAACGGCACCTTCCGCATTGACGGCCAAGAAAAAGAAAAAACCCTCTTTCAACTCATCAAAGCCACCTCGAAGGCACACCCAAACCGAATCGTTTCTGCATATAAAGACAATGTGGCCTTTGTAAAGGGTCCGGCCGCTGTGCAGTTTGCGCCCCTGCGCCAAGATCAGGCCGACTTTTTCGCTGAAACCCCTATCGAAACGGTCCTTTCTCTAAAGGCAGAAACGCATAATTTCCCCACCACGGTGGAGCCTTTTAACGGGGCCGCCACTGGGTCGGGGGGAGAAATCCGTGACCGCATGGCTGGAGGAACTGCCTCGATACCACTCGCGGGCACAGCCGTGTACATGACGGCCTATCCGCGGACCGAAGCAGGGCGTCCCTGGGAGGAGCAGCTGCCTGCACGCCCCTGGCGCTACCAAAGCCCACAGGATATCCTCATCAAGGCCTCGAATGGGGCAAGTGATTTCGGAAATAAATTCGGCCAGCCGCTCATTTCTGGCTCGCTGCTAACCTTCGAACATCAGGAAGGTGGTCGCTGGCTGGGCTTCGATAAAGTGATCATGCAAGCGGGCGGGGTGGGCTTCACGCGTGCGCCCTACAGCTTGAAAAAAACGCCTTCCGCTGGAGATAAAATCATCCTTATGGGGGGCGATAACTACCGTATCGGGATGGGTGGCTCTGCGGTTTCCTCCGTGAATACAGGAGCCTTCAGCCATGCTTTAGAACTAAACGCTATCCAGCGCTCGAATCCCGAAATGCAGAAACGCGTGGCGAATGTCATCCGTGCTATGGCAGAATCGGATGAGAATCCCATCATTTCCATTCACGATCATGGCGCCGGAGGACACCTAAACTGCCTGTCAGAGCTGGTAGAAACCACCGGTGGGAAAATCGCCCTAGAGGCCCTTCCCGTAGGTGATCCGACCCTTTCTGCGAAAGAAATCATCGGAAATGAATCGCAGGAGCGGATGGGGCTGCTGGTACGTCCGGAAGATACGGACCTTTTACGCCGCGTGGCGCAAAGAGAACGCGCTCCCTTCTACGAAATCGGTGAAACCACCGGAGATATGCAGTTTACCTTCGAAGATGCGCGCACAGGGGAGAAGCCCGTGGACTGGAGCCTGCACCATATGTTCGGCAGCTCTCCGAAGACGATCTTGGAAGACAGCCGTGCTGAAAATGGTTTTGCGCCCCTGCGCTACGAAACGGAGAAGCTTAGCGCCTACCTCGAGCAGGTCCTGCAGCTCGAAGCAGTCGCCTGTAAAGACTGGTTGACCAACAAAGTCGACCGCTCCGTAACCGGTCGCGTGGCCAAGCAGCAGACCACTGGCGAGCTGCAGCTTCCACTGAATAATGTCGCCGTCATGGCACTGGACTTTCAGGGAACCCAAGGGATCGCCACCTCCATCGGGCATGCCCCTGTGGCGGCTTTGGCCTCACCCGAAGCAGGATCCCGCCTGGCGATCGCCGAAGCGCTTACCAATATAATCTGGAGCCCGATCGAAGAAGGCCTCACTGGGGTGTCGCTGAGCGCCAACTGGATGTGGCCAGCTAAAAATGCAGGAGAAAACGATCGCCTCTACCGTGCCGTGGAGGCCGTATCGGATTTTGCGATCGCGCTAGGTATCAATATCCCGACCGGAAAAGATTCCCTTTCCATGACGCAGCAGTATCCGGATGGGCAGACTGTTTATGCGCCTGGAACTGTGATCATCAGCGCCATCGGTACGTGTACAGACATTCAGCGCGTCCTTTCCCCAGATTTAGCCCCCGTGCCCGGATCCTCTCTTTATTACATTGATTTTTCGTCGGCACCCCTACAGCTAGGGGGGAGTGCGCTGGCGCAGGTCTTAAACCAAGTGGGGACAGAGACGCCGGATGTGCTGGATGCGAACTATTTCCGCACCTGTTTCGACGCCCTGCAGCAGCTCATCCAGCAGCAATTGCTCCATGCCGGCCATGATATTTCTTCGGGTGGTTTGGTGACGACGCTCTTAGAGATGTGTTTTCCGTCCACGCGCGTAGGCTTAGACGTGCAGCTGGAAGGCCTGGGCGAGGCGGATCCGATCAAAATGCTTTTTGCAGAAAATCCGGGCGTGGTCATTCAGGTGAAAAATGCTGAAAAGGTGCGCGCCCTGCTGGACAGCTACGGCGTACGCTATGTGTCGCTGGGCAAGGTGACCCTGGATGGGGTGCTGAACATTCCCGCCCAAGGGCTGTCCTTCCCAATCGCGACCTATCGCCAACTGTGGTACCGCTCTTCCTACTTGCTGGATAAGTTGCAGTCAGGTGCTGCGCATGCGGAAGCCCGCTACACGAATTACAGCCAGCAGCCCCTCATGTATAGCGGACTGAGCGCTTGGCAGCAGCGCCTGGCGCAGGGGCAGGATAGTGTCCCTCGTGGTCGTGCCCGTGCAGCCATCATCCGCGAAAAAGGCGTTAATGGAGACCGCGAAATGGCCTTTGCGCTTTATGCGGCCGGTTTCGAGGTGAAAGACATTCACATGACCGACCTAATTTCCGGTGCCGAGACCCTGGAGGATGTGCACATGATCGCCTTTGTAGGTGGCTTCTCGAATTCGGATGTTTTGGGCTCCGCCAAAGGCTGGGCTGGGGCCTTCCTCTACAATGAAAAAGCGAAAAAGGCCCTCGACGCCTTCTATGCTCGCCCCGATACGCTGAGCTTAGGGGTATGTAATGGGTGCCAGCTGATGGTGGCACTTGGCCTGCTATATCCGGAGGCGGAGCAGGCTCCTAAAATGGAGCATAACCGCTCAGGGAAATTTGAGTCCGCCTTCCTAAATGTGACGATTCCGTCTAATCAGTCCGTGATGCTGGGCTCCTTAGCCGGCACGCGCCTGGGGGTGTGGATTGCACATGGCGAAGGAAGGTTCCACTTGCCAGCGATGGAATCCTATCGCGTGGCCATGACCTACAGTTATGCTGCCTATCCAGGGAATCCAAACGGTTCGGATGCGGACGTGGCGGCGCTGGTCTCGCAGGATGGCCGACATCTGGCGATGATGCCGCATATCGAGCGCTCCCTGAAGCCTTGGAACTGGCCCTACCTCAGCCCGGAGCTGGCGGAGGATCCTGTCAGCCCATGGATGGAGGCCTTCCAAAATGCGTATAACTGGATAGCTGAAAGAGTGTAAAGTCAAAAAAAGGAAGAGGTTTCGCATCTCTTCCTTTTTTTAGGCCTGCGCGGCCAAGTGACTACCTATGGGATGAAAGTCTCAGGTGAGGGATAACGATCGCCAGGCTAATTTTTAAATCTACAACATATCAAATTAAATCCCGTAATAATGATAAAATAACGCTGTGTTTGAGGGGAGCTCCCCAAACGCACAAAGGCCACACATGAAAAGCGAGAAGCATACATCTTACGGGAAGAACCATCAAGCCTGCTGTCGCCTGGGATTCCTTTTGCTTCCTTTTCTGCAGCTCCTGCAGCAGCCAACTTGCGCACAAACCCTCGAGACACAGCAGCACGAAAATAATCCACGTATCGGTGCCTTTTTTAGCTTCGTCACCAATATGTACGAACAGCCATTCGGCCCCAGCGCGGAAGCAGGCGCCAGCTGGCTACCGCTTCGCGCCATCGGATTTCCTACCGGCATCAATTTTTGGTTGAACGATCAAATCGCTTTTTCAATCGAAGTAGTACCCACCCTAACATGGGAGGAAAGACTGCGCGTTTCTCAATTTCTTTTTCATCCCGGCATCATCTGGAACTTTGGGAAAGACATGAGCCTTGCCACACGCCTGGCCTTCGAAAGAAACGGACAGCTGGGCTTTACCCCCGTCATCGGAAAAATGATTAAAGATTTTGGCCACTCCAACCTCTCTCTGGCTGTTCCCTTACCCTTGCGCTTTGGAAACGATCTCCCGAGCAACTGGTCCATTGGTCTTCAGGTAGGTTGGGGTTTTTAAAAGGAAGCTCCGGAAATCACGAAAAAAATAGCCAGGGCATGCTTTCGCGCAGAGCTAGCATCCTCCATGCAGCAGCTCGACACGTTATCCTCGGCTTACCCATTTACTCTCAGACAGAAACTTCTGCCTTAATATGTGGATAGGGATCGTAATTTTCAAGGGTAAAATCGGAGTATTGAAAACCAAAAAGGTCCTTTACTTCTGGGTTTAGCCGCATCTGCGGCAAAGGGCGCGGCGTACGGCTCAGCTGCAGCTTGGCCTGCTCTAAATGATTGAGATACAGGTGCGCATCCCCAAAGGTATGGATGAACTCACCCGGAGTCAGCCCACACACCTGCGCTAGCATTAGCGTCAGCAGCGCATAGGAGGCGATATTAAAAGGAACGCCTAAAAACACATCGGCAGAACGCTGGTACAGCTGGCAGGATAGCTTCCCCTCCGCCACATAAAACTGAAAAAGCGTATGACAGGGGGGCAGCGCCATTTCATTCACCTCGGCCACGTTCCAGGCGCAGACCAGGTGCCGCCTACTGTTCGGGTTTTGCTTCAGGCCATCCACTAGGAGCTTGATCTGATCGATCTCACCGCCTTTGCCGTCAGGCCAGTGCCGCCACTGATGCCCATACACCGGCCCCAGCTCGCCATTTTCATCGGCCCATTCATCCCAGATCCGCACCCCATTTTCCTTCAGGTAAGCGATGTTCGTCTCCCCTTTAAGGAACCAAAGCAGCTCATGAATGATGGAGCGCAGGTGCAGCTTTTTGGTGGTCACCAGTGGAAATCCCTCTTCCAGATTATAACGCATCTGATAGCCGAACACGGAAAGCGTTCCAGTGCCTGTTCTGTCCTCCTTTTTCACTCCATGCGCTAAAATGTGCGCCATAAGCTCATGATATGCTTGCATGCGGTAATGGTTTTGGCCTCCGGCCAAAGGTACAGCATTCTCCCCATTTTCAAAAGCGCGCCCAACATCCGGCTCTTAAAACCTTTCTCCCCTGGAGGCGTTTTCTATAAAAACTACGCCGCATGTCTGCCCACTTTTTACGCCCTCAAGCCTACCGCCTCGCGCTACTGGCCCTGGGGATCAGTCTCCTTTTTGTCGCCCTTCGCCCAACCCCCACCTTTGATTATGATTTTGAAGGATTTTTTCCGCGCGGCGACGAAAGTCTGCTCTACTACCAAGACTTCCGCGAGCGTTTCCAAAACGATAACGATTACCTCTTGATCGCCGTCCAAGCACCCGAAACTGTTTGGGATCGCGAGTTTCTCGGGGAGGTAGAAGCACTGCAGGAGGCGCTGCGCGAACTACCAGCCGTCCTCAGCGTGCAGTCCGCCCTAGATCTGGAAGAGCTCCGAGCAGGGGCTTTCGGCCTGCGCCGCAGTAAGTACATACAGTTCGAAGACGAAGAGGAACTGGCTGCCAGCCAAAAGCGCGTAGAAGCCCTCCAAACCACTGGGCTCAATTTATCGCCGAAGAGGAGCGCTACCTCTTACTGCTCTTGGAAAACGAACAAAATATCGCCAAAGAACGGGGCGACACGCTTTACCTCGCCATCCAAGCGACCCTCGACGAGCGCACTGCTGCCTTCTCAGACATCAAAACTGCCGGTAAAATCAAGGCGCAAGGGGCTTTTGTATCCCTACTGCAAGCAGAATTTGCCTTTTTTCTGGGCTTGAGCTTCCTATTGATTGTGGTTTTGTTGGCCTTACTTTTCCAAACCTGGTGGGGAGTCGTGCTTCCCCTGCTGGTGCTAGCCGTGGGCATCGCCTGGTCCCTGGCCTTTCGCCTACTCAGCGGGCAGGCGCTCGATGTGCTGGCGGTCATGCAACCCACCCTGCTGCTGGTTATCGGCCTAAGTGCTGTGTGCATTACCTTAGTTATTATCTGCTGCTACTTCGGCGCGGCTACACGAAGGCGGAAGCCATTCCGGAAACCTTTCGCCACCTTTTTCTGGCCGTTTTCCTTACCGCACTCACCACCAGTTTGGGCTTCTTTTCCCTGTTTTTAGCCAGCGCTGACAGCATCCGCTACTTCGGACTGTTCACGGGCGCTGGTGTGCTGCTGATGTTTGCGGCCATCAACTTGCTGCTCCCCGCTCTGCTGTATCGTTTCGCGCCGGAAGGGCAGGGTGGGAGCGAAAAGGGCTACCTGCGCTGGGAAAGGGGCCTAAGGGGGCTCTTGGGCGCGGTTCTTAGGAACCGCAAAACGGTTTTAGCCACTTTTCTCTTTCTGATAGCTGGTGCAATGCCCTGGTAACCCGCCTACAAGTGGACGGCTACCTGCTGGATAACTTGCCTGAAGAGCATCCTATCGTGCAGGAGTTTTTGTTTTTGACCGTACCTTCGGAGGGAGTAACCCATTGGAAATCAGTATCACAGCGGGTAGCGAAGTGGAAGACCTCTTGGATTATCGGGCGCTGAAGGCTTTGGACACCCTCGAGCAGTTCGTCCAAAAAAACTACGCCACAGGCCCCTTACTTTCACCACTCACCTTCGCGAAATTCGCCCACATGGCCTCCAATCAGGCAAATCCCAAAGCCTTCGTGCTGCCCTCGGAGGCACGCTATAAAGGGTATGAAGGCTCATCGAAGGACTGTTGGAAGCGGATTTTCTGCCCCCACTTATTGACAGCGAGGGAACGAGGGCCCGCATCACAGGGCGCATGCAAGATTGGGGATCCGCCCGAGCCGAGCGATTGGATCATGAACTCCGGGCATTTACGGAAGCATATATTTCCGAAGAAATCCTGAGCGTTCGCCGAACAGGCACCTCTTACCTAATCGATAAAAGCCATCGCCTCGTCTCTGAGCAGATGGCAAAAGGGCTGGGGCTGGCCTTTCTCCTCGTGGCCACAGTGCAGGAATCCTATTCCGCTCCTGGCGCATGGCCCTTATCGTGCTTATTCCGAACGTGATTCCGCTCTTCTTTATGTGCACCGTCATGGTGCTTGCGGGCATCGACTTGAAACTCACCACAGCGATTTTATTTGCCGTCGCATTCGGAATCGCCGTGGACGATAGCATCCACTTTATGAGCAAGTTATACGGGGAATTACGCAGTGGGAAGAGCATGGCCTACGCGGTGAAGCGCACCTTTTTAGAGACGGGCAAGGCCATCAGCCTCAGTACCCTAATCCTATGCAGTGGATTTGCGCTGCTGCTGTTCAGCGCCTTTGGCGTTACCTTTTATACCGGACTACTGATTAGCCTCGCCCTGCTCTTTGCCTGGGCCGCAGATCTCCTACTGCTTCCTGTGTTACTCGGAAACCGAGGCTACGGAGTGCCAGAGCGCTTGCGCAAAAGGGCTCCGATAGGATAATGATCCGAGTAATCGACTGCTGAATACGTTTTAAAGTCAGTCACATCGAAAAAGTCCTCTTGGTAAAACAAGTGGTCGATGCGTAGAAAAAATAAAACACGGTTGTAAGTAAAGCCAAAACCACTGCCCGCACGTTCGAAAGCGTTCGAAAGGTTTTGACGCAAATTAAAATACAGGTAGCTGTAGGGCGTGTCATTAAAATCGCCCATAAGCAAGACAGGGTACGGACTGTCAGCGATATGCTGCTGGAGCTGTGCCAACTGGCGCGCGCGGGTAACTTGGCCATTTCGAATTTTGCGCGCCACATCGTAGTAATTTTCTTTGAACCCCTCCACATCTTTTAAGGCCTCAGCCTGTATGCTCATGGACTCCAGGTGCGCATTGTAAACGCGGATCGTATCGGAGTTCCAACGGATATCGGCGAATATGACGCCGTTATTCCGCGAATTATCGAAAACCCGCCCTTCATTTACGATAGGGTAGCGGCTGATGATGGCCATGCCGATACTTTGGCGCTGGCGCCGTCTCTGCACCGGCTGATAAGAAATGTGCATGCCCTGATCCTGTGCTAACCGACGGATCATGTGGGTCGATGCCGTGGTTTCATCCTGATAAAATTCTTGTATGCACTTGATATCCGCGGGATGCTCACTGAGCCAGCGGGCGATGCTCTCCCGAAATTCTGCAGGATTGCGCTTTTCCCTGTTGTAGCGAAAAAGATGCACATTATACGAAAGCACCTCCAGTGTTTCCTCCGTGCGGGCCTCCTGGAAGCGGTCAGCGCTTGGCCAGCGGAAGGTAGCCTTCAGGTAGGGAAAGCTGAGCACCAGCACCAGAAGGGGCACCCAAAACCAGCGGCTGCGGCTTAAAAGCATGAAAACAAAAAGCACCCCATGTCCGAGAAGGAGCAGGGGGATGCCTAAACTTAACAGGCCCGCCAGCGGAACATGTAGGGGGCTGATGTACACGCTCAGCAGCACCGCCACACTCAGTATCAAAAGAAGTCCATAAAACCAGCGCGCCATAGCTATTCTAAATTGCTTGCAAAACGCAAAACTAGGGAGAAAATTGAGTTTCTTCAGTAAAAAAGCAAGTTTCTCTCCCCAGTTTTAGCGTTTAGCGGTCAGAGGAAATTAGCACAAGTTCCTCCTGCGGGGCCAAAATATAGCGTGCTCCGTCCTCCGTTACGACGGCGATTTCTTCTACGGACATGGTTTTCAGGCCTCCATCAGGCAGCTTCCAGGCATGAAAGCCATCGAAAGCAAACAGCTGCCCCGGCTTCAGCGGACGCATCACAGAAGGGCGTGAGCTCGGGTCTTCCAGCAAGCCACCCCCTAAGCTTGGCCCGATGTCATGCGCCACATAGCCTACCGGATGCCCTGTACTCCACATCACGGGCTCAGAGCCACGCTCGGCCATCCACTCGCGCTGTGCCCGATCTACTTCATAGCCTTTTACACCGGGAGCCATGGCGGCCAGTGCCACACGATTTCCTCCGATGCTGGATTCGAAATAATACTGCACCGAGTCGGGCGCGCTCGTTTCACCAGGGCGTAGCACATACGCAAAACGCTGGATGTCACTCACCCACATGTCCCACACGCGCACCCCAAAATCGATCTGTATAACATCTCCAGGCTGAATCACCTTATCCGTGGCATGACTGTGACCACGATCAGCACCCGAGTTGACATTCGGGTTTTGCTCAGGATTCCAGGCATCACTGAAGCCATAGGCCTCCATTTTATCTTTTAAAAAGCGGGCGATATCCGCATCAGTACTTTTTCCCGGCACTACTTGGGCGTAAGCCTCAAGCTCCCACTGGGCCGTTAGCTCGGAGGCTTTCGCGATAATTTCTACTTCCTCGGGCAGCTTCACAGATAGCCACTCGTAAATGAGCTCATCCGCAGACACTAGCTTCACCGCATCGGGTCCCATAGCCGTGCTGATGGCGGCATACTGGGTGCTGGATAGCCGTCGGCCAAAGCGTTTTCCGTAGAGGTATTAATGGCGATGGCACTAAATCCACCGCTGCGCAGGTAGGCTACCGCCTGCGAAAGGGCAGAGGCTCCCCGGTCGATCGGGCGCACCTCGTCGTGAATGCCCGACTCCGCCAGCGCGGTCGCTTCGCCCACAGGAGAAAAAGCCACACTGCTCACTTCCCCATTTCGATAGGCAAAAACGATGGCCAACTGACCTCCGGCATTTTCGCCGCCGACATGGTGGGCGATAGGGTCATTGTTGTTTTCCCGACAGAGAATCAGCCAAGCATCCACGCCAGCTGCTTCCATAGCCTGGGGAAGTAAGGTACGCATGCGCTCCTTGCGGATTTCGGGCCATGGGCTCGGCCCAGCAAAAGGATTTTCGATTTCCTGCTGATCAGCACTGCCTTTTTCAGCCGCACAAGCTAAAACACTTGCGGCTATGGCACACAGGAGGAACCCTCTCTGAAGAAGGCGAGCAAGAGAATGTGTAGGGGACATGAGGCTTCGTTTATGCAGTTGAAAATAAAGCGAAGATACGGCCTTCTATGGTTTTTTGGCGTATTTTTCCATAAATGGATGCTGGAGTACTTCGAAAAAGCGCGACATATACCCTAGTAGGCTCCTGTCAGAAGCGCCCTAATTTAACCGATAGAAAAAATGCCAAGAAAGAGGAAAAACCTTTGCTTTATTTTTTTTACATTTGTTATTCTGCTCGATCGCATCATTTTTAAATCCGCCTTGCTGTAATGGGTTGAATGTCAGATCGAAAAAGCAGTGATTCAGGCCGGTAGCATCGTGAACATGTCCTATCGTCTTTCATTCCATAAACTAAAGCGTCATCCGATTTATGAGTACCTTATATACCCCTTGTGAAATTCCGGAGAAAGAGCCTAAGCTAGATTTTTCCTCTTTTGTGGTTGCCCTGGGTTCTTGCTTTTCCACAGTAATGGGCGGATTTTTACAGCAGCGGAAATTTGAGACACTTATAAATCCCTTTGGAACCCTCTTTAACCCCATTTCTATCCTCCGAAATGCCCGCATGGCTCTGCAGCAAGAAAGCTACCGACCGGAGCTGGTGGCGCAGCGAGACGGACTGCTCGCGCATTATGAGACGCATGGCGACTTGATGGCCTACAGTGAACATGCACTTATGCGGCTTTTGGCGAAGCGCCAAAGTGTTTGTAGACATGGGCTCCTCGAGGCCAGCCATGTTTTCCTGACCTTTGGCACCGCCTGGGTGCATGAACATAGCCCGTCAGGTACACTCGTGGCCAACTGCCACAAGCAGCCGGCAGCTTTCTTTACGAAACGCCTGCTGCAGGTAGAGGAAATCGTGCAGGCCTTCGAAGCCTTTTACCTCTGCCTACAAGAAGAAAATCCCGACGCCACCTTTCTGCTAACCGTAAGCCCGGTTCGTCATACGCGCGAAGGATTGCCCCAAAACCAGTTGAGCAAGTCGGTTCTCCGCCTGGCCTGCCATGAAATCGAACAGCGCTTTCCTGGGGTACATTACTTTCCTGCGTATGAGCTGATGCTCGACGAGCTCCGCGATTACCGCTTTTATAAGGAAGACCTCATCCACCCGAGCCCTCTGGCGGAAGAAATGATCTGGGAACGCTTTAAAGCCGCTTGGATTCACCGCAGCACCTTCGGCCTCATCCATGAGTTCGAGCAGATTCAGCGAGAGCTGGCGCACCGCCCCATTAACCCCGAAGGCGTGGCGCATCAGCGCTTCGTGAGCAGTCTGCTGCGCAAGCTGGAACGATTCGATAAGGATTTTGATTTTAGTAAAGAAATCGAGCAGCTGCGCAAACAGGCCATGCAGCAAAGCCGCTAAGCGCAAGCCCTTTTTTTGGCCCGAGAGGGCCGTATGCCTTAACCTCTACCACCGGTGCAAGAAAGTTTATTCACGGATTTTAAAGGCAGTGGGGAGCCAGATCAGTTCGTCGACCTGGTGCTGCCCGTTCCGATCCCCAACCTATTCACCTACCTCGTGCCGCGCGAGCTGTCGGCCAGCATCGGCATCGGATTTCGTGTGGTCGTGCAGTTCGGACCCAAGCGTGTGCTGACCGGAATCGTGGCGCGCATGCATACGAAGGCGCCGGAAACCTATGAGGTAAAGCCGCTTCTGGATGTGCTGGACACCGAGCCCGTGGTGCATCCGATCCAAATTCGGTTTTGGTCTTGGATGGCCAGCTACTATGCCTGCTACTTGGGGGAGGTGATGAGCGCCGCCCTGCCAGCTGGGCTTAAGTTAAATGCAGAGAGTAGGCTGCAGCTACGTCCCGAATTTTCGCGCGAGAACTGTGCCTTTCCGCTGGATAACAGGGAAGAGCTGCTCATTCAGGCGCTGGAGCAGAAGGACTCCCTCACCTATGTGGAGTGCGAGCAGGTGCTAGGCAGTAAGCAGATTCATAAAATCATTAAAAGCTTGATCGCGAAGGAAATCGTCCTGGTCTTCGAGCAGTTAAAAGATAAATATACCCCGCGTAAAGTCAGTAAGGTTCGCCTAGCGGCGGAGCATTTGGCGCCGGGGGCGCTGGAAAAACTTTTTGAGACGCTAAGTAGCAAGCCCAAGCAGGAGGCGGTGCTGCTGCGCCTGCTACAGGTGCTGCCCGTGCACCAAAATCCAAGCCTGAATGCGCTGGGGGTGGATAAAAAGCGCCTGCGCGAAGGGGCAGGGCTGTCTGAATCTTCCCTGGCGACGCTCTTGAAAAATGGAGTTTTAGAGGGTTTCGAGGAAATCGTCAGCCGCTTTCAGGAGCAGGCCGGTACAGAAGAACGCCCCATCCTAAGTAAGGCCCAAGAGCAGGCACTGCAAGAAATCCAGGAGGCCTTTCAGTCGAAAGATACGGTGTTGCTGCAGGGGGTGACAGGCAGCGGCAAGACCGAGCTGTACCTCCACCTGATCTTAGATGCGCTGGAAGGGGGGGCGCAGGTGCTGCTGCTGCTCCCGGAAATCGCCCTTACAACCCACCTGGTGGAGCGCCTGCGCAGCGCCTTAGGCGCAAAAATGGGGGTATTCCACTCAAAATTTTCTGAAAATGAGCGCGTAGAGGTATGGAATGGGCTCTTGCAGGGACGTTATCAGGTCGTCGTAGGCGTGCGCAGTGCCCTTTTTCTGCCCTTTGATAGCCTCGGCCTCGTGATCGTGGACGAAGAACATGAGCCTTCCTTCAAGCAGTTCGACCCGCCCCTCGCTTTCAGGCTCGGGATGCCGCCCTGATGCTGGCACACATGCACCAAGCCAAAAGCCTTTTGGGCTCCGCCACCCCCTCCTTCGAATCGTACTTTCATGCGCGCAAAGAAAAGTATGGCTACGTCTTCCTCGGCACACGCTACGGAAATGCGCAGCTGCCGCAGGTCGAACTCGCTGATATCCTTCGGGATAAGAAGCGCAACCTACTCAAGCAGGGCTTCACGGCACGTTTGCGGGAGGCCATTCAGCAGCGGCTAGAACGCCAGGAGCAGGTATTGCTCTTCCAAAATCGGCGTGGCTATGCGCCCTACCTGTCTTGTGATGCCTGTGGCTGGGTGCCCGAATGTGTGCAGTGCGATGTGAACTTGACCTATCACCAGGCCATTGCCAGCCTAAACTGTCACTACTGCGGGTTTAAAGATGGACTTCCCGCGCAGTGCCCTGCCTGTGGAAGTGCCAAGCTAAGCCCGGTAGGGCTGGGAACGGAGCGCCTGGAAGAGGATGTGAGCTTGCTCTTTCCAGAGGCCCGCGTGGCACGTATGGACCTGGATACCACACGCTCAAAATATGGCTTCCAACAGCTTCTGGAGGAGTTCGCGGCGGGACATATCGATATCCTCGTGGGTACGCAGATGATTACGAAGGGCTTAGACTTCGAGCGTGTCACGCTAGTGGGGGTGATGGATGCCGACCGCATCTTGAACTTTCCGGATTTTCGCTCCAGTGAACGGGCCTTTTCGCAGCTTTTACAGGTCGGCGGACGGGCCGGGAGGAGGGAGAAGGCGGGTGAGGTCATCATCCAAACGCGCCGTCCGGATCATCCCCTGTTCCAGTGGGTGATCGGCTCGGACTACCATGCACTCTATCTGGAGGATATGCGGATCGCCAAAAGTATTTGTACCCGCCCTTTGTGAAGCTCATCCGCATTTCGGTGCGCCATAAGGAGCAGGTCTTAGCTAAAAAAGGAGCCGAGTACCTCCGGAATCTGCTGCAGGAGGTTCCTGTACAGAAGGTGGTGCTAGGACCCGAAAAAGCCCTGGTGGGCAAGGTCCGGAACTACTACATTTTCGAGCTGCTGCTCAAATTAGAGCGGCGCCATGAGGCCAACCAAGAGATGAAGCAGGCCCTGCAGCAGCTGGTGGAGAGCATGCAGCAGCAGCGCGAATTCCGGAATTTACGGATTTTAATCGATGTAGACCCCCAGTAAATGCAGTCGCGACAGCTTGGCTGGTGACGGCTTATGGTGTCTTAGTTTTTGGTGGCTTAGTTTTCTTTGGCCGGGAGGCCTTCGCGAAGCCAGTCGGATACTTTTCGGGCAAGTGCTTTTCGGCTGTAAGCGTTTAAACTTTCGGATAGGGGGCGGATAGCTTGTGGACTAAAATCACGTAAAAAACCTTGGATTTCCGTACTTTGGCTGTGTAGAAATACCTTTCCAGCGCCCGCTGCACGAAGGAGCTCTGCGCTGTCTCCTTTGGGGTCCCCCAGTGCCAAAACGGGTCGGCCCGTTGCCATGTATTCAAAGAGTTTTCCGGGGATATTTCCCTTGGCATTCGCGGACTGCGTGAGGATTAGCAGGAGCAAGTCCGCCTGTGCGTAATACTGAAAAACCTCTTCATGCGCCACATAGCCCACCAGGTGTACCGTGGCAGCGAGGGCGGGATGTGCCTCCAGAAAATCTCGGAGTGCTGCGGAGACTTTGCCCACGAAATACACCTGAAAGCGGGGTGCCTCCGGGGCTTGCGAAAGGGCCAGCAGCGCCTCTAAAAAGGGGAAAGGGTTTCGGATCGCATCGATGATGCCGGTGTACACGATGCGAATGGGCCTCCCAGGCTTCACATCAGCAGGCGTGTACAGAGAAGCAGGAAAGTCCCGCGGGTCAAAGCCATTGGTGAGAAGGGATACGGGGCGACCGACGCGTGCCTGCAGCTCCTGCTGAAAGGTGGGGCTAATGGTGCACACACGGTCCGCTTCGCGGCAAACTGCAAGCTCCAGCCGGGCATGTTTTCGGCGGGCAAAGGGGAGCATCGGGAGCTGCTGCAAAAACTCCCACTGGGTCCAAGGGTCGCGGAAATCAGCCAACCAGTAGGCCTGCGTTTGAGCCTTTATCCGGCGGGCGATTAGGTGCATGCTGTGTGGTGGGCCTGTGCTGATAAGCGCCTGTATGCCTTCGGCTTTTACGAGCGCGGTACCTTTGGCCGAGGCGGCCTGCACCCAAGACACGCGGGGGTCTGGGATGAACAGATTCGCACGGATAAACAGTGCTGCCCGTCCCAGTAAGCCGTGATTTTTTTCCTCCAAAACAGCCGCTGCATCTCCCCCTTTTTGGCCCCGAAGGCGGCGCCAAAGCTGGTAAGGCTCCCGTATCGGCAGGGGATGTACCTGAATGTCAGGGTGGATGTCGGCCAGCAGCTTGGGGTCGCGGAGGTGAAAGTCAGGATTTTCGGGGCAAAGCACGTGGACCTGCCAACCCATTTCTTGTAAAAAATAGCTCATTTTCAGCCAGCGCTGCACGCCCGACCCGGCCGAAGGGGGCCAGTAGTAGCTAATGAGTAAAATTCCAGGTTTTTTCATCGAAAATATGCGCGTACAGAGGAGTTCGTGTGCGAATTTTTTATACATTAACCCCCAAAATTACATAAAAAGGCAGGCGGAAAAAACTTTTGCTCAGATGCAGGCGATTTTGCGCGTTAAAAGTTGCGAGAAAAAGAATTTGGCGGCTTAACAATCTGAATGCAAGTTCGTTTCGTTTATGCTTTAAATCATGACGTATGAGAAAAACCTTTTCCTGGTGGACAGCGGGGCTGATGGCCCTATTCGTGGGGATGGGAGCCTGTATGCCTCCCGAAGATGAGACAGATAATCCGGGACTATCCGTGCCGGGGATTAATCAGGAGATTTATCGGCTGATGCAAGATTTCTACTTCTGGGAGGACGAACTTCCCGTGGTAACTGATTTCGGTCGTATTAACGATAACGATGCGTTTCTACGTAGCCTACGCTTCGAGCCGCTCGATCGCTGGTCCTATCTGACCACACGCGAAGCCTTTGAGGCTGCCTTTACCGGGCAGGCGAGTGGCGTACATGGCTTTGGCTTTCAGCTTCAGGAGCAGCCGAGTGGAGACTTTAAGATGTTCATCGCCTTTGTGTTCGCGAATGGTCCTGCCGGACAAGACGGTTGGCAGCGTGGCTGGGAAGTAACGCAGATCAATGGCCGTCCGATCATGAGCTACCGTACGGCGAACGGTTTTGATTTTCAGCTGGGGCCGAATGTGATCGGCAGCACGAATAGCTTTACCTTCCGCCTGCCTGACGGCACGGAAACTACGCGTACCATCCGAAGAGATGCCTTCCAGACGAACTCTGTCTTGCACCAGGAGGCTTTCGAGCTGGCGGGTAAAAAAGTGGGCTACTGGGTATATCATTCTTTCCGTGCCACAGCCGGTGAGACCCCCACTCGCAGCTTAGAGGTGGAAGACAGTTTTCAGTTCTTCAACCAAGAGCAGGTGCAGGAGCTGATCATCGATCTGCGCTATAATGGAGGCGGATCGGTGGCAGTTACCGAACAAATCTTGAATTTCCTCGTGCCCCAGGCGGCTGATAATCAGGTGATGTACACGGTACAGCATAATCAGCCGCAGCAAAACCGAAACCGTACGGTCAATTTCCGTCGCCGAGGGAATCTGCAACTTCAGCGGGTTATTTTCTTGACCAGCCGCAGCTCGGCTTCGGCATCAGAGCTACTCATCAACTGCCTCGAGCCGTATATGGACGTGGTCTTGATCGGCGACAACACCTTTGGAAAGCCTGTGGGATCCTTCACCCTCAGTGGCTTCAGCAGGCCCCTGCAGCAGCGCGGCTTGGAACTGGTTCCGATTACCTTTGCGACCACAAACGCCACGGGCGTCGCGGATTACTTCGATGGACTTCCCGCTGACTTCTTCGTGGCAGATGATCCTAGCCGCAACTGGGGCGATCGTCAGGAGGCACGCTTTCAGGCAGCCTACAGCTGATCAGCACGGGGGCTGTGCAAGCGGGTGCACGGAGCAGTTATCGCCCGCCATTTTGGGAGATGATCGATCACTTCAGTGGCTTAGAGCAAGAGTTTCTGCACTTTTAGTGCCCAAACAATAAAAAATAATTTCATACCATAACTCTAATATCAGGGAGGCAGGTGCAAGCGGCTTCCCTTTTTTATGTTACTTTTTTCGGCGGTTTTTCAGGTATTCGGCGTAGTCTGGAATCAGCGTATTATGGCCGCTAGCCAAAGCCACATGCTCGGCGGCCGGCAGGGCTTCTATAAAGTAAGCCAAGTTTTCATAGGTAACCATGCGGTCGAAGTCTCCCGTGACCAGGGTAACCGGAATCGGCTGCCGCCGAAGCTCAGCCAGTATGGCTTGGATATCCGGCCTTAGCTTCCGAAAAACGGACCAGGTGAAGTACACTTGCGCGCGCTTGGTGCGGGTTTCCATTTGGGTGTCGATAAATTTCACAATGCTTTTATCCAGCAGACCGATGCGGCGAAGTCCGTGCATCCAGGTGAAAAAACGGTTGGGGTCCAAAACAGTTCGCTTAAATAGTCCCTCGAAAATGCCGGGAAAGTTGCTGATGTTGTACCAAAAACCTGTTTTTATCCCGTCGGGTGCTAATAGGGTAAGGCTGAGTACCTGCTTGGGGAGCTCTTGGTAGCTGATGAGGCTAAATTTTCCCCCCATACTGTAGCCGACTAGATGGAAGGAGTTGAATTTTTCTGCGGCCATCAGCTGCTGAAGTATGGCGGCCCAGTCCTTTGGGAGCAGCCGCTTGGAGGCCTTACTCCAGCTGCTTAGGCCATGGAAAAAGAGATCGATACTGATGTAGCGTTCTTCTTTTCCTCGGAGACTCAGGAAAGCGTGGAAAGCGTGTTGGTTTTGGCCGAAACCATGTAGGAGTAGGGTGACTGTACCGCTGGCAGGCCCATGAACGCGGTAGGCCAGGCGCCCGAGGGAGCAGGTTAAAAATCGCACAGGTACGTCAGAAAAGGGCTGTGGCATCGGCTTAGAAACTTTTTTTAGTAATTTAGTTTCCTTTGCCCGAAGGGCAAAACCTTTTACAAAAAAAAAGCACCTACGCATGAACGCAGGTGCTGGCATTTGACGGGGGGCAAGGGGCCGAAAATTAACCCCTACGCCCTCCTACGCTATTAAGCATGCTCTTTTAGGAAGGAAGTGAACATCCAGTGCTTCAGTTCGATGCTTTTGATAAAGGCGACGAGCATATCTTCCGTGGCTTTATCACCGAGTTCTGCCACTTTTTCAGCAGCATCATTCATGTTTTCGGCGAGCACCTCGAAGTCACGTAATACTTCGCGCACCATATCATGGGGGTGCAGGTCTGTGCCTACTTCCTTAATGTCAGCTACTTCCAAGTAGTCGCGCATCAGGCTCAGTGGTGTCATGCCAAAGACCCGTACGCGCTCAGCCACCAAGTCGATGTTTTCCATGGCTTCGTCGTAGAGCTCCTCGAATTTTTCATGTAGCTCGAAGAAATCTCCACCTGTCACGTTCCAGTGGAAATTACGTAACTTCTGATAATGCACGTGATAATTCGCGAGCAACTGATTCAGTGAGGCTACGATTTTATCTGTTTCTTCCCTATTATATCCTAATTTTTTGAATACGCGTTTTTCAGCGGTTCCGTTCGTGTTCATAGTTGTGTTTGTTTAGTAGTTATCGTTTGGATTGATTTTAATTCCCGCTACCGCCAGGTCTATTTGGTGCGTGTCGAATGGAGACTCCAAAAAGCGAGCTCCAAATTCCGCGATTAAAATAGGTGTTTTCAGACGGGAGGGGTCACGATGCAGGAGGTCTAGAAGATCCTGGTCGCTAAACGAAGCAGATGCTATTTCTTCCTCATAGCGATCATGCTGCTTATCGAATAATTCGATGATAGGCACCCCTAATTTGGTGGCCAGCTCCGCAAAATGCCGCTGTGTCAAGGGTGTTTTGGCCACATTTACCTCATTCATTGTATGCTGATCTAAGGCAGTGGCATACCCAAAAGCTTCTCGATCCTTTAGATCGTCTGAATGGTATAAAAACTTGATTTCTTGATGACCTAAGTCAAACATGGTGTAAGTGGTTTAGTGTTTACATGATTATTAACGGGGTCTGATTTCCTTTTGTTTCGAGTTTAAAGCGTATATCTGTAATTTAGACACCTATTTAGTTTCATTAAAAATAAAATAATTGCTAAATTTAGGCATTCCTATAGCTAAACCAATTTTTAAACCCTTAGTAGTTAATTATGAAAGTATGCGTTAACCCCTTGCCATTCCGTCGATTTTCCGTTTTGGCAACCTGTGGCCTTCTCCTTTTCGGTGGCTTGAGTTCGTGTCAGGAGTCTGAAGATGTTCTTCCAGAGCAAGAGCAGGAGGCACGTTTTATTCGCTTACCCAACTTCAACTGGGAGCGTGGGCACGTCGCCAACCTGACCCTACAGGGAGACCGCCTGTTGTACTCGAACGCCTTACGCCGGGATTCTTTAGTGCAGCAGGCACTCAAGAGCAGTTTTCATTGCGTGCCTTTGATATGCGTTTCGGTCAGGCGCATGGAGAGTTTTTATCGATAGGTGCACTAGACACGCGCGCTAGCTTACTGGCCATCGCAAATGAAGACTATAACAGCTTGGATGTTTTGCGCTTGGATGCCCTAACTATTCCCGATCATCCCGCTAACTATCAGTTGAATCCAGGCTGGTTTGGGCTGCCTTCTTTTGGTGTCCAGGGGAATGTGGTGCTTTCCAGCTGGGTGGATCCGCTCGGAGGCTCTTCTTTGGAGGACCGCGTCTTTTTAGTGGAGGTGGATGCTCAGTCAGGGCGCTTGCCTGTCATTAATCAGGAAGTTCCTGTGATGAACAGAATACTTCTGCAGTACCGTTTCGAAGATATGCCGATTACCGAGCTCTATTCGGTTTTCGCTCTGGAGACGGGCTGGCTGATATCAGCTGGCGTGGCGGGCCGTCAGAGTAGTTTTCTACTTACGGAGACGGGTGAGGTGACGCCTGTATTCGAAGATTTACGTCGTTTTGTTGTTTTAGGTACAGATACCTTTACCGATGGCAGCCGTTTGGTGCTGAGTGAGGAAGGGCTTTTCCGCTCTGCCTCCGGCAATGTCCTAGACCTGGAGCCTATGTTTGCGAACAACACGCTGCGTGGTGTGCGCGTAGTGGAGGATCGCATCCTCGTTTGGACGGGTGTCGATGAGTTGTTTGAGCTAGAAGGTCAAGGAGAAAGCGCTGTCCTCACCCGTTTGAATACAGAAGGCTTAGAAAATTTACAGCTTACGGATGTGGCCTTATTTGACGGTTTTGTGCACATCGCCACGCGAAATGGTCTTTTCAAGATCGCGCAGGAGGAGTTTTGGATGCCAGCGGAATAAACGTTTTTTTAATGGTTGATGGTAAATGGTAAATTGTTAATTATTTAAACGCGGAATATGTGAGGACGAAAACGGGAGAATCCTTAAATTTCGAGCGGCATGGCGGCGGATTTTGGGGTAGTTTGGCGGCTTTAGCGTCAAGTAAGAAAGACGATAAATCCGCATCAACGCAGGACAATTAACGTCATCAACCATTCACCATCAACCATTCACCATCAACCATCAACCATTCACCATTAACCATTAACCATTCACCATTCACCATTCACCATCAACCATCAACCATTAACCATTAAAAAATTACCTTTCTTTTTCCAGCAGCAAAACCACTCGGCGTCCGCCCTGTTTCTCGCAGAAAAAGACGATTGAAGTTACTTAAATTGCTGAAGCCTGCGCTTTGTGCTACTTCGGCTATGGTGAGTTCTGGCCGCTCGAGGAGGCAGGTTTGCGCAAAGGCGATACGCAAGGCAAGCAGCACCTTGCTGAGGCTTTGGCCGGAGGCCTGACCTACAAAACGACTAAAAGCCGCATACTGCATGCCGATCTCCTCCGCCAGCTCCGCCAGCTCAATGCCCGTATCGAAGCCCTGAAGCAAGCGCTCATAGACGCGTAAAAGCCGTGGCTCTTGGTGAAAGGGAACCAGCCAACGGCGATCTTCCGTCGCCAGCAGATCGGTCGAGGAATCCGAAAGGGCCTGCTGCCAATCAAATAGCGCCTGAAAAAACTGGAGCTGGGGAAAGGCGGCGGGCTGGGCTTCCTCTAGCCAGCCGGGAAGGTCGAGTAGGCGGACGAAGCGCTCCTCCGAATACGCTATGCGACGGGCCCAAAGTGCTTGCTCGCGGGCCTGTTGGGCCAAAGGCTGTAAGCTCGCACCCCACTGCGGGAGGCTAAGCAAGGCCTCATCACTGACCTCGATGAGATGCAAGGCCTGCACGGCTCCCATGTTCGTTTGCTTTCCTTTTTGTTCGTTTGCTTTCTTTTTAGGGGGTAAATCACTTTCTTTTTCTTTCTTTTGCTTTCCTTTTAAGGGGTTTTTAAGGAAAATAGAAAGATTTCGATCACAAACGAACATACTGTCCTCCCGCAGTACATGGAAGCGACCGCCTACGAAGAGCCAGTAGGGGCCGGCGGGACAAAACAAAAAGCGCAGGCCAGCACCTGGAAGTCCTGGGAAAAGTAGGAGGCCTCCTCGAGAGGTTCTTGCCGGTACAGTGCCGGAAAAAAGGGACGGGAAGGGCGAGTAAAAGCTGACATGCAGGTATGTTTCTTGATGCGAAGATAGGATTTTCGCCCTGAAGCGCCATGCTTCGAGCGCAGGGAGCGGGATTTATCTTTACAGCTATCTTTATTTAGCTGAATAGGCTCGGGATATCCTTGCCCCTTCGGACAAATCCTCGTAGTTTCGAAGGCTAAGGAACACCTAACAACGAACAAGGAATTCAGCGCCTATGCAGGAGCAAAGACAAAAAGTAGAGCGTCTTCGACTGATACGATTAGGCCCTTTCGGGCAAGAGCAGCCTGGACTTTTTCTCGGCGGCAGCGCGCATCTGCTCAAAGGGGAGCAGCTACCGGGAGGGGATTATGGGGAGTCGTTTTTTCGTGCAGGAGGTTTCCGCTGGTTGCGGGAGCGCTTGGAAACAGGAGCCATCTGGACGGAAGCAGCGGCGGCGACTTTGCGCCTCGGCGCACCGGTAGCGCGTCCTTCTAAGCTCATCGCTGTGGGCCTAAATTATGCTGCACATGCCGCTGAAGTGCAGATGCAGGCTCCGGAGAGGCCGATTTTGTTTATGAAAGCCAGCACCTCCCTCTCAGGTCCTTTCGATGCGATTCCACTGCCTTTAGGGGCTGAAAAACTGGACTATGAAGCTGAGCTGGCCGTGGTCATCGGGCGAGAGGGGATCGCGATTCAAGCACAAGAGGCGGCTGCCTATATCGCAGGTTACAGCATCCTGAATGATGTCAGTGAGCGTGCATGGCAGCTGGAGCGTAAAGGGCAGTGGGTGAAGGGCAAAAGCTATGATGGTTTCGCACCTATGGGACCTGTTCTGCTAGAGCCAGCGCGGGCAGCTGAAAACGAGCGTTTCGAGGTGCGCACTTGGGTGAATGGTAAGCTACGGCAGGAGGCCAGTACAGCGCAGATGCTACTGGATGTGCCGGCCTTGATTGCGGAAATTTCAAGCTACATGCGTCTTTTACCAGGAGATATCATCGCTACGGGAACTCCAGCAGGAGTAGGGATGGGCCTACAGCCTCCGCGATTTTTACGCGCCGGTGACCGTGTACGCATGCAGCTGAGTGGGCTAGGCGAGATGGAGCAAGAGGTGCGTTCGGTGCTGCCGATTTCGTAGGTGCCCAGTGGTTTAATGCATCAGCTCGGGATTCACTTTTGGTAATTCTTTGGCGCTAGCCAAACGCTTACTCAGGCTATGAAAACGGTAAAGAAGTCCGCAGGCGGTCAAGCTGAGCCTGTCAAGAGGCCATACCAGACGCCTTTTTCTTCCATGCCGAGGTGGAAGGCAAAGAAATAGCCCAGCGGCAGGCCGATCACCCAGTAGGCGATCAGTGTCACGATGGTGGGAATTTTAACGTCCGCCATCCCGCGCAGTGCCCCTAGGCCCACGACCTGTATGCCGTCCGAGAGCTGGAACATGCCGGCGATGATAAGTAGGCTGGCGCTCATCTGAATGACCTGCTGATCGTCGATGTAAAGCGATGGCAAAAACTCCCGCAGCAGGATCAGGCAGACGGCAGATAAACTCATAAAGGCGGCGGTCATCAGGAAAACCGTGAAGCCAGCATCACGCAGACCGGGGATGTCCCGCTGTCCCAGCTGGTTCCCTACGCGCACCATGGCTGCGGCAGAAAGTCCTGAGGCCATCATGTAGCTGATGGAGGCCAGGTTAATGGCAATCTGATGGCTGGCTAGGGCATTCACCCCGATCCAGCCCATCATAATGGCGGCGGTGGAGAAGGCTCCTACCTCAAAGATAAATTGAAAGCCGGTGGGGATGCCGATTTGGAGCATTTTGCTGACCATCGGGAAGCTGAAGCGCTCAAAGCGAAAGTTGATGTGATACGTTTTATAGCGCGGCGACCACCACACGTAGTAGGCGATCATCAGGGCCATCAGGATGCGGGAGATGAGCGTGGCCCAGCCGGCGCCATTTAGTCCCAGCTCTGGGGCGCCCAGTTGCCGTAAATCAACAGCCAGTTCAGGAATACGTTGAGCGCATTACAGACTAGGGTAATGTACATGGCTTGCTTGGTCTGGGAGAGGCCTTCGGTGAACTGCTTGAAGGTCTGGAACACCATAAAGGGCAGTAGCGAGAAGGTGATGATGGCCAGATAGGGTATGGCCATTTCCACGACAGCTTCTGGCTGGTTCAGGTGAAGCAGCAGTGGGCTGGAGAGTAAAATAAAGAGGAGCAAAACGATCCCTGCACCTAAGTTGATGACGAAGCCATGCCGGAAGAGGCGGGCGATGCGTTTATTGCGTCCGCGCCCATCTGCCATCGCTACCAGGGGTGTGATGGCCATGGAGATTCCGATTCCGAACATCAGCACCACGAAGAAAATACTGTTGGCGAGAGAAGCCGCTGCGAGCGGTTCTGCCCCCAGTCGGCCCACCATCATACTGTCAGCCACGCCCACGAGTACCTGCCCGAGCTGGCTGAGCATCACGGGGTAAGCGAGTAAAAATGTTTTGGAGCTATGCTGCCTAAAGTTCTGAATACCAAGCATGTTGATCTTATATAGCGTAATCGCGGGCTACGCGCAGCAGCCCACATACGGAAATAGCGTCTGTAATTTTTCCTTCGAGGACCCACTGTACGGCTTCCCGCAGGGGGAGTCGGCGTACCTGTAGGATTTCGGTTTCTTCTGCCTCGGGGGTGCCGGCATGTAGCCCTTCGGCCACATAGATCAGGCCCACTTCGTCGGTGGCGGAGTTAGAGGTATGCACTTCCATGAGCAGGGTCCAGCTGTCCGCTGTCAGACCGGTTTCCTCTTTTAGCTCTCTTTTGGCGGCGCGCCAAAGGGGCTTCTTCTAAGGGGCCACCTCCCATAGGAATCTCCCAGGAATAGCCCTCCGTCGTGTAGCGGTACTGCCCTACCAGGTAGGTGTAACCCTCCTCATCGATGGGCAAAATGCCGATCGCGCGGTTTTTAAAACAGACCTTGCCGTATTCGGCGGGTTTTCCGGCAGGATTCAGTACCTGATGGTTTTCAACGCGGATCCAGGGATTTTCAAATACGGTTTTTTTTTCCTGGCAGATCCAGGGATTTTCTTCTTTTGTCGGTGCCATAGGGTCAGGGGTTCCAGTACTGCGGTAGGGGCGCAGTCCTTTCGCCCTGCAAAAGTACATAAAAAAAAAGCATGATCGGGAGACCATGCTTGTGTGGGTGCGCGCTAAGCGACTTTTATGCAGGAATAGGTAATACCTTAGAATCCTTAAAAGTGGAAAGAATCACCATGGACTGCATGGAATCTACCTCTTTAATTTCGGAAACCTGCTCGAGCATCAACTTCTGGTAGGCAGTGATGTCTTTTGCAATAATTTTTAGAATAAAATCGCCAGAACCGGTGATGTGATGGCATTCGATAACCTCTTGGATGGTGTTAATTTCCGTCATGAAGGCATCGATATTAGCTTTATTATGTCCGATAAGGGTCACGAGTACGAAGGTACTTACCCCGAGGCCGATCTTTTCTGGATCTAATTTCGCATGATAGCTACGGATGATTCCAGATTGTTCTAATTTCTTAACGCGCTCTAGGGTGGGAGCCGGTGAAAGCCCAATATCTTTCGAAAGCTGCGCATTGGTTATTTTCGCATTTCCCTGTAAAATTTCTAGTATTTTACGGTCGATTTTGTCAAATTTTACTCTTACGCTGTTATCCATAGATGAAAGTATTTACAGAATAATATCTTGTACAAAGTTAGGTATAATAAATATTATTTTAAAGCAATCGGAAAGAAAAAGGTGTGTAAACACGAAATATTCTTGTTCGTACCTGCACTCCAGCAAAAGCATTCAGGGTAATGTAAGCCAATAACTATGCCAATTCAAATATTCTCCTGCTGAACTTCTTTGGTAAACGGGAAAAGCGTTTCAAAGTTTATTCTTTTTAATAAAATTTCGTGCTTCCTTATGGGCGGGATGCTTTCTTTTGGCAAACTTCTTCACCTGATTAAAATAGGACTTGGCCTCGTTTTTTTTGCCTCGGACGTGGCGATTTTTCCTAAGGCCAGTAAACTGTAGAGGTAGTAGCCACTTTCCTGTGCCTCAGACTCTTCTCCGAAGGCCAGTGTGCGCTTGTAATAAGCTTTCGCCTGCGGCATGTCATTTCTGCGCTCGTAGTACTGCGCGATATAAAATGCGGCATAACGCCCGCTATTGGCCTCATAACCGGTCTGCTTGGCATCCAATCGGCGGAGAATTTCTTCAGACACCTCCTTGCACTCGTACCATTTTCCCACCGTATAGAGGTTGCGCGCATGGGAGCGATGAAAAAAGGCATTATTCGGATACTTATCCATTAGATAATCCGTAATCGCCAAAGATTTAAAGGGGCTGCCCTCCGCATTTGCATACAGCATGTATAAAAAATACTGCGCTTCTACCCGGGAATAGAAAGCATTATTGGCCACATATTCCAGCAGCTCGATTCCTTTTTCCTTATTGCCCTTTGGGAAAAAGGCGACTACGGGTTTCAGCAGGGGATAATTCTCTGGAATCCAGACGGAGTAATAATTAAACAGCGCATCTCCTAGCACCAGCTCTGGACTCATTTCCTCATCGCCATCTTTACTCAAGTTGAGGTATTTGAGCGCATTTTTTCCTGCTAGCGTGGCCTTCGTCCAGGCCCTGCGCTCCGAATAGAGCCGCCCTTGAAAACCATAGGCTGCCGCCAAAAAGAAGGTGGCCTCCTTATTTTCAGGGTCCCGCTTGAGTAGGCTCTTCGCTTTTTCGATCACCACATCCATCTGCCCGACGAAGCGATCGTCATAGCGCTCATTATCTAAATCGGGTAAAATTTTCCACCAGCTGCTAAGCCCCTGTAAAAAATAGGGCAGTGGATGCTCCGGGTACTCGTACTCCAAAACTTTAAATCCGCGATCTGCCTCGCGGAAATCAAAATTATACAGGCTATTTACATAGCGGGTGATTCGAAACTGCAAGCCTTTATCCAAAAGCAGGTACTCGCTGCGATTCTCCACGCTGTCTAAGGCTACAGGAGCAGGCTGTGCGAAAGCAAGGGCTCCCAAAAGGAGCCCCCATAGCAAGAAAAAACCAAAACGTTTTTTTATCATAATGCTTGTTCGATATCCGCGATGATATCGTCCACGTGCTCCAAGCCTACCGATAAGCGTATCAGGCCTGGCGTGATTTGGACACGCTCTCGCTCTTCGGGACTCAACTTACTGTGAGTCGTAGAAGCAGGGTGTGTGACGATACTTCTGGCGTCTCCCAGATTCGCAGTAAAACTGATCATTTTCAGCCGATCGATAAAGGCCGCCGCCGCTGCTGCTCCTTCCTTCAGATCTAAAGTTACTATACCCCCACCATGGCGCATTTGTTTCACGGCCACCGCATATTGTGGATGACTTTCTAAAAACGGATAATTCACCCGATTTATTTTGGCATGCCCCTCGAAATGCCGCGCTATTTTTAGGGCATTCTCACAGTGGCGGTCCATTCGTACCGCTAAGGTCTCCATACTTTTATCCAGTATCCAGGCATTAAAGGGCGAGATGGAAGGGCCCGTATGCCGGGCAAAGAAACGTACCTGTTCGATCAGCTCCTTACTTCCTAAAATCAATCCCCCCAGCACGCGACCCTGTCCGTCGATAAATTTGGTAGCACTATGCGTGACCAAATGGGCACCCCATTTCGCCGGCTGCTGCAGATAAGGTGTAGCGAAACAGTTGTCCACCACCAAAATAAGCCCATGCTCCCGTGCAAAGTTCCCCGCCCATTCTAAGTCGATTAATTCCAATCCTGGGTTTGAAGGAGTCTCTAAAAAGAGCATCTTGGTGGTCGGCTTCAGGAGAGCGGCCCAGTTCTTATAATCTGCAATGTCCCCATAGGTGGAGGTAATCCCCCAGCGCGGAAAGACGCGGGTTAGCAGCTGGTGCGTGGAACCGAACAGGGAGCGCGAGGCTAAAATATGGTCGCCCTGGCTAAGCAGTGCGGCGATACTTCCGAACATCGCGGCCATGCCTGAAGCGGTCACCATGCCATCCTCGGTGCCTTCTGCTAAGCAGACCTTTTCGAGCAGGGAGCTGGTGTTCGGGTTCGCATAGCGGGAATAAATCTGCCCTTCCTGCTCCTCCGCAAAGAGGGCTCGTGCTTGCTCGGCGGAGTCGAAAGTAAAGCTGGAAGTGAGATGGATGGGACTGGAATGTCCTGCTGCATTAGAAGGCTGCGCGCCTGCGCGAATCGCCTGTGTTTCGAAATGTGCCATAAATTCAGGGTTCTTACGTAATCGGTATAAAGACCATCGCCCCGTGCATCTATAGCGCATTGACCCGTTTATAGTTCCCGGATAGGGGGCAGGATGTGGCACCTTGGACGCGAACGGCCGGTTGCCAGAGGGTCATGGAGCCTGTTCTCTCGCCTCTTCTTTATAAAGGTGTAAACTTCTTTTCCTACAAAGAAAGCGCTTGGAATCCAGAAAACAAAATCCCTGTAGCTTTCCCTCCTGCTTTCCCTGCTGCTTTTTCATCTTTGGCCTTCGGCCAAAAAAAAGGACTTAGTCGTTAAACTGATTCATGGCGTGCACGATCCCGATGCTGCCGAAAGCTTCGATCATGGCGATGGCACGGTCCATATGTTCGGGCAGGGCGTCGATTTCTGCCTGCGTCCAGCGTCCAAGGACATAGTCCACCTGTCTGCCTTCGGGAAATCATCTCCTATCCCAAACTTTAGCCGGGGGTAATCTTGGCCTCCTGTAAGCGCCTCGATGTTTTTTAGCCCATTATGGCCTGCTGCGGACCCCTTGGCGCGCATGCGTAATTTGCCGAAAGGCAAGGCCACATCATCTACCACCACCAAGACATGGGCTTTCTCTATTTTCAGCTCCGCCATCCAGTGGGAAACGGCTTTGCCACTCAGGTTCATGTAGGTCGTGGGCTTGATGAGATGAAACTGCCGGGATTTATAACTAAAGTGGCTGTAAAAAGCATGGCGGCTTGAGCTCCAGCTGCACTGATGCTTGTCTGCGAGGCGGTCTAAGGTGAGAAAACCGACGTTATGGCGGGTCAATTCGTACTCTGGGCCGATATTTCCGAGGCCAACGATTAAGTATTTCATGAGTGATGAGGGGGTGAGTGGCGGCCGGCTCCTGCTATCGGCCGGAAACAAGACATCCTGCCACAGCGTAAATACTGGGCAGGATGTAGGTAATTTAGGGAGAAAAAGCTTATTCAGCTGATTTCTTACCACGAAGTGCTCTTGGAATACCGATCGTAGCGATGGAAACGTTCGGGCTAGTAAGAATTTCGAAACCTTCTACTGAAAGTTCAGAAACTTTTACGGACTTGCCAAGGTCTAGGTGCGAAATATCCACATTGATTTTATCAGGAAGATTGCTCGCTAGGCCTTTCACCTTTAAGGTACGGGCTTTAATTTCTAGCTTACCCCCTTTTTGGATACCTGGAGAGCTCCCTACGATATTTACAGGGATGTCCATCTTCACAGGACGGTCTTCGCTGAATGCTAAGAAATCTGCGTGCAGAAGAACTTCAGATACCGGGTGGAACTGTGTGTCCTTGAGAAGTGCCTTGATTTTCTGACCTTCGATGTTTAATTCTACTAAGTGTACATCCGGCGTGTAAACAAGCGGGCGGAAAAGAATCGCAGGTGCATAGAAGTGAATCTGCTCTTCGATACCTGGTCCGTAAACCACAGAAGGAACTTGACCGTCTTCTCTAAGCTCTTTTAAAGTAGCACTGTCGAGATTTGCTCTTTTAAACCCTATAATCTCTAAAGATTTCATAGTAAATAAGAATAAGTTATAAATAAATTAAATAAAGAGTGCACTGATAGAGGAGTTGCCAGTCACTGCATGAATCGCCTTAGCGAATAAATCAGCAACGGATAACACCCGAATTTTACTTGATTCCTGAACCAGCGGAATGGTATCGGTGATGACCAGTTCCTCTAAAACAGAGTTGTTAATATTCTCATACGCCTTTCCAGACAGCACCCCGTGTGTGGCGATGGCGCGAACCGATAAGGCACCTTTTTCCAGTATGATTTGTGCCGCACGGCACAATGTCCCCGCCGTATCCACTAAATCATCGATAAGTACGACATCTTTGCCCTCTACATCTCCGATAACCTGCATGGAAGCGACCTCGTTTGCGCGTTTTCGATGCTTGTCACAGACGACCATCTCCACCGCAAAATGCTTGGCGTAAGCACGCGCACGCGCTACTCCTCCTACATCTGGGGCGGCGAAAATCAGGTTATCCCGGTTCAGCCTCTCCAAATAGGGCACAAAGATAGCGGAAGCATTCAGATGATCCAAAGGAATGTCAAAAAATCCTTGGATTTGTCCGGCATGCAGGTCACAGGTCATGATGCGGTCTGCACCTGCAGAGGTCAAAATGTTGGCCACAAGCTTAGCGGCGATCGAAACCCGAGGGCGGTCTTTTCGATCCTGACGCGCATAGCCATAATAGGGAATGACAGCGCAGACCTTGTAGGCGGAAGCGCGCTTTGCGGCATCGATCATCAAGCAAAGCTCGAGTAAGTTATCAGCGCTCGGGTTAGTCGACTGGATAAGAAATACGGTGCAGCCACGAACAGATTCATTAAAGCTTGGCGACATTTCCCCATCACTGAATTTGGAAAGGGTCAAGTCACCTAATTTTTTCCCATAATGCTTGGCGATTTTTTCGGCTAAAGGGAGACTATTCGAACCGGCAAATAATTTGACCTCGGTCATCATTTTATTGGTATTAAGGTTGTAAAAGGCATCTGCTTATGGCATACAAAGGTAGCCAAAAAGCCTGCATTAGGAAACGATTTTTTCGCTTACGCCTAATTATTACGCCAATACCAATTTTTCTTCTTTTAGCAGCACTAGCTCTTCGTAGCGGTCGAGCTCCAAACAAAAGTCGATATCTCCTTCGATTCCGTGGTTCTGCAGGCGCTTGGCATGGGAGCTTGCGCCAAAAAGCCTTTCAAGTCCTCTTTTACGGCTGCATAGAGGGTTTTCATGGCCAAACTGCTGTCGCAAGCGGGCGTATGGCTTTCCGAAAGTGCCTCCACTAGCGCACCCGCATAGAGGGCGTCCTCGAGGTTATAGTTGCCTTTCCAGCCTGCACAGACGATGAGTACGTCGGCATCTTGTGTGCGCAGGTGGGCAGCTGTGCGGCGCAAGTTCATAAAAGCCCGATGAGGAGTTCACGTGCCCCTTCGCGGAATTTTTCGATCGCCAGCGTGCCATTGGTGGTGGTCATACTGAGTTTTTGGCCTTTAAAGGCTTCCTGCTGGAAGGCCAAAGGGCTATTTCCCAGGTCAAAACCGGGAATAATGTGGCCATTTCGCTCTCCGGCGGTGAGGTATCCTTTGGCGCCAAGCGCTCGGCACTCCTCCTGATCGGCCACAGGAATGATGTGGTCCACCCCTTCGCAGAGGGCCGCGACCATGGTGCTGCTGGCGCGGAAAATGTCCACCACCACCACGATGCGGCCACTTACCTCATAGAGCTCCCGCAAGGCGGGTGTGAGGCAAATGCTTACTGTCTTCATGCGTCTTTTTTATAGAGGGGCAACTTAGTTACGGTCACGGCCAACTGCTTCTGGCGGATGCCCACGCGAAGTACTGTGCCTGGCTTGGCATAGGCCGTCTCCACATAGCCGAGTCCGATGCCCTTGCCTAAGCTAGGAGACTGGCTACCAGAGGTGACGCGCCCGATGGTTTCTCCGGCCTCATTTAGCAGGGGATAACCACCACGGGGGATGCCTTTTTCTTCTAAAATAAATCCGATCAACTTCCTCGTGACGCCGGCTTCTTTTTGTGCCAGTAGCGCTTCGGAATTAATGAAGGGCTTGGTAAATTTAGTGATCCAGCCCAGGCCGGCTTCTAGCGGAGAGGTGCTGTCGTCGATGTCATTCCCATAGAGGCAGTAGCCCATTTCCAGGCGGAGTGTGTCCCGTGCGCCTAGCCCGATCGGCTTGATGCCATGCGCCTCACCCGCCTCGAAAACAGCTTTCCAGAGTGCCTCAGCATGCTCATTTTTTACGTAGAGCTCGAAACCTCCTGCGCCCGTGTAGCCTGTGGCGGAGATGATGACCTCAGGGATTCCCGCCATGCTGCCCACGGTGAAGTGGTAGAATTTAATGCTGCTCAGGTCGATTTCAGTTAGTTTTTGGAGGGTGGCTGTGGCCAAAGGTCCCTGCACCGCAAAAAGGGAGTAGGCGTCGGAGGCATTTTCTAGGTCCGCACCCATGGAATTATGGCCGTTGATCCAGGCCCAATCTTTATCGATGTTAGACGCATTCACAACGAGCATATAGCGCGCCTCTTCCATACGGTAAACGATGAGGTCATCTACGATGCCGCCAGTTTCATTCGGGAAGCAGCTGTACTGTGCCTGGCCGATGCTGAGGGTGGAGGCATCGTTAGAGCATACCTTTTGGATGAGGTTCAGCGCTTCTGGCCCGCTCACGAAAAATTCGCCCATGTGGGAGACGTCGAAAACGCCTACGCCACGGCGTACTGTATGGTGTTCTTCGAGGTCTGAGCTGTAGCGGACGGGCATGTTAAAGCCTGCGAAGGGCACCATTTTGGCGCCGAGCGCCTGGTGCAAAGCATCTAAAGCGACGGTTTTAATCGCTGTTTCCATATTTGGGTCTGTTTAAGTTTTTAGGATCGTTTTAGAAGTATCTCCTAGGTCCAAAGGTACATAATCGCAGCCATAAATCGGCTTAGACAGGGCTAGAATTCGCCTGTAACGAAAAAAGCGCACCTCTTAAAAGAAGTGCGCGTATCGCTAAAGTGTAGTTTGTGGTAGGGATTTAAATGGAAAAGCTTTCGCCACAGCCGCAGGTGCGGGAAGCGTTCGGGTTGACGAATTGGAATCCTTTGCCGTTTAGGCCATCGGAAAATTCCAATGTGGTCCCCGCTAAGTAGAGCAGGCTTTTTCGGTCTACGATTATTTTCACGCCCTTGTCTTCGAAGATGTGATCCGATTCTTCTGTTTTATCATCGAAGTGCAGGTCGTACATGAGGCCGGAACAGCCGCCACCTTTCACGGAGACGCGAATATTTTCGTGCTCGGCGCGATTTTCTTCTCGTTTTAAGGTGAGAATTTGTTCTTTCGCTTTATCTGAAACGATGATCATATTTTTTAATTTTGAAATTACACCCATATCTTTCGGCAAAGGTAAAACACCTTCTGATAGGAAAACATTCCAATATACGAAAAAATTATGATGAGAAAAATAGAACATCTAGGGATCGCGGTGAAGGATCTGGCTGCTTCTCGCGAGCTGTTTACACGTCTGCTCGGAACGGAAGCGTATAAAGAGGAGTCTGTAGAGGGCGAGGGGGTGCATACGTCCTTCTTTAGGGTGGGTGAGACGAAGGTGGAATTACTGGAAGCGAGTCGTGAGGATAGCCCGATCGCCAAGTTCACTGCGAAAAAAGGGGAGGGAATCCACCATATAGCCTTTGATGTGGAGGACATCCACGCGGAGGTAGCCCGGCTGAAGGCGGAAGGCTTCGAGGTACTGAATGAGACGCCGAAAGAAGGGGCAGATAATAAGTGGGTGGTTTTTTTACATCCCCGCTCCACGAATGGGGTGCTTGTGGAACTTTGCCAGGAGCGGCCGGCTTAAGCGGTACGCTTTTGCCATGAGGCGATCGGGTTTTTAGCACTTTCGGGCCTAAAAAAAGGAGCCGGATGTGCGGGCTCCCTGTTGTGGGTTAGCTGTAGGAGGACTTATTTGCGGCGTGCCGCCAAAATAAGTCCAATAATAAAGACGGCACCACTGCCGACGACGGGTGTCCAGTTCGCGCTGCTGACGGCGATGTCCAGTCCGAGGAAGCTAAAACTTTCGGAGTCTTGCATGGCTTGAAAGCCAAAGAAAAGCAGTCCGACGACACCGATAATGATTAAGAGAAATCCAAAGGTTTTCATGATTGTTTTGTGGTTTTGTTGGTTTATACCGCTAAACATGCAACATACATGCCGAAAACCAGAGAGAGCGGGTTTCGGATGGATTTTGTACCTTTGAGCGGCAAAAATGAGAGAATCAGGCATGGAAAAGAGAACAGAAATCGCCGAGTTGGGCGAATTTGGATTAATAGAGCGTATTAAAGGCATGGCTAGTCCGCAGCAGGCCAGTACCTTAGTGGGTATTGGCGATGATGCGGCGGTACTGGAGGCGGGCGACCATGTAAAAGTGGTGACCACGGACCTACTACTGGAGGGGGTGCACTTCGACCTGAGCTATGCGCCGCTACAGCATGTGGGCTTTAAGGCGGTGGCGGTGAATGTGTCCGATGTGGCGGCCATGAACGCACTACCCAAGCAGGTCACGATCAGCCTCGGCCTTAGCAATCGTTTTTCGGTGGAAGCGGTGGAGCTTTTATACAGGGGGATTTATGCTGCGGCTGAGCAGTATGGTGTGGATGTGATCGGAGGAGATACCACTTCCTCACGCAGTGGGCTAGTCCTTTCGGTGACAGCTATCGGTGAGGGACAAAAGGATACGCTGAGCTATCGTTCGGGGGCACAGGATAAAGATATCCTCTGTGTTACGGGGGATCTAGGTGGGGCACTGGTCGGCCTACAGGTCCTGGAGCGTGAAAAGCAGGTCTTTTTAAGTAATCCGAATATGAAGCCTGAACTGGAAAAATACGCCTATGTCACAGGGCGGCAGCTTAAGCCCGATGCGCGAGTGGATATCATCCATGAGCTGCGCGAGCTGGGCGTGGTGCCTACCTCCATGATCGATGTGTCGGACGGTCTGGCCTCTGAGCTATTTCATATCGGCAAGTCCTCAGGATTAGGGGCGCTCCTGTATGAGGATAAGTTGCCGATTGCGAAGCAGACCTATGATACGGCGGTGGAGCTCGGACTCGATCCGATAACCTGTGTGCTGAATGGAGGAGAGGACTACGAGCTGCTCTTTACGATCAAGCAGTCCGACTTCGCGGCTTTGGAAAAGCATCCTGATATTCACTTTATCGGTCACATGAGTCCGGTGACGGAAGGTTTCCACTTGGTGACGAAGGGGGGTGCGGCGGTGCCCCTCAAGGCCCAGGGCTGGAAGCACTTTTGATTGGTGAAAGATTTTACTGCTTTCATGGGGAAAATACCCTAGTTGGTGAACTCCCTCGATTTAGAAAATAAAATTGCCTTACCTTTGAATCATACGAAATCAGATGGTTTCTTTTGGGCGATTGAACCAATGATTTTTGATTTTTTTTGGTGACTTATTCTTAATTTTTCGGGTAGAAAGCTGCCTTCTTCGGGAGGCAGGTTTTTCTTGCTTCCGAGAAGGAGAGGCATCATTAACACCCTGTATATGTCGGATTTTAAGCCTTTCTTCAGCTGCTTGAGTAGTTTTTTAGGCATGCTATTTTGGATGTGTCTCTCCAGCGGAGTGCAGGCGGAAGGGTATGCCTTTTCCGCTCCAGATCCTGGAGGAAGCACGGTGGAGCGCTTTCACCGCCAGGTGTCTTACTTAGAAGGCTTACCCTCGCCCACCGTTTACAGCCTGCACGTCACGCCAGCAGGGCTGATGTATGTGGGCACAGAGCTGGGTATTTTCCGTTTTAATGGCTTCCGCTTCGAACGACTTTCCATGCCCGAGGCACGGCATCAGCCTGTCGATAACATTATTGCCGATAGCCAAGGCGCATTTGGTGTAAAAATTTCGCCAATCAAATCTTCACCATCGAAGGCGAACAGCTGCTTGCGCCGGCGGCACTGAACCAGTTTTTTCGTGAGCGGGAGGAGCTGGTGGCCTTGCATACGCAGGGTCCCTATTTGTATCTGGAAACCTTCCAAAACATCTACCGCTACGACTTACAAACGGAGGCCATCGAGGCCCTTCTTCCTTCCGAAAATCCAGGGGTGGTGGGCCTGTATCTGACAGATAATCAGGAAATTCATTATCGTGGCATCGAGGGGCATTTGTATCGTGTAGGACAAGAGAAACCGCTTCAAGAGGATGTTTTTGCTACTTTTTCGGATGGCCGCACACACTTTATCCGGCGTGAGGGCCGCACGCTGCTGCTGAATCGCGGGAGTAGAAAGAATTTTAAGGTGTTAGAAGAGAATCAGGTGCTTCCTTTAGCTGTGGGAGAGGGGGCGCTTTATAAATATTTTTGGCGCAGCCTCGATGGCCAAGACCTCTGGGTCTGCACGAATCGGGGGGCTTTCCGCTTAGATCCTGTCACACTGCAGCTGGAGGAGACGCTCCTGCCTGATCTTCGCGTGTCGGACATGGTGCGCGACCGTCATGGAAATACCTGGGTGGGAACCTTAGACGAGGGCTTGTTCATGTTTCCAGCGCTGCCTGTGCAGGTTAGCAGGCCTTTGCCCGGAGGCAAAAAAGACGTGTCCACTACACCGCCTTACATCGACTCCCCACAGGGAACCTGCTCGTGGGGACGAACACGGGAGCTATCCTGGAGCTAGATCCTAAGGGGGAGCTGCTGCGTGTGCTGCTGGAAGATGGACCCCGTGAGATCGAGTTTATCTATTTTGCGCCCGAGCAGAACCGGGTGCTCCACACCAATGGGTATTTTTCCTATGCCAACCCTAAGGAGCGGGTGCTGGCCTATTTTGGGAAGGATATGGTGCAGGATGCCCTCGGTAATTTCGTCGTGGCCTCCTATGGCCTTGGGGGGATTTTAGATCCAAGCTTGACCAGTATTCCGAAACTGCCTTTTCAGCGGTTTTTTCCTTTTGAGGTAATCAATAGGGAGGGAATGCAGGTACTTGCACTGGCGAATGGGCGGATGCGTAGGGCGTTTTATGGGAAGCAACAGGGGATGTATGCATTTTCTAGCACGAACGGCTTGTATCTGATCGATAGTACGGGAGAGCGACAGCTGCTGCGCGGCACGGGGCATGCCGAGGAGCCGGCCTTTATCGTGGATGCGATAACCACCTCGAAAAATGGGGATTGGTGGCTGGCGACGCAGAAAAATGGCCTTTTTCGACTTGTTTTTCCCGAGGGTGGGGCGCCTGAGCTTACAGCGGTAGCGGGCTCCCTAGGGCTTAATGGGCTCAATCATGTGCAGTGGGATGCCTCCGAGGAATACGTGTATTTTAATGCGGAGTCGAAAATTTATCGGTATCATCCTGCTAGCGAGACGTTTACGCTGCTGCCGATCAGCATGTATTTAAAGGGGATCACGATAAGTCAATTTCTACTAGCGGAGGACGAGCTGATCATCGCTACGAATGCGGGCGTATTTTTCCAGCCTTTAGCCGCTGAGCCGCTGGAGATGTCTATTTCGCTGGAAGTCACGGGGCTTTTAGTGGATGGGAAGCCCCATGGGTTAGAGGAACCTATTCCTTCGGGACACCAGCAGGTGCAGGTACTGTATCAGGTTTTGGATTTTGTGAATTTTAACGAGCGACAGCTTTTTTATGGTTTTCAGCCGGATAGCCTTGAAAATAATGCAGATGCTGGCGCTAGCCTGTTGAACTTGGGCAGGCTGCATCCCGGAAACCGCAGCCTGCAGCTGTACGCGCAGAATGATGTGATGCGTTCCGAAATGCTTTTGATTCCGCTTACGGTGGCGTTCCCTTGGTGGCAGCAGTGGCCTGTGGTCTCGCTGACGCTGGTGCTCGTGGTATTCGCTTTCGCGTATGGGTACCGCTACCTCCGCAGCCGCATCGAACGCCGGGAGCAAGTGAAGGAGCTGCTGGTGAGCACCCAGCTGAGTGGCTTACGGGCGCAGCTGAACCCGCATTTCTTTTTTAACGCTTTAAATACCATGCAAGGCTTGATTTATGCAGAGGATCAGGCGGCGGCCAGCACATATTTAGGTAAATTTAGTGCGCTGATGCGGCGTTTTCTGAGTGATAATGACAAGCAGTACAACTTGCTCCAGCATGAGCTGGAAACTGTGCGGCTTTTCGTAGATTTAGAGAAGATACGCATGGCAGACGAGCTGCAATTTACGCTTCAGGTGGCGGAAAAAATTCAGCCGGAGCGCTGCATGATTCCCAGCATGATGCTCCAGCCCTTTATCGAAAATGCCATTCGTTTCGGGCTAGTGGAAAAAGAGGGGCAGAAGACCCTTTCCGTGGAAGTGCGGCCTTCAGATCGTGGTCGCTCGGATGAACTGACGGTAGAAATCCGGGACAATGGCATTGGCCGGGAGGCCTCTAAGAGCCTCTGGAAGCAGCGTAAATACCGCACACCGCATGTAAGTAATGAAGAAATCGAAACCCGTATCGCTCTGATCGGGCAGTTGTATGGCCGCTCGATGCAGGTCCAGATTCAGGATTTAGGCAGCCCAGAAGCACCGCTGGGTACCGCTGTACTCATAACCTTACCCACCTATGAAAAGTAAAGAAATTCGTGCCCTGATCGTCGATGATGAACCGATGGCACGTATGGCCCTGAAGGGGATCTTATCCCGTCATTTTCCGCAAGTAGACGTGCTGGAGGAAGCTAAAAATCTGCCCGAAGCAGTAAAGCACATTCATAAGCATAAGCCCGACCTCGTATTTCTGGACATCGAGATGCCAGGCTACTCTGGCTTGGAGATTTTAGACTTTTTCCCCGACCAGCAGGTGGATTTTCGGATCATCTTCGTGACCGCTTACCAGGACTATGCCCTAAAGGCCTTTGAGCTTTCTGCGGTGGATTACCTGCTGAAGCCCGTGCAGCAGGAGGCTTTGGAGCGGGCGCTCCAAAAGGTACTGCCCCAGCTACCGGCACGCCTGCAAACGTTACAGGAAAACTTAGCCGAGAGCAAGCCAAAAAAAATCACGCTACAGACAGGGGAGGGGATGCTGTTTATCTGGCTCCGCGATATCATTTACCTGAAAGCAGATGGTTCCTATACGCACTTTCACCTAGAAGACGGAAAAAAAATTACGGTGTCTAAGCGCTTGCAGGAGTATGAGCGGATTATGGATATGGGCAAGTTTATGCGCATTCACCGCAGCCACATCATCAACTTAGACCAAATTTCCAAAATCACGAAAGAGGATGGGGGCTCGGTGCACATGTCTAATGGGGAGGTGCTGTCGATTTCGAATGAGAAAAAACAGTTGCTCATGCATCATTTCGAGCGCCAAAAGCTATAAATTCAAGTGACAAAAAAAGCCCCGGACTGCTCGCCTTATCGTGACGAGCGGTCCGGGGCCTTCGTGTAGGCTATTAAAAAGGTGGCCCATGCGGCCTGTTTTTTTCACCCCTTTCAGGGAAAGGAAGACAGTTTAACTATTTTCGTCCGGGTAGGGGACATACACGAAGCGTGTGAAGGCCCCATCGATGACGAAAAGGCAGCAGAACTCTTCGGGATCCTTATAAAAGCGCTTGAATTCGGCTACGTTTTCTTCTCCGATAAGCGTGCGCTGCTGAAATTCCTCTAAAAAGGAGATAAAGTAATGCCACTCCAGGCCCTTTTTATCGCCTTCCACCAGTAGACTCCCGATCGGCTGCTCTCCCTTCGCGATGGGAAAGATCGGAAAGTCCGAGATTTTTCGGGAGCGCACCTGATAGGCGGCCTCCTTTAGAAAGTCTGAAATACGGACAAAATCCTTCGTGATGGTACCGAGGTATTTGCCATCTAATTCCGGGTCATTGGCGTCGTCGATCATTTCAATTCTAGTTTTACTACATTCTCTACATGATAGGTCTGCGGGAACATGTCCACCGCCTGCACGCGGCTCACGCGATATTTCGCGTCCAGCAGGGCCAGGTCGCGCGCCTGTGTGGCGGGGTTGCAACTCACATACACGATGGTTTTCGGCGCCAGCTCCAGGAGCACCCGCACCACATCCTCGTGCATGCCTGCTCGTGGGGGTCGGTGATGACCACGTCCGGTCGCGGATGCTGCGCCAGAAATTCAGGGGTCAACATATCCTTCATGTCGCCAGCGTAAAAGCGGGTGTTCGTAATGCCATTTTCGCGTGCATTCAGGTGCGCGTCCTCGATGGCCGCCTCCACATATTCGATGCCGATGACCTCTTTGGCCTGGCGGGCCACAAAATTCGCGATCGTCCCTGTTCCTGTATAGAGGTCGTAGACTACCTCTTCACCTGTCAGCCCCGCAAAATCCCGCGCCACCTTATACAGCGTGTAGGCCTGTTTCGGGTTGGTCTGATAAAAGGACTTCGGCCCCACCCGGAAGCGCAAGCCCTCCATTTCCTCCTCGATGTAGCTACGCCCTTTATAGGTGTGCACTTCCAAGTCATGAAAAGTCTCGTTTTTCTTCAGGTTAACGATATACAGCAGCGAGGTCAGGTCTGGAAACTGCTCGGCCAGAAACTGGAGCGTCTTTTCGATGCCCTCAGGATCGTCTGCACCGAACTGTACGATCACCATTTCCTCCCCGGTGGTGGTGCTACGGATAATCAGGTTACGCAGCAGCCCCACCTGCTCACGGATATCGTAGAAGCTCAGGCCTTCGGCCAAAGCAAACGCATAGAGGGCATTTCGGATGGCATTCGACTGGCCGCCCTGCAGGTAGCAGTGCGAGATGGGAACGATTTTGTCGAACATGCCGGGCACATGGAAGCCGAGCGCATTGCGCTCAAACTCCTCTCCTGACTGGATTTCTTCCTTCGTGAGCCAGCGGTTATTCGAAAAGGTAAAGTCGAGTTTATTTCGGTAATAAAAGGTTTCTTCGGAGCCGAGAATGGGGGGAATCTCTGGCAGCTCCACCTTCGCGATGCGCGTCAGCTGATCCACGACCTGCTGGGACTTGTAGGCTTTCTGCTGTTCATAGCTGATATGCTGCCACTTGCACCCGCCACAGGTGCCAAAATGCGCACAGGTAGGTGTGATGCGCGCAGGGGAGAGCTGATGAAAGTGTACGGGCTCGGCTTCCAAAAAGCTGCTGCGGCCCTTGGTGACACGCACATCCACGACATCCCCTGGAGCCACCTGCTTGACAAAAACTACTTTGCCTCGTGGTAGCCCAGGCACTTGCCCTCCGTAGCCACCCGCTCGATGAGGAGCTCAGGAAGAATTTTATGCTTTAATTTTCTCGACATGGGCACAAAATTACATAATTATTCCTACTCCGCGTGCGCTCAGCCGTATAAAAGCAGGTGAACCTGAAGCATAGCCCAAAGGGAAAATGAAGGGTTTATCGTCTAATCTTCCTATCTTTACGCTGTTATGCCGAAAGACTTTAAAGAAAAAGTAGTACTCATTACAGGAGGAACTTCGGGCATCGGCTTTGCGCTCGCCGCCAAGTTCGCACAAGAAGGTGCGCATGTGATGATTTCCGGACGGAATGAGCACAAATTAGAGGATGCACTCAGCCGCTTAGAGGACATGGGGCTGCCCGTGGCAGGTGTGCTCGCGGACGCTTCCTCGAAGGAGGACAATGCCTTTATGGTGGATTCCTGCATCAAGCGCTTCGGGGGCCTGGATGTGCTTATTAATAATGCAGGCATTTCCATGCGCGCACTCTTTAACGAACTGCAGCTCCAGGTCTTCGAGCAGGTGATGCAAATTAATTTTTGGGGTACAGTTTATGCGACGAAGTTTGCGCTCCCGCACTTGCTGGAACGTAAAGGTATCCTGATCGGGATCAGCTCCATCAATGGTTACCGCGGCACGCCTGCGCGAACGGCGTATACGGCCAGTAAATATGCGATGAATGGCTTTTTCGAGGCGCTCCGCACGGAGGTCATGCATGAGGGGGTACATGTTTTGGTGGCTTCGCCGGGTTTTACTGCATCGAATATTCGTCAGAATGCCCTAGCCGCTAATGGTGCACCACAGGGCGAATCTCCGCGCGAGGAAGAAAAAATGATGCAGCCAGAAGAGGTGGCGGAAGCCATTTATCAAGCCGCGCTAAAGCGCAAAAGGGACTTAGTCCTCACTACAGAGGGGAAGTTGGCCGTATTTTTAAACAAGTGGATCCCCGGTATCATGGATAGGGTCGTGTACCGGCACATGGCAAAAGAAAAAGATGCTCCCTTTACCTGATGCAGGAATTTTTACAGCAGCTGGCTTTACATATCCAAGATTTAAGTAAGCGCAATCCCGCGATTTTTGTGCCCCGCCCTTTAGGAGCAGGCTTCATCGATACCTGCCGCCTGGAGGAGAGCATGGGCTCCGGCGCGGAGCCAGCCTTTTTTCAGTTTCGAAAAGGGGAGGAGCCACTGCCGATCTTGCAGGCGCAGGGGCCTTACCACAACAGTGAAAATGCGCTGTCGGGCCAACTTTTTCGACTGGCTAAGTGGCGCAGCGCCAAGAAGAGGAGTCAGGAACCGTGGCCTTGGCTGTGGGCTGGCCCTTTGTGCTGGGCACCCTACTGGACGGGGCTCCGATCGCAGCACCGCTTTTCGTACTGCCTGTACAGCTGCAGCTTCGTCAGAACACCTGGCTGCTTCAGGCCACAGACGCGGGACTCCAGTGGAATTCCGCTTTTTTGGCCGCTTATTTTCAGGGTAGAGAGGAGCTTTTTCCAGTAGAGGCCTTTCAGCGCTGCCAGGCTGTGCTGCGCAACTGCGAAACGGTGGCGGATTTTTTGGCTTTGCTCTACCCCTTCCTGAAGGAGCATCTCGCGCTGCATTTCAATCAAGAGTTATTTACGGGGCGGTTACAAGCTGTTCCAGAGGCGCCGCTGCCTGAGGAAAGTGGGCGGGGGCGCCTCAAGTTGTACCCTTTTCAGGTCCTGGGCGCTTTTAGCAGTCCGGAAGAAGTCTTTTTACACGCCTTCGCTACACTTGAAAAGCGTTCCTTCGCTTCGGTGGAGGCCTATTTAGAGGAAAAATTTGCCGCTACCAAGCGTGGCACCCCATCGGCGCAGGCGGCCATTTACAGTCCGTTTCCGCTTGATGCCAGCCAAGAGGAAGCCCTGCTCCGAGTGGCAGAAGGACATTCCTTTGTCCTGCAAGGACCTCCGGGCTCGGGCAAGTCGCAGGTTATCACCGCCTTAGTGGCCGATGCGCTGGCCCGCGGCAAAAAGGTTTTAGTGGTGGCAAAAAAACAGGTGGCCTTAGAAGTGGTGGAAAAACGCCTGGCTACTGTTGGGCTGGACGCCTATGCTGCCCTCATTCCCCACATGCAGTTTCGAAGTGATTTGGAAACCAAGGTGCTGGATCGCCTCAGTGCCCTGAGTGAGGAAAAACGTGCCGACGATAGCCCTGAGATTATGCTGCTGGAGCGGCGTTTTCAGGAGTGTCGCCAGCAGATTCAGCAGCGTTCGGGGCAGCTGGAGCAGCTTTGTCAGGCTCTTTTTGAGACCAAAACGGCTGGTGGCTGGTCTGCCCGTACGCTTTATGGGCATCTGGCCTCTCATTCTCTGTCCGATTTAGAGGCCTTGCCCGACATGCGCAGCTATGTGCCCTATTTTCCGATGGAAGGACTGTCTGCCTTGCCCCTGTCTTTTGCGCTTTTAGCGCAAATGGAACAGCTGCAGCAGCGGGAGTTGCTCTGGGCACTGCGGCAGCCTTTTCCGGAGGTGGCCGATCCGATGGCGCAGGTGGAGCAACAGGTGGCGGTGCTCGAGCAGCTGGAGGGGATCTTGCTGAAAATAAAGCCTTTGATAGGGAAGGAGCGGGAGCTGGGGGCATTGTTACTGGCTATGGGAGAAGCGGACTGGTCGGAGCGGGAAAAAATCGCCGGATTTCACGCACGTTTCGCAGCAGCGCCTTTTTTCCGAGAGCTGCTCGCGCAGGACCTTCGGGAGGTGGACATGCCCTGGCTTGTGGAAAAATATGACATTGTAAAGCGGCTGCTTTCCGGGGTGGGGCCAGCTTGGACGGTGCCATTGGAGGAAGTGCCCGGCTTGCTGGAGCAGTGTTTGGCCTATGAGCAGCGCTGGGACCAAAGCCTTTTTGGGATCCGATTGGCGTTTTGGCAGCGGGAAGAGAAGAAGCGGATCCAAGCTTTTATGGCTGGGGAGGGCTTGCCTTTTGAGCGGAGCGCACTGAAAAAATTCATCACCATGCTGGAAAATCGCTTGAACATCCGGCATCAGCTAACCCTTTTGGGGGCCAAGGCCTTTCTCGAGCTGCCAGAGACTCCCTTTCGTTTTGAGGTGTTTAGTGCAGCATTATCGGGACGGATACGCATGCTGCAGGCGATGCAAGAGTTGGCATCTCTGCGCTGTTTTTCGGCTTTCCGACCTTTCATGGGGCTTCCGCCCAAAAAATTTCAGGTTTTATGGTCACTTTTAGGGGATTTGGAGGGATTGAGGCCTCTTTTGGGGTTCCATTTTAGTGAAAAGCAGCTAGTGGCTTGGGCGAGGCGCCCGATTTCGAGCGGTTACGCCGTTTTCGGGAGCAACTGCGTACGCAGCATGCCTGGATGTACCGCTTTGACCAGCAGTGCCGCCGCTTGGCTCCTCAGCAGGAAGCGGGCATGCGGTATTTTTTACGGCGCTATCAGAGCGGGGAAGGTTCTCAGGCAGCAAGCCCGGAAGAGGCTTTTGCGCTAGCGATCGCTTGGGCCTGGCTACGGGTTTTGGAACAAAAATACCCTGAGCTGCCGCAGGTGCGTGCAGGCTACTGGGAAGAAGAACTGGCCGCGCTGCAGGGGGTGGAGGAGGAGCGTCGCGCGCTGGCTCGTACCATCATAGGGCTAAAGGTGAGGGAGTTAGGTAGGGAAGGCTTGCAGTATAATCGCCTTGGCAATTTGGTGAGCTACCGGGAGCTGGGGAAGGAGCTGCGTAAAAAGCGACGGCGACTTCCGCTGAAGCAACTGCTGGCGCAGCAGGGGGAAGCACTTTTCCGCTTGCTACCTGCTTGGCTTTGCAGTCCGCATGCAGCCCTCACCCTGTTTCAGGGAGAAGGAGCAGGGGGGAATGCCTCTCCTTTCGATCTCATTATCTTCGATGAGTCTAGCCAAATTCCTACTGCAGAGGCCTTTCCGCTTTTGGAGCTGGGGCGGCAGTTTGTGGTGGTGGGCGATCGGCAGCAGCTGAAGCCCTATACGCTGTTTCGCAAGCATTACGCAGAGGCGGCGATCCATACGGAGGAGAGTTGGTTGTTTTGGGCAGGCTTGTATTTGCCCGATCACATGCTGTTAGGGCATTATCGGGCACGGCATGAGGCCTTAATTGCGTTTAGCAATGCACATTTTTATGGCGGTCGTTTACGGATTTTGCCCGACAGGGCCACCTTTACGGCGGAAGCCTCTCCTTTTCACTATCAGCTGGTGGAGGGTACCTATGCTGCGGGCGAAAATGTCCGAGAGGCGGAGGCTTTAGTAGCTTATTTGCTTCAGCAGCCGGCGATTTGGAGAGAAAAGCAGGTAGGGATTCTGGCGCTAAACCAGGCGCAAAGCCAGCTGCTGTTCCGTTTGCTGTGGGAGGCCTTCAGTGGCCAAATTCCAGCAGGCTGGCAGGTGCGGCATCTGCAAGAGGTGCAGGGTGAGGAGTACGACTTCGTCTGCATCAGTACCGTGTATGCGCGTAGCGCCAAGGGCTACTTTCCGAGTAGTATGGGCTGGATTTCTCTTCCGGGGGGAGCGCAGCGGGTGAATGTTTTGGCCAGCCGCGCACGGGAGCATGTAGCTGTCTTCACCGGGATTGAGGCGCACCTGATAGGTCCGGGCATGCGTGAAAATGATGGGGTACGCCTACTTTTGGCTTTCTTGGAGCAGGCAAAAAGCTTTCGGAGGAGGCTGCGGCCAGAGGAGAAGGAGGGTGTGGCTTTAGGCTATGATCCGCTGCGTGCACAGACCTGTGCGCATGTGGCGGGTGCGCAGGTTTTTCCGTTTGGGAGCCTGGTGGACATTGCGCTTACGCGGGCGGATGGCACGTTTACCGGCGAGTTAGTTTTACGGGATCGTCAGGATTGGCTTTTGGGGCCGCGGCTGCTGGGGCCTTTCGTGTACGATGTGGCTTACGTTCGCGCGCGTGGCTGGAAGGAGCGCTGGTGTCTAAGTCCCTCGCTTTTCCCTGGAAGGCCTAAAGTTTAAGAAAGGAAGAGCACAGAAAAGGGCTGGCCTGTCTGTGCTGCTTATTGGCTAGTTTTTCTTGTTTTGGCGTATGCCAAAGCCCTCTACGCCAGAGAGATCTTCTCGGCGCATATACTGCAGGAGGAGCAGTTCTTTCCCCCCTTCGCTGTTAATCTGAACACTATCGCTTAGGCTAAAAGACTTGCCAAAACCTGTTCCCAGGGGTTCGCCTGTTTGGGGGTGAAAGAGCGCCAGGTTATGCAAGTTTTCTTCGATCACCTGTCCGGCGCTGTCGAGCAGCAGGTAGCGTACGTACAGATTTCGGTAGGGGTATTCGCTGGTGTAGCGGGGGCTTAGCCAAAGTGTTCCGGGTAGGATGTCTACTCCGGGGGAATAGCGCAGGGTATCTCCCGCCAGCCAGCGGCCAGCGGGGAGTCCCTGATGTATTTCGAAATGTCGGTTTTGGTTACAAGCCAGACAGAGTAAGCCGACCCCAAATGCGAGCAGACCTTTTTTAATCATTGCTTAGTCATTGGTGTTCGGTTTATCTTCATTTGGTTTCTGACGCGGCGGGAATTTTCTACGCCCCCGCTTGTTGGCACCATCCGGTTTACCTCCTTCACGCTGGGAGGCACTTGGATTGTTTTCCACAGCATTTCCCGAAGGACTCGAAGGGTCGGGACGCTCGCGCTTGGGTCTAGGGTTGGGTTTATGACGGGGCGGTCTGTTTTCTTGTAGGGCAGCACCTTTTGCCCATCGCCTCCTTCCGGGTTTTGTGGGCGCTGACGTTTTGGACGTGCCGGTCTGTTGGCGTTCGCTTGTGGAGCGTCGCTGCGCTCTGCTGCCTCTTGTGGATTTCGCTCGCTGTTACGTCCACGGCGTATTTTGCCTTCGAAACGCTTAGACTCTCCGCCTGCTGCTTGCTCCTCGCCCTTTGCGGCAGGGCCGCGCCGTCTATTCGGAGCTGGAGAATTTCTGTCGCCCTCGTTCTGACGCGGTGATCTGCGCGAAGAGGGGCGCGCCTGTGCACGTGGGTTCGCGGTATCGGAGTTGGGCTCCTCGCCGGGTTTACGCTTTTTCTTTTTCTTCTTTTTGTTTTGCGTGGCGAATTTTTTATCCAGTAATTCCAGCTCCCGTGTGGCCTTTTCGATCGAATTTTCGACCTCTGAGGCATCGTCGAACTGTAAGTTGAAAGGCTTTTTCCCCTCGCTATTTAAGGCTTGGATTTCCTTCACCCGCTCACAGGTGATGCTGTGCCAGTTGTTTTCGCTCTGGTAGGAGAACCACATCAGTTTTCGGAAAATATCCGTTTTTTGTAGTTTGGCGCTTCCCTGTTCGGTCATAAGGGGGCGGTCCACTGCTGGAATATCTTCTAAGGCACTCATGTAGGTGTCCAGCTCATAGTTGAGGCAGCACTTCAGTCTTCCACACTGGCCAGAGAGCTTACCGGGGTTGAGGGAAAGGTTCTGATAGCGTGCAGCGGAGGTGCTGACACTTTTAAAGTCATGCATCCAGGTGGAGCAGCAGAGCTCGCGTCCGCAGACTCCGATTCCGCCCAGCCTACCCGCCTCTTGCCGCAGGCTAATCTGCCGCATTTCTACACGGATGCGAAATTCGGAGGCCAAGACCTTAATAAGCTCACGGAAGTCCACGCGTTCATCGGCAGAGTAATAGAAGGTAGCCTTCGTATTATCTGCTTGGAACTCGATATCAGAGAGTTTCATCTGTAGCCCCAGCTCATCGATGATTTGTTTCGTGCGGTATAGGGTAGGAATTTCACGGTTTTTCGCCTCCTCCCATTTTTCTAGGTCTTTATCGTTTGCTAAGCGGTAGATGCGGGGGATGCTTTCATCATCGCGCACCTTTCGCTTTTGCATCTGTAGGCGCACAAGTTCCCCCTGTAAGGACACATAGCCGATATGGTGTCCGCTTTGGACATCGACGACTACGGGGTCCCCGGTGGTGAGGGCCAGGTGCTCTACATTTCGAAAATATTCTTTCCTCCCTCCTTTAAACTTGATTTCCACCACATCATAGGTATCCACGGTAGGGATGCCCATGTGGGTCAACCAGTCGAAGGCATTCATTTTATTACAATCGCTCGTGCCACAGGTTCCATTATTTTGGCAACCGCCAGTTCCTGTGGTCGTGGAGCAGCTACTACATCCAGCCATACGTATGCTTTCCTCTATCTCTATGGGGCTTAGCCCGTTAAACTAAGGAATCAGCGTGTGTTTTATCCGAGCGCCAGCAGGTCTTGCCCGATGTCTTTTCGGTAGTACACGTGGTTCCAACAAATTTTAGCAGCTCCGGCATAGGAGGCTGCTAATGCCTCTTCGAGGTCTTTTCCTTTTCCTGTGATGGCGAGTACACGACCGCCATTGGAAAAGATTTCATCGCCTTGTTTTTTCGTGCCGGCATGAAACACTTGGACGCCAGGGAGCGCCTCTGCTTCGGAAATACCAAAGATGCTATCTCCTTTGGCGTAGCCTTCCGGATAGCCACCCGCCACCATAACTACTGTGGTGCAGGTGTCGGAAGAAACTTCCAGCTTGGCCTGATCCAGTGTTCCGGTGGCCATGCCCTTTAAAAACAGGGCAAAATCTCCCTCCAAGCGTGGAAGCACCACCTCTGTTTCCGGGTCGCCCATCCGCACATTATATTCGATGACAAAAGGATCTCCTCCCACATTCATCAGCCCGATAAACAAAAAGCCTTTATAAGAAATTCCCGCCGCCTGCAAACCGGAGAGGGTAGGTTTTACGATGCGCTCTTCCACTTTAGACAGGAAGGTGCTATCCGCAAAAGGCACTGGGCTAACGGCGCCCATTCCTCCTGTGTTCAGGCCTGTGTCGCCCTCGCCGATGCGCTTATAATCCTTTGCCGCAGGCAAAAGCTGATAGGCAGTCCCGTCTGTGGCGACGAAAACGGAAAGCTCGATGCCGCTTAAGAAGGCTTCTACCACCACCTTACTGGAGGCCTGCCCGAACTTTTTATCCACGAGCATTTCCTTAAAAGACTGGGCGGCGTCTTCGTGGCTTTCACAGATGAGCACCCCTTTCCCAGCGGCGAGGCCATCGGCCTTCAGGACGATCGGGAGGGGCTGCTGGCGCAAATAGGCCAAACCTTCTTCCAGGTTTTCGGCGGTAAAGGTGGCGTAAGCAGCTGTAGGGATGTTGTTTTCCTGCATAAAGCGCTTGGAAAAATCTTTACTGCCTTCCAGTTGGGCGCCAGCTTGATCAGGACCTACGATCGGAATGCCTGCCGTGCGCGGATCTTTTTGAAAAGTATCCACGATGCCTTTCACCAGAGGGTCTTCCGGACCGACCACGATGAGCTCGATTTTTTCCTCCACACATGCGGCTGCGATGCCCTCGAAGTCGTCTACTGCGAGGGCAAGGTTTTGGGCGATGGCAGCTGTGCCGGCATTACCGGGAGCCACAAATAATTTCGTGCAGGAAGGGCTTTGGGCTAACTTCCAAGCGAACGTATGCTCGCGGCCACCACTTCCTAATACTAATATGTGCATGTTCTTACTGCGGGTTAGTTGGCATGGTCCGAGATAAATTTAATCCGGTACACGCGGATTTCTTCTTCAGCGAAGTCCTCATCTTCTAATTCCTCCATTGCTAGGCGGATATTATCCGAGCTGGCCGTCATGAAGTAATCGTGGAGGATGTCTTCGCGCTCCTCGTCCATGATATTTTCGATATAGTAATTGATATTCAGTTTCGTGCCTGAGTAGATGATTTGCTCGATCTCTTGAAGGAGCTCTTGCATGCTCAGGTTCAGGTTAGATGCGATATCCTCCAGGTCGATTTTTCTGTCCACTTGTTGGATGATCGAAATTTTCACTTTGGAACGTGTTCCAGAGCTTTTTACTACCACGTCTGAGGCGGTGATGATCTCATTTTCCTCGACGTAGTTGGAGATGAGCTTTAAGAAAGAGGCGCCAAACTTGGCCACTTTGCCCATGCCCACCCCATTTATTTGGGCCAGTTCATCGCGGGTAGTAGGGTAGACGGTAGCCATTTCTTCGAGGGAAGGATCTTGGAAGATCACATAAGGAGGAAGACCTTTGCTTTCGCCACCTTTTTACGCTCCAGCTTTAAAAGCTCGAACAGTTTCTCATCGTGTGCCTTACGCTCCATGTGCCCTTCTTCCTGCCCATCGTTTTCGAGCATGGATTCGAAGTCATGGTCTTTAGACATGAGCAGATCGAAGGGGCTCTCCATAAAGGAAATGCCTTTCGGGGTGAGCTTGAGGACGCCATAGCTTTCGATATCCTTTTCCAGGAAATTAAAGATCAGCGCCTGGCGGAAAATGCTTTTCCATAGCCGCTCATCGAGTTCCGCGCCTACCCCGAAAACAGGTAAAGCATCATGGCCGTAGGAGCTCATGTAATCGTTTTTCACCCCGCGAAGGACATTGACCAGATGGTCCATCAGGAATCGACTTCCTGTCTGTTCCACAGTTTGTAAACCTTGTAGGAGAAGCTCCCGCGCCTGAAAGCTCTCTTTCGGCTTTTTACAATTGTCACAGTAGCCGCAGTCTTTTTCCATGATCTCTCCGAAGTAATGGAGGATAAAGCGCCTGCGGCAAACGGAACTTTCGGCATAGGCGGCCATTTCCTGCAGAAGTAGGCGCGCATTTTCTCGCTCGGTGACGGGCTTGTCTTTATTGAATTTTTCTAGCTTGATGATGTCCTCGTAGCGATAGAACATCAGGCAGTGGCCTTCTAATCCATCACGGCCGGCTCTACCTGTTTCTTGGTAATAGCCTTCTAGGGATTTCGGTACATCGTAGTGGATGACATAGCGCACATCAGGCTTGTCGATGCCCATACCGAAGGCGATCGTAGCGACGATGACATCAACCTCTTCATTCAAGAAGTCATCCTGATTCTTCATGCGCACCTGCTGGTCCAAGCCGGCGTGGTAAGGGGCTGCCTTGATGCCGTTTACGGTCAAGAGCTCAGCGATCTCTTCCACTTTTTTTCGGCTCAAGCAGTAGATGATGCCTGACTTGCCCTTCTGGTTCTTGATGTAGCGGATGATCTGTTTCCGTGTCTCTTCTTTTAATTTAGGCCGAATTTCATAGTAGAGATTGGTTCGATTAAAAGAAGACTTGTACAGGTCCGCCTCTTCCATCTGTAAGTTGCGCTGAATATCCTGCTGCACCTTCGGTGTGGCCGTAGCGGTCAGCGCGATGATCGGCAGCTGCTTGCCCAGCTGTGCGATGATGCTTTTTATTTTTCTATATTCGGGACGAAAATCATGCCCCCATTCGGAAATACAGTGCGCCTCATCTATGGCAACGAAGCTAATGTTAGCCTGCTGCAGAAAGGCGATGTTCTCCTCCTTGGTGAGACTTTCAGGCGCCACATAAAGTAATTTTGCATGACCAGAAAGCACCTCCGCCTTCACCTTGTTGACTTCTGATTTATTTAGGGTAGAATTAAGGAAATAGGCCGTAACACCAATAGCATTGAGCTGATCAACTTGGTTTTTCATCAGTGCGATGAGCGGCGAGATGACGATAGCAGTTCCATCGAGGATGACCGCGGGTAGCTGATAACACAGCGACTTGCCCGCCCCCGTAGGCATAATGACAAAAGTGTTTTTGCCTTTTAAGACGCTGTCTACGATGGCCTCTTGCGTACCTCTGAACTGGCTAAATCCGAAAATCTTTTTTAAGTTATCCTTTACACGTTGCTCCACTCTTCTCTTCGATTTATGATCTGTGCTTTGCAGGAATATCTGCGGGTGACAAGCACTTTGGCTATACAAATTTAAGCATTAACTTAAGTAAACATGAAATTAAGAAAAATTTTAGAAAGTCAGTTGTAGGCAGGCGAGATATTACGCGCATTTTTTTGACTGCTACTGCTATACAGCATTCTTTTACTGGGCAGGAGGGTTTCTGGACGAAAACAGGCCATTGCTTTTGCTTTTACCACTTTGGCCGTAGGCCAAAAAGCGCGTCGGAAAAAGGCGACCGAGGCACGCTAATTTCTGCGCCATCCTTCGCTTTTCGATTTGCTGCTGTAACCTTTCTGCCGTATCTTACGCATGCTTAATAGGTAGTCGTTCATTTTAAAAATTTGTCACTCGGGGAGCACCCCGCCCTTCTTATGGATCAAAACCCCTTTATCGTCATCATGGCAGGTGGTGTAGGCACCCGTTTCTGGCCCTACAGCCGGGTAAAAAAGCCCAAACAGTTCTTAGATGTTTTGGGGACAGGGAAAACCCTTCTGCAAATGACTTATGAGCGTTTCCTGCCGTTAACAAGCCCGGACAGGATTTTCGTGGTGACCAATAAGAAGTATCGAAAATTTGTTTTTGAGCAACTGCCGGCTTTACCGCAAGCACATGTTTTAGCTGAACCCCTACGACGAAATACAGCGACCTGTGTGGCCTACGCTTGCTATAAAATAAGACGAATAGACCCGGAGGCTAAACTCATCGTAACGCCCTCAGATCATCTTATTTTAAAGGAAGAACAGTTCCAAAAAGTGATGCAAGATGCTTTAGTGGCTTGCGCCAGTAGAGAGAATCGCCTGCTCACTATCGGTATTCAGCCGAATCGGCCTGAGACAGGATTCGGATATATTCAGTACATACAGAAGCCTGATACCTCTGTTTTTAAAGTCAAAACATTTACCGAAAAGCCAGACGAGCAGCTGGCACAGGCCTTTATCGATAGCGGAGACTTTGTCTGGAACGCGGGTATCTTCGTGTGGACTGTCCCCAGTATCATTCATGCCTTCGAAAAGCATTTACCTGAGGTGGCCGAAGCCTTCGAGGAAGGGGAGCAGTATCTGGACACAGAAGACGAGACCGCTTTTATCAAGCGCGCCTACTCCCTGGTAAAAAATGTTTCCATCGACATCGGTATTTTAGAAAAGGCTACTAATGTCTACACCCTCCTCGCAGATGTGGCTGGTCTGATCTAGGCTCCTGGATGAGCCTACACGACGTAAAAGGCCGGGATCTGGAAAATAATGTGATCGATGCAAATGCACTGCTTTTTAACACGAAGAACAGTTACCTGCGGGTGAGCCCGCAAAAGCTACTGGTCGTAGAGGATTTAGACGGCTACCTGGTGAACGAAACAGAAAATGTGATTCTTATCTGCCGATTAGAAAATGAAAAAAAATTCCGCAAGTTCGTAGCAGCTGCAAAAGATAAAGGAGAAGATTTCGTTTGATAAAAGAAATTTATTTCTCACGAATTTTTATTAAAAAGAAGTAGGGAGACCTAATCTTACAGCGGGCTCAACGCATGATTCCGATCGATTTGAGGGTGCCTTGCTATTCCTCGATACAATAGCATTTTAAAAGGAAGCTTGCATCGTGTAAAATTTGGTTTTTTTTTAAACTCAAATGCATCCAAAGGGTTAAGAAACAAGTATATACAAACGTTTCTTGTTTCTTTACACGCTCAAATCCTATTGCCCTATGCCTGTTTCCCGTTTTCTACTTAGCTGTGCAGTAATCCTACTGCTCTTTAGTTCATGCGCTTCCCAAAGAGATTTTGTAGCGGAATATGATTTCGATTATTCCGGAAAGTTTAAACGATATAAAACTTTTGGTTTTGTGGAAAACACGCATCCGGACAGCCTAGTGTTCTACCAAGTTATCCGAAACACCATCGCTACACGGCTAAACTCCCAGGGATTTCGTTTTAACCCAGATAAGCCTGATATTTTAGTGAATTATAAATTATTTACTGACCAAGTGAAATACCGTGGTTACGATCAGCCGCATTTCGACTGGTGGCTGCAGCGCAGAGGTATCGAATCCCTAGAAGAGCCGGATTACCTCAGCGAAGATGCCGAGAAAGGCTTCACGCCTCAGGAGCGTGATGAAAACTACAATCGTGTTCGCTACGTCGAAAATCCAGGGCTTTTAGTCGTTTTCGTAATCGATAACCGTCGCGGGCAGACCGTTTGGCAGGGCTATACCGCTGCTGCCTTCGATCAGCGGGAGGACACCTTTACCACGGACCTCACCCGCGCAACTTATCGCGTGATGGATCAGTTTCGGTTAATTACACGAAATTAGCGCAGCGCGTTTTCGTTACGGCACCCGGTAGGTGTACCCCACACTTTCTCGATCTTGGGTATCCAGGAGGCTCAGCTGTATGCGCGTTCCCGCAGAAGGGGCGGGGATTTGCAGCTGAGTTTCTCCAGAACGAATGGGATAAAAACTGCGTTTAATGGGCTGTAATCCTGAGGCGGGATAGGTGACGAATATCCCTTTTATGTCCCGACCTGAGAAGGAGACCTGCAGCTCGTTTTGCCGCAAGGCAAGGCCTAAAATTTCCGCTTCTGCCAATCCCTGACGACGTGCCGGAACACGCGCGGGCGACTGAAAGTGCGCAGCAGATAGCGTCGGGCGATTTCCGGATGCTGCCGCATGAGGCTGGAGGCATTATAAAAGGCATTTCCTTTTAAAAGCGGATATTTCTTGCGTGCTGCCACCTGCTGTAAGAGTTCATCTTCCTTATCCCAGGCCTTGTCTCCGTTATTTTTAATCTTATAAGCGGCATTTCCGATGTAGATGTGTGTTCGATCTGCATAGCGGTGCCACCACTCCAGCAGCACCTCATGAGAGGCGATCGGGTAGTGCAAGCTCCAGTACAGCTGTGGCGCCACATAGTCCACCCAGCCCTGTTCGATCCAGTGCACGATGTCGGCATAGGTTTCATCGTAGGCGGTAGGCCCTGCCTGCGTCGCACTGCCTCTCGGGTCCTTGTTTTTATTTCTCCACACTCCGAAAGGGCTCACGCCCAGTGCGATATGTGGAAAATCCGCCCGCAGCATCCGGTGGATATCGCCGATGAAGCGGTTGATGTTTTCTCTTCTCCAGTCCCCTAGATTTTGGCCTGACCGGCCAAAGCGCTTAAAGGTTTCTCCATCGGGAAAGTCCTGATTCCCCACCTTATACGGATAGAAGTAATCGTCGATATGTATGGCGTCGATCGGATAATGGAGACAGAGTTCACGCACCACGCGTAGCAGCTTGGCCTGCACCTCTGGGTTTCCTGGGTCGTAGTAATAGCGCTTGTCATAGGCGATCATCCAGTCAGGATGCTGCAGAAGGTCATGGCGGGGACTCAGCACGGAGATGTCTGCCGTGGTGGTGGCCCGATAGGGATTAATCCAAGCATGAAACTGCATGCCGCGCCGATGGGTTTCGGCGATCATCCAGGCGAGTGGATCCGCCTGGTCGCGCAGACCTTCTCCTTCTTTTCCCGTCAAAAACCGAGAGTAGGGGGCTTCTGCACTGGGGTAAAAGGCATCTCCGGCCGTCCGTACTTGCACGATCACGGTATTAAAGTGCAGCGCTGCGTAATAATCAAGTAAACGTAGGAAATCTTGCTTGTTGGCAGCAAAATCCCGATTCCCACGAATAGGCCAGTCGATATTCGCGACGGTGGCGACCCAAACAGCGCGCATTTCCTCCGGCAAAGCCATCGGAGCTTTATCTAGGAGCGGCAGCAGGTCTCCAGCCGGCAGGGTTCGGATCGTGCGCTCCGGAAGTGGCACAGGAGGGGTGCCTGCATCCATCGGAAGGGGGATGCTGCTGCGTGTGGAGGGTGCCTGCGTGGGCTTTGGCTTACAGCCAAAAAAAAGACCGATAAGTAGGGCGGAGCCGCCCAGTATCGTGAACAAAAAGGAACGAAAGCGAGGCTTTAAGCGCATACAAGTAGGTTACGGCTGGGACTGGAAGCGGTCGCGGCCAAGTTTTTTACGTAGGCGACGCATAAAGGCATCCCCAGGGTCTTGCTTTTTCGTGATGTAGTCCGGGTCTGTCTCTTTCCAAAGCGGACTGTCTTTAAATGCTTCATATTCATGGTGTCCGATCACATAGCGGATGTTATGCCGCCGCTGTAGGTGCTCGATGAGGGCGGCATTCGCCTTCAGCTGAGCGCGGGTTAGGGGAGCATCTGGGCCTCCGATGTTTTCGATACCGATGGCCATGTAGTTCAGTCCGATGGTATGGCGCCCGAAAGCGGTATCCGGTAAGAGTCGCCAAATGCTGCCGTTGCGGTCCACCAAAAAATGTGCCGAAACATTTAAGGCCGATGCGCTGCTGAGTTCTGGGCGGCCTCCTAAGAGTACGGGATTAAATACCTCATAAGTAGCTTCCAGTGTGGGTACGGCCGTCCAATGTACCACGATCATTTCAGGGGTGATGGCGGTACTGCTTACGTCCAGCCCATGGCGCTGCTGCAAGTACTGCAGGGACAAACTGTCGCGAACCGCATCATAGGCGATGGGCTTTTCATGGATCCGAAAAGTCGGACGGGAGGCACAGGACAAGGCTGAGAAGCCGATGAGCAGGAGCAGCAGCCGAAACATAGGCTTCCTGAAGGGAAGAATACAAGGATTTTCACCATTTTTTTGCTGGTTTTTGCGTTTTTATGCTGGAGAAATCGAAAATATACCTAAATTAAAGCAAGTTTAAGATAAAACACGTCAAGGCCTGCTGTTTTATTTTGTTTTTGATTTCCATAGCCTTAGGAAGATATGCTAAAAGAAGAGCGTCAAAAGTACATTTTAGATCAGGTACACCTCCATAATCGGGTGCTGCTTACCGATCTATCCGAGCACCTGTCGGTATCCATCGATACCGTCCGGCGCGATGTAAAGGAATTGGATAAAGAGAAAAAACTACGAAAGGTGCATGGCGGGGCTACTTCCATCGGCTTCCTTACGGCCTCTCCGAACGATGCCTCCATCTACCTACACGGAAAAAAAATCGTTATCGCAGAGAAGGCTGTTCACCTCATCCGGGAGGGAATGGTACTCCTGATGAGTGGCGGGACAACCAACCTGGAGGTGGTCAAGCTTTTTCCGCGCAAGCTGCAGTTTACGGTCATTACACCCAGCTTGCACGTGGCCCTGCAGCTCATGGAGTTTCCACTGATCGAGGTGATTTTTCTAGGGGGCAAATTGCTGCACGATGCTAAGTTCGCTATAGGGGGTACAGTGATCCATGCCTTGCGCGATATCCGAGCTGACCTCTGCTTTTTAGGAACGGGGTACGTGGACCCGAATCATGGGCTGACCGAGTTCGACTGGGAAGTGGTGCAGGTAAAGCGTGCCATGCTGCAGTCTGCCCGCCAAACAGTTTTGCTGACCGTTTCGGACAAATTATATTCTGTGCAGCGCTATAAAACCTGCGCTTTAGGCGAGGTGCAGACGTTGATCACCGAGCTTTCTCCTCAGGATCCGCTGCTAAAGGATTTTCAGGGGCTTTCCTTGCAGCTGATGTAAGGGCGGCGCAGTGCGCCATTACCGCTTTAGGGGCGAACTTTTTAGGGGCATATCGGGTACTATAAAAGAAATTTATCCCCCTACATGATGAATCAGCTCGGTGCGCTCCTGTTTTTAACCGCTTTGGTGTTGTTTTCCACCTTTCTAAATTGGTACAGCTTCCAAGCTGTGCGCACCTTATTAGAAGTGTATGCAGCCCCGAGGACGCGGCAGTTCGGCGCTGTGATCTACTGGATCCTGTTTTCTGGCGTGACCGTTTGGATTTTACTGGCCTTCCTCCGCATTTTCTCTGAGGGAGAGATCACGGCCAGCACCCAGTCCATGCTAAATGTTTTCCTCACCGTGGTGGTCACGCAGGTGACGCTATCGGTTTTTTTACTGGGGGAGGATCTTTACCGACAGGCTAGCGCGGGGATAGGGCTGCTGCAAGGGCAGGCGTTTTCTTTGCCGGAACGGCGTAGCTGGCTCAGCATCCTGGCTCTCACTGTGGCGGCGGTGCCCTTTTTTAGCTTCGTGTATGGCATCGTGGTGGGCAAGTATAACTATAAAGTGCATCGCGAGGTGCTCTATGTGGACGCACTCCCCGAGGCCTTCGAGGGCTTTACGATTACGCAGCTCTCTGATATTCACGCGGGTAGCTTGCGAAATCAGCAGGCCGTAGCGAAAGGGGTGGCGCTGGCGCAAAGGCAACAGTCAGATCTCATCGTGTTCACGGGGGATCTAGTGAACCATAAAGCGGACGAAATCGATCCGCTATTACCGATTTTTGAGACCCTGGAAGCTCCTTATGGCAAGTTCGCTGTGCTGGGAAATCACGACTACGGCGATTATGTGCAGTGGCCGAGTCCTGCGGACAAAGCCGCCAATCTGGCTGCCTTAAAACAAAAGTTTGCAGACATGGGCTTCCGTCTTTTGCTGGATGAGCATGTGCCTATCAGCCGAGGGGAGGAGGCCTGGTATCTGCTGGGCGTGGAAAACTGGGGTGTAGGATTTAAGGCCAAGGGTGATTTAGAGGCGGCGCTTCAGGGCGTGCCCGAGTCTGCCTTTAAGGTGCTCCTTTCGCATGATCCTTCCCACTGGACAGAAATCGTAAAAAGCCATCCCATTCCCATTCAGCTCACCCTTTCCGGCCATACCCATGGTATGCAGTTCGGTATCGAAACGCCGATCGTCCGCTGGTCTCCCGTACAGTACCGCTACCCAAACTGGGCGGGACTGGCCGAGGAGGCGGGGCGCTACCTCTATGTAAATCGCGGGTTTGGGTTTCACGCTTTTTCGGGCAGGGTGGGGATTTGGCCGGAGATCACGGTTATCGAACTGCGCCGACGTGTTTCTTAAGGAGGACGGCTGGGTTTTTGGATAAAAAGGGCTAACTTACTTTTTTACTTCTTACTGTCTGTCGTTTGTTTCGTACTTCTTTTGTTGCTGACTGCTGTCTTTTGCCGGAACGGCAAAGGACTAACGCCTGCAGACTCTTCGCTTCGGATGGACCGTCCCCGTGTGGGG
>NZ_AJYA01000016.1 GCF_000265075.1 Nitritalea halalkaliphila LW7 | reverse complement strand
CCATAAAAGCACCAGAAAAGCCCAAAAAGACATACTCCCCCACCCATAAAATCAAAGCACTAACTGGGAACCAACCCATGTAGCCGGAAGCCATCAGAAAAATACCTAGAAAAAGTAAAACCCTAAGCAGATAAAAAAAGTGGTTAAATTCCATTTGGCCTAGGCCAAAAATAACGGACAACAATCGCAGCAGAAAAAATTTACCGATACTAAACCCAAATAATATGGCCGTAATGAAAAAGAAAACAGGCCAAAAGTCCTCAAAAACAAGCATCAAGCGTGCCCCGAACTCCTGATGAAAAAAAGTGATCCCCAGAAGGCCTAAGGCAATTAGGGAATTGAAAAGCCATAAAAACAACAAAATAATCCCAAGATAAAAACTTTTGCATCCGCTGGTTCTCTGCGAAGCCTTCACCTGACCAAAGCCGCTGCAAACTGAAAAAGTAGCCAAAAAGCCCTGGTGATCCTACGCGGTAAATCCCTAAAAAGAATAACAGCAGGAGCATCGCCAAGACGTAATTATTCTGAAAACGTAACTTCTCGAGGTCGCTTTGCCGCGAGGCGTACACTAAGCCCTCGGCCCGCACCTCTATACCTGGAGATGTGAACGAACTGACCTGCCGAAAAATCGGTGGATTCGCAGTCCCACTGCCAAAAACACGTAACTGCTGCGCTTCAGCGGCGGGAAACTGCTCCCACAGGGCCGCATACGCTCCTCGTATTAGCGTGTCGGAGGTAGCTTGAAACCAAAATTTATCTCCTATAAATGTATGTGCACCCTGCCCGATTTCCAGCTCAAAGTAGGCGTACGGAAAGGACTCCTGTGAAAAGGTGGTGCTGTACACATGTGTGAAACCAGCATGCCGAAAAGCAGAAAGCGGCTGATACTCAAAAGAAAACTCCCGCAGCAGCTGGCCCTGGGCGATCCCAAGACTGAACCAGAAAAAAATAAAAAATACACAAGCACGCATACCGAGACCGAATGAATTTTACAGCACAAAAGTGAAAATTATCCGAATAGCGAACAAATGCTTACCTTTGAAATTTAAAATATAGCGCTTTGGCAGGAATCTATCTCCATATCCCTTTTTGTAAACAGGCTTGTCATTACTGTGACTTCCACTTCAGCACGCAGCTGGGACATCAGGCAGCGATGGTCGAAGCGATGCGGCGGGAAATGGCGCTGCGCAAAGGCTTTTTCAGCCCGGAAGTTTCCCTAGAAACCCTTTATTTCGGGGGAGGAACACCGAGCCTACTGGAGCCAGATGAGGTAGCCCGCTTACTGGATGCGGCGGCAGCTCATTTTCGGCTTAACCTAAAAGAAGTCACCTTAGAAGCCAATCCAGATGACCTCAGCCTGGAAAAGGCGCGTCAGCTCCGGGCTGCAGGCATAAATAGATTAAGCATTGGTATTCAGACTTTTGATGGCGCACTCCTGCAGTATTTTAACCGCGCCCATAATGCCGAAGAGGCGGAAAGGGCCGTTTGGAATGCCGCAGAGGCCGGCTTCGATAATTTAACCATCGACTTGATGTACGGCGCTCGATCACTAAGCCTGAAACTTTGGGAAGAACAGCTGGAGCGTGCTCTCGCCCTTCCGGTGCAGCACATTTCCGCTTACAGCCTGACGGTGGAGGCCAAAACAGTTTTTGCCCACAGGGAGAAAAAGGGAGATGCCATCACCCTAGAAGAAGAAGAACAGGCGAAACAGTTCGAGCGCATGCAGGAGCGGCTACAAGCAGCTGGATTTATCCAGTACGAAGTCGCCAGCTTCGGGAAGCCCGGTTTTTTTAGCCAGCATAACAGCAACTACTGGAAGGGACTACCCTACCTCGGAATCGGCCCGGGCGCGCATGGCTTCGATGGAAAAAAACGGTACAGCAACCTACGTAATAACCCCCTGTATATCAAAGCCATTCGAGAAGGAACTCCCTTTTCCGAGGATGAAACCCTTACCGCTGAGGAGGTTTTAAATGAGCGGGTCCTCACCGGACTGCGCACCATCTGGGGGATTTCACGCAGCGAACTGGAAATGCTTCACCCGAACTGGCTGCAGCTACATGCGCAGACGCTCGACTGGCTGCGCCAAAATGCCTACTTGGAAGAAAACGAAGACCGGATTTGGCTCACGCCAAAAGGATTTATCCTGGCCGATAGCATTGCTTTCCAGCTCTTTACTTGACCGATACGTTCTGGACATAGCAGCTGAGGTTCTGCGGTCCTTTGGATTTGCCAACCGCTTCCCTTACCTTTAACCAACATGAAAAAAAGTGGATTCGAATATTACAAGCGTAAGCGCGAGGTGGCTCCCTTAGAAGAGGCCTTTAAAGATCTCCTGCGCGTCTATCGGCTAGAACGCAAGTTCGAGGAGAAGCAGCTGACCCAAGCTTGGCAGGAGATCGTGGGTTCCACGGTGGCCAGTAGAACGTCTGCCTCTATGTGAAGGATGCGACGCTTTTCGCGAAATCGAATCCGGACCGCTGAAGAAAGAGTTAAATATGGCCAAGTCCAAAGTGCTGGCCAGAATTCAAGCGCAATTCGGCGAAGCACTCATTAAAGAAATTTTATTTTATTAAGCAAGGAGCATAAGCGACTGAAGGAGAGGACGTTCTCCTCCATGCGCTTGCATTTTTATTGATTCGCAAAAACTCGACGCAAGATGGCCGTTGTTCTAGCCGCGGGATCTGCGCGAATCGCCGCTTCCTCCTGTGCCACTAACTGAAATAAGCCATCTACGGCTCGCTGGGTGACATAGGCATTAATGTCTGGATCGATTTTACGTGTCGTCAGTGGAATCGCATTATAGGCAGTCGCGATTTCTCCGTAAAAACGGGTGGCGCCTACCTCATTTAGCGCCTCCTCCATGTGTGGCTGAAAGCGCGCGATCAGCTCTGCCTCCGTCGTACGACGTAGGAACTGGGTCGCTGCATCTTGATCACCACGTAAAAGCGCAAAAGCGTCCTGAATGGTCAGCTGACGAATAGCGGAAATAAATATTGGCTTGGCCTCCTGTGCCGCACGTTCAGCCCCGCGATTTATGGAAAGCAGCGCCCTGTCTACCTCTGCTCCGAGGCCGATCTGCCGTAAGGTGCTTTCCACCCGGCGCGCATCCTCGGGAAGCAGAATACGAATCAGTTCATTTTGCCAAAAGCCGTCCTGCACGCTCGCCCGATCAGCTCCTTTACTAATCCCCTGGATAAGTGCTTCCTTCAAGCCTGTGCTCACTTCGCCCTCCGTTAGCGGCGCGCTGCCTGAAACTTCTTTCATAAATCGCTTAAGGTCAGAAGAGCTACAGGCTGCTAGCACAAGACCAAGAAATAATAAAGGTAAAAACCGAGACATACGGGTTATAGATCGCTGCATCATATTAAAATTTTAATATTATCTGTTAATTTTATTATTGCACTGACGTAAATCGACCGTGATTGCTTATTTTTGCTCACAGAAGATCTATGAACGCCCTCCGCCGTGTAAATATCACAAAAGTTAGCTTTTTCACCGCCATAATCGCATGGCTTATTTTGCTGTTTGTTGATATCACCCGCCTTTTTAACAATTTAAATCAGCTGGAGGGGCGCACCGCTTCTGAATTTACGTATATCTTAGAAGTGCTGTTTTTTTATCATGGTATATCTTTTTTACCAAAAAAAAAATAGAAGAGCACGAACAGAAAGAATTTCTAGAACTCATTTGGCGGGGCACCTGGACAGGACTTGTGGCGCTGGGCACTTCCTTAGCCATAAGTTTATTCTATTATGTTTTGGGCGACACCCGATTAGGAAATGACCCCTTACTAGCTAACTTTTTTTTATCATGTGAACTTTGCGCTCATGGCGCTTTTCTTGGTTTCTTGTGCACTGCTTTTTAAACATCTTATCCTCTACCAAAAGTCAAAAAAAACCGTAAAGCAGTGGCAGGTTTTTGAAGTCGCCATGTTGAGTAGCATGTTTTTATCCCTACTGAATAAAAACAGCTTCGACTACACCTTTTTGCTTGGCCTCGTATTTCTGGTCGTGTTAGGTACCAGCTTGGCGCTAAACCTTAAGTGGATCCCCTACCTAACCTTTAAGGAAAAACTTAAAGCACTACTTTTCTTTTTCACCATCCAGATTTCCACTGGCTATCTCTTCATTCAGCTCCTTAATTATTCGGACAGCTACTTTATAGAGGTGAACCTGACGGATAATCTCTTTTTGATTGCCCTATTCTTTTTTGTGTTCATCTATGCTTTGATCAGTTTTTTAGTGACCCTATTTAATCTCCCGACCAGCTCGGTCTTCGAGCAGAAACTGACTGAGGCCATGAGCTTTCAGCGTCTCAGTCAGTCGATTAAGCCAGGTGAAAATGAGGATCAGGTGCTCGACATTCTTTTGGACTCCTGCATGTCTGCTGCTTACGTGGATGGTGCTTGGCTGGAGCTCCTCACGGAGCAAAAAATCAGTGCGGTCAGCCAACGTCGCTTTCTTTCCAAACAGGAGGTAATCGAGCTCGAAAAAATAATCAACTCCACCAAGCCGTTTAACACCTTCGACTGGAAAGCAGACGAAAAGAACACCCTATTTAATGGTCGAATCGCGCATCCCAAATACCAGTCTGCCGTCATGATGCCCCTTTTCGTTAATGGGGAACTCGTCGGGCGTATGTTTTTAGTGAAAGAGGTAAAAGACGGCTTTAATAAAGAAATGCTGGACATCCTAAAAACCTTCGTGGGGCAGGCCTGCATTTCAGTAGAAAATTACCGACTCTTAAATGAGGCGATTAAAAATGAGCGCTACCGCGAAGAACTGAAAATCGCGCAGCGTGTACAGCGCAGCCTGCTACCCCGTACGCTACACTCGGATGCGAGCTTCCAGATTTCCGGCTTTTCTGAGGCAGCGAATGAGGTGGGAGGGGATTACTACGAAACGTTCCCTTTGAGCGAAGCTCAATTCGCATCATGATGGGAGACGTATCTGGGAAAGGGACCTCTGCCGCCTTTAACATGTCTCAGATGAAGGGGGTTTTCCATAGTCTAGTGCTGGATCATCCACAGCCGGTGGCATTTATTCGGAAGGCAAATCTTGCGCTCAGTAAATGTCTCGAGCGCAATCACTTCATCACGGCCATTTATATGCTGGTGAATACGAATGAGAAAAGTATCCGTTATTCTCGCGCAGGGCACTGCCCGATTTTATATTATAGAGGGACTACCGAGCATGCGGATTATCTGGCTAGTGAGGGATTGGGCTTAGGGATATTACGGAATGATGGGTACGATCGGTATGTGCACCTGAATGAGCTGCACTGGTCTTCGGGAGATATTTTAGTGCTATTTACGGATGGCATTATCGAAGCCAAAAATGAGCAGCAAGAAGAGTTCGGCTACATGCGGCTAAAAGAGGCCTTGGCCTTACATGCTGGGAAAAGTGCTCAGGAAATTCAAGAGTCTATCAAGCAAGATGTGTATCGCTTCATCGGAAAACAGCAGTACATGGACGACGACTATACCCTGCTCGTATTAAAATTTAATTAGAAAAACCCTGCGTTTTATTACGCGTATACTGAAGTAGTTATGTTAGCAATTAAAGAAGTTTTTCACGCCGATTATGTTACTTTACAGCTATCTGGGGAGATAGATGCGAGTAATTCTGTACTTTTAGATGAGGCGATTAAGCAGGCGCTGAACGGAAATCATGAGAGGATTCTTATCGATGCCACAGCCCTTACCTACATTAGCTCTGCAGGTTTAGGGGTGTTTATGTCTTATTTAGAGGTTTTTGAGGAAAAAAATATTCACTTTGCCCTGTATGGGCTTACCCCTACCGTATTTCAAGTATTCCAGATTCTCGGTCTGGATCAGCTTCTGACCATCACAGGCAGTGCAGAGGAGGCGCTACAGACTTCGTAATGGGGGCGCAAGTATTCACATTACAGAAAGGCCTAGATCAGCTGGGTGAGCTTCGCAGTTTTATACGAAGCCAGCTTGCACGTACCCCGATGAAAGAAGAAAAACAGATGATGGTAGTGCTGGCTATAGAGGAAGTTTGCGCTAATCTTATTATTCATGAGTTTAAGCAGCGGGACGGAGAAAGCATCGTAGTAAGCATCCGAAATACGGATAAAAAAATCATTTTTGAGATAAAAAATCGGGGTGGCAGCTTTAATATGTTAGAGTACCAGGAGCCTAATCTGCGCGAGGTGAAGGCGAGCAAGCGAAAAGGAGGCATGGGTATAGCGCTGATTAAACGGATCATCGATCATATCGAATACGACATTTCACCTGAGTATAATACCTGCAGATTAATCAAGGTTCTCGATTAAATTTTTCATTAAACACTTTACTTTAAGCATTTTTAACCCTTTTTGTACTCAATAATTCGTAACATTGTGTTTGAATTGAGTAACAGCATGATGAAGGGTAGATTCCTCGTTTTAATTGTTTTACTAGTAGGGGCAGCCTGCGTGAGCCGTCCTAAGAACAGCGGTGCGGAAAACGAAGAAATCGCTGCGGAGCCGCTTTTAACGGTAGATGGCAGGGAGGTTTTTACGGATGAGTTTTTATGGGTGATAGAGTCTGGAACGAGTAGCTCGCGGGATCCGGAGACCTTAGATGAAGCACTCCGGACCTTTATCGATTTCCAGTTAAAAGTATCCGAAGCGCTGGCTTTAGGCTTAGATCAGACTGAGGCTTTTCAGGCGGAATACGAGAGCTTGAAGGAGGAGCTGGTGCGTCCCTTTCTAATCGAAAGCAGCCTTCGTGAGGGGGAGGTGAAGAAATCCTATGACCGTATGCAGGAGGTCGTGGCTGCCAGCCATATTTTAATCCAGTTTCCCCCTGCTGCATCCCAAGAAGATAGTTTAGCAGTGCTTCGCATGACGCTACAGCTGAAAGAACGCGCTGAAAATGGGGAAGATTTTAATGCATTAGCCGCAGCATACTCGGAGGATCCGTCCGCGAGTGAAAACAAAGGGCGTCTCGGCTATTTTACCGCCCTGCAGATGGTGTATCCTTTCGAGGATGCTGCCTACAATTTACAAATTGGACAAATTTCAGACCCCGTTCTCACCAGCTTCGGATACCACCTGATTAAGGTGGAAGACCGCAAGCCTAATCCGGGTCAGATTCAGGTTAGTCATATCCTTTTGCGCAGCCGCGCAAATGATCCCGTTCAGGAAGAGCGAGCGCTACGACGTGCTGAGGAGATCTATTTAGCGCTGGAAGAGGACCCTTCCCGCTGGGAGAGTTTAGTGGAAACTTACTCCGATGATCCGGGCAGTAAGCAAAACGGTGGGCGCTTACCTTTTATCAGTTTAGGCTCGCTTGTGCCTGAATTTGAGCGGGCGGCATTTAATCTTAATGAGATCGGGGCGATTAGCTTGCCTGTCCGTAGCAGTTTTGGGTTTCACATCATCCGCTTAGAGGACAAAAAACCGCTAGCTTCTTTGGAAGAAATGGAGGCGGAGATTTTGTCTAAGATTTTACGAGATACGCGTTCTAATCTGGTACGTGAACAGACGATGGCCATTCAGAAGTCACGTTTTAACTGGGTGGAAAACGCCAGCTTTTCGGCTTATTTAAATCAGGCGTTTACCGAGATGGGGCGCGAGCGCTTTTTAGCGCATGTGAGTGAGGAAAGTAGCTTACAGGATTCGGTTCTTTTTCATATCGGAGGGAACGGCTACCTGATGAAGGATTTCGTCCAATACGTGCGTGATAATCCGCGTGCGCGCCTTCTGGAACGAAAAGCACCTTTGAAGTCTGGGAAGAAGGCTTTTTAAAGCAGCAGCTGGACGCCTACGAGAGAAACTACTTAGAGGCCACCCACCCTGCCTATCAGCAGCAGCTGAATGCCTACAGATCTGGGATTTTAATGTTTTCGCTCATGAATGAGCGTGTGTGGCAGAAGGGGATAAACGATGAGGCGGGCTTACAGCGTTATTATGAAGCGCATCAGGGGGACTACATGTGGTCCAGTAGAAAGGAGGTGGTACGGGTATATGAGGTGCTTCCTGCCTATGAAGCACGTGTGAAAAAATTCTTGCAGGATAAACCCGTAAACGCAGCCCTACTGGATAGGCTTGAAAACACCTATTTGCTCGAAGAGCCCAATGCCTTTAAAATGGAGCTTATTTTACTGGAGGAGCGCCACCCGTGGGTGATGGGCAAGGAGGCACAACAGGTATTTCAAAATGAAGCAGGCATCTTTAAAGTCGGCCGAGAGGTGGGTCCTGCCCCGAAAAAATTAGAGGAGACCCGTGGGCCGCTCATTCGGGATTACCAGTCGTACTTAGAGCAGGAGCTTCTGGAAGATGTACGCAACAAGTATCAGGTGAACATAAATGCGAGCGAATTAAATCGCTTAAAAGCCCTTCATTATCCGAATGAAAATTGATTTACAGCCCATTTTGCTTGCCTTACTGCTGCTGACTTTGGGCAGCTGTGATCTTTTCCGTCTAAAAACGGATGATAACGAGGAGATAAACCCTAAATTAGCAGAGGTGGGCAATCAGATTCTGCGCCTTGACGACGTTCGTTTTCTATATAAAACGCCGATTTCTTCCATGGACAGCAGCCAGCTACTGGAGGCCTACGTGAAAAGCTGGGTGAAAAAGCAGTTGATGATCGCCGAAGCGAGCCAGACGATTAAAATCGACGAGGCGGAGGTAAACCGAAAGCTTTTGGACTATCGGTATGCGCTGCTGGTGTACGAGTTAGAGCGGCAGTTCGTGGAGAAGAATTTAGATAAAAGTATTCAGATGGCAGAGGTGGAGGCCTATTATGCAGCGAATAAAGAGAACTTCATCTTGAAAGATGCTATCTTACGGGTACAGTATTTTAAGGTAGCGAAGGGAAACGATAGGGCGATAAAGAAAATTCTTTCGCTAGTAGGAAAGGAGGAGGAAAAAAGTCTAGCAGAGCTTCGCGACGTCGCGCTGAATAGCACAGTCACGCACTTTGTGGAGACGAATAGCTGGATAAAATGGGGGGAGTTAGCTGCTGGCACTCCCTTGGAAACAGCTTCTAATGTGAACAATCTACTGCGTAGGCCTGGAACTTTAGAGTTTGAAGATGAGGAATACGCGTACATTTTCCACGTTTTGGAATATAAATTGTACGACGAATATCCACCTATGGAATTTGTGGAAGCGGAGATTCGCAAGATTCTCCAGACCAAACGTCAGGCTGCCTTAGTGGAGCAGCTGGAGCGTGAGATTTATGAAAAAGCACTTGAAAAAAAGGAATTTAAGATTTATGAGTAAGCATGTAAAAACCCTGGGATTACTTCTCTTTTTATGCTTGGGGCATTTTGCGCTGCAAGCGCAAGAGGAAGAAAAAAAAAGAGGACAAACCAGCGGCCAGGCCCACGGGGCAAGTGATAGACAGAATCGTAGCAAAGGTTAATAATTACATTATTCTAGAATCGGAAGTGCAGCGTGCATTTTTAGAGGCTATAGCCAGCAACCAAAGTGGCTTTGAAACACCTTCCCGCTGCGATATTTTCGAGTCTTTGCTCATTAATAAATTAATGGTAGCCAAAGCGGAGCTTGACTCTGTGGAAGTGAATGATGCTGAGGTAATTTTCGAGGCCGATCAGCGTTTTTCGATGGCACTACAGCAGATCGGTGGGGATGAAAATACGCTGGTAGAAGTGTACGGAAAAACAGCAGAGCAGCTTAAGAGTGAGATACAAGCTTCTATTAAGGAGCAAATGATTATCAGTCGCATGCAGCGTAGGATCACCGAAGATCTACGTGTATCTCCTGCTGAAGTGCGACGATTCTATAACTCTATCCCTAGGGATTCACTGCCGCTATTTTCTAAGGAGGTAACTGTGGGACAAATCGTAAAAGAACCGATCGTATCGCGCGACATTAAAGACAAGATAGCGGCTCAGCTCATGCTGTTTAAAGAGCAAATTCTGAATGGGGAGAAGACCTTCGCTGAGCTGGCCAGAGAGTACTCAGAGGATCCGATGTCGGCGATTCAGGGCGGTGACTTAGGCTTTTTCCGGCGCGGGGAATTAGCGCCCGAGTATGAGGCTACGGCTTTAGGGCTGAAGCAAGGAGAAATCTCTGATCCTGTAGAAACGATGTTTGGGTTTCACATGATTCAGCTGTTAGAACGAAGAGGAAATTCCTTTAACACGCGCCATATTCTGATCCGGCCGCAGCCTTCCGAAGCTGATATCGCACGTACGGAACGTTTTTTAGACAGTTTACGCACAGAAATACAGGCTGGTAAAATCAGTTTTGCAAAGGCGGCTAAGGAGCATTCGGACGACCGCGAGACTTCGGATAATGGAGGGTTTTTCTCTGATCCAGGATCGGGAGCGAATCGCCTCACACTGCGAACACTGGATGATCCTGTTTTATACTTTACGATCGACTCCATGAAGGTAGGGACGATCACGAAACCCATGCGTTTCGAGGATCCTAGAGCGGGTACTAAGGTGCGGATGCTCTATTATAAGGAAAGTTTCCCTGCGCATAGGGCCAACTTGAACGATGACTATGAAAAGCTAAAGGAAGCTACGCGTAGAAAGAAGCAAGATGAGATGCTAAGCAAGTGGTTTTTAACTGCAAAGGAGGATGTTTTCATCGATATAGACCCTGCGTATGATCGCTGTAATGCACTCGGCGACAAGTAAACTAGATAGGTGATGTATGCAAAAAGCCTCTACAGAAATATATGCTGTAGAGGCTTTTTACTATTATCGGGCTATGGGCTATGAATCGGTAACGGCTATACGAGTTTACTAAACTGATGTAAAAAGCGGATGTCGTTTTCTGTGAAAAGCCGCAGGTCTTTTATTTGATAGCTGAGCATGGCGATGCGCTCGATGCCCATACCGAAAGCAAATCCCGTGTACACTTCTGGATCGATACCTGAGGCGGCTAGCACATTCGGGTCTACCATACCGGAGCCACCGATTTCCACCCAGCCAGTACCTTTACACACATTACAGCCCGCACCTCCACAGAGCTGACAGCTGATATCGATTTCCGCACTTGGTTCCGTGAATGGGAAAAAGGAAGGACGAAAACGTACTTTGGTGGAGGCGCCAAACATCTCTTTTGCGAAATGATATAGGGTATTTTTCAGGTCTCGAAAACCTACATTTTTGTCGATATAGAGCCCCTCCACTTGGTGGAAGATACAGTGAGCACGTGCAGAAATCGCTTCGTTTCTATACACTCTTCCTGGAGAGAGCGTCCGGATAGGGGGGCGCTCATTTTCCATCACGCGTACTTGTACGGAGCTGGTATGCGTACGCAAAGCGATGTCTGGATTTTTTTCTATAAAAAAGGTATCCTGCATCTCGCGAGCTGGATGATTTTCAGGGAAGTTTAAGGCTGAAAAGTTATGCCAGTCGTCTTCTATTTCAGGTCCCTCAGATAAGTTAAAGCCGATGCGCTCGAAGATGGAAATGATTTTTCGCCGTGTAGCTGTTAGGGGATGTACAGCACCAGAAGGCGTAAGGACTGGAGGTAATGTCAGGTCAAAAGCAGCCTGCTTCGCACCCGAGTTTCCGGACTCAAGCGCTTCTATTAGTGCCTTAAACTTGGCCTCAGCCGCCTCTTTAACTTCATTTATAAGTTGACCGTAGGCTTTTTTCTCCTCATTCGGAACCGTTCGCATAGTAGCAAATAGCTCCCCTACGACACTTTTCTTGCTTATAAAGCGCATGCGATACTCCTCGAGCTCCCGCGCATCCTTGGCAGTAGCAGCAGCGATGGCAGCTTTAACCTCTTCTATCTTCTCTGTGTTCATGTAAACTAAGCGATGCTATCTACAAAGCTACAGGTTTCTGATGGGAATGAAAATATTTTAAAGCCCAAAAAGCAGTCTAAGTATAGAATCATCCTTGCAGACAGACTTAAACGTTCCTATAACTATGTCACACGGTCTCACGGGAACTATCTACTAAAAATTATTCCTACCATTTCAGTGGAACAGATGGATTTTTTTCCTGTCCCTACATCTAAGATCAAAAGTAGCTGCGTATATCTTTCCAAATCTAAAACAACTATTATCATGAAAAAGCTTTCATTTTCACTTTTAATTGTGGCTATCGCATTCTTAACCACATTTAATTCTGCTATGGCGCAGAAAGAGAAAACAGTAGAAGTAGGTGGAGCTCCGATGTATCCTTCTAAGAACATCGTAGAGAACGCAGTAAACTCTAAGGATCATACGACTTTGGTAGCGGCTGTACAAGCTGCGGGCTTAGTAGATGTACTTCAGTCCGATGGACCATTTACGGTGTTTGCACCTACCAATGCAGCTTTCGGAAAACTACCTGAGGGAACAGTAGAAACCTTAGTAAAGCCTGAAAGCAAGGACGTCCTTACAGCTATTTTAACGTACCACGTGGTGGCTGGAAAATTCGGATCTGCTGAGATCGCTGATGCGATCAAAAAAGGAAACGGAAAAGCTAGCTTCACTACTGTCCAAGGTGGTAAACTAAGCGCCGAAATGAAAGGCAAAGACCTTATCTTAACAGATGAGAATGGAGGTGCATCTAAAGTAACCATTAAAGATGTATTCCAATCTAACGGCGTTATCCACGTTATCGACACCGTGGTAACTCCAGCTATGTAAGCAAAACATAGTGTATTAAAAGCAAAGGCTGCCTGATTAGGCAGCCTTTTGTCTTTCAAACTCGTTCAAACTTTCATTCTTACCAAGAACGTCCACCGGTGAAAGGAGGTCTTCCCCCACCAAACGGACTCTGAGCTGGCTGACGCGTAGGGGCTTTAAAGTTGCCGATATTATACGTGAAATTTAGCAGTCCATAGCGCGTAAGTACGCGCGTAAATGTATCCGTTACCGAAATGTCATTCACCTCACGGGCGATAGCTTGGTTCTGACCTAAAAGATCAAAGATAATTAAACGCAACTCACCTCGGTTTTCTTTCAAGAAGCGATACCCAAACTCGATGTTCCATAACCACACAGACTGATCTAGCCCCTCGGATAAGCCACGGAAAAGGGAGTTATTCACTACATTCGAGACGTATAACTTACCATTATTTGGAGAATAATACAGACGAATATTAGAGTTCTGGATGTAGAAATTATTATTTAGGTTCTGCTGCAGGCTGCTATTTACGATCGTATAGGTCCCCGAAGTTCCGATCGTGAAGTCTACATCTTTACTGATATTAGAAGTCAAGGTAATTCCCTGCGTCAAATCGATGTTGTCATTTAAGTTCCGCTCCCCATTAATCAAACCGGGCGTACGGTTAAAAGAAACACTTGTGTTCGAATTAAACTGAGACTTCAGCTTCTTAATCGGAGAGCCGAAAGTGGTAAATAAACGCGAGCGAATTTGCCCATCTAGGTTAACCGGCTGGATTAATTGCCCGCCAGGGCGTAAAGGAACCTCCCCGTTAATGAGGGTATCCTGACGCACGACGGTAGTGCTAGAGCCGATAAAATCTTCTGTTACAGAGGCAAACAAGAACACAAAGAAAGTACGTGACTTTTCGATGTTGATTTTACTGTAGTTCGCAAAAACATTATGCGTGAATGCCTGACCGAGATCTGGGTTACCCACACGAAGTAAAAGCGGGTTACTGTTATCGATAACATTCTGAAGCTGGTTTACGCTCGGCTCGTTCGTAGAGGTGCGGTAGCGTATACGTAAGCTATTTCCTTTTTCGCGATTACGGTACTGTGCATTTACCTGCGGAAGGAAATTACTGAAGGACTGATTAAAGACCCGTTCTGTAGGGAATAAACTTTCATTATCCTGTACGGCATACTGATAATCTAATGAGGCATTAATATTCCAGCTACCAGCATTAAACCGAATCCCTGCACTTGGTCGCTGCACGACAAAGCGGTTATCGAACACGTTACTTAAGGCTGTGTCTAACACCATAATTCCTATTTCCGGCTCCATGGCGAAGGTCTGCTGATCTGCCGAGGTTTTATTGTTCGCCACTTGATAAGAAAGGGTAAGAAGAGACTTCTCGCCGAGCGTCTCCGTAAACTGTACCGTGGCTCTATAGTTAAAGCCTTCCGTTAAACCTATCGTCTCTTGATTTAAGGTGTCGCGTATGTCTCGGATAAAGTCTGTGTTTCGCGCGATCAGTTCATCCAACTGATCCCGCTGATTAAAGGCGGTAAATATGGTTGTGGATAAGGTTCTACCCCGCTTGTCGAATTTATACCGGTACACCAAATTATTCGACACATTATAACTCGTGTTTTTATTATCAGTAACACTGCGCAGGCCAGAAAGAGGGCTTAGATCAGCAGCGGAGTTCAACGCTTCTCGATCTCCTAAGTTAAAGTTTCTGGAGAATCGGATATTAGGCGTAGAGATAATCGCATGACGCTCATTAATATCGTATTCCAAGCGTGCATTTACACGATGGTTATTACTTCTGGAGTTATTTAAGAGCGTTTCTTCGTAAAACTGTCGATCTCCCCCCCCTAAAATGAGCTCTCGATTCGTCAGTCTTAGCAAGTTGTTCGCGCTGTTATTAAAGAAATAGCTAGCGGTCAAATTCGCCTTTTCCCCTAGTCGATCACTATAATTAATACCTACAGAATTCGTCGTAATGATCCCATTATCGTTCGATGCGCCGAATGGATTATTTCCACCACGACCGCCACCACCGCCTCCGCTGACACCTCCGAGATCCTCTGAAGCGAAGTTTTGCTGGTTGATGTTATTAAATAAACCGATGACGGAAATACGACGTGTTCCTTTAAAAAAGTTGATATTTCCTCCTGTGCTGTAGCGGTCATCTGTTCCGTAGCCACCGTAAACGCGACCGAAAACTCCCTGCCGACGATCTTCGCGCAGGACGATATTAATGGTTCTGGAATAGTTTCCATCATCAAAACCAGTAAGGCGACTTTGGTCGTTTTGCTGATCCAAGATTTCCACGCGGTCGATTACATCCGCCGGTAAATTACGAAGCGCTAAAAAAGGATCCGAACCGAAAAACTCGCGCCCATCCACGAGCACCTTTTGCACATTTTCTCCACGTGCCTGTATCTGCCCATTCTGAATCGTCACACCTGGCAGCTTACGAATGAGGTCTTCCGCCTCCGCATTTTCTCGTGTCTTAAAGGCGCTGGCACTAAAAGAAGTGGTATCTCCCCGCACCTCTCCGACATACACTTGGCCCTCTACGACCACTTCGCCGAGCACCTTGCTATCCTCCTTCAGGACGATCGTACCCAGCTCCAAGCCATCACGAATACCCAAAACTTTCTCGAAGCGCTCATAGCCGATGAAGGAGATACTTAATTTCACCTCTCTCACCCAGGGCCGCTGGATACTGAACTCCCCATTCGCTCCGGTCACGGTACTGACTAGGACAGAGTCTTCCATGGATCGGATGATCACATTAGCACCTATCAACCCCTCATTTGTCCCCTCTTCGAGGACCTTTCCCGTCATGAAAAGTGCACGCCCTTGCCTTTGGCCCTGAGCCTGAACCCCTTGAAGCACGAAAAATAAGAGCAAAACGCTCCAAGCATAGTAAATTTTTTTCACCTTGATCGTAATTATGTAGTGTGATGATTAGACCAAAGTGACCTATAAAAGTTTAATCGACCAGCTAACTTCGTGTTAAACCATTAAAATATATCCATAATCGGTAGAAAGTTGATGTAAAAATTTTGCCCGAAGGGCGCCTAACAATGGAATTTTTAGACTAGCTTGGACTTTAAGGCTGCATAATTTATCCCCATGTGACTTTCATGGTACAGTACCTTTCCATCCCGGAGCAGCAGGACCTGCGGAGAGGCATGCTCTACGCCAAGTTGCTGAGCCACAGCATTTGAGATATCCCGATACTGAATAAGGTCTAGAAAATAAGCATCTGCGATCTGATCATCCTCCGCGGACCAGTTACGCTTCAGCCGGTCCCAGGCCATCGAACTGATGGAGCAGCGCGTGCTGTGCTTAAAGATGACGACAGGACGCTGCTGACTTGCCGTAAGGGCTTCAGCTAAGTGCTGGGCATTTTGAAGAGACTTCCACATAGAAAATGTATTTTGGGTAGAAAATGCTTTTCTCAGGCCCAAAGTTCCCCAGATAGGTGATGGAGTAGCACCTAAAGCCCGCGCCAGATAGACATCCCCAATAAAAGCCCCTGCTTTTCTGTAGAATTATGTAAATTTGGCATGATTTAAGTCTAAATTCTATCATGCGTTTATCCTCCTTCCTACTCCTTTTCCTTCTCGTGGCCTCCTGCAGAAGCTTTCAGCCAGACCCGAAGCTGCGTAACAGCCCTGCGCTGCCTAGCCCGGAGCGTACCAGTTCCCTGGCGGTGCCTGCTACTCTGGATGCGAAGGAAATGGCCACTTTTTTGGGCGCCAGTCTGCCCCCCGTGGTAGACGCTCCCTGCCTTTAGAGGAAGGAATCGTCGGAGATTTTCGTATTACCATTTTAGATGCGGCACAGGTAATCGTTAGCGATGAAGCGCATTTACAGGTGAAACTCCCCATAAATTTAGCGGGAAAGGTGCAGGTGGAACGCCGTGTTTTTGGGCAGATGGTACAGACGAGTGTGCCCATAAATGAGAATTTAGCCCCTGAGGTACGTTTTACGCCGAGCATCGGCAGCGATTATGGGCTACAGCTAGAAGATGTAAGCCTTCTGAGCTTAAACGGACGCCTACGCGTAAGTGTCCTTGGCTTTCAGATAAATATAGAGCCTTTCGTGAAGGGAGAATTGGAGCGGCAGCTCCAAAACCCCCGTCTGCTAGACCTCCTCGGCGGCTTTTCCCTGGCCCCATCTTAGAAAATGCGCTGGAAGGATTTCTCTCTGGTATTCCACTGCCTATTCCGGAGCTGGAGGGACAGGTCATCCAACCTACCCTCAGCAGTATGGCGCACCGCCTTCGGCTAAATCCAAAAGAAAACCAGGTAGAACTGGACCTGCTCATGGAGGCGAAAGTGCGCACCGCCCCGGCCACTGCACGGGCCAGAAGGCCTGCAGAGGGACTCCCCCCGCTTAAACCTTTAGCGGGCCCGCTACCCGCAGTGAGTACCCTATTTTTACCGGTACAGGTCCCATACACGGCCTTAGAAGGTCCTTTACAAGCGGAGGTTCTCAATAAAGGCTTCCGTGTAAATCGAAAAAATACCGTCGTGCCCCGAAATTTAAAAGCCATAAGCTATGCTGAGCGTACCCTGTTAGAGGTGGATGCCGATGTTCTAAAAGCCGATGGCAGCAGTGTGCCGGGGACCTTTTTCTTTTTAGGCGATTTAGGATTTTCTCCAGAAGCCTTAGAAATACGCTTTGAGAACATTCAGTCAGGGGTGGAGATAGATGACGCCACCATCCGTACGGGGGTTAGGCTGCGCCAAAATAAGCTGCGCAGAAATCTTCAGGCCCGCAGTACGCTCTCCCTTCAGGAACCCATCGCAGAGGTGGAACGCATGCTGGAAGGTCGTTTACAGGAAAATAGTTCTTTACTCCAGGGGGCCTCTTTTTCACGAATCCGTCTGGCCGATATACAGTTTTACCCTCAGGAAAAGGGCATAGAAGCACAGCTCGAAATCAGTACCGAAATTAAGCGTTTCCCCATCCGCTTATCCTTGTATTAATGCTCCTAAGGTACGAATTCCCTTCTTTTTAGCCAGCTGCAGAAGCTGCTGCAGCAGTCGAGCCGTCGCCAGTGCATCGCCTCCCGCCGTGTGGCGATCCTCGGTGGGCACCCCATAGCGCGCGCAGACAGCATCCAGGGTATAGTGCCTTTCTTCGCCGTATGCACATCGAAAAAGGGGCCCTCCTCTAATCGTGCCGCTAGGTACATGGTGTCTATTCGTGGATTTACGAGGCGCCTCAGCCCAAAAGGACGAAGCGCTTTTTCGAGCATCGCGATATCGAAGGACACATGTGCCCGACCAGCACGGTCTGACTGAGCTGTGGAAGCACTGCCCGTGCAAAATGATGTAAAGGGGTAGGATTTACCGCCTGAATCAAGCCATGCACCTCGATGGACTCGCGTACACCTTTCGGACTTTTTAAATAAAATTCCAGGCTCTCCTCCAGTCGGATCGCGGCCTGCTGGAGACGCACAGAACCGAAAGAAAGGATATAGTCTTCGGCAGGATGTAAACCTGTCGTTTCCGTATCAAAAACAAAGAAGGGGACACGCTCCAGTGCCTGCTCTTTTGGGATAGGCTGCTGCCGCTGGGCCTGTTCATACGCCAGAACCACATCCGCTTTGGGAAGGGAGCGACCAAATAGTGTGGAGAAAAAGTCTCGAAACTTGTCCTGCATCAGCCGTTAAAATAATCTGTTTGGAACCTTACTTTCAGAATCTTTTGTACCTCTTCGATCGGTGCGAAGGTATTTTTTAGCAGCTGCCGCTGCAATTTTCCCAGGCTGCTCGGTGCCAGGTAGCGCCCTGAGCTGGCATTCGCTAGCCCATTTAAGGCCCGCATCCGGATTAAGATTTCGTAGGCCTTCCCTGCCTCTCGATAGGTTTCGGCATGCTTCGGTTCGAGCTGAGCGAGTTTTTCAAAGCGCTTAAAAGTATTATTTATTCCGATCACATGGTGCTGTAGCACGAGCGTCCGTGCAGCATCAGCCAGTGGCATCATGGCGCGCAACTTGATATCAAATTTATCCTGGTGTTCGCCCGATTTTTCCACGATGAAATTACGAAAAAACCCTAAGGGCGGAGGATTCAAAAGCGCATTCTTAGCGAGGAAATTCATAAATAGCCCATTCGCCTTGATTTCACTAAAGATATGTTCGGAAAGCTGCCTGCTTAGCTCCTTTGACCCATACACCAGTCGAAAATCAAAAAATATCGTTGCGTGCATGACCGCTTTTTGGCTAGGCGAGCTGATCCAGCGGCTGAAATAGCCTTTCCACTTGGCTAGGGAAACGCACCACTGCGGATTAGAGGCCATCATATCTGCGGGACAGCGCTGGAACCCACAGCGCTCCAGAATCGCGATGAGTTGTTCGGCTAGCGCCAAAAAATAGGGCTGCACCTCTTCTTCTGTTTTGCCGGCAGGCAAATCATATACGAGGGCATTATCCAAGTCGGTACGCAGCAGCTGCTCTTCCCTGCCTTCACTCCCTAGGGATAAAAATGCAAAGCGAATGTCTTCCATCCCTGGAAAGTCTTCACGAAGGTTTTTCTGTACGATCTGGATGCCCCGCTTCAGGATCACATCATTAATTTCTGAGATAATATTGGTCACAAAATCGATGGCCACCTCGTTTTCAAGGTAATAGCGCAGGAGTTTCTCGGCTTGCTCCCGGATTTTGGCCATTTCGGACACATCGAAAGTATTCATCAGCGCATGAATCAGGACGGCGGGACTGTTCCCCTGGGCCAGCAGAATATCATGATCTGAAACTAAACCCGCGATAGGGCTCTCGGCTGTCCCGTCAGCAGTAAAAATAAGATGATGGAGCCGGTGCTTGAGCATGGTGAGATACACCTCAGAAAAGCTGCTTCCCGTTTTAAGTGTCATGACGGGCGTGGTCATGGCCTTCGCTATGGGCAGATCAGGGCTAAGAGAAGCGGCTACTACTCTTCTTCTTAAGTCTTTATCTGTAAGGATACCCACCGGCAGACCATGCTCATTCGCGATGACAATCGAGCTAACATCTGCTGCCGTCATGCGGGCAGCGGCTTCACGTATGGAAGTCTCAGCCGTACAGGTGAGGACTTCTCGGGTGTAGGAGAAGCTGGATTTCCCGGTGAAAATATAGAGTCCCGTGTCGTTACTGGCCTCTTTAAAGGTAGAGCGCGCTACTTGGGCTTGCGATAAATCTCTTCTGACGACTACTTGTCCGGATGCGAAGCCTGCGGCAAAATAAAGCGCTACACGTGAATTTTCTTCTAATAGCTGTTCGAAGTATGCGACAGGAAGTGCGTATACGAGCGAGCTTTCCTGTACTTCAGCCTGTAAGGTATAGGGTCTTTTTCCGATGAGTGCCATCACCCCGAAGACATCGCCTTCATCACAGGTTTCGATAATAGCTTGTTCGGATGGGTTGATCAGGTTTACAGAACTTCTCGAAGGACATAGAAATGATTCGCTGGTTTGTCCCCTGCCTTAAAGACGAAATCCCCCGCCTCGAAAAATTTAATTTCGGCTTTGCTGGCTAGCGTTTCCAGAGCCTCTGCTCCGATAAAAGAAAAGGGCGGAAAAAGTTTAAGAAACTCAGCGACGCGCTGAACGATCACATTAGCCATACGTTTGGGTCGTTTGTGGGTAGGGAGTAAATCAGAAAAGGATAAGGAAAGAAAAGCCAAACACTTCCTTTACAGGTAGGTTCGGCTTCTCTAACATATGCACACACGCAGGGCGTGCATGACCATTCAACCTGTTATTTTCTTCCGTTGATGATTTCGGTCACTACATCTGGATCTAGTAGTGTGGAGGTATCACCCATACTATTTAGGCTATTTTCTGCGACTTTGCGCAGAATGCGCCGCATAATTTTTCCAGAGCGCGTTTTCGGTAGGCCGGATACGATTTGTACCTTATCTGGCTTGGCGATGGGACCGATAATTTTAGATACGGTGTCTTTAATTTCCGCCACTAAATTTTCTTCTGTACGGTTTTTCATGTCACAGATCACATAGGCGTAGATGCCCTGCCCTTTCACTTCATGAGGATAACCGACCACGGCGGACTCGATGACGAGAGGGTGCTCGTTGATCGCGTTTTCCACCTCTGCAGTTCCCATGCGGTGTCCGGAAACGTTTATCACGTCATCGACACGTCCGAGGATGCGGTAATACCCATCGTGATCTCTTTTTACTCCATCGCCTGTAAAGTACATGCCCTTATAAGTAGAGAAGTACGTTTGCTTACAGCGCTCATGATCGCCATACGTCGTACGAATCATGGAAGGCCATGGAAACTTGATGCAGAGATTTCCTTCTACGGAATTTCCTGTGAGCTCATTTCCTTCTGGGTCTACGATGCTAAGCTGTACGCCAGGCAGCGGCAGTGTCGCGTAGGCAGGCTTATTCGGTGTAATTCCAGCGATAGGAGAAACTAAGATGCCACCTGTTTCGGTTTGCCACCAAGTGTCTACGATCGGACAGCGAGAATTTCCGATATGGGTATGGTACCAGTGCCAAGCTTCTTCATTAATAGGCTCTCCCACCGAACCGAGCACTTTAAGCGAGCTCAGGTCATACGGCTGGATGGGGTCAGTGCCGAATGCCTGAAGCGCACGGATAGCCGTCGGGGCGGTGTAGAACTGATTTACTTTATATTTTTCAACTACCGCCCAGAATCTACCTGCATCCGGGAAGGTAGGAACCCCCTCGAACATGATACTAGTGGCGCCGGCAAGTAAGGGGCCATAGACGATGTAGGAGTGCCCAGTAATCCAGCCGATGTCTGCTGTACACCAGTAAACATCACCTGGGGCGTACTGGAAGACGTTTTCGAAACTGTACTTGGTATACACCATATAGCCACCTGTGGTGTGAACGACACCTTTGGGTTTACCCGTAGATCCAGACGTGTAGAGGATGAACAGCATGTCTTCGCTGTCCATGATTTCCGCTTTATTGGTATCAGCCTGACCTTGGATCACGTCATGCCACCAGTGATCTCTTCCCTCCACCATGGTTACTTCCTGGCCAGTACGCTGGTACACGATCACGTTTTCTACAGAAGCTTTTTTTAGTGCTTCATCCACGACTGCCTTGACGGCAATTTTCTTGTTGCCGCGGAAATTACCATCAGAGGTGAGCACAGCTTTCGCCTCACAGTCATTTATCCTGTCCGCCAGCGCACTGGAACTAAAGCCAGCGAAAACGACGGAATGGATCGCACCTATCCGTGCGCAGGCCAGCATAGCGATAGCCGCTTCAGGCACCATCGGCATATAAATAATGACGCGATCCCCTTTGCCGATGCCTTTGGCTTTCAGCGCATTCGAAAAAGTACAAACCGCATGATAGAGTTCGCGGTAAGTAAGCGTCCTTCCCTCTTCATTCGGATCATTGGGCTCCCAGATAATGGCGGGCTTATCCCCTAAAGTGTACAAATGCCGCTCTAAAATATTTTCGGTGATGTTCAGCTTGCCATTGACAAACCATTTCACATCCGGGCCCTCGAAATCCCACTCGAGGACTTTATCCCAGCGCTTCTCCCAGTGAAAAGAATCTGCTATGCGTGCCCAAAATTTTTCAGGCTCAGTTACAGACTTTTGATACTCGTGGAAGTACCCGGATAAGGTGTGCACTTTGTCACTCATAATGCTTGTATTTTAAGGTTAATTGTTTGTTTCAACTTGCAGTAACTGTTTTACTTGGGCGACCAGCTCTTTCGTAGAAAAAGGCTTGGTTAAGTAAAGATCTGCCCCCATTCCGAGGCCTTTTTCTTTATCCTTCTGCTTGCCTTTCGCGGTAAGAAAAATGATTTTCACTTCAGGATGATGTTCCTTTAAGAAATTACAGACCTCGTACCCATCTACTTTCGGCATCATAATATCGAGAATGATGAGCGTAGGCACATTTTCTTCTATAATAGCGAGCGCTTCCTCTCCATCTCGGGCTATGAAGACGCGATAGCCTTCTTTTTTAAACAGGAATTCGAGAGACAATAAGATATTGGGCTCATCGTCGACGATTAAGATCTTATCCATAATTGGTCTGTTTTTCGTTTAGTTTAGGGTTCTGTGTTTCCGACTGAATCGGAATGGTAAAATGGAAACAGGTTAGTCCATCGATGCGCTGTATTTCGATTTCACCACCATGATACTCAATGATTTTTTTCGAGATAGCGAGACCCAGGCCGCTTCCAATGGGCTTTTTACTTGTCTGATTTTTCGCTTGGAAGAATTTATCGAAAATATAAGGGATCTCTTCCTCTGGTATGCCTTTACCGTCATCCATCACACGCACGGACAGGTAATGACTGTCACGAGCAGCGGCCAGTACTACTTTCGTCTTGGCAAACTTAGCGGCATTAGAGAGGAGGTTAAGGATGACCTGCTTGATACGGTCTTCATCTACTAGAAGGAAGAGTTCTTCGAAGTCCAAGTTGATTTTAAAAATTAACTTGCGCTCCTTAAAAACTTGCCCTATAGAGTCACAGGCCTCTAGTATCAAAATGCCTACGGAAACTTTTTCCAGATTAAGCTCTTGTCTACCGCTATCAAAGCGCTCTAAGTCAAGTACCTGATCGATAAGTCGTGTCATACGACTCGTTTCCTGAATGATAATTCCCAAAAAGCGTTTTTTCTCTTCTTCAGGAAGGTCATCGTCTAGCAGGATTTCAGAAAAAGCCCGAATAGATGTTATCGGGGTTTTCATTTCATGCGTAACAGTGGAAATGAACTCATCCTTTAACAGATCGTTTGTGCGAAGGGCTTCATTCATGCTTTGCAGCTCGCGCGTCGCCTGCCGTAGCTGCTTGCTTTTACTCTTTAGTTCATCGTTCAGAGACTTGAGCTCTTGGGTTTCCTTCAGAATGCCTAGAACTTCTTCTAGACTGATTTCCTCCTCTTTTACTACTGATGCCACCATGATGCGGGCAGAAGCAGCGCCGATGATTCCCGACAGAACACGCTCCGAATAATTTACGAGGGCTGGGTCAGCATATAAATCTCCATGTATGGGCTTTCCCATACTGAGGAAAAAGCGATCTAAAAGCTTCTTCGTCTCCGCCACGCCCAAGAAGTTCTCTAATAACGCTTTTAGATCCGGAAGATAAGCCTTGCCTTTCCAAACGATAGAAGAATCTAATGTCTCGCTGTATTTAAATATGTCCACGAAAACCAGCGCTTGATTATGTTCTTTGGAGTTTTGTTTGGTCCAGATGGACAAAAGTATGTAGGCCAGGATATTCGGCACTAAGCTAAAAAACAAGCCATGGCTTACATAGTCAAGGTCTTGAAAACCAAATAAAGCATAAGGCTTCAGAAAGGAAATTCCCCAGGGTCCATCCGTAAGAATCCCTTCAGGAAGAAAGCCTCCATGAACGATAGTGGGCAGAACGAGTGTATAAAACCACATCACAAAGCCCACACTAATGCCTGTTATGGCTCCGATACGCGCACCGCCTTTCCAGAAAATCCCCCCGAGAATGGCAGGGGCAAATTGCGCGATAGCGACAAAGGAAACCAGTCCGATGGATACCAAAGAGAAGTCCCAAACAACGACACGGTAATACATATAAGCCAAGAGGATAATGGCTAGGATACTGATTCTACGTGACCAAAGTAAAAGGGAACTTAGGCGATTTTGATACTTGTTTTGCATCCTGCTGCTTACGAGGAGTAGCGGCATGACGAGGTTATTCGACACCATCGTACTTAATGCGATGGTGGAGATAATAATCATACTCGTGGCAGCGGAGAAACCGCCTAAATAAATAACGACTGCTAACCAAGCCTGATCTTTAGCGATCGGCAGGGCTAGGACAAAGGTATCGGCATTCACCGTATCCCCTTGGAAGTAGGTCAATCCAGCAAGCGCGATGGGCAGGACGAAGATATTAATGAGCAGTAAGTAAAGTGGAAATAGCCACATGGCTTTGTCCAGATGGCGCTCATCTGTGTTTTCGATGACGCCAAGCTGAAACTGTCGGGGTAAAAAGAGCATGGCCAGCATGGAAAGGATGCTCAGCCAGAACCATTCGAAATTTCTATTTTCACCACGCAAGGTGAATAAGGCCTCATATCCGGCTTCTGAGACTGCGTCAAAAATGCTTGCGAAACCGTCGAAAATAAAATAGGTGACAAAAACCCCAGCCGCTAAGAAGGCGAATAACTTGAAAAGCGACTCGAATGCCACGGTCATCACCACACCATCATGGCGGGCATTCGCTTCGATAGAACGTGTACCGAAGAGGATGGTAAAAAATGCAAGACCTAGTGAAAGGTAAAAAGCAGTGTCACGGAACACGGTGCTTGCCATGACTTCAGTCTGATTCGAAATATGCAGAATATTAAAAGAGTTCGCGATGGCTTTTACCTGTAAGGAAATGTACGGGATGATTCCCACTAGGCAAAAAACGGCAACGATGGCTCCTAAAGTAGCATTTTTACCATATCTACTGGAGATAAAGTCTGCGATGGAGGAAATCCCTTGAAGTTTACTGATGCGAATAATTTTTCGCATGACCACCCACCAGAGAGGAGCTATAAGTGTGGGGCCTATGTAAGTGGTAAGAAACTGTAATCCATGCGTGGCAGCTTGTCCCACTGAGCCATAATAGGTCCAGGCAGTACAGTAAACAGCCAGAGATAAGGCGTACACATAGGGGTTTTGTCCTAGACGACGCCCTTTTTCAGCAGAACGCTCCGTATACCAAGCGATCGCAAAAAGTAGCGCCAGATAACCAAATGTGAACAGTATGATCAGACTATCGGAAAGCACTATTCAGACCCCTTTTTGGTGACAAAAAACGTAAGCACGATTAAAAGCATCCAGCTGAAGAACACCATAATAAAGAGCACAGGAATACCTAACCAGCGCTCGGGAACATTATACATGCCAAGCACGGGATAGTTAAAAAGGATCAGTCCTAGAATAAAAATCAGTATGAGATACTGCTTTTTTTTCGATTCTTTCATCAGCTATTCGCTTTTACACTTGAATATACAGGATTTTCGGAGGAATTAAAAACAGAAACAAAAAGGGAAAAGCGAGTTCTTCCGCAGCACTTCTTCCCAAGCTAAGGAAGAAGACCGGAAAGAACTCGCTTGTAGGCTTAATGATCTACCGCCTCACCTGCACCTCTAGGAATTCGAATTTCCTCGATAAGATCTTGAACATTCTGAGGAGGTTCTGGCGTCATTTTTGACACCACATAAGTGACGATAAAGTTTACTACCATCCCTACTGTCCCGATACCTTCAGGAGAAACACCTAAGAACCAGTGGTCAGCGTTATTAATCTCAGGGTTAATAAACTTAAAGTAGATGATATAGGCTAGCGTAAAGAGTAATCCTGAAATCATACCTGCTATAGCACCTTCTTTATTCATACGCTTCGAGAAGATTCCCATGATGATTACCGGGAAGAAAGAAGCTGCTGCTAAACCGAAAGCGAAGGCGACTACCTCTGCCACGAATCCTGGAGGGTTCACGCCAAAGTAACCAGCGATCACTACAGCTACTGCAGCAGAAAGACGCGCGATGCCTAATTCTAATTTCTCTGAAATGTCTGGCTTGAAGGTCTTGAAAAGGTCACGAGAAACCGATGTACTAATCACTAAGAGAAGGCCTGCGGCTGTAGAAAGTGCTGCTGCCATACCTCCCGCCGCTACTAAACCTACTACCCAGTTCGGTAAATTTGCGATTTCAGGACTAGCTAATACCATGATGTCACGGTCGATTTTCAGCTCATTTAATTCCGCATTTGCAGAATACTGTACCACCCCGTCACCATTTTTATCGTCAATCGTTATCAGATTCGTTTTACCCCAGTTATCTACCCACTCCGGAAGCTCGTTGATGTTTTTATCTGCCACAGTGTCGATCGTATTATAGATTCCGAAAGCCGCGATAGCAGGAGCTGTCGTGTAAAGAATAGCGATAAAAACAAGTGCATATCCTGCAGATAAACGTGCATCTTTTACACGTGGTACGGTGAAGAAACGTACGATTACGTGCGGAAGTCCCGCAGTGCCCACCATAAGCGCAAGCGTAATAGCAAACACGTCAATCATCCCCTTACGCCCGCTCGTATACTCAGCGAAGCCAAGATCACCTAAAACTCCATCTAATTTATCCAAAAGGAAAGTTCCATCTGCTACTGTACCACCTAAACCAAGCTGAGGAATCGGCGTTCCTGTTAGCTGCATGGAAACGAAAATGGCTGGCACCATGTAAGCGAAGATAAGTACGCAATACTGGGCTACCTGTGTATAGGTGATCCCTTTCATACCGCCTAGAACGGCATAGAAAAAGACGATACACATCCCGATGATAACGCCCGTGTTAATGTCTACTTCTAAGTAGCGAGAGAATACAATTCCCACCCCACGCATCTGTCCCGCTACGTAAGTAAACGAGATGAAGAGCGCACAAATAACGGCTACCACGCGCGCCTTATTCGAGTAATACCGGTCTCCCACGAAGTCAGGCACCGTGAATTTCCCAAATTTACGCAGATAAGGAGCTAAGAGTAAGGCGAGTAAAACATAACCTCCAGTCCAACCCATGAGGTAAACCGAACCGTCATAACCCGCGAAGGCAATAATTCCTGCCATGGAAATGAAAGACGCCGCCGACATCCAGTCCGCTGCTGTGGCCATTCCGTTCGCCAGCGGAGAAACTCCCCCACCTGCCACGTAAAATTCTTTCGTAGAGCCAGCACGCGTCCAAATCGCGATACCTATGTAGAGGGCAAATGACAAGCCCACCAGTATATATGTCCAAGTTAAAATATCCATTTTGTAAAAGCGTTAAAGCGTGAGCGTTTTCTTAATTTTCATCTACATCAAATTCCCGATCTATCTGATTCATGCGAACCACATAAATAAAAATCAGTACGATAAAGGTGTAAATGGATCCCTGCTGGGCGAACCAAAAACCTAACTTAAAGCCACCGAAACGAATCTCGTTTAACTGATCCACAAGTAGATTCCGAATCCAAAGGAGACTAAAAACCAGACGATTAATAGTCCGAGCAGCGTGGAAAGATTCTTTTTCCAATAAGCTACTTTGTCAAATTTGTTGTTGAGCATAATGTGTGAATTTATTTTGGGTATGTTTAGAGAAAGATGTGTGTCTGTACGATGAACTCGCCTGCAGAACCCGAGCGCTGAAAGTTTTCAAACAAAGGACGCGTACTATACTGTAGCGTAATCTTTGCCTGATGGGCATTTACCAGATAGTTAAAGCCGATATCATACTGCCAAGAGCTATCCTGGAAGAATTCAAAGTTTTTATAGGTAGTCGCAGCAAAAGGCTGAAGACGCCCTTTATCCCCTAAGATGTCACGAGGCAACAAATAGCCCGCTTGTGTATAGAAAATCTGACCTGTACCGATCGTCGGCTGCGCATTACCTGGCCCATTTTGGGTGGAGCCCGCTCCAAAGCCAATGTTCATAATGCCTACATTACGCATGTAATTCGGCCCGAAATCATAATTGTAGAATACTGAATATGCGGTTAGCGCCGTACCCTTCGAGCGATCCAGTGGAAGATCTAAAAAAGCATCCACTCCGATTAGTGTAATGTCGTGAAATTCAGAATCTCCTAAAGCTGTTTTGGATTTCGTGGCTGAGCCATGGTGGTGCCAGCCCGCCCCGATATTAAAGACCTTTTTCGTGCCTAAATAAGTACCCACGAAAAAAGGAAGCTTATTATTCTCTAATTCTAAAAATTGATAGTTGATGTACCCCTGCGTGGCCCAGTTGTCATTCACCACATTCGCAGCAATCTGCCGCTGATTCGCCTCATCAAAGCTTCCACCTGCACCGATAGAAAATGGCTTATTTAGTGCCATTCGGTAATCTACGCGCCCGAACTGCCCCTTCGTGTAGAAGCCAAACTGGCGTGCAAACTGGTCTGTTAATTCGATAAGCGGCCAGTTGAAAATCGGAGCATCGATCGCGAGAAAGTTTAGCGTAGAGGCACTTGTCATTCTGGATATACCGTTCCAGTAATGAAGCCCGGTACCTACGTAAATCTGTTCGGTAACTTTAAATTCTGTCCAAATATCGTGAAAGAAGAGCTGCGGCTTTTTAGCAGATAAACCGGCTGCTACACCCTGACCTGTCACGGGATCTACCGTTACTGGGATATTACCCGCATTACCAGTAGCTCCACCACCTGGTACACCACCGTTAGTAAATGTCTGGTTGTTAATTCCCCAATGTGTTAAAATCAAAAAACGAGGAGAAATCTCTGCATAAGCTAAAACACGTGCACGACGAATGCCTATATCTGGAGTTACATTTCGTGGTGTGCCATCCACACCCATCGTGCCAGGGTTATTCTCTGTCACACGAGCCCACATCTGATTCCACACGAGAAATCGAATGTATTTAGACCCATCATCACTTAACTTCAGCGTTAATGGCTTGTACGTATGATCGACGAACTCCTTTACGCCCGCTTTATCGTAAGCGATCTGGTTGGGATTAGGGGGAATGCTATCCTGTGCATGTAGCGCAGAGCCGCCGAACAGTGCGATGCAGGACAGTAATGCGGTATAGAACTGCTTTTTCATTTTCGTTTTCTTGGGTTTGTCGTTAATTACAGCAGCGACTGGGCCCTAGCCGCTTTTGCATACCCCAAGTTGGAAAATGCTACACACAATCAAAAAACGCAGATAGATATACGTTAACCAACTATAGCTAAAAAATTATCTATTGCGAAACCGCTCCCACTTAATAATCATAAACTTATCCCCTAGCTCTGTAATGAGCATCCCTGTTTCGGTTAAATTCTCTTTATTCGCTAAAAATTTTACTAACTCAGTGTGATTTAATACCTTATATGTCGGTCTATAATCGTAATTCTCCGGTGCCTTAATCTTATATTGCCGTACCCAATTCATCACCGACACATGACTCACACCTAATATTCTTTCGATTTCACGATATGAGATACCCTCAATATACAGCTGCAGCGCCTTCACAACATAGTATTTATCGATCGACTTTCCGATCTTATTTACAGTGAAGTGGTAGCTACAACTTTTACACTTATAACGCTGTCTACCGCCTACAACGCCACTTTTTACTACTTTATCATGATCACATTTCGGACAAATAGGACGCTCATTCATGGGATTTTGGGTTTAGATATACAAATTTAGCGAAGATATACCTATTTAGCAATAAAGAAAGGGGAGCGTTTTTGAATTCAGAAAAAATCAAAATTTTTATTGCCATAAGCAAGAAAAACCACACACTACCACTAGCTAAAAGGCCTATCTTCCAAATCTACGCAGGAAGAGGAAAAACTACATAAAAATAAGCACAACTATTTTTTAAAAACTTTTAAGCCCCTTTTCGGACGATAAACAGCATCCGCTCACTCCAAGAAGGATGATAGGGTTCAGCGCATAGTCACCAAAAAGCTCCTCCACCTCTAGCCCACAGCAGCTAAAGTAATACTCAAAGCGATCTTTATTAATAAGCTTCACCCGCTCTGTGTACGCTAAACTAATGGCGCCATCCTGAATCGCGATGTCTTTCACCACAAAACCATCACGCACCTGACGCCTAAGCTGAAAACGAACCCCATCAATTACCTTTTCTTCATGTGCCTGTAAATTATCCAGTAAAAATGCCGGATTTAAAAAGTCTAATACCAAGCGACCACCTGGCTTTAAAGCCTGAGCTATCGCATGAATCACACAGTAATCGTCCTCGTCCGCATCGAAATACCCGAAGCTCGTGAACAAATTAAATACATAATCAAACCTGTCTTCTGCAAACACCCTCCGCATATCATGCTCATAAAAGCGTAATCGCTCGTGTGCTGAGGCACTTGCCCTCCGTATATTTTCTTGGCTTAAATCTAAACCCGTGACATCTAAACCCTTTTCCGCTAAATAGATACTGTGCCGCCCTTTGCCGCAGGCTAAATCCATCGCCTCCTGGCCGGGCTGAAAGTCCAGCTGAGCCGCTAAGCGGTCGATAAAATACTGCGCCTCTCGCATATCGCGATTTCGATATAATAAATGGTAATAAGGCGTATTGAACCAATCCTTAAACCAACCTCCCTGAAGCTCTTGGCTACACTTTTTCGACTCCATCTCTTACTCTGATGTTAAATAAACACGTAACTGCTGGCTGATCCGGGTCTCCCCACGCGCGCGTACGGAAACAGTACGCAGACCATCCGCTTCTAGTTCGGCTAAAAATTCCTCCTTACCCTCAGCGAAGGCCGCCCATGCTGCCAACTCTGCCGTAAAAGCATCCCCCTTATGCTGCACGCTAACCTGCACTAAATCATGCTGCACGGGAAAGCCGGTGCCAGGATGCACGTAAGCCGCCGTGGTCGTTCCGAGAGGGTCCGTATAATAAGCTGTATAATCGCCTATCGTAACGAAAGACGCGTCTTCTAGCGCCATCACCCGAAAATTAGGTTCCGCAGCACCAGCAGCAGATTTCTCAGGTAAAGGCAGCGCGATGCGCCAAAGTTCCCCACCCGCATTCACCCCTGCCGCACGAACCAGACTGCCGAGGTTGATAAGAAAATTTTGAATGCCCTTTTCAGCTAAAAAATCCGCTAAAACATCCACCGCTAGGCCCTTTGCACCCTGGTGCAGCGTGACCTGAACCGTCGTATCGCTACGCACGTAGAGGGGATGCGCGAGGCGCAAAGTAGAAAAACCCGGTGCAGGCAGTTCCCGCAGCCGCGTACTATCGCGAAAAACAGGCCCCTCCGCACGAAAATCCCAAAGATCCAAGAGGGCGTGCTGCGTAGGATCTATACCCTTTCCGTACCGCGCACGCTGTTGCTCATATTTCAAAAACAAATCCTCCCACAGCGCATCCTCCACCTGAAGGCTGTCCACACGGTTCCACTTACTAATCAGAGACTGCGTGGAGTAGATAGAAAACTTCTCCGTAAACTCCTGAAATATGGCCTCCACTTCCGCGGTTAAGTCCCGCCGCTGCTCGTCGATGTAGGTGAGCTGATAGGTAACCCCTAAGGCCTCTCCCTGCACCTGCATGCGGTCCGTGCCCACCTGCTCCACCTGCTGCGCTGCCTGCTGCGGCACATAATTTCGATATAAATAAACGATTCCTACTAAAACGATAAGGACTATAGAATATATAGCGTTCTTTCGCGCCAACTGCTTCCGATCCATCTTGACTTCTGAATTTCCCGAAAGTTACAGCTTAAATCCGAAATCTTCGTGACTTTAGTCGATGAGAATCCCCCCCGAGACGTGAGCTCCCCCTAAAACACCGAAAGTTTAGAAAGACTTCCGTACCTTTATAGCACGATTTAATCTGGAACATGAGAGAGGACTATTTATCAGGAGAAAGTGAACACATGAACCCGAAGGACCAAGAACTGGAGCGCGCACTTAGGCCTCTGCAGTTTTCTGATTTTACGGGCCAACAAAAAATCGTGGACAACATCACTGTGTTCGTGCAGGCAGCCAAGCAGCGGGAAGAGCCGCTCGACCACGTGCTCCTGCATGGGCCTCCCGGACTGGGCAAGACCACGCTCTCCCATATTATCGCGAATGAGCTGGGTGCCGGCATAAAAATTACCTCGGGGCCGGTCCTCGATAAGCCCTCTGATCTCGCAGGGCTGCTCACGAACTTGGAAGAAGGCGATGTCCTTTTTATCGATGAGATCCACCGGCTGAATCCCGTGGTGGAGGAGTACCTCTACTCTGCTATGGAAGATTACCGCATCGACATTATGCTGGACTCTGGGCCGAATGCCCGCTCGGTTCAGATCGCGCTGAGCCCTTTTACCCTCATCGGGGCCACTACCCGGTCAGGGCTACTGACCGCTCCGCTGCGTGCGCGTTTTGGCATAAATGCCCGCCTAGAATATTACGATGCGAAACTGCTGACACAAATTGTGATGCGGAGCGCCAGCCTTCTAAAATCAGGCATTCTCGAAGAAGCGGCCTTTGAAATCGCTCGGAGGTCACGCGGCACGCCACGCATCGCGAACATGCTGCTACGCCGAACGCGGGATTTCGCACAGGTGAAAGGCAATGGACAGATTACCCTGGAAATCGCGAAAATCGCGCTTAAAGCACTTGACGTGGATGAAAATGGCCTCGACGAAATGGATAACCGTATCCTCCTCACCATCATCGACAAGTTTAAAGGCGGCCTGTAGGCTTGGGCACCATTGCCACTGCTTGCGGTGAGGAAGCCGAAACGATCGAAGAAGTGTATGAGCCCTTCCTCATACAGGAGGGCTACATCAAGCGAACCTCCCGTGGTAGAGTGGCCACAGATAAGGCCTTTGCACATTTCAAGGTGAACCCCGGCATCCGCCCAGGTGAAACAGGAAGCCTTTTTTCGAGCTAAACACATCCTGCATGGCGAATCTGGAGAAGAGAAGTGCCAAGTGAAAGCCATGGCCTCAGCGCTTGGCTTCCATGGCTGCGGAATCGCGCGGGCCACCTTCCTCGAAAAGGAGGCGGCGACCCTTGAAAACTGGCTGCTAAAAGGGTATCACGGACAGATGCAGTACATGGAAAATCACTTTGATAAGCGCTTAGACCCGCGCTTACTCGTGCCTGGAGCACGTTCGGTGATCAGCCTACTGTACAGCTACTTCCCAGAAGAGACCCTTCTGGAGCAGCATCACCCCTATAAACTCGCGAAGTATGCCTACGGAGAGGACTATCATTTCGTAATTAAAGACAAGCTGAAAGATTTTTTTTCTCGGATGCAGGAGACTTTCGGAGCACTGGAAGGTCGCGTTTTCGTGGATTCCGCACCGGTGATGGAGCGCCAGTGGGCGCAAAGAGCCGGGCTCGGCTGGCTTGGAAAAAATGCCTTGCTCCTGAATAAAAAAAATGGGGTCTTTCTTCTTTTTAGCGGAAATTATCTGCGACCTAGAACTTCAGCCAGACCTGCCCGAAGCTAAAAACCACTGTGGAACCTGCACGCGCTGCATCGACGCCTGCCCCACAGATGCCATCGTCGGCGATGGAATAATCGCTGCGGACCGCTGCATTTCCTATCTCACGATCGAGCTAAAAGAAGCCATCCCCACTTCATTTAAAGGGCAAATGGACAATTGGGTATTCGGCTGTGACATATGTCAAGACGTGTGCCCATGGAATCGCTTTGCTGTCCCGCACCAGGAGCCGCGCTTCCGGCCAAACGAAGCGCTGGAAAACCTCGATGGCCCAGCCTGGCGGGAGCTGACAGAGGAAACCTTCCGGAAAGTATTTAAAGGTTCGGCAGTAAAACGAACCAAGCTCAGTGGAATTCGGAGAAATGTGGCCTTTTTAGAGCTCGGGAAAGAAGGGGAAGCCCCAGCTCCTCAAGACAAAGACTAAAAAGTAAATTCGATTAAAAAAAGTGCCGAGCAGTTCCCTTTATGCCTTATGGCTTGAATTCAAAAGTCAATTGTTTGCGCGGCCTAATGAGGTCCTAGTCGCAACTTAACTGTAACAGGCATAAAAAAACCCTTCCGAAGAAGGGTCTTGAATCATTTTCAGATCGTCCTGTGGTTCTACATAAAAGCTTCACTAACCAGCTAACCCGACAAAATACTTGTCTAAAACCGGCTCATAAGGCTTACCAAACTGCTTATAACACCAGGCTCTAAACTCCCGGACCTCGTTAGGCAAAAGTAAATTGAGACCTTTTCTCAATTCTTTTTCGAATAAAACCCTGTCAAAGCTTACCTTTAACAGAACAGTTTTAACGTATTCTAGCATACTACCATCATTTTAAATGTTAAAATGTTCTTAAATTCTACGTTATCTCGCAAACGTTTGTTGCGTTTAAAATATAACGTTAATTTGCAGTTTCATGATATTACTCAAGGTCACGCGCATGCGATTTGCACTTACATTTTCTTTCGGAATATTTTGGTACTGCCTGGCACTACTTCCGGCGTTCGGCCAAGAAGTCAAAATAGAGCTGGGGGAAAAGGAAATTCCGCTAAACGGAACATTTACCATAAAAGTAACAATTTCCAATGAAAAAATAAAATCTTATGACAAATTTCCTGAAATTCCCGGATTTCAGCAGCAGGGCGTTTCGCAGTCCTCTTCGATGAGCATTGTAAACGGACAAATGACTAGTACGAACAGCATTATTCAGTATTACAAACCCACTCGCCAAGGAAATTACCGCTTACCAAATTTCAGTATAAACGTTAATGGTCAGGAGGTTAAGTCTCCAGGAATGGACATCACCGTCACGGAAGCGCAGGCCCAGGGGGGCCAAAGAAGGGGCTATGATCCTTTCGATGACCTCTTCGGAGGAGGTGGCCGCCAGCCGCGTCAGGAAATCGAGTACATCGAAATCGAAGACGACGCATTCTTTGCCACGTCAGTGGACAAAAACAATGTCTTCGTGGGAGAGCCCGTGAATATTTCTCTCGCATTTTATATGTCCGAGCAGAACCAGGCTCCTTTCCAATTTTATGAGCCAGGCCGCCAGTTAGAAGAAATTTTAAAGAAATTAAAGCCTACAAATGCCTGGGAGGAGAATTTCAGCATCACGAATATACAGCCAGAATTCGTAGACCTAGACGGCAAGCGCTGGATTAAATACAAGGTCTATGAGGCTACTTTCTACCCTTTTTCACCGGGAGAACTGAAAATCCCTTCCGTGCCTTGGGAAATGATCAAGTACCGCGTGGCGCGTAATCCGAGCTTCTTCGGAAGTAACCGTCTGGAGGACTTTAAGACTTTTTATTCCGGAGCGAAGGTCATCGACGTGAAGCCTTTGCCGCCGCACCCCCTTAAAAATGAAGTATCTGTGGGGGATTATCGCCTCTTCGAAGACGGCCCGAAGGGAGAAGTGCAGACTGGCGAAGGTTTTAGCTATAACTTCCGCATCGGCGGGGAGGGAAACATCACCACAATTCAGACCCCGAGAAAAAAGAGAAACCAGCGGCTGAGTGCTTTCGACCCGAACGTACGCCAGCAGATTAATAGAGGGGGCGGACGTGTGAGCGGCTTTAAAAACTTCGAATACTTTATCACCAGTAATGAGCCTGGAGAGGTGAACCTCGCGAATCATTTTGAATTCATCTACTTCAACTGGAAACAGGCACGCTATGATACGCTTCGTCCGCAGACGATCGTGCAGGTAGTCGGTGAATCGAAGGTTAATGAGTCCATTTCCAATAAGCGACTGGGAGGAATCTATGATTTAATCGAAGTAGAAAGTAATAAACTTTCAAACGAGCGATTAAAGTCTTATTTTTCCATCTTCATTAATGTTTTGCTGGGGCTAGCCATACTTGTGCTCCTGTATGTTTTGATTAAAAAGAGAAATGGGTAATTCATTTGGTAAGATTTTCCGCATCAGCACTTTCGGAGAATCACATGGGAAGGCTCTGGGCGTCATCATCGATGGCTGCCCGGCAGGGATAGCGATAGATGAAGCCTTTATTCAGGCAGAAATGCAGCGCCGTAAGCCTGGGCAGTCGAAAATCACCACGCAGCGTAAGGAAGAAGATGAAGTGCAGGTGCTAAGTGGTGTGTTCGAAGGAAAAAGTACTGGTACGCCGATCGGGATTTTGATCCCGAATACAGACCAGAAAAGCAAGGACTACAGTCATATCGCGGAAACTTACCGCCCTTCGCATGCCGACTTTACCTATCAGGAAAAATACGGAATCCGCGACTATCGCGGTGGTGGCAGAAGCTCTGCACGAGAAACGGCAGCCCGCGTGGCCGCTGGAGCGATCGCCAAGCTTTTTCTTCGTCACTACGGTATCGACATACAGGCCTACGTGAGCCAAGTAGGCGACCTGCGCCTGGAAAAGGGCTATCAAGACTTGGACTTGAGCTTGACGGAAACGAACATCGTGCGCTGCCCTGAGCCGGAAACAGCGGAGAAGATGATTGCCTTAATCGATGCCGTGCGTAAATCTCGTGACACCATCGGCGGTGTGGTAGATGCCGTTATCCGCGGGGTGCCCACAGGAGTAGGAGAACCCGTCTTCGATCGCCTGCACGCCACCCTTGGCCACGCTATGCTGAGCATTAATGCGGTAAAGGGCTTCGAATATGGCAGTGGATTCGAGGGCGTAAAAATGCGCGGTTCTGCCCATAACGACGCGTTCATTAAAGAAAGGGATAAAGTCACCACCACCACGAATCACAGCGGAGGCATTCAGGGAGGCATCTCGAATGGGCTGATATTTATTTTCGTGTAGCATTTAAGCCCGTAGCCACCATCATGCAGGACCAGCAGTCCCTGAACCAAGATGGAGAAGCCGTCACCGTTTCCGGTAAAGGACGCCACGACCCCTGCGTCGTACCGCGTGCCGTACCGATCGTGGAAGCCATGGCCGCCTTAGTACTGGCAGACTATCTATTAATCAAAAGAACGAATACCTTAGCGTCTAAATCCGATTAAGTACCTCATGAAGAAAATACCCTTACATACCCGCATCATCATCGGCCTGGTTTTGGGATTGATTTTTGGTTTAGTGGTGATCAAGTTAAACATCGCCCCTGATTTTACCTTAGACTACATCAAGCCGATCGGTACCATTTTTATAAATGGACTAAAGATGATCGCTGTGCACTGGTGCTGGCCTCTCTCATCGTAGGGGTTTCTAACTTGGGGGATATTTCGAAACTAAGCCGCATCGGCGGCAAAACCATTCTCACCTACATGATCACCACAGTGGTGTCCGTGACGCTGGGCCTGACCATGGTGAACCTCTTTAAGCCGGGAACTAGCCTCCCAGAGGAAACTCGGGAAAGCCTCATGGCGCTTTACGATGACACAGTGGACTCTAAGTCCTCTCAGGCTGCCGCACTCCGGGAACAAAGCCCCCTTCAGCCTATCGTAGACATGGTGCCCGAAAATGTGTTTTTGGCTGCCGCCAATAATGGGAGTATGCTGCAAGTGGTCTTTTTTGCGATCTTGGTAGGCATCGCCCTCCTCCAGATCCCGAAAGACAAGGGCAAGCCCGTAGTCGCTTTTTTCGATGGGCTGAACGATGTGATCATTCAGATCGTAAACTACATCATGCTCATCGCGCCTTATGGTGTGTTCGCGCTCATGGCCTCACTCATCGTGGAAATCGCCGGCGAAAATCCAGATTCCGCAGTGGAACTACTCCTTGCCCTACTAAAATATAGCTTAGTGGTCCTCGGCGGGCTATTTTTTCTCATGCTCGTGGTCTACCCGACTATCCTCAAGCTCTTTACCAAAATCCCTTATGTGGATTTTTTAAAGCCATCCGTCCGGCCCAGCTCTTGGCCTTCACCACCAGCTCCAGTTCCGCCACACTTCCCGTAACCATGAAGCAGGTGGAAGAGGAACTAGGGGTTTCCGAGCAGGTAAGCAGCTTCGTTTTGCCCCTCGGGGCCACCATAAATATGGATGGAACCTCCCTCTATCAAGGGGTCGCGGCGGTATTTATCGCACAAGCCTTGGGCATGGACCTGACCTTCAGCCAGCAGCTTATGATCGTTTTAACGGCCACACTGGCTTCCATCGGCTCCGCTGGCGTACCCGGTGCAGGCATCATCATGCTCATCATCGTACTGGAATCGATTAACGTTCCTGCCGCTGGCATCGCCTTAATCATAGCGCCCGATAGAATCTTAGACATGTTCAGGACCGTGGTAAATGTTACCGGAGATGCCACCGTTTGCTCCGTAGTAGCCAGCACAGAAGGGGAGCTGCCAGATGGTTTAATTCGCCAGGCGAACCCACTGACCAGCACGACAGAAGAAGTGAAATCTTAATAAGGGCTCCGGGTTTTCTTGCGCCTCTAATTGTGCCCTTCGGGCAAAGAAAAATCCCTTCTCTTGAGGTAGAAGGGATTTTCCATTTTATATGCCGCGCACTCATTGCTTACGCCGCTGATACTGAAACCAGTAATAAGCGGGAAAAATCAGTGCTTTAAGCTTCCATTCGTTTTTCTGCAGCGTATCCAAAGTCGCGTCTGCGTGGACTTTTTTGTACATATAAGCAGCGGCCAGCGTATGCCCGATTAGAAGCAAGAAAGCTACTGCATAAAGCGATAATTCATTCATAGGGCTGAAAGATTAGGGCTGCCCAGCGGTCCTTAACGGACTTCCGGAGAAGCTTTAACTGCACTTCCGCGGCTGCCGCTTCCAGATCAGGGATATCTTCCTCATAAAACCCACTCAGCAGGAGGTGTCCATCTGCCGCTAAAAGGGCCGCATAAACCGGAAGCTCATCTAAAAGCACATTTTTATTGATATTCGCCAAGAGCAAATCATAAGGGCCTCGAAGTGGTACCTCGCGGATGGTGCCTAGGCCCATTTGCAAACTATCAGCCAAGCCATTAAGCGCGAAATTTTCATTGCCATTTTCCACACACCAGGGATCGATATCGAAAGCCTCTACACGCGCGGCACCTAATTTAGCCGCCATCACCGCCAATATTCCCGTACCTGAGCCGGCATCCAGCACCGCCTTATCCGCATGCGGCAGCTCCAGCTGAAAGGCGATCATCTGATGCGTGGTCGCATGATGCCCCGTGCCAAAAGACATTTTAGGATTAATTAAAATCTCGTGGCGATACGCAGGCTGGGCAGGATGAAAGGAAGCGCGGATATATACTTGATCCCCCACGTAAATAGGATCATAATGCTTTTCCCACTCCTCGTTCCAGTTGGTTTTCGGCACCCGTTTTTCAGTAACATGAAGTGCCGCTGCCTCCTGATACCGGGCGAAGACAGCCTCTGCATCTTTTACATCCACATCAGCAGCCGGGCATAGCCTCGATACCACCTTCGATTTCCATAAAAGAATCGAAGCCCACTTCTGCGAGCTCGGCCACTAAAATCTCCTGAAAAGCTCGGAACACCGAATTTCATACCCGATATACTCCATCTTAAAAGGACTTAGCGATAGCGATAAAATCCCGTGACTTAAGGGAGGCTCCCCCGATCAGGCCACCATCCACATCCGCTTTCGCGAAAATGGAAGAAGCATTCTCGGCATTACAGCTACCGCCATATAAGATCGGACAGGCATCTGCTGCCGCTTGCCCCTGCGCCTTCGCGATTTCAGCACGTAAGGCCGCATGCATTTCTTGCGCCTGTTCGGCTGAAGCGGTTTTCCCGGTACCTATAGCCCAAATCGGCTCGTAAGCGATCACCACCTGTGCGAATTCCTCTGCACTCAGCTGAAAAACGGTCTCCTCGAGCTGCTTCACCACGAAAGCCACATGCGTATCTGCCTCACGGATTTCTAAGGGCTCACCACAGCAGAAGATAGGGCGGAGGCCTGCGGCCAATGCCTGTTTCGTTTTCGCTAATAGGAAAGCACTATCTTCCCCAAAATAAGCTCTTCGCTCGCTGTGACCGAGGATGACAAAACTGGCACCAAAGCTACGCAGCATGGCAGCCGGCACCTCTCCTGTATAAGCCCCGGAAGCCTTATCGTAGCAGTTTTGAGCACCTAAAAAGACATTGGCAGTGTCTCCTATTAATTTTTTCACTGGGTAAAGGTGCGGAAAAGGAGGGTTGAGTACCAACTTTACCCCCGCAGGGTTTTCGTCCCGGAACATTTGAACGATTTCTGAAGTCAACTTTTGGCCTTCTTCGAAAGTAAGGTTCATTTTCCAGTTTCCTGCCACGATTTTCTCACGCATACGTTAAATAGGTTTAGAAGTGAAGAGAATATAATTTGCTATTTTTAACACCCTAAATTACGCAAAATGTATCAGTCTGGAAAAGAAAGCGAGGAGAGAGCCCCAAAAAGATGGTCCTTTAAGGAAGCTAAGCTGAAAATCGCTGCTTACTGTGCTTATCAGGACCGCTGCCAGCAGGAGGTGCGTACGAAACTCCGCGAACGAGGCGTCTATGGGGACGACGCTGAGGAGTTGATTTCCCTGATGATCACCGAAAAATTCTTAGACGAAGAGCGCTTTGCGAAAGCCTTCGCCAGAGGAAAATTTTCACAAAACCACTGGGGCAAAATAAAAATCACCTTGGAGCTCAAGCGCCGCGACATCAGCCCGCGCCTCATCCAAACGGCTCTAAAAGAGCTGGACGCCGAGGCTTACTGGGAAAAAATGCAGCAACTCGCCGAAAAGAAGTGGGGGAACCGAAAGGGAAAGGATACTTTTAAAGAAAAGCAGGCTGTCCTGCGCTACCTCCTAGGCAAAGGGTACGAGCATGCCCTGGCTACAGAGGTCATCGCAAATTTAGAAGAAGAGAATTAAATCGCCCGACATTTTCGTTTTCGCTTCCTATCAGCTAACTTGCCAAAAATATGAGTATGATAGCGAAGTTGTTTCCTTTAGATAAAAATTATATCCTGCGGCAGGCGCAAAGTGCCATGCTGGAGCAGGGTATAGGGCTTATGAAAGAGGAAATCATTCGTTCTTACGTAGCCTATTTTAATCCGCTCCAATTACCGGAATCTACTTACACCACGATCATTACCAGAGAAGAGGTTCCTGAAGCATCTCTTTCCCTGCTTTATGCGCAGCTTTCAGGCATCTACAGGTTACGTTTTGGCTCTAATCAGCTGGAGTTACTATTCGACGGAAGAAGCCACTTCGAAAAATTCCAAGATGACTGGACCGCGGCCTTACGTCTCTGGATGCGGCAGCTGGGGCAGGATCCTGCATTTATCAAAAGCTGCCTGCGCTTAAGCTTCCTCTACGAGCACGAGCAGCAAGCCATTTGGGCAGAGAATCAAGCGAAGCGCTTGATCAATACTTTTTTCGAGGTAAAAATCATCAAAAGAAAGGGAGAACTCAAACTCCTAAAAGCCTAAGTCCTCCCCTGATCTGGAAATCATTCGGGTAGCGGTATCCCACTACCCTTAAAAATACTTATTCCACCGTCACTGACTTCGCCAGATTTCGTGGCTGATCTACATTACATCCACGCATCACAGCGATGTGATAAGAAAGTAACTGAAGAGGAACGACAGAAATCAAAGGAACGAAAGCCTCCTCCGTAGAAGGAACCTCGATCACGTGATCGGCCATGTTTTTTACCGTAGTATCTCCTTCTGTAACCACAGCGATGATTTTACCCTTACGGGCCTTCACCTCTTGGATATTACTTACCACCTTCTCGTAGCTACTATCTTTCGTCGCGATAAAAACCACAGGCATCTCCTCATCGATAAGTGCGATAGGACCATGCTTCATTTCTGCGGCTGGGTATCCTTCCGCATGGATGTACGAAATCTCCTTTAGCTTTAATGCACCTTCCAGCGCCACAGGGAAATTATACCCCCTTCCTAAGTAAAGGAAGTTACGCGCATCTTTATAAATTTCAGCGATTTTAATTAGCTGCTCATTGAGCTGTAGCGCTCTTTCCACCTTACCGGGTATAGTCTCTAGCTCATGGAGCAGCTCCATATAACGCGTCTCCGCGATCATGCCACGCTGATAACCCAGCTTAAGCGCCATCAGCGTAAGTACAGAGATTTGGGCCGTAAATGCTTTCGTAGAAGCCACACCGATTTCAGGTCCAGCATGGGTATAGGAGCCCGCATGCGTAGCACGCGCGATAGAACTACCCACCACATTACATACACCGAAAATCGTAGCCCCTTTTGACTTCGCTAATTCGATCGCCGCCAGCGTATCGGCCGTCTCTCCAGACTGGGAAATGGCGATCACAAAGTCGTTTTCATTCAATACCGGGTTTCTGTAACGAAACTCGGACGCATACTCCACTTCCACAGGGATTCGAGCAAATTCTTCAAATAAATACTCAGCCACTAAGCCTGCGTGCCAAGAAGTACCACAAGCCGTAATGATGATACGCTGAGCATTTTGGAATTTATTCATATAGTCACGTAGCCCGCCTACTACCAAGCGTCCACTGGAAGCATCTAATCGTCCGCGCATACAATCAGCGATAGAACGTGGCTGCTCATAAATCTCCTTCAGCATGAAGTGATCATACCCTCCCTTTTCGATGGCTTCTAACTCCATCTCTAATTGGTTGATGTAAGGGTGTGTCTCTACATTTTCTATAGTCTTGATCTGTAGCTGATTCTGACGAATGACAGCGATCTCATAATCATCAAGATAAATGACCTTATTCGTGTATTCGATAATAGGTGTCGCATCAGATGCCAAAAAGTATTCATCTTCCCCTACACCGATAACTAGCGGGCTACCCTTACGTGCAGCGATTAAGGTATCCGGCTCTTCGATATTCATGATAACTATCGCATAAGCACCTACCACCTTATGGAGTGCTAAACGCACTGCCTCTTCTAAAGAACAGTCGTTATTTCGATGAATATCCTCGATAAACTTAATGAAAACCTCCGAGTCTGTTTCACTATGAAAAACATAGCCCTTATTCTGAAGATCCGTCTTTAGCACCTCGTAATTCTCGATAATGCCATTATGAATCATAGCGAATTTCTCACTTGCAGAATAATGCGGATGTGCATTTACATCATTCGGTTCACCGTGCGTAGCCCAACGTGTATGCCCGATACCAATCTTCGAGTTTAAAGAGCTGAAAGTATCTAAATGGGCCTCTAACTCACTTACCTTTCCTTTTTTCTTGTAAATACTTAGTCCACTTTCGTTTAGAAGTGCGACTCCCGCACTGTCGTATCCTCTATACTCTAAACGCTTGAGTCCTTTAATAATGACGGGTAGCGCCTCTTTTTGGCCTACATAAGCAACAATTCCGCACATAGTTACAAAAGTTTAATTAAAAATGAATTCTTAGTTTGTTTGGTTTATGGTTGAATAGAAAATCTTCAGGACAAAGCGCTCATCGTCAGCAGTAAACTGCCTAAAAGAAGAACGTAAGTCATCCCGTGTACCTGAAGCACCTTGACGCACCCGTGGAAAAAGTAGCCAATCTGTTCGCTCTAAATTCCCCCTATACACTGCATTCGTATAACTGGTGATACGCTGCGCAAAAACTCCGTTATCGCGGTTATAGGCTAAAAGAGCGGGAGCACTTGTCGCAGGTAAGTCGCCCTCATCGGACTGGTTTACCTGAGACTGCCAAGCTGCCTGAACAGAGATTTCGGCACCGTCTATCGGCCGCCTTAAAATGCGATTCGATTCGTTCGTAAAGTACATCTGTAGAAAATCATGTGGAACGAGATCACCTCCTCCACCATCGATACCCCCGATTTCCATGCGCACGTCATTAAAGGCTACATTCGGTAGTGTATCGAAGAAGGACTGTAAAGGCGAAGTATCTACACGAATAACGAGACCCAAGCTTGACTTGATGCCCACTTTACCATCTAATGGAAATGCGACCAGAGGTCTATTCACGGCCTCTAAAGGCGTGCCTGCCGCATCGTGTTTCACCTGGTTAAAGTGACGTGACTGCCCTAAGTTAATCGAGTAATTACGCGTAACCGTATCTCCCTGATTCCTGAAAAAAACAGAAAAGCCTGTAGCATTCCCAGCTAAAATGTTTACAGAGCCCTCATCCCCTGGATCACCTTTAATAGCAATACCTGGAAGAAAACGTCTAAAGGAGAAAAGATTGTTGAAAGTAGACCCATCACGCATCGCATTAAACAAGCCCTGCGCAAATTCCTCATCTACCGCGACTGTTAAAGTGGTATCTTGTCGTGCCTGGAAATTAAATCGACCAGCAGCAATCGCCTCCTCTGAAAACTTCAACGAGCTAAAATTATAATACATCGTGTCTAGCAAGGGCTCTTCGAGCAAATGCACAGACAATGAACGAGGACGCGATAAGTCCCTAGCGATCACACTTTCCACCCGAAATGTAAAGGTGACAGAGTCTAAGGTTGCCGTGGCATTCGGCAGCACCGCCGTGGGATTAATGGCCATCCGGGTATATCCGACCCCCTCTGTATCACCGAAAAACGCATCAGAGCTACCTCCCACGATTAAGCGACCTTGATTCGTCGTATTCAAAGAGTCTAATAAAACCACAGATGCAGAAAGGGGTACCTCTGCGTAGAAGACCCCTATCTGATTTCCATTTGGATCGACATCTAATCCTATCGTAGAGGGGTCAGCACAGGACTGATACCCCAGCACGCTTAATAGGAAAAGGCTTTTAACCAGCCAGTTCCGTGTAAATATTGTAGTAACTTTCAAAAAGTTTTTCTTCTTCTTCGCTGTTAATCTCACACTTCTTATCTTTAGAACATTCTTCGATTACTTTGCTCAAGTCTTCCGAAATATCCTTATTCTTGATCACCACATCAGCATACTCCATACCGATTTTTAGGAACCCTTCGTAATCTTTCGTGGCTAGAGGCGCTAATACCTTGTCATCGATATCCACCATCTTGACTTTCTCGAACAAATCATCGCCAAATTTATGGTTAAATCCTGTATTATAAATAGCAAATACAGATTTTGTGTCCTTAAATAACGGCTCTTTTTTGTATGTAGTCTTTAGATACAAAGGAATTAAGCTCGTCATCCAGTCATTACAATGTACGATATCAGGAGCCCAACCTAATTTCTTTACCGTTTCTAACACACCCTTACAGAAGAAGATCGCGCGCTCATCATTGTCATCATAAAAACGTTCTTGCTTGTCATGGAAGACACTCTTGCGCTGAAAATAATCATCATTATCTATAAAATACACCTGTAATCTAGCATTTGGAATCGAGGCCACCTTAATAATTAATGGCTTTTCTTCCTCACCCACAGAAATATTTATTCCCGATAATCGAACGACTTCATGTAACCTGTTTCTCCTCTCGTTAATCAACCCAAATCTAGGAACTAAAATTCGGATTTCCATACCCATCTCCTGCATCGCCGCTGGAAGTGCACGAACGAAATTCGCTACTTCAGAAGTTTCAAGGAAAGGGTTAATCTCGTTGGCCACATAAAGAATTCGAAGTTTAGACATAATCTACTTGTTTTTTGTTTAGGGATAAAACGGGACTACAAAGTTACAAAAAAAATAGCAATTTTCCATTGTTTTTAACTGGAATGCCATAGCTTTGCGGCTATTTTAAACCTCTAAACCCGATCATACGTGAAGGTTTTACGCACCCGAAAGGAAGCACTCCACTACGTAAGTATTCTGAAAAAAGAAGGAAAAACCATAGGTTTCGTCCCCACCATGGGTGCTCTACACGATGGACACCTGTCTTTAGTCCAGCATGCCATTAAATCTTCCGACCACACTATCGCGTCTATTTTCATAAATCCCTTACAGTTTAACAACCAAAAGGACTTCGAAAATTATCCGAAAGATTTTGAAAATGACCTACTTTTATTAAAAAATGCCGGCACTCATGCCGTCTACTTACCAGACGTTCAGGATATCTACCCCGAAAAGACAGAGATGCGCATGCACTTTGGTCCCCTGGACCAAATCATGGAAGGCGCCACCCGACCCGGCCACTTCAGTGGGGTGGGCATCATCCTTTCCAAGCTATTTCATACCCTACAGCCTGATCGGGTTATCATGGGCCAAAAAGATCTGCAGCAGTGCGCCATCGTGGATCGACTTATTCGTGACCTCGGCTTCCCGATCGCCCTAGATATCGCCCCTACCGTACGCGAAAAAGATGGTCTGGCCATGTCGTCTCGAAATAGAAGACTCACTTCCGAGCAGCGAACGCAGGCCAGCACCCTTTATCAGGCACTTTCCACCGTGGCAGCGGCACTTAAAAAGGGGGAAAATTGGGCCACGGCCCAAAAAACCGCCTGGGAAAAACTCGAAACCACCCCTGGACTAAAAGTCGTTTACCTGGAATGGGTGGACTTACCTGACCTCCAGCCGACCAGAACCCTCGGTAGCGCAGAAAAACAGGCCCTATGCATCGCCGCCTTCCTGGGAGAAATCAGATTAATAGATAACCTCATCATAAATAACTAACTTGCGCGAAAATTTCTGAACATGTTCATCGAAGTTCTAAAATCAAAAATCCACCGAGTACGCATCACCCAAGCCGAGCTCCACTATGTAGGTAGCATCACCATCGATGAGGACCTCATGGATGCCGCCGACCTGATAGAAAACGAAAAGGTCCAGATCGTAAACATTAATAACGGGGAGCGCCTCGAAACCTATGTTATTAAAGGTGAGCGTGGCTCAGGGATGATCTGCCTAAATGGTCCCGCTGCGCGCAAAGCCCAGGTCGGAGATATCGTAATCATCATCTCGTATGCCAGCATGGAAAAAAGCGCTGCCAAAGTACATAAGCCGATCGTCCTCTTTCCTGACGATCATAACCGACTCATCTAAATGAGCCTCGCACTGCCGAAGCGCCTGAAACAAAGCCTGCAAGTAGCCCTTTCACTGGCCCTTGCAGGCTGGATTTTTTGGTTACTCTATAAAGATCTTGACTTTTCACTCATTACCGCAGCGCTATCAGAGATGCATCGCGGCTGGTTTATCGCCTCCATTCTACTCAGCATTTACGGCTTCTGGCTGCGTGCATACCGCTGGAAACTCCTACTAAACACCGACACGGACACCGAAGCCATCAGCACCCTGAACAGCTTCTGGGCACTGATGATCGGATACGTGACCAACCTACTGCTGCCACGCGCCGGAGAAGTGGCCCGCTGCGCTGCCGTCAACAGGCTCAGCGGAAAGCCCATCAGCCAATCCCTCGGAACGGTGGTGGTGGAGCGCAGCTTGGACCTCCTTTTCCTACTCGCCACCATCGGCATCGCATTTCTAGTGGAAGCGAAATTGTTTTTGCGCCTATTCGGAGAACTGGTGGATCTAGGCGCCCTGGCGCAAAGCTTCCAAAACAACCTTCCTTTCCTCCTCGGGGCACTAGCCATCACGGGCATCGCCATCCGTATCCTAGTAAAAAAGTACGCCGCCAGTGGATGGGTAAATAAATTTCAGCAGTTTGCACGGCAAGTGCTGACAGGAATCCAAAGCATCGGAAAGCTCGACAAGCCTTTTGCCTTCTGGGCAAGCTCGGTACTTATCTGGCTTAGCTATTACCTGACGATGTACTGGGTGGCACTGGCTATTCCCAGCACTGCCAATCTGTCCGCTTCCGCCATCCTCCTTGTGATGGTCATGGGAAGTATTGGCATGGTGGCGCCTGTTCAGGGGGGAATCGGTACCTTTCATGCGCTTGTGGCGTACATTTTAAACGTTCTAGGGCTCGAGCTCACAGAAGGAAAGGTTTTTGCTGTTATCATTCATGGTAGCCAAACCCTCTTGGTAGCGCTCGTCGGACTGCTGGCTTTTGGCGCGAGCCTGAAAATTTTAAACGCCCAAGCAACTAAAAAGCGGGGCGAATCGTTTTAAAAATTACAAACTAAATTTAAGATTATGATTCTGGTCATTTTCATCGTCTTCGCAGCCTTAGGCTGGATCGTTAGTAACCGTCTGAAGTCGAAGTTTAAAGAATATTCGCAAACAGCCCTTCAGGCGAATCTCTCCGGAAAGGAAGTCGCAGAGCTGATGCTTGCCGATAATGGTATCCGCGATGTGCGTGTGCTCTGTGTGGAAGGTCAGCTCACCGACCATTATAATCCCCAGGACCGCACCGTTAACCTGAGCCAAGATGTGTATTATGGCAGAAATGCAGCAGCGGTGGCCGTTTCCGCGCATGAGTGTGGACACGCCGTGCAGCATGCCACCTCTTATGCCTGGTTAGAGATGCGCTCTAAGCTGGTTCCGCTACAGGTGGCCTCCGGTAAGATCTTGAACATCGTCCTCATCGCCTCTCTTTTCGGGGGATTCCTCATCGGCTTAGATTACCAGTTAATCGGCGCGATCGTGGTGGGCTCCTATGGCGTGATGACCTTGTTTTCGCTCGTTACACTGCCGGTGGAATTTGACGCAAGTAACCGCGCGCTGGCATGGGTGAAACAGCGAAATGTCGTTACTCCGTCCGAATACGCTATGTCTAAGGATGCCCTAAAGTGGGCAGCGATGACCTATGTAGTGGCCGCATTAGCTTCATTAGCCACATTAGCCTACTACGTCTATATTTTCTTCGGAAATCGGGATTAAGAAACTATTTATACGAAAACGAGTTTACTAAAGGGACATGTTTATTGTCCCTTTAGTTTTTTGTGCCTATATTCCGAACACGAAAAAAATAAACCCATTAGATATATGCATTTCGAATTTACCGAGGAGCAGCTAGCGGTGCAGATGGCTGCGAGAGAGTTTGCGCAAACTGAGTTATTACCGGGCGTCATCGAGCGCGATACAGAGGCTAAGTTTCCCCATGAACAAATTAAAAAGATGGGAGAACTTGGCTTTATGGGCATGATGGTGGATCCTAAGTATGATGGTGGAGGCATGGATACCGTATCCTATGTGCTAGCTATGGAGGAACTGTCTAAGATCGACGCTTCTGCCTCTGTTTCTATGTCTGTAAATAATTCCTTGGTATGCTGGGGACTCGAAAAATACGGTACTGAAGCACAGAAAGAGAAATATTTAAAACCTTTGGCCAGCGGCCAAATCATCGGCGCCTTCTGTCTTTCAGAGCCCGAAGCCAGGCTCAGATGCCACTTCTCAGCGCACCACTGCCGAGCTGAATGGCGATCATTATATTTTGAATGGAACGAAAAACTGGATCACGAACGGTAATAACGCGAGTGTTTACCTGGTAATCGCCCAGACGAATGCCGCTCTAGGCCATAAAGGCATTTCTGCTTTTATCGTGGAAAAAGAATACGAGGGCTTTACGGTAGGGAAAAAAGAAGATAAGCTGGGTATTCGAGGTTCAGATACCCACTCCATCATGCTGAGTGATGTGAAAGTGCCGGTCGAAAACCGTATCGGTGAAGAAGGCTTCGGCTTCCGTTTCGCCATGGAAACCCTAAATGGAGGAAGAATAGGTATCGCTGCGCAGGCACTCGGTATCGCCTCGGGTGCCTATGAACTGGCCTTAGCCTATTCAAAGGAGCGTAAAGCCTTTGGCAAACCGATTTCAGAACATCAGGCGATCCAGTTTAAACTCGCAGATATGGCTACCCAAATCGAAGCCGCTCGACTTCTTGTGCTGAAATCCGCTTGGCTAAAGGATGCGGGCAAGCCTTACGCAGATGCCAGTGCCATGGCCAAATTATACGCCTCAGAAGTGGCCATGCAGGTGACCGTAGAAGCTGTACAGGTGCATGGTGGCTACGGATATGTAAAGGAATACCACGTAGAGCGCTTGATGCGCGATGCGAAAATCACACAGATTTACGAGGGCACAAGCGAGATTCAGAAGATCGTAATCTCGAGAAGCATCCTCAAGTAATTGCATTTTCAGCCCCTGAAGCCCCATAATCTACCTGATTTGGGGCTTTTTTTTATTGCTATTTAAATTTTTGTTGAATTATATTGCGATCTGTAAGAAAAAAATTATACTTTTATAGCAGACAACCAAGCCTAGTACTCATGGAATACTACAATAAAGTAATCGAATCTGTTGGAGTCAGATTCCTTAAGGGCAATAACTACAAAGTAGAGAAATCTTTTGCCGTCACAAATTTTCACGATGCTGAAAATACTGTTATCCTGCTGCATCAGGGTACTCTCAAGTTTTCTGAAGCCGGCGAAACGGTGAACGAAGGAGAAATCCTGTTTATTCCGGCTGGAAGAACCACCTCCGTCACTTTTGGCACCACGTCTAAGAAAAGTGAAATGGACAATGAGGCTTACTTGGAAAATAAGAGGAAGTACTTGCAGACCCTTAGCTTTAAGGACATCAAAAACGCAGAAGAAGACTGTGTGTCCATTGTGAACTTCGAAGCCAAGGTTTTTGATGTCGTCAACTTCTTTAACTCACTCGGTATTCCACCATTCGTCATTCGCTTTAACGATCGTCTCGCGTCTATTACAGAAGATATCGTTAAAGAATCAGAACAAAGCGTGCCGGGCAAAGAGCGTGTCATCAAGATCCACACTGAGCTACTCGTGATCGAGATCGTACGTCACATCCTGAAAAACCGTCTCTTCATGGAAGAACTCTCCACGAACAGCACCTACTTTAAGGATCCGCGCCTCATCGACATGTTCACCTACATCAAGAAAAACATCGGCGGCGACCTATCTAATAAAGTGCTCGCTAAGGTGGCAAATGTCTCCGAAGACTACGTGGGCCAGTATTTCAAGATGCTCACAGGCATAAACCCGCAGGATTATATCGAATACCAGCGCATGGAAGCGGCTGTGGAGTTACTGCGCACCACTAAGAAAAGTATCCGAGACATCGGAAAAGAAGTGGGCTATAAAGATACCGCTTACTTCTGCCGTCGCTTTAAGATGATGTACGGCTTGCCTGCCGGCAAAATGAGAAGAAGAGAGTCGCTTATTAATGTGCAGTAAACCTGCCTACAACCCGAAGTAATAGGGATCTACACATAAAAAGCAAAGCATATAAAATATAAAAAAGCGCTGTATGTACGTACAGCGCTTTTTTTAGCTACTCCACTCCCGACTCGTTCATTTTCGCTAAATTTTCTGCTAGGCGCAAAGCCGAAATAAAATCCGCTATATCCCCTTCCATTACATCGGGAAGGTTATACACCGTTTTGTTAATCCGGTGATCGGTAACACGACTTTGCGGATAGTTGTAGGTACGGATTTTCTCCGAGCGATCCCCCGTACGCACCATGGACTTGCGCTGCGCCCTACCGCCTCGTTATGCTTAGCGAGCTCCATTTCATAGAGACGTGAGCGAAGAACCTTCAGCGCCTTCTCGAAGTTTTTAATCTGAGACTTTTCATCCTGACAGGTAACGACAATTCCCGTAGGATTATGCGTTAATCGAACAGCAGAATACGTGGTATTCACCGATTGACCACCTGGACCCGATGAACAGTAGGTGTCCTTTCGAATATCATTCATGTTTAGGTCCACTTCCACCTCATCCATTTCGGGCAGGACAGCCACTGTAGCAGCAGAAGTATGCACCCTGCCTTGGGTTTCTGTGGCCGGTACCCGTTGTACCCGGTGCACACCCGACTCGAATTTCATCTTGCCATAGACATCATCTCCGGAAATGGTACTGATAATTTCCTTATACCCACCAGAGGTACCGAAAGTTAAGTCTAATACAGTGAGCTTCCAGTTTTGCTTTTCGCAAAAACGCTGGTACATCCGAAATAAATCTCCAGCGAAAATAGCCGCCTCATCGCCACCAGTGCCCGCACGAACTTCCAAGATGCAGTCCTTACTATCGTTCGGATCCTTCGGCACCAGCTGCTGCTTGATCTCCTCCTCTAACTCGCCCACCTGAGGACGTAACTCCTCTATCTCAGCCTTGGCCATCTCCCGAAAATCAGGGTCTTTCTCTGTCTCTAAAAGCTGCTTGGCGTTACGTAAGTTTTCTGTAACCAACTTATACCGCTCATAAAGCTGCACGATTTTCTCTAACTCCTTATATTCTTTGGTCAGCTTCGTATATCCCTGCATGTCCGCCATCGCCTCCGGCTGAATAATCAGCTGGCCCACATCTTCGAAGCGCTCTTTCAGTGCCTGTAATTTATCAAGCATGTTCTCTCCTTTTGCTTATTTAAGCCACAAAAATAACATAATAAAACCGATTCCACTGCTAATGACCTGTAGGCACATAAAAAAAGTGCCCCTTCACCCAGAACTACAGCCACCTACTCCACCCTTTTTTCATCATCACCTACACACTCCTTCATCCTCAAAACCATCAAATTTATAATAAATCCAATAAAATGTTTAAAATAAAAATAACCTTTACCCCTCAAGGCTGTTAAAAATTAAATCCAACTCAAAACTTATCATGAAAAAATTCTCTATCCTCTCCTTTGTTTTCATGCTGGCCGCCTTTATGGTCGCATGTAACGACGAAGACGATCAGCCGATGATCCTAGATCAAAGCATCGTAGACATCGCATTAGAAACAGACGACGTTAGTATTCTCGTGCAGGCACTTCAGGCAGCTGACCTCGTGGGTGCCTTACAGGGTCCCGGACCATTTACGGTTTTCGCACCTACGAATGCCGCTTTCGAAAACCTACTGGCCAGCAATCCGGACTGGAGTTCCCTATCGGACATTCCTACAGACCTCCTCACTAGCGTACTTACCTTCCACGTGGTAGAAGGTCGCATCGCCGCCGCTACACTTTCTGAAGGCACCATGCTGGAAACACTAAACGGTGAACAGCTGACCATCACCGGAGTAGATCCTGTAATGATTAATAACAGTGCCTCTGTCAGTCTCAGCAGATATCGCAGGATCTAACGGTATCATTCACCTTATCGATGCCGTTCTACTCCCAGACATGGATGCCACCCCTACCTTAGAAACACGCATGAGCGATGATTTCGGAACCGTACTTACCGACCAAGCGGGACGTACGCTCTACTTCTTCGCCCCAGACATTAACGGTGAAAATAATTGCTCCGGCGGCTGCGCCAATAACTGGCCGATCTTCTTTGCCGAAGAAATCAACCTAGACGGAATGGGTGACGAAGCCCTCATCGGCAGCATCGAAACGGAGAATGGCATGCAGACCACCTATAACGGCTGGCCTCTCTACTACTTCGCCGGCGATGAAATGATGCCAAACACCTTTAATGGTGACGGTGTGGGGGATAACTGGTTCGTGGCTAAGCCGGACTACACCCTAATGGTAGCCGTAGGCCAATTAGTAGGCGCCGATGGCAATAATTACGTGGAAGAAGACGGCATGATCGTAGCCGGTGATGGAAACTCCCGCTTCTTCGTAGACTTCGCTTCAGGACGTACCCTTTACCGCTTCATTAATGATGAGCCGAACACCAGTAACTTCGGTGGCAACCCTGAAATTTGGCCACTATTTACGAATGAAGTCGTATGGGCACCTTCTACTGTGAGCACTGAAGACTTCATGGAAATCACAGCAGGCCAGATTTCCTTCCGTGGAAACCCACTTTATAAATTCGGTCAAGATCAAATGCGTGGTGACACTCGCGGTGTATCGGTCCCTAATCCAGGGGTATGGCCAACAGTAAACGAGGGCACTCCTGTCCTAGAGTAAGAAAAAGTTCATATAAAAAAGGCAGCTCTCGTAAAGAAAGCTGCCTTTTTCTTTGGCCCATGGGCCAAAGGACACCGAACATGGCATCCGCACTACTGTGCTTGCGGACCCTGCCCCTGTTCATCTTCATACCAGCGCTCCTCGAACGTATGCTTCACCGGAACCTCCGCCCGAAGAACCTGATACACCATCCAGAGCATGCCTATAGGAGAAAGACTGAATACAAATAAAATCAAAGCAGTACTTAGTTCCATAGTCACCATGGTCACATAGATCAACAGAACGGCGGTCATCACATAGACCGGAAAGAGGTAATTTTTCATGAGGGTCGTTGGTTAAGTTCGAGGTATTCTAAACTACGCAGGCCTGATTATTGTTATAGAGTCATTATGAAAGGATTTCGTTTTACCCAGTATATTCCGCCAAAAGACCAAACAAAAAGCACTTTTGATCAGCTTTTACAGGTTTTTCTACAACTCGTCACCATGACCGGTGGGGATGTGAGCGAGGCCCTGAGCTGGTTGAGTAATTTAGATAAGCGCTATAACCTCACGACTCCCGATTACGGCATCGGAGACTTTATCGAGGAAATGAAAACGAAAGGCTATCTCACAGAAGAGAACCAAAAAGGAGAAATTAAAATCACAGGAAAAGCAGAGCAGTCTATCCGAAAAAGTGCTTTGGAAGAAATTTTTGGCAAGCTGAAAAAGGGGAAAGGCGGCCAGCATAAAACCACCTTTACGGGCCCTGGAGATGAACGCGGCACCGACCGCAGACCTTATGCCTTCGGGGATAACCTAGACCAAATCGCACTCACCGAAAGCCTGCGTAATGCACATATTAATCATGGCTTTTCAGGAGACCATCTGCTTACGGAGGAGGATCTCGAGGTAGTCGATCAGGAGGTCAAAACCCAGACGTCTACCGTGCTGATGATAGATATTTCGCACTCCATGATTTTATATGGGGAAGACCGCATCACGCCAGCGAAAAAAGTGGCCATGGCGCTAGCGGAGCTGATCAAGACCCGCTATCCAAAAGATACGCTGGATGTAATCGTCTTTGGAAACGATGCCTGGCAGATCGAGATTAAAGACCTGCCCTACCTTCAAGTAGGGCCTTACCACACCAATACGGTCGCTGGCTTACAGCTGGCGATGAACCTGCTGAGGCGAAGAAAAAACCCAAACAAGCAGATCTTTATGATCACCGATGGCAAACCTACCTGCCTGAAAGTAGGAATAAAATACTATAAAAACAGTTTTGGCATCGACAGTAAAATCCTGAACGAAACCCTCAACTTGGCCGCGCAGTGCCGCCGCCTTTCGATTCCGGTGACCACTTTTATGATCGCCTCCGACCCCTATCTGAAGGAGTTTGTGAAAGAATTCACTCAGGTAAATAACGGAAACGCCTATTACAGCAGCCTAAAAGGATTAGGCAATCTCATTTTCGAGGATTACAGAAGAAATAGAACTAAACGATTTTAACATGGCAGTAAGCGCTTCTACGCACCCACTTTTACACTTGCGAACTTTAGGAGAATTAAAAGCCTCAGGCTACCGCCCCAAGTCCATCAAAACAGAATTACGCGATAACCTCATCCGCGCCATGATGGCGGGAGAGCAGGTGTTCGAAGGCATCTGGGGATACGAGGACACGGTGATTCCCGCAGTGGAAACCGCTATTCTTTCGAAGCACAACATTAATTTCCTTGGACTTAGAGGTCAGGCGAAAACCAAGATGGCGCGCATGATGACACGCCTGCTGGATGAGTATGTGCCCGTCGTAGAGGGCAGCCCGCTAAACGACGACCCGCTGGCGCCGATTTCCCGCACGGCCATCGACTTGATCGCCGAACATGGAGACGCCACTCCCATCGCTTGGTGGCACCGTGAGGAACGCTACACAGAAAAACTCGCCACACCCGACGTTTCTGTGGCTGATCTCATCGGAGATGTGGACCCTATAAAAGCCGCCACCCTAAAACTTTCCTATGACGATGAGCGTGTGCTGCACTATGGACTTGTTCCACGCTCCCACCGCTCCATTTTCGTCATAAATGAGCTCCCCGATCTACAGGCGCGGATTCAGGTGGCGCTCTTTAATATCCTTCAGGAGGGCGATGTACAGATTCGAGGCTTTAAACTCCACATGCCGCTGGATATTCAGTTTGTGTTCACCGCTAACCCGGAAGATTATACGAATCGAGGGAGCATCGTGACACCGCTTAAAGACCGAATCGAAAGCCAAATCATCACCCACTATCCGAAAACGATAGCGATCGGAAAGGCCATCACGGCGCAGGAAGCCAGCGTGGAAAAAGACATTGCGGCACGCATCCACGTCCCCGAGCTGATGAAAGACCTCATCGAACAGATCGCAGTGGAAGCCAGAAGCAGTGAATATGTAGACGAAAAAAGCGGTGTATCCGCCCGACTGACGATTTCCGCCTACGAAAATCTGCTTTCCGCAGCCGAACGCCGCCTGTACCTAAACCGTGAAGACAGCACCGTAGTGCGCCTGGCAGACCTCATCGGCGTGATCCCTGCCATCACCGGTAAGGTGGAGCTCGTGTACGAAGGAGAGCAGGAAGGAGCCGGACTGGTGGCCTATAACCTGATCGGAAAAGCCATCCGAACACTTTTCGCCCAGCAGCTGCCCGTGCCCGAAAAGAAAAACCTGAAAAACGGCAACCCCTACCTTCAGGTGGTCGGCTGGTTCGGAGAAGGGAAGCACCTCGATATCTTGGCCGCTCAGCCCGACAAAGCCTATAAGGAAGCCCTCCACAGCGTCCCCGGTCTGGAAGAGGTGGTCACCGAAAACATCGAAACCTTACCCGAAAAGGAAAAAGAATTTTACATGGAATTCGTCCTGCATGGCCTCGCCGAATACAGCCAGTTAAGTAAAAAACTGCTCGACACGGGCATGAGTTTCTCCGACCTTTTCAGCTCCATGTTCGATATGGATATGAGCGATGAAGACTTCGAAGACGATAACGACGACAGGTAAGCCCCCCCCCTTACTTCTAAACATGAAAAAGCGCAGCAAGATAGATTTCCTGCTGCGCTTTTTTGGGCCCCGGCCCAAAATAAACGAACCCAAAAGCCACTCATTCCACCGCTAAAGGGAAAACCTAAACCGCTCAACATTTTTCTGCAAGCAGACATTTTTTAAAATTTTATATTGTGAATGGACGATATCTCCAACCTCCAGCATAGAATTATCGGCCTTTAAACCCAGAAACACGAACAAACACAGCACCATGAAGAAAATAACTTGGCTTATCGCCCTAGCCGTACTTTGGGCATGGCCCGCAGATGCCCAGCGCGGGCAGCGAAACAGCGCCGCAGTAACTCCTGCCTTCGAAAGCGATGCCTTTCAAGCCCTTAAATGGCGAAACATCGGTCCTTTCCGTGGGGGCCGTAGCGTGGCAGGGACAGGAGTGCCCGGAGACCCACTCACCTACTACATGGGGAGCACGGGCGGGGGCGTCTGGAAAACCACTGACGCAGGCCTGAGCTGGTATAACATTTCCGACGGCTTTTTCGAAACAGGAACCATAGGTGCCATCAGCGTGGCCGAGTCGGATCCAAACGTGGTCTATGTAGGTACCGGAGAACATGCCGTTCGCGGCGTGATGACCAGCCATGGTGATGGTATGTATAAGTCCACCGACGCGGGTGCCACTTGGCAAAAAATCGGACTGGAGGGCTCTCGCCATATCTCCGCCATCGCCGTGCATCCTACGAATCCAGACATCCTCTTCGTCGGCGTTCAGGGCTCGCTCTATGGGCCCTCCGAAGAAAGAGGGGTGTATAAATCTGTAGACGGAGGTAAAACATGGAAGAATATGTTGTTCACCGGCAACCACAGCGGCATCTCCGCCCTATCCATGGACATGAATAATCCACGCATCCTGTACGCCTCCGCTTGGGAGCACCAGCGCTACCCCTGGGCAGTACGCTCTGGCGGCCCGGATTCTGGTATTTATAAATCGACCGACATGGGAGAAACCTGGGTGCAGCTGAACAAGGGGCTTCCCGAAAAAATGGGAAAATCCGCCGTGGCTGTATCACGGGCGAATAGCCGACGTGTTTATGCCGTCATCGAAGCAGCAGACGGCAAAGGAGGGATCTACCGCTCAGATAATGGCGGCGAGTCCTGGACACAGGTAAATAAGGAGCGCCTGAACATCGCCCGCTCCTGGTACTACATGAAGATTTTTGCTGATCCACAGCGTGAGGACCTCGTCTATGTGCTGAATGCCCCCATGACCAAGTCCATAGATGGCGGCAAAACGTGGACGACCGTGTCCACTCCGCATGGCGATAATCACCACCTTTGGATAAATCCACAAAACCCTCCATCATGCTCAATACAAATGATGGCGGTGCCAATGTCAGCATGAATGGGGGTGCCTCCTGGACCAATCAGGAGCAGCAGCCTACCGCCCAGTTTTACCGCGTAATCGCAGATAATCGCGTTCCTTATAATGTATATACCGGACAGCAGGACAACTCCTCCATCCGGATCGCTAGCCGTACTGCTGGTCGAGGTATCACCTGGAAGGACTGGGTAGCAGTGGCTGGATGTGAAAGCGCCTACCTGGCTTTTGACCCAGATAATCCTGTGGAAGTGTATGGAGGCTGTTACCAGGGGATCATCGACCGCTGGCATGAAGTCACGGGACATGGCCAGTCCATAAAAGCCTATCCCGAGCTCTCCCTCGGAAATGTACCACGGGATTTTGCCTATCGCTTTAACTGGAACGCGCCGATTCTAACCAGCCGTTTTGACCGGCAGGTCATCTTCCATGCCGGAAATAAGGTCCTCAAGTCTACGGACAAGGGCATCACCTGGGAGGAAATCAGCCCTGACTTAACACGTAATGTGTCCGAAACGCAGGGGCCAGGTGGATATCCGATCACAAATGAAGCCGCAGGAGGAGAAAATTACCATACGCTCATGTATCTGGCCGAATCACCACACCGCGAAGGGGAGCTTTGGGCCGGTTCAGACGATGGCCTCGTGCATAAAACCACCGACGGAGGGAAGTCTTGGCAAAACGTAACGCCTCAGGGGCTCCCCGAAGGAATCATTAATGCCATCGAGCTCTCTCCACACAACCCGAACACGGCCTACATCGCTGTGATGCGTTATAAGTTCGACGATAATGCCCCCTACGCCTTTAAAACCACGGATGGAGGCAGCAGCTGGACAGCGATTCACGAAGGAATCCCCACAGAAGCCTTCGTGCGCGTGGTGCGTGAGGACCCTGTCCGCCCAGATCTCCTCTACGCCGGTACTGAGCGCGGCCTCTACCTCTCCACGAACGGCGGACGGCAGTGGACACGCTTTCAGAGTAACCTGCCACTCGTGGCCATCACCGACCTGCTAATTCATGAAAACGACCTCATCGCCTCCACCTCCGGACGCGCACTTTGGATTTTAGATGACTTGAGCGCACTCCAGCAGTCAGGAGGACGCCTACCTGAAGGCTTGGCACTCTACCGACCTAAACCGGCGTATCGCCTCTTTAATGGGAGCAGCAGTCAGTTTGTGCCTGGCCTAGGCCAAAACCCTGAGCAGGGAACCACTTTAATCTATCACCTGCCGAAAAAGCTGCCACTGGAGAACTCAGCCTCCAAATCTTCGATGCCAAAGGCCAGCTGGTACGCAGCCTATATAATGGAGATGCCCCACATAAATCCTGGGCAGGTGGCCCCGCTAAACCCGCTAGCCTTAAAGCTGAAAAAGGCTTGAACCGCTTCACTTGGGACTTCCGCCGTGACGAACTTCCGGCCGTAGAACCGATCTTCGTGTATGGCAACTACAACGGGGCGGCAGTGCCTCCAGGCACCTACACGGCCAAGCTTACCTATAAAGGCCAAAGCCAAGAAACGGAGATTCAAATTTTGGCTGACCCACGCATCGAAGCCAGCCCTGCCGACTATGCCGCGCAGTATGCCCTCATGCTACAAGTGGAAGAGCAGATCAGCGCCCTTCACAGCCATCTAAATGAAATGCGCGCCATAAAAGGCCAGCTGCAGCAGCGTCTCACCGCCATGGAAGCCGCCAAAACGGATGCCACGCTGCTCGAAAAACAAAAAGCAATGCTCACCGCGATCGAGACTTGGGAAAGTACTTTGATCCAGCCTAAGCAGGAAACCTTCCAAGACGTCATAAATTTTCACAACCAGCTTAACAGCGAGTGGATGGCCTTAAAAGCCTATTTGGATGGCCCCTACCCAGCCGTGACCGCAGGGGCGAAAAAACGCTATCAAGACCTGAGCCGCCGCATGAGCACAGCCCTTTCGGAGGAGCTGACTAACCTGAAGCGCCAGCTCGCTGCCCTGGAAGAAGAGCAAAAACAGGCGGGTCTCTCCCTTTTCTTGATGCCTGAAAGCAAATAAACTGCGGAGGCTTTGGCCAAAAGGGCCACTAAAAAAGGCTGGCAGAATACCATCTGCCAGCCTTTTCTCTGTATAAACAGGCTTGTTTTGTAAAAAAACAGCTGTACTTCCTTTTGAAGCGAAGAGAAAACCCTACTCCATATCCTCCCACTCACTGAAGTCGATCGTCTCATCCTCGAGGTAATGCGGATACATCCGTTTATGCTGCTTGCGCACTTCTTCGAGCAGACGTTCCCGAAACTGTTCCACATGGGTAGCATGCTCCGCTGCCATAAAGACCGGCTGAATCCCTGTTTTCTTCTCATAAAGCTCTTCGAGGCCCTGCAAGTCTAAAAACTGCCGCTCCTCCAGCTCCACAGGGCTCATTTCCTGCATCTCCTCCTCCGTAGGCATAGGAGAAATCAAGTCTATCTTATTAAATACCAGCAAAATCGGCTTGTCGCCAGCACCGATTTCCCGCAGGGTCTGCTCCACCACAGCGATATGATCTTCAAAACCCGGATGGGCGATGTCCACCACATGAACGAGCAGGTCTGCCTCGCGGATCTCATCCAGCGTGGATTTAAAAGACTCGATCAGGTGAGTAGGAAGTTTCCGAATGAAACCCACCGTGTCCGAAAGCAGAAAAGGAATTTGCTCCAGCACCACCTTGCGCACCGTCGCATCCACCGTCGCGAAAAGCTTGTTCTCCGCCAGAATATCCGTCTTCGTGATCAGGTTCATGAGCGTGCTCTTGCCCACATTCGTATAGCCCACCAGTGACACGCGGACGATCCCCTTCCGGCCCTTACGCTGCGTTACGCCTTGTTTTTCGATTTCCTTTAGCTTGGCTTTCAGCAAAGAGATTTTGCTGCGGATATCCCGCTTATCGGTCTCGATTTCCTTCTCCCCAGAACCGCCCCGGGTGGTGGTCCCCCCACGCTGCCGCTCCAAGTGTGTCCACATCCGAGTCAGGCGGGGTAGTATATACTGAAATCGCGCCAGCTCCACCTGGGTCTTCGCCTGAGCGGTCTGTGCACGATTTAAAAAGATATCTAATATCAAAAGCGAACGGTCATACACCTTCACTTTCAGCTCATTTTCTAAGTTGCGCAACTGTGAGGGGGTCAGATCGTCATCGAAAATGACCATGTCCACCTGAAAGTGCTCGACGTAGGCTCGAATCTCCTCCAGCTTACCTGAACCCACGAAAGTCCGTACATCCGGATTTTCCATCCGCTGCGTAAACTGATAGACGGTTTTAGCTCCCAGTGTCTCCGTCAGAAACGCCAGCTCCTCCAGGTACTCCTGCACCTGCCGCTCGCTCTGCTGCTGCCGAATGATCGCCACTAGAACAGCCGTCTCCTGTCGCGGTGCCGTATCGTATAATTTTTTTAACTTTCTGGTGTATTTACTCATAGAAGCATATATCCACAAATTACGTGCCTCATCCCTACAGATAGCAGGAACAGGCTTTTAAGCTCGCCTGGCGGCAAAGACAACGACTGCCCAGCTGCCAGAATTTCCGAAAGTTCGGAATTATTGGTAACTTGCGGCAGTCGGAATGAAAAATTTAGGTATTTTTTCTAAATTTTCCTAAAAGCGCTCCGAAAGTATCACCCCGAAATGCACAAACTAGGCAACAGGCAGCTATGGAAATCAAGAAAACCCCTTTAGAAGGTGTATTAGAGCTTTACCCACGCGTCTTCGAAGATGCTAGGGGCTATTTCTTCGAATCCTTCCGAAAAGAGCACCTGCTACATCATGGCATCACCGTAGACTGGGTGCAGGAAAATGAATCCTTCTCCCAAAAAGGAACCCTCCGCGGCCTGCACTTTCAGCATCATCCCTATGCGCAGGCTAAACTGGTCCGCGTCGTCACAGGAAAGGTGCTCGATGTGATCGTAGACCTGAGAAAACACTCCGCTACCTACGGACAGCATCACGCTGTCGTCTTAGATGCGGCCATGCATAACCTGATGTTCATCCCCGCAGGTTTCGCACACGGTTTTTCCGTGCTAGAAGATGCGATTTTCATGTACAAGTGTTCTAACTATTACACGCCGAAAGCAGAGGGAGGCATTCTATGGAATGATCCTGAGCTAGGAATCGACTGGCAGGTGGAAAACCCGATTCTGTCCGAGCGCGATAGGCTTTGGCCTGACTTACATACATTTACAGCGAAAAGTGAAGGAGGTTTATACGTATGACCCTATTAGATTACTTAAGAAGAGTTGGGAAGAAGAAGAAGGAAGTGATTTACCCATTTACGCTTGACTGGATGCATGCCGACATGCACTCCCACCTCATTCCTGGCATTGACGACGGTGCCAAAACCATGGAGGAAAGTATCGCGCTCATCAAGCGCCTACACGGACACGGCTTGAAAAAAATCGTTACCACGCCGCACATCATGTCCGAATACTATAAAAACACCCCCGAAATCATTCGATCCGGCTTGGAACGGGTGCGGGAAACCTTAAAAGAGGAACAGATCGACATCGACATTCATGCCGCAGCAGAATATTACATGGATGAAATCTTCCTCGAAAAGGTAAATAACGGAGAAGAACTCCTCTGCATCCATGACAACTTGGTCCTGGTGGAGACTGGCTTCATCAACAAGCCCCAAATGCTCCTGGAAACTTTTTTTGCCATGGAGCTAAAAGGCTATCGCCCTGTGTTCGCGCATCCCGAACGCTACCACTACCTGATCCAAGATAAAGCACTCCAAAACGAGCTGATGGACAGGCAGATTCTCTTTCAGATTAACCTCCTCTCGCTCACAGGATTCTATTCCAAGCAGGTCAAACAGTTCGCGGAGTTCTTAATCGACCAAGAGAAAGTGGCATTTTGGGGAACAGACTGCCATAATGAGCGTTATTTAGACATGCTGGAAACCTTAAACCGCTCCAGCTACTACGAAAAAATCATGAACGCTCCGGTGCGTAACCGCCTCCTATGAACCTACTAGTGATCGGTGCCACAGGCCTGGTCGGCAGACATCTTTTGCGGACACTTCAGGGCACCTGCACCTTATTTGCCTTAAAAAGGCCTCAGACCCCTATACCGGCTGGCTACGAAAAGCTCGCCACCTGGGTAGAAGGTGACCTCCTGGACAGCTTTAGCCTAGAAAAAGCCTTGGAAAACATGGAGCTGGTGCTGAATGCCTCCGGCAAAGTAAGCTTCTCCGCACAGGATGCACCACTGCTGGAGGAAGTAAACATCCGTGGGGTGGAAATCCTGGTGAACAGCCTCCTGGCCATGGAAAAGCCTGCGAAGTTAATTCACATTAGCTCCGTGGCGGCTTTGGGCGTCAGCCCCGGTCAAGACAGTATCGATGAGACGCAAAAGTGGGACCATACTCAGCCCCATACGGCCTATGCGGACAGCAAATACCGCGGTGAAGTCGAGGTCTGGAGAGGCGGCCAAGAGGGCCTCGATGTACTCGTGCTGAATCCCTCCCTGATCTTAGCTCCTTTCGGAGAGCCCGGCCCCAGCCAGGAAATTTACGAGCTCCCCCTAAAAAGCCCGACCTACTACCCGACCGGCAGTGTGAATATCATCGATATCCGCGATCTGTGCGCCATCATCGCTTATTTTATAGCCGAACCGCAGTGGGGGGAGCGCTTTATCCTGAACGGAGGCCACTATCCCTATAAAGATTTTTTGGCAGCGCTGGCGCGCAAAAGGCAGGTCCCCGCACCGAAAAAACCCCTGAAGGGACTACCCCTACAGGCGGCTTTGGCCACGGCCAAAATCCTGCGCCTATTCCCTTTTATCCGCCTCTCCTGGGATGAAAACACCCTGAAGAGCGCAAAAAGAAGTGTCTGGATGAAAAATGATAAGTTAAAAAAAACCTATCCCCACCCACTCCGAACCTTAGAAGAAACCCTAAACTGGGCCTTCGCAAACGATTCGGTAGGAAAAAACGTTTAGCGCATACGGACAAGGTAAATTCTCCGTTAAATCGCTACAAAAAATGTTTTTGTATCAGGAATTATAGTAAATTAAGAAAAAAAACGCATGACAGGAGATTTTGATAACGATTGGGAAAATGATAAGGCCCTGGTTGCGCGTTTTGAAAGCTCGCTGAAAGCCAATTTGGACTTGTACTTCGAAGAAGAGGAGTTCGAAGATATCATTCGCTTTTATATCGACGAGCAAGTCTTTAAAAAAGCCTTAAAAGCCGCTAAACTCGGTTTAGACCGCTTCCCGTATAGCTTAGAGCTAAAAATTTTATACGCACAGTGCCTCATTTTCACAGAAGATCTGGAAGAGGGACTGGACCTGCTCGAGCAGTTGAATAATATATCGCCCTATAACGAGGATATCATCCTTTCTTTATCGAATGCCTTGCTGCTAAGCGGGCAGATAAAGGAGGCCATTACCCTTTTAGAGGAATTTCTCCCACTGGCAGAAGATCAAGCAGAGGTGCAATACCTGTTAGGGAATTTTTACCGTGCCAATGGAGAGAATGAAAAAGCGCTCGAAGCCTATAAAAACTGTGTAAAACTACGCATCAGCCATGAAGATGCCCTGTTCCAGCTGGCCATGCTCACCGAAGAGGAGGGCAACTTCGAGGAGATCCTCGATTTCTATCGCGAATTCATCGATCAGGACCCGTATAGCTCTGGGGCCTGGTATAATTTAGGCGTAGTGTATAATCGTCTCGGACGCTTCGAAGAAGCCATCCAAGCCTATGAATACGCCCTGCTAATCGATGACAGCTTCGCCTCCGCATACTTTAACCTCGGAAACGCCTACATGAACCTAGAAAAGTTCGAGCTGGCCCGAGAGGCGTATCAGAATACCATCAACTGTGAAGGGGCGAATGCGGAAAATTCCTGCTACCTCGGCGCCGCGTACGAAAAGCTGGGCGACATCGATATGGCTTTTAAGTATTTTAAGAAGTCCGCCAAGCTAGACCCCGAATATGAAGATGCCTTCTTCGGGCTCGGCATGTGCATGCTGAGGCGAGATAAGTACTTCGAGGCCGTGCATTATTTTAAAAAAGCGATAAAACTAGCAGATGACAATGCAAACTTTTATGTGGGCTTAGCAGACGCAGAATATAAACTGGGCAATCTCGCTGCTAGTTCAGAGGCCTACGAGGAGGCGATCAACTTAGAACCGGGGATTTTAGAGACCTATGTAAACTTATCTATTATTTACCTAGACCAAAATCGCTTTGAAGAAGCCATCGATGTGATAAACGAGGGCATAGAAGAGCTTCCAGAAACGGCAGAACTTTATTACCGGCTCGTCGTTTACCTCATTCGTCTGGGGAAATACAAGGAAGCTTTCACAGTCTTGGAAAATGCCTTAACTTTGGATTTTGAAAAGCACCGTCTTTTATACGAGTACATGCCAGAGCTGGAGCATCAGAAAGCCATTTACAAGCTGATAAACCAGTTCAAAGAAGGCAAATAATCATTCATTTTAAGCCCGTTAAACAAATTAAATGAATTACGTATTGAAAAATATACCCATACGTACGGAGAAACCGCGTACGAAAGGGTATACCATGGTCATGGATAAAGGCCTCAGCATCCGTGAAGTTGAGGATTTTGTAGACGCAAATGCAGATTTTGTAGATATCGTAAAGCTCGGCTGGGCGACCTCCTATGTGACGAAGAACCTGGAAGCCAAGATTAAAGTCTACCGAGACGCCGGCATTCCGGTCTATTTCGGAGGTACCCTCTTTGAGGCTTTCGTGGTACGCGATCAGTTCGAAGACTATATCCGCGTTTTAGATAAATATAAGCTGGAATTCGCCGAGGTTTCGGATGGCTCTATCAGCATGCCGCACGACGAGAAGTGCACGTATATCGAGCGCCTCAGCAAGCTGGTCACTGTACTTTCCGAAGTGGGCAGTAAGGACGCCGCTAAAATCATCCCCCCTTACCGCTGGATCGAGCAGATGAGCGCTGAACTCCAAGCCGGATCCTGGAAGGTCATCGGCGAAGCACGTGAAGGAGGAACCGTGGGCCTTTTCCGTGACTCTGGAGAGGTGCGCCAAGGGCTCGTCGAAGAAATTTTGACGAAAATTCCAGAAGATAAAATCATCTGGGAGGCTCCTCAGAAGATGCAGCAGGTGTGGTTTGTGAAGCTTTTAGGAGCAAATGTAAACCTAGGAAATATCGCCCCACATGAGCTCATCCCGCTCGAAACGATACGCCTAGGCCTTCGAGGCGATACCTTTGACCATTTCCTCGGCGTAAAATAAGTACTTGCCGCTGTGCTGCACCTCGCGCACAGCGGCCCATCGCTTTTTCAACCTTATGCAAAATTCCATCCGCCCCGGTTTATTTCACTTTTTAAAAGGTGCCGCCATGGGTGCAGCAGACGTCGTCCCCGGCGTTTCGGGAGCTCCATCGCCTGATTACCGGCATCTACGAACGTCTCCTCGGCGCTATCACCGCACTGAATAAAGAAAGCCTACGCCTTCTGTTTACGGGCTCCTTCGCCGCCTTTTGGAAAGCCATCGATGGCACCTTTCTCCTCACCGTACTAGCAGGAATCGGGCTGAGCATCGTCAGCTTATCCCGGATCATCCCCTCCCTACTGGCCGAGCATCCCATCGTCGTGTGGTCCTTCTTCAGCGGCCTGATCCTGATTTCTGGCATCATCATCCTACGCGATATCCAAAGCTGGAAAATCGGAACCTTTCTGGCTCTGCTCGCAGGAATCGGTATCGCCCTGCTTATCAGCGCCATTCCCCCCGGAGAAGGAAATGAAAACCTCTTTTTCCTCTTTGGCGCGGGCGCATCGCCATCTGCGCCATGATCCTACCCGGCGTAAGTGGTAGCTTCCTGCTCATCGTCATGGGGCAGTATGAGTATGTGCTCCAAGCTGTAAATGAGCGCGACTTCCTGCGCATCACCATCTTCGGAGCAGGCTGTCTGCTGGGCATCCTGAGCTTCAGCCGCCTGATCAAGTGGCTGCTCGAAACCTATTTTAGCCTGACACTCGCCCTGCTGTCCGGCTTTATGCTGGGCTCACTATGGAAAATCTGGCCTTGGAAAAAAATCCTGAGCTACCGCCTCAGCTCCTCCGGCGAACAGAAGCCCTTCCTGACAGAAAATGTATGGCCTACCGCCTATTTCGAAAGCACCGGAATGGAACCTTTAGTGGTCCAAGCTTTGATTGCATTCGCTTTTGGAATAATTTTGGTGCTCGGCATAGAACGTAGCGCCTACTACCTAAAAAGAGCATGAAACAGTACGGACTCATCGGCAAAACCCTCTCCCACTCTTTTTCCAAACGGTACTTCACCGAAAAATTTGAAAGAGAAGGCCTGAGCGCGCATGCCTATGCCCTGTACGAACTGGCCTCGATCGAGGAAGCCCGTAGCCTGCTCCAGCAGCCCCTCGCCGGGCTAAACGTCACCATCCCCTATAAGGAGGCCATCATTCCCTACCTCGATCGCCTGGATCCCGCTTGCGCCAGCATCGGCGCGGTGAATTGCATCGCCTTCGAAAAAGGCCAAATGGTAGGTTATAACACCGATTACCTCGGCTTCAAGCAGTCCCTTCAGCAGTGGCTGTCAGAACATCCGGAGCCAGCATCCACAGCGCCACTTCAGGCCTTGGTACTCGGAAGCGGCGGAGCCGCAAAGGCCGTTTTAAAAGCCCTCGAGGATCTCCACATCCCCGCCCTCACCGTTAGCCGCAGCGCTTCCGGCCCCGCACAAATCAGCTACGAAACCCTCAAGCAGGAGCTCCAGCCTCTACCAGACGCACACCCTGCTCATCCATACTACCCCCCTCGGCATGTATCCGCATACCGAAACCATGCCCCCTATAGACCCCTCCTTCATCAGTGCACGCCATAAGGTGTACGACCTGGTCTATAACCCTGAAAAAACCTTCCTCATGCGCTCCCTAGAAGCGCGTGGTGCCGTCGTCAAAAATGGATTAGAAATGCTCCACCTACAGGCCGAAGCCGCTTGGAGCATCTGGAACCGCTAAATGCACAGCCCTTCACTACCCCATCCGCTACAGAGACCCTGCCCCGAAGCAGGCGAAAAGGAGCGGCATGCAGGGAGTAGAACGGGAACTTTGGGCTACCGCCCAAAAAAACATCCATTTTCCCCTATCCAAAACAACAGACAGCATGTACTGGAAAAAAAAGACACACGAACAGATTAAGCAACATATTTTCAGCGCCTTAGAGGCGAATTTAGACTATCGTGGTGACCGCCCCATCTTGGGAATCCCGGGCACCTACCTCGATACTACCGAATTTTATCCCGACGCACCCTTCCTTAAAGATGCGCCCTACATGTCCGCCATGGTTCGGAACCCCAACCATATCGGCGTGCATACCCTAAGTGAAACTTCCGTGCTACCCGTTTTTGCAGGAACCCAAGACGTAGAAAAGGACCTTATCCGCCTCTGCGCGGAAGAGATCTTTCAGGCAGCACCGAATACCGTAGATGGCTATGTGGCCACAGGCGGTACGGAAGCGAATTTAGAAGCCATGTGGGTGTACCGCAATTATTTTATGCGGGAAAAAGGGGCCAAACTGGAAGAAATCGGCCTGGTTTACTCCTCCGACTCCCATTACTCCATGCCGAAAGGCGCTAATATCCTGCAGCTCCAAAATATCATCGTTCCCGTCACTGAAGACACCCGAGAAGTTACGGAAGAAGCGCTGGAAAAGGCCATCGCCGCTGCTCAAGAACAGGGCGTCCACTACTTTATCGTTATCGCCAACCTCTCCACGACGATGTTCGGATCGGTGGACGACATCGATCGGTATGGAGATTTCTTCAGCAGCCGTGAGCTGCCCTTTATGCTCCATGTGGACGCTGCCTATGGAGGCTTTATCTACCCCTTCACCCATGCGGAAAGCCGTTTTACATTCCAAAACAAGTATATGAATTCCATCACGGCGGATGGGCATAAAATGCTCCAAACGCCCTATGGAACCGGCCTATTCCTGATTCGAAAAGGCTTTTTCGACTATGTGAAAACCGACGAAGCACAGTATATCCCTGGAAAAGATTATACCATCAGCGGCAGCCGCTCGGGCGCAAATGCCATCTCCATGTGGATGATTTTACAGATCCACGGCTCCGAGGGCTGGCGCTACAAGATGGAAATGCTCTGCGACCGCACCGAACGCATCTGTAACAAACTGAAAGACGCCGGTATCCCTTTCTTCCGTAACCCCTACCTAAACATCATCGCCATCCGGGCAGCCTACGTCCCCGCAGCACTGGCTGAAAAATACCAGCTCGTCGCCGATAGCTACGAGCACCAGCCGAAATGGTATAAGATCGTGGTGATGCCCCATGTGCGCCCTGGGGTCCTCGACCAGTTTGTGCTCGAGCTGCTCTCCCCGAAGCAGCAGCCAGTGGCTTAAACGCGATCGAAGGCTTTGGCCCTCGGCCAAAAACGCGACACGCACAGCACCAAGCCTAATAAAAACACAGTAACTGCATGAAAAACAGGCCCCTAGACACACTCTCCGGCCTGTTTTTCCTGTTTCTGAAGGGCTTATAGTTGAATTTTTTAATTATTTCTAAGAAGTTTTTGAGGAATTCATGAGGCGAAACCGCGCTTTTTCAGTTAAATTAAAAGCAAGAAAATGATCCTAAAACCACTACATTACCCTAAAACCGTGCCTTTCGCCTATGCCCAAGTCCGCCAGTAAAAACCAAAAGATTTTTGTCCTCGACACCTCCGTCATCCTGTATGCACATAATGCCATCATGAATTTTGCGGAGCATGATGTCGTCATCCCGATCACTGTTTTAGAAGAGCTCGATCAATTTAAAAAAGGGAATGACACGAAAAATTACGAGGCGCGGGAGTTTATTCGCCTGCTGGATAAGCTCTCCGAGGAGCACATGATCCACGAATGGACGCCGCTAAATGGTAAGACCAAAGGCCATTTTAAGGTGCTCATGAACCCAGATAACCGCCTGAACGCAAACGAAATCTTCGGGGAAGAAAAAAATGACCACAAAATCCTAAACGCCGCCCTCCACCTGAAGCAAAAGGAACAGGACCGGAAAGTAATTTTAGTCAGTAAGGACATCAACCTGCGCCTAAAGGCCAAATCGCTCGACATCCACGCGGAGGATTACGAAACAGGTAAGATTAAAAATATCTCCGAACTTGAAAATACCGGTAAATACCTGCTAGAAGGTTTGGATTCCGAAAAAATCAACCTGCTTTACGATTCTCATGAGGTGGAGGCCAAGCATATTTTAGGCACCCGGAAGCGAAAGGCAAATGCTTTTTACATCCTGAAAAGCAATAAAAACTCTGTCCTAGCGCACTATAATGCAGAAAATAACACGATGGAGCGCGTAGACAAGGCCACCGCCTACCAAGTCAAGCCCCGAAATGCAGAGCAGGCCTTTGCGCTGCACGCCATCCTAAATCCGCGCATCAAGTTGGTAACCATACAGGGAGTGGCAGGCACAGGAAAAACCCTTTTGGCGCTAGCCGGCGCCCTAGAGCAGCGGCAGGACTACAAGCAGATTTTTCTGGCCCGGCCCATCGTACCCCTTTCCAATAAAGATATCGGCTACCTCCCGGGCGATATCAAGTCTAAGCTGAACCCGTACATGGAGCCGCTCTGGGATAATCTGAAATTTATCCAGCATCAGTTTAAGGAGAGCGATAAGGAGTTCCAGCGCATTAACGACATGGTGACGCAGGAGAAGCTTCTCATCCAGCCACTGGCCTACATCCGTGGGCGCTCCCTATCGAACATCTTTTTTATCATCGATGAGGCCCAGAACCTGACCCCTCATGAGATCAAAACCATCATCAGCCGGGCGGGTGAAAACACGAAAATCATTTTCACGGGAGATGTGCATCAGATCGATACGCCCTACCTCGACGCGCAGAGTAATGGCCTTTCCTACCTGATCGACCGCGTGAAGGACCACCCCCTCTATGCCCACATCAAGCTGGAAAAAGGCGAGCGCTCCGAGCTGGCGAACCTGGCGAACGAGCTGCTCTAAGGGTGGCGCAGGGCGCAAAGGGCCCGCTCTTCAAAGCCCTCTAAAAGAAAGGGGCTTCGGCAAATCAGCTCACGAAGGCGGTCCTGCTCAGCGGGGCGGGAATTGGCTAGAAAAGGAGAGTAGAAAGCGGAAGGAATTGCTTATTTTTGCACAGCAAAGCGCCCTCCACCTAGAAAATGTGCAGGGTCAAGGCAAAAAAAGAAGCGATGAAAACAGCGATAGTCATACCCGCCCGTCTCCAGTCGAGCCGGCTACCCGAAAAAGTATTGGCGGACTTGGGCGGAAAACCTCTGATCCAGCGGGTATATGATGCCTGCCTACGTGCCACCGAGGTGGATGAAGTGTGGATCGCTTGCGACCATGAACGCGTGGAGGCCGTCTGTCGCACCTTTACCTCGCACGTCATCCGCACCAGCGAGCAGCATGAAAGTGGCACCGACCGCATCGCCGAAGCCGCCCGTGGCCTACAGGCGGACTACATCATCAATGTGCAGGGCGATGAACCCTTTATAGATGCGGCCACCATCGACGCGGTAGCTGTAGCGCTGCGTGAGGGGCAAGAAAACATGGTAAGTGTCTATGCCCTTGGGGAAGATCCAACAGGCTTAGAAGACCCGAACACCGTAAAAGTCGTGACCGATAACGCCGGCTATGCGCTCTATTTTTCACGCGCGCCGATTCCTTTTCCACGTGATGGCAAGGCAGCGGAAGGACCGCTCTTCCAGAAGCACATCGGCCTCTACGGTTATGCTAGCGCCTTTTTGCAGACCTTTGCAGGCCTGCCTGCCGCCCATCTGGAACAAACCGAAAAACTCGAACAGCTGCGGGCACTGGCCCATGGCTATAAAATAAAAATGCTAGAGGTGTCCCACCCAGAAAAGGGCATCGACACCCTTGAAGACCTGGAACAGGCCCGAAAAAAATTCAACCTATGACCCTTTACGACTCCTTAAAAACTGGCCCTTTTTTCCTTTTAGGCCCCTGCGTGATCGAAAGCCAAGGCCTGCTCGAAGAGGTGGCTGAAAAGCTCGTGCAGCTGCGCGAAAAACTGAAGCGTCCGATCGTCTTCAAGGCTTCTTTCGATAAAGCGAACAGAACGTCTGCGGGCGCTTATCGTGGCCAAGGGATGGAGCGAGGCCTGCAGCTCCTGGACCTCATCAAGACCCGCTATGCCTTACCCATCATCACTGATATCCATGAGAGCTATCAGGCCCAGCCCGTAGCTGAAGTGGCCGATATCCTTCAGATTCCCGCCTTCCTTTGTCGGCAGACCGACCTGCTTACCGCAGCGGCAGAAACAGGAAAAATCGTCAATATCAAAAAGGCGCAGTTTCTCTCTGGCGAGGACATGGCCTACCCCGTGCGCAAGGTAGAAGAAGCCGGCAATACCCAAATTCTGCTGACGGAGCGCGGAAATATGTACGGCTACAACAACTTAGTGGTGGATTTCCGTAACATTCCTGACATGAAGGCTTATGGTTATCCCGTCGTGATGGACTGTACTCATGCCGTGCAGCGCCCAGGGGGTGCAGGCGGAAAAACCGGCGGAAACCGGGAGTTCGTTCCAGCTATGGCCTTGGCGGCCAAAGCCTTCGGCGCTGATGGTTACTTCCTGGAGACGCACCCTAACCCAAATGAGGCGCTGAGCGATGGCCCTAACATGCTCTTCCTAAGCGATCTGGAAGGGCTTCTGGAGCGCCTGACCCATTCTTAATGTGAATTTTGCCTAACCTTATGCATACCATGTCTGTTACTTCCTCCATCATCCAAACCGCGAAAGAAACCCTTCAGAATGAGGCACAGGCTCTCCTAGAGCAGATAGACCTGCTCTCCGATGGCTTCGAGCAGGCGGTGAAGGCCATATTAGCCACTTCAGGAAAAGTAGTGGTCTCTGGCATGGGGAAATCTGGAATCATCGGAAAAAAAATCGCTGCCACCCTAGCCAGCACAGGGACGCCCAGCTTTTTCTTGCACCCCGCAGAGGCTTTCCACGGGGATTTAGGGATGGTAGATCCTCAGGACCTGGTTTTGCTGCTGAGTAACTCCGGCGAAACGGACGAAGTGTTAAAAATCCTCCCCTTCTTTAAAGAAAACGGAAATGTGATTTTGGCCATGAGTGCGCGAACGGACTCTACGCTCGCCCAAAACGCCCATCACCACATTTGGGTGAAAATTCACGAGGAAGCCTGCCCTTTAAAACTAGCGCCTACCACCTCCACCACTGTGATGCTGGCGATGGGAGATGCCATGGCCGTGGCGCTGATGCGAGAAAAAGGATTTATGGAAGAGAACTATGCCCGTTTTCATCCCGGTGGAAGCCTGGGAAGGAAATTGTTAGCTAAAGTTGGCCATAAAATGCGTACGGAAAACCTGCCGCTTATTCAGCCTGACAGCACGTTAATCGAAATCATTCAGGTCATCAGTGAGGGACGCTTGGGGCTGGCACTCGTGAATGAAGGGAACAGAACGACGGGGATCATTACGGATGGCGACCTCAGAAGACTCTTAGAGCGCGAAGGTCCTGCGGCCTGGAACTTAAAAGCGAGCCAGTTTATGACGCCGAACCCGAAAACCATCACCGCCACGCTATCCCTACATGAGGCTGAGGAAGAGCTCCGGAAGAAAAAAATCACCTCCCTCATCGTCGTCGATGCGAAAGGTGATACAGCCGGAATTATTCAAATCTATGATTTGCACTAAGTCGCTAGCAGCTAATCTCTCCTAACTATCGATGATGATATTCAGCCTCGAAAGTAGGATGCTGTAATACTGTCTGCCGATCTGCACGGTCACGCCATTATCCATGAAAATTTCCTTGGTGGTAAAGGCCTCGATGCGCCGAAGGGAGACCATATAGGACTTTTGCACACGTAAAAAGCCATGTGGGCTTAAAATTTCCTCCATTTCACGGAGGGATTTACGTACCACAAATTCTTTTTTATCTGTATGCACCGTTACGATATTGCCACTGGCATTCACGTAGATGATTTCCTCATAGCCCACACGCGTATAGCGAATGCCTGAGCGAATAAAAATCGCATCGGGAAGCGCTTCGGCAGCTTGTGGCACGGCTGTAGGAAGCTCTACCTTTGGCTGGTTTCGCGAGTTAAACATCGCGATCTCCGTAATCGCGTGAATATCGTTCGTCGTAAAAGGCTTCACGATAAATCCTGCAGGATGCACACGCTTGGCACGCTCGATTATGGAAGGGTCACTGTACGAGGTCACGTAAACGAGGGGAGCATCCACCATATTTTTAATCATCTCCCCTAATTCGATTCCATCTTTATCACCCTTCAACTTAATATCCATAAATATTAAATCGGGTTTACTCCTCTTGATCAGCTTGACAGCTTGATTTGCTGAGTTCGCGATATCGATATGCTGATACTCCAAGAGGCCTAAAATCTCTTGGATATTTTCGGCGATATCCAGCTCATCTTCTACAATTAATATGCGGTCCTCTTTCATGGCATTCCTCTGTAGCGGCAGCACAGCAGCAACCTACTTGGGTTAACGTGCCTGCTGCCCAAAACTTATAAACTCATCATCTCTTTAAAACGAGACGCCTGTCGCCTACTTACTTCGATGCGGTCTCCTCCCTTCAGAGTGACCACTAAGCCTCCATTAAACCAAGGCTCTATTCCCTCTACCCAGCTGAGGTTTATGATATGCTTTCTGCTGGCGCGAAAGAAGCTTTTTTCGTCTAAGCGCTCATCTAAGGCATTCAAAGACTTATGAATCATCGGCTTATTCGAGTCGAAGTACACTTTAATATAATTTCCATCGGATTCGAATAAACGGACATTAGCTAGTTTCACAAACCAGCAGCGGTCACCATCTTTCACGAATACCTGATCGTCTAAACCTAATTTTTTTTCAGACTCACGCGAAGCGGCCGCAGCTTGCTCCTGCTTAGAAGAAGCGATGGTCTGCGAAAGTTTGTTGATAGCCTCCTGTAAGCGCGCGGGCTCCACCGGCTTGAGGAGATAATCCAGAGCATTCACCTGAAAGGCTTTAATGGCGTATTCGTCGTAAGCTGTGGTAAAAATGACATGCGGAACTGCCTCTAACTCTTCTAAAAGGTCGAAACCCGTCTTTTCCGGCATCTGGATGTCTAAGAAAACCACATCTGGCGCTAATGCCTCGATTTTCTCCTTCGCATCATCGACGTTATTGGCCTCAGCCAACACCTCCACATGGTCAAATTGGGCTAACAAATTAATCAATTCCTTACGGGCTAAACGCTCGTCGTCAATTACAATCGCTCGCATAATCAGTTTTCTATCTACTTCTATTAAACTTTGATTCCATTTTTAGGGATGTTGATCTGGGTGACTACATCCTGAATCCCTGCATTATATATCTTAAAGGAGGCCTTATTTCCGTAAATCAACTTGAGCCGCTGGATGGTATTATTAATACCATGTCCCTCACCAGACTTCCGCTTGGGAGCGGGTTTAGCCGTGAGCTGTCCCGTGTTCTTCACCATAATGATCAGCTCTGCATCTAAGCCCTCGTAACAGCTTATCTTAATCGTACCGCCTTCTAGCTTCGAGCTGATGCCATGCTTGATCGCATTTTCTACGATGGTCTGCAGCATCATGGGGGGGACACGGTACTCGTACGCCACAGGGTCGATATCATACTCGACACGCAGCCGCTCCTCATACCTTACACTTTCTAAATTTAGATAATCTTTTACAGTATTCAGTTCTTTTTCGAAATCAATTGTCCTTTTTTTGTCCATCATCAGCGAAAACCGCAAAATATTAGAAAGCTGCGTAATCGCTACCTTCGCTTTTCCTGGGTCCTCATCCACTAAGGCACGCACACTGTTCAGCGCATTAAAGATAAAGTGTGGATTCAACTGCGACTTTAAATGATTCAGCTGAATCTCGTTTATCTTGGCTTCATACCGAAGGGTCTGGTTGTAATTGTCTAAAAAATGAAATATAACATACACCATGGTCCACAAGGCATAGAAAATGAAGCTTACGAAAACATTTCCCAGCAGCACCACCTGGCGAAAATCAAACCCCACATCCAGTAGCCCGAAAACCCAATTGATCACGATCTGCCCGATGGTATTCAGGATGGCTAACAGCAAGAGCGATGCGATGGCCCGCACGATCAGCGCACTTATTTTTAACTGGAGCCACTGTCGGTTTTTGATGACTAACCGAAAGGCGTGGGTGGTTAAGAGATACAGCAGCGAGAGACTAAAGAAAGCACCCACCTGCGTCCAGCTAATCGTCCGCTCCAGCGAGACCAAAAACAAATTAATCAAGCCAAAAAGTGTCCAGCCAAGAACCTGTAAGAGCCAATATAAATTTTTTCTATCCATAGTGTAAAACCCAAATATAAAAAAAGCCTTGCATTACAAGGCTCTATATTTTGATTAGTGGGAAAATGGGGGTCCAAGATTACCCCAACTCTTTTTTAAGAAATTTCGCCGTGTGACTTTCCTTTACTTTCACGAGCTGCTCTGGGGTTCCGGTGGCCACCACGGTACCTCCACCGCGCCCCCCTTCAGGACCGATATCGATCAGGTAATCACATACTTTAATGATATCCAGATCATGCTCGATAATAAGCACTGTATTGCCCTTATCGACCAACTTATTCAAAACTGCCAACAGGTGCTCGATATCCTTAAAATGCAGCCCTGTCGTGGGCTCATCCAAGATATAAAAGGTCTTTCCCGTATCCTTCTTGGATAGCTCCGTGGCCAGCTTCACCCGCTGCGCCTCACCGCCAGAAAGTGTCGTGGCGTGCTGCCCCAGGGTGATATACCCCAAGCCTACCTCCAGCAGGGTCTGAATTTTACGTAGAATTTTCGGCTGGTTTTCGAAAAACTCCACCGCTTGCTCCACCGTCATATCCAATACATCGGCGATGGATTTCCCCTTAAAACGCACCTCCAGCGTCTCCCTGTTGTAGCGCTTCCCTTTACAGGTCTCGCAGGGAATGTGCACATCGGGCAGAAAGTCCATTTCCACCAGCTTCATGCCCGCACCTTCGCAGTCCTCACAGCGGCCCCCTTTCACATTAAAGCTGAAACGGCCCGGCTTGTAGCCCCTGATTTTTGCCTCCGGCAAATCCGTAAACAGCGCACGGATATCCGTAAAAACACCCGTATACGTCGCTGGATTCGAACGCGGTGTCCGGCCGATAGGAGACTGATCTACCTCAATTACCTTATCTAAATGCTCCAGCCCACTCACGGACTTATAGGGCAGTGGACTTTTCTTGCTCTTATAAAAATACTGGTTTAACAGCGGATACAGCGTCTCATGGATAAGCGTACTCTTCCCACTTCCCGAGACACCCGTCACACAGATCATCGTTCCTAGCGGGAAATCCACATTGACCTTTTTCAGGTTATGACCACTGGCTCCTTTTATGCGTACGAACTCACCCGAGCCCTTTCGTCGCTTCTCCGGAACAGGAATGCTTCGCTTGCCACTCAGAAAGGAAGCCGTGACACTTCCCTGTGCTAAAACCTCCTGAGGAGTACCGATGGCCACGATTTGCCCCCCGTGGCGCCCTGCCCCTGGACCGATGTCCACCAGAAAATCAGAGGAAAGCATCATGTCTTTATCATGCTCTACCACCAAGACCGAATTCCCTAAATCACGTAAATCCTGCAGGGCGCGAATTAATTTCGCATTATCCCGCTGGTGCAGCCCGATGCTGGGCTCATCTAAAATATACAATACCCCGACGAGCTGCGTGCCGATCTGAGTAGCCAGCCGTATTCGCTGGGCCTCACCCCCGGAAAGGGTCCGCAAGGGTCGGTTTAAGGATAAATAATCCAGGCCGATGGCCAAAAGGAAGCCGATACGCTTGCGAATCTCCTTTAGCACCTCCCTGGCGATGGCGTTTTGGCGCTCGTCCAAACGCTCCTCTAAGTCTGCGAACCACTCCCCTAAACTGGTAATATCCAGCATGGCCAGCTGCCCGATATGCTTGTCGGCGATGCGAAAATGCAGGGACTCTTTCTTCAGGCGATACCCCTCACAGTCTGGACACACACGCGTGGTGGTAAACTCACTCACCCACTTCTGAATTTTATCAGACCCCCCCTCCTGCTGCTTTTGTAGGAATGGATAATGCCCTCAAAACTGGTCGTCCACTTGGTGCCCGGATACTTCACCGAGTCCACCGCGATTTCCTCTCCGTCGCCATAGAGCAGCACCTGGAGGACATCCTCGCTTAGCTTGCCGACAGGCGTGGACATACTCGCCTTAAAACGCTTAAGAATCGCTTCGATCTTTTTAAAGATCCAAATATCCCGGTATTCTCCCAGAGGCGCGATGCCCCCCATCGTAATCGATAGGCTCGGATCCGGAAAGAGCGACTCCCGCGTGATTTCTTCGATAACACCCAGCCCATTACAAGTTGGGCAGGCCCCATAAGGGCTATTAAAAGAAAAGTTATTCGGCGCTGGCTCATCATAGGCTAGCCCCGTAGTAGGGTCCATCAGAAACTTAGAAAAGTGGTGAATTTCACCTTTCTCATCCCGCAGCATCAGCACCCCTTTCCCGTGCTGCAAGGCCGTCTTCAGCGACTGCGTAATGCGGTAGCGGTCTTCCTCCTCCGCCACCACTCGGTCCACCACGATCTCGATATCGTGGATTTTATAGCGGTCCACCTGCATTTTCGGCTGCACCTCTAAGACCACGCCATCTACGCGCACCTTCGCAAAACCCATCTTGCGGATCTGCTCGAAAAGCTCTCGGTAATGCCCTTTACGCCCCTTCACCACGGGCGCCAAGATGTATAACTTCTGCCCCTTAAAATGGGTAAACAGCTGCTCGATGATCTGGTCTTCGGTCTGTCGAATCATCGGCTGTCCGCTGAGGTAAGAGTACGCTTTGCCCGCACGGGCAAAAAGCAGCCGCATAAAATCGTAAATCTCCGTCACCGTGCCCACCGTGGAACGCGGATTTTTAGACGTCGTCTTCTGCTCGATCGCAATAACCGGCGATAGCCCATTTATTTTATCCACCTCCGGACGCTCCATCCCACCTAAAAAGGAACGCGCATAGGCCGAAAAGGACTCCATGTAACGGCGCTGCCCTTCCGCATAAATCGTGTCGAAAGCCAGCGAACTCTTCCCACTCCCACTGAGGCCCGTAATGACCACCAACTTATTCCTCGGAATCCGTAAATCGACGTTTTTTAAGTTGTGCTCACGGGCGCCAAATATCTCTAAATGCTCTTCCGGCTCTTGTATCGTATCCATAAATCCATTCTTGGTAAGCGTGCCCGGCCCCCTCACTGCGGAAGGTACCTGCACGTATCATCCCCCTAACCCCTGAAAGGCAGGCAGGGTTTAGGCACTCCCCACAGGGAGCTTGATTTCATAGGTTTTGCCCCGGGCAGGGGCTAATTTTCTGCTCCGCAACCAAGGATTAAGCCATTTTAGATCCCGGTAGGTGCTGCCCTGGGCTTGTGCCCAAACAGCTAAATCCGGAATAGCCGTGTCCACGCGAAGGGTACGCGTCTCCGGATAACGGTAGCGCTCAGCCTCAGGCACAAAGTACCCGTACGTTTCGGGCTGCTCAAAAAGCAGTTTAAACGCCAAAACCCGGAACAGGTATCGGCTCGTTTCATCGTTCAAGTACAGGTCGAAATACGTGTTGACGCGCTGCTCCTGCATGCGATTCGCCAGCCCCGCCTGCCCCATATTATAACTTGCCGCCACTGCTGCCCAAGTTCCAAAGCGGGCATGGGCCTTTTTTAAGTACCGTGCTGCCGCCAGCGTGGCCTTCTCCAGGTGATAACGCTCGTCTACATCGCTGCTCACCTCCAAACCGTATTCCTTCGCCGTCTTGGGCATAAACTGCCAAAAGCCCCGAGCACCCGCAGGAGAGGTGACATGCAGCAGGGCCGACTCGGCTATGGCCACATATTTAAAATCATCCGGCACACCTGCCGCCGCGAGCAGCCGCTCGATCTCCGGTAGATACTTAGCCGATCGCTTTTTCAGCAGGATCAAGTTGGACTCCCAGTATGCATTTACGTAAAGTTCCCGCTCCATCCGCTCCCGCACATGCAGATCCTCCAGTGGCACGCGCTCCCCCGCAAAATCCAGCTCCTCCGGAAGCGGCAGCAGCGCAAAAGGCGCCCGCAAACCACCCGAAGCCGCCACCTCCGCCCCCGCTGCCACGGCATAAGGCGCATAGTCTTCGGGAAGTGGAGAGTCTACAGGCCCTCGGCCGGGCCAAAACTGGAGTACCAGCAGCCCGCCTACGGCCAAATAAAGGAAAATAAGATGAAAATTAAATCGCATTAATAGTTGGGAGACAGCAGGTACTTGCTGTAAAATTCATCGATTACTTTTACCGCGTCTGTTGGCTCGTCTACCACAGAGAATAGATCTAAATCGCCTTCACTGATGTAGCCGTGCTGCTCCAGCATCGTAGCTTTTAGCCAGTCGAGCAGCCCCTCCCAGTAGGCCTTGCCCACGAGGACGATCGGAAAACGGCCGATTTTATTCGTCTGAATAAGCGTAAGCGCCTCGAATAGCTCGTCCAAAGTCCCAAAACCCCCCGGAAGCACCACGAAACCCTGTGCATACTTGGTAAACATCACCTTGCGGACGAAGAAATAGTCGAAGTTGATGATCTTATCCGGGTCGATGTAAATATTATTAAACTGCTCGAAAGGCAGCTCGATGTTAAGACCTACCGACTTGCCATTTTGAGAATGCGCCCCTTTATTTCCTGCCTCCATGATGCCCGGTCCACCACCCGTGATAACACCATAACCATGACGCACCAGCTTGGCTGCGATTTCTTCCGCACACTTGTAATGGGGGTGATCCTGCGGCGTTCTAGCCGAGCCAAAAATGGAAACACAAGGGCCGATTTTGGCTAACTTCTCGAAGCCCTGCACAAATTCAGACATCACCTTAAAAATTACCCAGCTGTCCGCACTTTTAATCTCACTCCAATCGCGCTCCTTAAACGCTTTGCGGATCTTTTCTTCCTGTTTTTGGTCTAAATGGTTGGTTTTCTCTTCCATATCTTAATTCGTTTAGGCTAAAAGGACGGCTTTCCGCCCGGTTTTGTGCTTGCCTGCGGCAAACTAACAAAAATAGGCAGCTTCTATGAATTAACCTAACTAGAAGTAGGAAGTTAGGGCAGCCCAACTTTTTATTCTACCATAACATTTTCTTATTGTACCATTCGAAAACTCTTTCTACCTTCGCAAACTTTTATTTGACAACCTATGAATCTAAAGGAGAAGTCCCTTGCGGTCAGTGAATTATATAAGGAGCTGGACGCTGAAATGCAGGCTTTCATCGGGCAGAGCGGCCTAGGCTGCTTGCCAGGCTGTGGTTTTTGCTGTAGCAAGCCCACCGTGCAGGCTTCCATCCTTGAATTTTTACCTTTTGCCTTCCATATCGTCGAGCAGGGAAAAGGCGAAGAAGCCTTACTTCGGCTAGAGGAAGCCGGCAGCACGAAACCCTGCATCCTATACAAGAGCTTCAGCGAAGATGGCGAGTCGGGTTTTTGTTCTGCCTATGCACAGCGCGGACTGATCTGCAGGGTCTTTGGCGCGAGCGCCAGAAAAAACAAACAGGGGCAGCGCGAAATTATCACCTGTAAAAAAATCAAAACCCAGAAAGCAGACGCCTTCCAAGTGGCCCAGCAGGCGGTCCAGGAAGGCAGCCTGGAGGTCAGCAGCAGCAGCGGCGCATACTCCTACCTGTATGGCATCGATTTTGAGCTCGCCGCTAAAACATTCCCCGTAAACGAAGCCCTACGCCTGGCTGTAGAGCATGTGCTGACCTACCGCTACTACAGCGGCAGCGAGGAAGCGGCACCCGAAAGTAGTTTTTAATTTCGGATAGAAGCGCGTATATTGGGAGTTTACATCCTCGAAAACTGAAAATCTGCGCTATGTTTAACATCGCTGAAATCGTCCAGACCGTCAAGCAGCTGATCGAAGTTCGCCTGCAACTTCTTAAAAACGAAGTCGAAGATCAGGTCAGCAGCTTGATTGCCCGCATATTTATCTTGGTAACCATGGGCCTCGCTGGCCTAATGGTACTTTTATTTATGAGCCTTTGGCTGGCTTTTTTCATCGGAGAGAAGTTGTACTCTCCGTCTATGGGCTTCCTCTATGTGGGGCTAATCTACACCCTGCTCTTCATCCTGCTGTATATCATCCGCGATTCCGAAGGGTTTATCCAGTCGTTTAAGGACTTCTTCAGAAGATTTTTATTCCTCTTTCAAAAGAAAAAGCCATGAACGAAGAGCTGAAAAAACAAGCCGAGGCCTTAGAGCAGACCCTGCGCATGCAGCTCTCCGTGGCCAAAAACGAGCAGGGAGATATCCTAAAACTCGGAGCCGCTGTGCTGGGTGGAGGCATTTTAGCTTTCTCCCTAGTGCGCCTATTTAAAGGTAAAAAAAAGAAAAAAAATGCAGCGGGTCATGGAAACCCTCGAGCGAGAGGGCCTCTTGGACGACGACATCCGCAGCCGCCTACGCAGTTCCCGATCACCAGGGCTGCTCCAGCGCGCAGGCATGCTCCTGCTTCCTATTCTGATAAAAAAAAGGCCGGGAGCGCTTTTTAGAACAAAACGAGGCGAGCGAATAGCTGCCGACGGAACAGCCCATACCCCGAACACTTTAGCCAGCACGCTGTTTTCTTCTTAAACCACACCACTTTATGGAAAAAACACCGAAGCCTAAGCTGCCCCAAGAGGTCTATGACCTGTACGATTACTACGTCCATGGTCAGCTGAACCGCAGGCAGTTTATGGACAAGCTCTCCCGCTACACCGTAGGTGGCCTTAGCATCGCCGCGCTAAGTAGCTACTTGATGCCCGACTACATAGGCACGAAGCGCTTTCAGGAGGACGACCCCCGCATCGAAAGCCAGCGCATCACCTACACTTCCCCAGACGGAGGAGGGGAGATCCAGGCGCTGCTCGTGCTACCGAAAGAACGGAGCGGCCCACTTCCTACCCTGCTGGTCGTACATGAAAACCGTGGCCTTAATCCCTACATCGAAGATACCGCTAAGCAGGCAGCACTGGATGGCTTTATCGCCCTAGCACCCGATATGCTCAGCCCTTTCGGCGGCTACCCCGGGAATGATGATGAGGGACGGCGCCTGCAGGCGCAAAGAAATCGCGATGAAATGCTGAGCGACTTTATCGCTGGCCACCAGCTCCTCGCCGACCACGAAGCCGGAAATGGAAAAGTAGGCGTCATCGGGTTTTGCTTCGGAGCATGGATCGCAAATAACATGGCGGTAAAACTACCAAACCTCGCCGCAGCAGTGCCTTTTTACGGTGGACAGCCCGAGGAGCAAGATGTAGCCGCCATTCAAGCGCCCCTACAGTTGCACTACGCTGAACTCGATACCCGCGTAAATGCGGGATGGCCGGCATACGAAACCGCCCTCAAACGAGAAAGTAAAACTTACGAAGTGCATTTTTACCCAGAGGCCAACCATGGCTTTCATAACCACTCCACCCCGCGCTACGACGAACCATCGGCTAAATTAGCTTGGGAGCGCAGTGTGGCCTTTTTGAAAAAACACGTCGGATAAACAGCGAAAAGCAACGCAGAAAAAGAGGAGGAGTCTTCAGGTTCACGCCATAACGGCATGTACGTGAAGACTCCTTTTTGTGTTTTGGCGCTGCGCGCCAAAATAATATAAACTAAAGCAATAGACACTACAGCACCCTGCAGAAGCTGCAAGGTAAGAGGGGGCAGGATTACGCCTTTTCTAAGGCCTGCTGTATATCCCAGATGATATCTTCGGCATGCTCCACACCAACAGAAATCCGCACGAGGGAAGGAGAAATCCCCAGACGCTCGCGGTCCTCCGCGCTCACATCGCTGTGTGTCATCGTAGCGGGATGCTCCGCCAGGGACTCCGTGCTGCCCAGGGAAACGGCCAGCTTAATCAGCTTCAGCGCATTTAAAAACCGGAAAGCCTCAGCCTCGCCACCCACGATGTCGAAAGAAAGCATGGCCCCAGCGGTGCTGCACTGCCTGTTGAAAATTTCTTTTTGGGCGGAGTGCTCTGCCAAATGACCGAGGTAATAGGTCTTGGCGACCTTCGGATGTGCCGCTAGAAAATCTGCCACCGAACGGGCATTTAGCGCCTGCTGATCCATACGCACTTTTAGGGTTTCTAAGCTCCGCATCAGCAGCCAGCCCGTCCAGGGGCCCGCCATGTTACCCAAAAACGTACGCAGAGCTCGGATCCGGCCCATGTAGGCTTGGCTACCCAGCACCGCACCAGCGATCAGGTCAGAATGTCCGCCGATGTATTTAGTGGCCGAGTACACCACCAAGTCCGCACCGTGCGCGATGGGGCTTTGCCAAAGTGGCCCCATGTAGGTGTTATCCACACAGAAAACGGCTCGCTCAGCACCGCCGCACTGCTCAGCCACCGCACGACAAAGCGCCAAATCGAAAAGGGCGTTCGTCGGATTCGCGGGCGTCTCCACATAGACGAGTTTCACGCGCTCCCGACTGCCGCCCGCATCGATGCGCGCTAAAATCTCTTCTTGGGTATCCTGCTCGGTGAAGCCGATGCTCGGATGCCATACTGAGGCAGCACCTTGTTGATGAAGTGGTCCGTTCCGCCATATACAGGCTTACTGTAAAGCAAAAAGTCTCCTGGCCGCAAAAATTCCAGCATCACCGTAGAAATCGCCGACATACCGCTCTCGAAAACGGCACAGGCATCCGCCTTATCCCAGAGGCATAGGCGCTCCTCTAAAATCTGTAAGTCAGGATTATTCAGGCGACTATAAATGAGGCCGAGCTCCTCATTCGGGTCCTGCTCCCGCTGCCCATACGCCACCTGAAAAAAGGCCTTGCCCTCCTCAGCAGACTTAAAGACAAAAGTCGAGGTTTGGAAAATCGGGCATTTAATCGCCCCTTCCGAAAGTTCTGGTTTATAGCCGTGGCTCATCATCAAGCTCTCCGGCCGCATGAAGGTATGCATATCCTTGCTGTTTGGGTTTATACTCGGTCTCAAAATTGAGTAAAATCTTTGCTATTTAAAAGCGTCGATTCCAAATAATATTTCATCGATCTCTTCAACTAAAAAGAAACTTTTATAAAGTCAAAATAAAATTTTACAATACGCGCTAACAAGTGCTTTTATTTCGTAGGCACTGTTTTTTATCTCCTTCGGAGCAATTTTCATTTGCGGGCCGCAATAATCCTTCTGAAATGAACAGCACACCGCCGAAAAGCGTTTGAAAACTAGTATCTTTACCATTTAAAGACCCCTACGACATGAGACGCATTCTTTTCTTAAGTTGCACACTACTTTTAAGTTGGACCTGGATCGCTTGTAGCACGAATGAACGTGTAGACCGCGAAGTGTTCGAGCAGGTGAACCGAAGCATGCAGGCGAAAAAGCTTTCGGAAGCCACCATTTTAAAGGGTGCCCTAGAGTGGGGCGAGGAGCTGGCAGATGAAGCCCAAGCACAGCTGATCACGGCGCTGCGTGAGGCCATCGAGCGCGAAGGGGTCGTAGGCGCCATCGACTTCTGCCAGGTAAATGCCATCAGCCTGATCGAGGAGGTGGCCCCGAAAGGCATCGAAATCCGACGGGTGTCCTATGACTACCGAAACCCAGCAGATGCACCGCGCGAGGAGGAAAAGCCTTTCTTGGATATGTATGCCTATAATGTGGAAAATGAATTGAAATCGGAGCCGAACGTGCAGAAAATAGAAGGGGGTGAAGTGCTCCTGTTCACCCGTGCCATCACCATTCCTGGAGAGTTTTGCCTCGCCTGCCATGGAAAAGAAGGTAGCGAGATCGCTGCTGAGACGCTGGCCAAGCTCACCGAACGCTATCCTGAGGACAAGGCGCGCAACCATGCAGTGGGAGACCTGCGTGGCATGTGGAGCATTCGCTTGCCGAAGCGGGAAGTAGTGCAGAAACTATGAGCCAGCGCCAGAAAACCCTTCGCCCGGCACTTCTGACCGCCTGCCTGTGCCTGTTCACGCAGCTGCTGCTCGCACAGGAGGTGCTTATTCTCTCTGGCCACCCGAGTGCCAAAAGCCTGAATGCACACCTGGAAAGCGTTTTATTTACTGCGCTGGAGGAAAGGGGAGTTGCCGTACAGCTGCGCGCCCTCCGCGAGATCGAAAGCATCGGTCATTTAGATGCACAGCGCTGGTCAGATCGAGCTGGGGTGTCACAGGAAGCACAGATCGCCGCGGAGCAGGAATTTTGGCGTCGTGCCGAGCACATCATCCTGCTCCATCCAGTCTGGTGGTGGAGTATGCCTGCCCCGATGAAAGCCTACCTCGACGTGGTCCTCAGTCCCGGATTCGCCTATCCTGAGGGAGATGCTTCAGGGCCCTTTGCCCTAAAGGGCAAAAGCCTAAGCCTTATCCAAACCGCCGGGGCGCCTGATACCTATATCGAAGCGGAGGGCTTAAAGGAAGCTTATGAACGACTGATCCGTGTGGGACTCTGTGATTTCACACAGATGGAATTTCATAGTTACCTCCTTTTCGGTGGTGTGATGGAAAAAAGTCCCGCCGAGATAGCGGCCTTGGAGGAAGAGATCCGCGCTTGGGTGAAAGAGCATTTTTAGGGCATCAGAGGGAAGGCGAGCAGGTGTTCGGAAGAAATTTTTTCAAAGATTTTTCAATTTTACGTAAAAAAGTCAACCATTTTTTTTATATTTAGTACAATTAGGACCCGTACGCCTGAAATAAGTATTACACCGTTAAAATCAGAATCACTATGTTTGAGATCATCCCTTCCATTTGGCTCATCGAGGGCAAATGCGTCCGTCTAAAAAGGGGCGACTTTGCAAATCAAGAAATCATTTCCCATAACCCCTTGGAAATCGCCCAAGCTTTCGAGGATCATGGGATCAAGCGCCTGCACCTCGTCGATTTAGATGGGGCACGTAAAGGAGAGCCCCAAAATTACCATATTCTGGAAACCATCGCCGGCTATACCAATCTAAAAGTGGACTTCACGGGAGGTATTACCACAGACGGTGATGTCATGAAATGTTTTGAATATGGCGCTAAAACGATTACCGCTGCCTCCGTGACCGTGGCCTATCCCGAGCGTTTTGCGAACATGATCATGTCTTATGGACGTGAAAAAATCAACCTTGCCATCGACGTGAACCCTGAGGATATGCTGATTAAGGTTAGAGGCCGTCTGAAAAAGACAGCCACCAACCTATACGATCACCTGGACTATTTTTACGAGCGAGGCCTGAAATATGTAAAAATTTCGGATATCACCCGTGATGGGGTGATGGAAGGACCGAACTACGCCTTGTACCAAGACCTGATCGCCCGCTTTCCGAATCTGGCACTAGCGGCCTCAGGTGGTGTTCGTGATATCGACGACTTCCGACAGCTTCGCGATATGGGACTAAATGCAGTGGTCTTTGGCAGAGCCTATTACGAAGGCAAGCTAAGCCTGAAAGACATCGATCTGCTGCTCAGCGAAACCGTTTAAAACGATACGGATTTAAAGACCCTGGTGATTCTAGGAAAAAGGCGTCAACTTAAGAGATGACGCCTTTTTTGCTTTTGTAGCTTTTTTGGACCTACGACCTAATAACCTCATATAGGCCTGGCTAAAAGCTGGCTCATACTGGAATGGGCACTACTTTTTCTTCAGCGCCTGCTCCCAAGGCGATGTTCCCAGCCGCTGATAGGGAGTGAAGGTACCTGTTTCCTGACGGCGTACAAAATGCTGGTACACATACTCCCCTAATTCTGCGAAAAATGGAAATCCAACTTCGTCGTATTCATAGGAATTATCATTTAAGGTCTCGTTTTCATTCACATAAATGACCGCAGCGATAAAATAGGAGATTCCCTTCTCCTCATCCACGAAATAGCCCCCATCTAACAGGTGTCCATACGCCATGCCCGTCTTGTTATAAAGACGAAACTGATCCGGAATCGGCTCCTTAGATGTGCCGAACTTGAAAAACTTACTGTAGCTCGGGTAAAATTCCTTCGGGTCATAGGCGGGAAACTGACTTTCATGGGGCAGCATGCCCATATACGTAAGAAGAAAATCCCGATCCTCAGCGGCTACTGCAAACTGCTGCTCACTGGAAAAGGCCTCCGGAAAAACCAAGCGCTCCAAAGTTGCCATAAAATCACCCAAAGCGTATTTGTTCTTCGTCGTGAAGTCCATAGGAGCAGACACCAAACTGTCCCCGATATAATACTGCTTGGCTAACATGGGAGCATCTTGGTTAACATAAACGCCTGAAGCCTCCCGTGCAGGCAGCTCAAATAAGGTGCTTCCATCAGCCTGTAAAAAACGTATCGGGTTAACATGACGGTTTTCTTCCGCAGGCAGTGGAATGCTTAACCGATGATTGATTACCGTATGTGCTAACCCTTTTTGGCGCAATTTCTCATTGATATAGTCTTGCCCTAAAAGCTCATAGAGGCGATTATACGCATCATTATCACTCACTAACAAAATTTTCTTTGCATAATGTGCAATACTTGGCAGCAAGTTAGCACTTGTACTATCGAAACGGGCTTCTGTTTGTGCCTCCCGAGCCGTCAAGTTAAGCATCGGCGTCTCCCGGTTTAGGCCAGGCACCTCTTGTTCGGCCAGCCACTCGTGGGCTAGGATCGCGATAGGGAGCTTTACCGTGCTCGCCGGATAGTAATAGCGCGTATCGTCTAAACCAAAGCTACTGCGTGCGAAACCCTTCACCTGTCCCGCTTCATCTTGCTCGATTTCAGAGACGATGATTTGCACCTGATACTTCTCCGGATCCGCTAAAACTTGTTGTAAAACCGGATAACTATCAGGAATTTTTTCAAAGAGTACATCGCGCCGGGATTAGACTGACAGGCAAAAAAACTGCCCACAATAAGTGCGAGGGCACCGAAAGAATACGAAATATGCTTCATGCTGCTGCTAGTTAATAAGATTCTAAGATAGGACTTTCTATCCAAAGAAAAAATCGCCTGCCTGCTCTCAGCTATGTAGCCGTCTACTCAGGACCTCCACCAGACGATCGATATCCTCTTTTTGATGCCAAGCAGCCAGCACAATCCGATTTAAGGCAGGCGAGTCAGCCGCCGGATAGGGAAAAGAGGAAATCAATATGCGCTCTTTTTCGAGTAAGTGCTTCGCGATGGAGCCTTCTGGCAAGCGCCAAATCGGCAGCTGTGGGTGCTGCAGCAAGAAATCCGAAAGCTCTGCTGCCATACAGCGCATTCGCATGTAGGCCAGCAACTCCTGCAGGCGCGCTTGCGCCTCTCTGTACAGCTCCTGAGCCTGTAAAAATGCATGGGCATAGCTGGCGGCATAGGCGAAGCACCACGGAATGCCGCTGTCGCCTGTAGCTCCGCTAAAAGGGACTCCGCGCCTAAAAGAATCCCCCCAGGAAGGCTTAGCCCTTTCGCGAGCGAGCCACTCACCAGCACCTGACAAGCCTCCTTTGGTAAGCTAGAATAGGTGCCGAAAAGCCCTGCGCCTAATAACCCGAAAGCATGGCTATCATCCACCAAAAGGTACACCCGATGCTCCCGGGCGAGCTCCTCGAGCCAGTCGAAGGCATAGACGGCTAAGCCTAATGGATCGCAGGCATTCGCCGCCACTAAGCAGGTGCTGCCTTTCGGCAAAGTAGCCATACTGGATTTGATCTCTTGCTGCCAAGCTTGAAAATTTTTCGCCGCACTAGGGGCCGCCGTGGCCGGCAAAACGGCAGGGTGAATGTCTGGCGCATAAAAAGCCCGCTGCACCTTCGGGATCAGCAGCTCCAAAGCAAGTCGTCCTGCTAAAAAGCCACTGCTGAAAAGAAGGGCCTTTTCCGCACTAGCACCTTTGGCAAAAGCCGACTCGAAGTCCGCATACACAGACAGCTGCACATTATTCGCCCGACTTAGCCCATGCACTAGCCCAAACTGCGTAAAGCCTTCCTCTACACAGCGGATAAAATCCGGATGAGCACTCATCCCCAAATAGGAGGTGCCGCTAAAAAAAAAGAATCGGCCCCGCACTGCTGGGAATGAGCCGATCCAGTTTAGCATGAAGTTGAAGTGTGGCGCTGCTGCTCATGTCAGCAGCAAGTTACGGGTTTACGAGATGTCCCACAAATAAGATTGCACCACTATGTGCTTCGGAGATCACAAATAAAAAGGGGTTATCGATGCGCAGCTCGGGAGGAGCGGCAGGAAGGGACGTCATCACCACGCCTACAGCCGTAGCGGCAGCGGCCTCAGTCCCCTTCTCATCTACCTGAATAAAGGCTTCGTGGATAATATCACTGATCGCAGTAGGGCCCGTAGGTCCTTCGAACATGCGACTAAAATTCCCCGGATGGGAAGAAAAAGCTGCTTCTAACCCCATCTTCGCCATGTACTTCACCAGGTCTTCCTCTCTATAACGCATCTCAAACTTGGGGAACAGCAGTCGAAATCCCTGAGGATTCGCACGTTCGGCAGCCGCTTGGAGCGTTTCTAAATGCAACAACTCCTCGGCACGGCTGGGGTCATTTACCATGAGCACCTCCATCTGAAACTGTCCACTACTGTAAGGAAGGGCGACATAGGTGTACTCCTCCGTAGCGGAAAACGGGAAATCGGCAGCTTCTGCCAGCTCCATCATCTGCACCTGCCGAACTCCCTGAATTCCGCGAAAAGGTGCAGGCTTGGTGAGGGCAGCGTCAAAGCGCGCTTTCCAGTCTGCCTTAAAGTACACCGCATTCACCAGCATCATGATGGTCGCAGGATCGATAGCCTCTAAAAGTTCTGGAATCAGGCCATTGGTCTCTGCCTTTACCCAGCCATTAATCTCGCGCACCACGGCAGGATTACCGAAATCAGCGGCCTCTAGTCTGGCCTGAAAGTGCCGCTTCATGGCCTCCTGAAAAGGCGTATACAAGGTGCCCCCTTCCCGATACCAAATGCCGTTTGCGGTCGAAAAAGTTACCCGGCTATCCAGCTTCCTCAAAAAGCTTACCAGGGTCTCCGCGGCCTCATTCGCCGCATCGACTGCTAGTGCATCGTAGCGCAGAACACGCAGAAAGTCTTCGCGCAACTCATCACCAGCAGCATTCATCACCATGGATAAGGCCAGCTGCACACTGAGCGGGCTATAAAACTGATTGACGCTGACATCCCGAAGAGTCGCACTGAAGTCCTCTGCAAAGGCCCTGTTCGAAAGCGCCAACAGCTCTTCTGATGCACTCAGCGGCCGAAGATTCGGAACCACTTCTCCATCTACATCTGGACCGGGGTTTTCCTGACAGGAAAGGCCAGGAGCGCTACGCTACCTAGGCACATAAAACGTTTTTCCACTTTTTCATAAACAAGCTGTTTCTTCCCCTACGGATTTACCCTTTAAAACGCGACAGGTTTACCAAACAAACCTGCAGCGATTAGGACTCCTGCATGGCATCTTGCTGCAGATAGGCCTTAAAAGCCGCAAAATCTTTGCCAAGAGGGGCCACCTTTTTCTCCCCTGAAAGAAATGCTGCCAAGCGCGCCGGCAGCTCCAGCTCCAAGCCTAAGGTTTCTTCCACCACATCCCGAAATTTCCCCGGATGGGCCGTCTCTAAAAAGACACCTTGGCAGGGAGCCGATAGGGTTTTGATGAAGTTTTTCACCCCCATATAGCCTACTGCACCATGTGGATCCAGCATATAGCCCCGCTCCCGATGCACCTGCTGCATGGAACGGCGCAGTCTCAGGGTCATCGAAATAAAACCCTTTCACCTGTGCGCGCAGTGCCTTTTCATCCCCACCATAAAGTGCCAGCAGGCGAGAGAAATTACTGGGATTACCCACGTCCATGCTGTTCGAAATCGTCTGCACCGAAGGCACCTGCTGAAAGTCCGCCCCATTTAAGAAATCAGGCACCACCTTATTCACATTGGTGGCCGCGACAAAGTAGCGAATGGGAAGCCCCATGCGCGCCGCTAAAATACCCGCTGCTAAATTTCCGAAATTTCCGCTGGGTACAGAGAAAGCCACATCACCGACAGGCTGCGGGAGCTGCGCAAAGGCCCTAAAATAGTACAAGGCCTGCGGTATCCAGCGGGCTACATTAATGGAATTCGCCGAGGTGAGCAGCATCTGCTCCCGAAGCTCCGCGTCTAAAAAGGCCTCCTTTACCAGGCGCTGGCAGTCATCGAAAACACCATCCACCTCGAGCGCCACGATGTTTTCCCCTAAGGTAGTAAACTGCTTTTCCTGCAAGACAGAAACCTTGCCCCTCGGATACAGCACCACCACCTCCACGCCCGGCGTTCGGTAGAAGCCATTAGCTACAGCACTTCCAGTATCGCCCGAAGTAGCCACCAGCACCCGCACTTTTCGCGACTCCCCGGCTAAGAGCAATGCCATCAATTTCGAGCAGAAGCGCGCCCCAAAGTCCTTAAAAGCTAAGGTCGGCCCATGAAAGAGCTCCAGACTGTAGATCCCTGGCTCCACCTCCACCAGCGGAGCATCGAACTGCAAGGTATGTTCCACCAGCTCGCGAATTTCTGCCTCACTTAGGCTATCGCCAAAGAGCGCTCCGATCACTTCCTGCCCGATTTCCGCAAAAGATAAGCTGGGAAGGCGCTGAAAGAAATCAGCAGGTAAGGTCGGAATTTCCACCGGCATGTATAAACCCTGGTCGGGAGCCAATCCTTGGATGACGGCCTCCTTCAGCCCCACCCGATGCGCCGGATTTTGTGTACTATAAAACTGCATGGTATCGATTAATGGTTAAAGTTAAAGAAAGCATCTCCGCCCACGGGCGCCAGGCTAGGCCGTTTCCAGCACATGCGCCCCTTGCCTGTTGATGGCCGAATAATAAACATCCAAGCCCAATCCGAGCTCCTGATACAGGGCCTCCGCCACAGCACCTACCCGCCGGGCCTGTTCCTCACTCGGGCTCATCACGAAAATCGTAGGCCCGGAGCCAGAAATCCCCGACCCCAGCGCTCCCTCCTGCATGACCGCCGTCCGCAAGGCATAAAAGCCAGGGATCAAGAGCGCCCGGGAAGGCTCCGCAATCACATCTTTTAGGGAGCGAGAAACCAGCGCCAGGTCATTTTGATATAAGCCCGCCACCAGCCCCGCGATATTTCCCGACTGCACCGTGGCATCTTTTAAGGAAACCTGCTGCTTCAAAACACTACGCGCATCTTCGGTCCGCAACTCTAAATGGGGATGCAGCAGGGTGCAGTACAAGCCCTCCGGCACGGGAAGTGGCACCAGATCCAGCGGATGATAGTCGCGAATCAGCACGAAGCCACCAAGAATAGCCGGCGCCACATTATCTGCATGCGCGGCACCACAGGCCACACGCTCCGCCTCCATCGCGAAAGGCACCAGCTGGGCCTTCGTAAAGGGCTCTCCGAGCAAAACATTCGCCGCCACCAAGGCAGCAGCTGCACTCGCAGCAGAGGAGCCCATCCCGGAACCTAAGGGCAAGCCCTTTTCTAAAATAATATCCATCCCCTGCCGCGAACCGAGGTGGAGCAGCATCGCATGTATCGCCACCGCACAAGTATTTTTATCCGCCTCTAAGGGCAGCTTGCCACCATCCCCCTCGATGCGCAGCACGCGCAGGCGCGCCTCATCATTAAAAGACACCGTCACCTGATCGCCCAGCGCCTCAATCGCAAAACCCAATATATCAAAACCACAAGACACATTCGCGACCGTGGCCGGCGCAAAGGCCTTTACCCTTCGCAGCGCCCTCATAAGCGGGTATAATTTCCGATACGAATCACATCAGCAAAAACCCTGCCGCCGTCACATCCGCGCCCGCTCCCGGACCACGGACGATCATCGGAAAATCATGGTAGCGCTCAGTAGTAAATAAAATCATGTTATCACTCCCCTTTAAGCTGTAAAAAGGATGCGTAGCCGGCAGTGCCTGAAGGCCCACCTGTGCCTTTCCATGCTCCAAGGTCGCCATAAACCGAAGCTTCTTGCCCTCGGCCTCCGCCGCCTCTAAGCGCTCACGGAAGCGCGCATCATGCTGCTCCAGCTGACGCAAGAAGGCCTCCACATCGACGATATCCACACAGTCTTCCGGCACCATACTTTCGATGCTGACATCCGAAAACTCTAGGTCCTGCTCTGCCTCGCGACCTAAAATCAAAATTTTTCGCCCCACATCCATGCCACTCAAGTCATCCCGTGGATCCGGCTCCGTGTAGCCCAGCGCCTTCGCCTGACGCACCACCTCCGAAAAAGGCGCCCCACGCTCTAGCTCACTGAAAATATAATTCATAGAACCGCTCAGCACCGCCTCGATCTTCAGCACACGATCCCCGCTGAGCATCAGGTCCTGCAGCGTATTGATGACCGGAAGGCCCGCCGCCACATTCGTCTCGTATAAAAACTTCACCCCACGCTTCTTGGCCAGCCGCTTGAGCTCGCGGTACGCGTCTAATGAAGCGGAATTCGCCTTTTTATTTGGCGTCACGATGCCCACCTTAGCCTCCAGCACACGCGTGTACACATCAGCCACCTCCTGAGACTCGCCACAGTCCACAAACACCGCATTCGAGAAATTCATCTCCTCCATCTGCCGTATAAATGCCTCTAAATCCATCGGAACAGCACCCTCCGCCTCTTCAGGTAGGGGACAGTGATGCAGGTCGAAGCCATCCTCATGAAACGCCATGTAGCGACTATTCGCGATCCCATGAATCTGAATGTCTAGCGCATGGTCTCTGCCCAGCTTCTCCCGCTGCGCCGCGATCATCTTCACCAGCGCCTTGCCGATCAGCCCCATCCCCACTAAAAACACGTGCAGAACCTTCTGATCCGAAAGGAAAAAGGCCTCATGAAGCGCATTCAGTGCTTTCTGCAAGTCCGACTTGGCCACCACCGCAGAAATATTCAGCTCCGAACTCCCTTGTGCGATGGCATAAATATTGACATTATTTCGCCCCAGCGCCTGGAACATCCTGCCCGCAGCACCGGGATTTTGCTTCATATTCTCCCCTACGGCCGCCAGCACGGACATATTCGACAGGATCTGCACAGGATCCATCTCGCCATTTTGGATCTCATACAGAAACTCATGCTCGATCACCTGCTTGGCCATATTCACCTCTGGCTCCCGCACCGCGATGCAGATACTATGCTCCGAAGAGGCCTGAGAAATCAGGATAATATTGATTTTGGCATCCGCCAAAGCCCCAAAGACCCGCCGACTAACGCCCACCACATGAATCAGGCCCGAGCCCTGCACATTCAGGAGGGACACATTCGAGATAGAGGAAATCCCCTTGAGGATCTTGCCATTCACGGGCTCCCCTCCGATTAAGGTGCCAGGGTGCGCAGGCGCAAAGGTATTCTTGATGTAAATCGGAATCCCCTTTTTCATGGCCGGCTGCATGGTACTCGGAAAAATGACCTTGGCACCGAAATGCGAGAGCTCCATGGCCTCTAAATAGGTCAGCTGAGGGATCGTAAAGGCAGAATATACCAACTTCGGATCGGCGGTCAACACGCCAGAAACATCTGTCCAGATCTGCAGCTCCTCCGCCTGCAACGCAGAAGCAAAAATCGCTGCCGTATAATCTGATCCCGAGCGCCCCAGCGTACTCGTAGCGCCCTGTGCTGTCGAGGCGATGAAGCCCGTGATGACCTTTAGCCCCGGATGCTGATCGTAATACGCTAGGATCAAATCGTTGGTCTGTGGAAAATCTACTTTGGCATTCCCGAAATTCGCATCTGTGCGGATAAGTTCACGCGCATCCACATAATGTGTGTCCAGACCACGGACACGGAGGGCCTCCGCTAAAATAAAGGCTGATAGACGCTCCCCGAAGCTGAGGATGTAGTCAAGGGTTTTCGGAGAACACTCCCGAATGAGGTACACACCATGACAGAGGTCTTCCAGCTCATTAAAGCGCACCTTTACATAGGTCAGCACAGCGGACTGCTGCTGGATCGGAATAAGCGCATGAACCAGCGCATAATGCCGCTCCTCTACTCCTTTTAAATATTCTGCATAGGCCGCCTGACCATTCGTGGCCATGGTAGCACAAGAAAGTAAAATTTCCGTGACGCCTCCAAGGGCCGAAAACACCACCGTGATTTCGGCTTCTTGCTCTGCTTGTCGAATGATCTCGAAGACTTTTTCGATGTTTTCCAGATTCGCTACTGAGGAACCTCCAAACTTTAATACTTTCATACTGGCTGTAGGATTAAGTCATGCACGTGTACAGGAAATTCCTGTACAGCATGGGGATGGGATAATATGGTTTTCGTTAATGGGCTTAGCCCGTAATAAGTGTAAGCGTGAAACAGGTGCAGGTGCACATGAAAAAAGTAGACATCGATCCGGTAAACCGGAAGGCCAATGTAAAAAAACGACGATATGGTCTTGCGTCTAAAAACATGAATTTTTAATTGCTCAACAATCTTACGGACTATTTTCTAAAAAACGAAGTTATTTCTTTCTTAATATTCAAAAAAAAGGGAATCTACTGCGAACTCCCTCTTGTACCACTACGTGTAAAGCCATTCAAACCTAGTGCCTCCCTAAAAAAATGCACGGCGATGACTGCCTGAAATACATCCAATCCACATCTAAAAAATCAATCCCCCATAGACAAAATCTATCTATTCTTAAAAATGCGCGCCCACTGGCTCTGGAGGTCTATCATTATGAACACATCCTCTTCATAAAAGATAATTCTCAGCGGAAAGGGTGACTTGCATCACCTCCTTAGTCTGTCCTTCTGCTGATCTTTGTACACGTAATCGTTCAGCACAGTACTATGAAAAACAACCTCCTTCTCGTCGGAAGCACCATGCTAATTGGATTTTTATTGTCCGGCATCGTGCGGGTAGAAAATACCACTGAAAAAGCAGCCACTACCTATGAAGCGGCAGACGCGCTCCTTTGGGCCGAGGCCCGAAAAACCTTACGCGGCATCCATGAATGGGATTACCCGGAAGTGAATGAGGCACAGGCGGAGCTGGGACAACTTCTATATTTCGACACTCGGCTGAGTATTAATGGGGAGCAAAGCTGTAATACCTGCCATGACCTGGGCCGCTACGGGGTGGATAAATTACCCACCTCACCGGGGGCGCTACCTGGGATGCTCGGCGACCGAAACTCTCCTACCGTATTAAATGCAGTACTGCATGACACGCAGTTCTGGGATGGTCGGGCCGCCGATCTCACCGAGCAGGCGAAAGGGCCTATCCTGAACCCCGTGGAGATGGCCATCCCGCATGAAGGAATCTTACTAGAGCGCCTAAAAGAGGTGCCTGCCTATGTGGAGCGCTTTCGCCAAGCTTTCCCTCAGGCTGAAGAGCCTATCACCTATCAGCATGTGGCCGAGGCGATAGCGGCTTTTGAGTCCCAACTCCTCACCCCATCACGCTTCGATGCCTTTATGGAAAAGGACTTTGCAGCGCTCAGCGCGCAAGAAAAAAAGGGCCTAAAAGTATTCTTAGATGCTGGGTGCCAGTCCTGTCATGATGGCGTGGCTCTGGGAGGACAGCAGTTCCGACGCTTCGGCGAGATGCAAGATTTCCGCAGCGTGGACAGCCGCATTCATGAGGACCCGGGCCTATATGCACTGAGCGGGAATCCTGGGGATCTGTTCAAGTTTAAGGTGCCTTCTCTACGAAATATCGCCGAAACCTATCCTTACTTCCATGATGGAAGTGTGCATGACCTAAAAGAAAGCGTTCAGATCATGGGAATTACCCAGCTGAACCGTAGCTTCAGCGAAGAAGAACTGGCGGATTTAAGTGCCTTCTTGAAAAGCCTGACAGGAGAACTCCCGCAGGTGCTGGCCGAAGCCCCCGTGCTACCCTGATCCTGAAGGCGAGCAGCCTGCTAAGCAGCCCCTGCTATTGTCAATAAAAAAATCCCCGGAAGCCAAAAGCTGGGGATTTTTTGTGCCCTGCACAAAAGTATGGAGCAAAAAAAAGCCGACCGAAGTCAGCTTTCTATTTTTAAGTGGAGGATAACGGATTCGAACCGATGACCTCTACACTGCCAGTGTAGCGCTCTAGCCAACTGAGCTAATCCCCCTAGAAATTTGGTGTTGCAAAGGTAAGCAATTTTTTCAATCTCCAAAAAATTACCCCCCAAAATCATATTTCACGCGCGCGAGAATACTTCTTCCCAGCGTCACTTCATCCGTATATTCGAGCTCTCCACCGATCGGGATGCCCCGCGCCACCGTGCTGATATTCACCCCGAAAGGCTTTAAAAGTTTCATCAGATAAAAGGAGGTCGTATCTCCATCCATGGTAGAAGGCAGCGCAAAAATAATTTCCATTTCCTCCCCCGCGCTCTTCACCCGCTCCAGTAAGCTCGCCACCTGCAGTTCCTCAGGTCCTATTCCATGCATCGGCGAGAGGATACCGCCCAGCACATGATACGTACCCCGATACTGCCCCGTGTTTTCGATCGCAATCAAATCCGGTACTTCTGCTACCACACAAATCACATTTTCCTGTCGCGAAGGCGAGGCACATACCGTGCACAGCGGCCCATCCGACAGGTTATGACAGCGCTCACAGTAACGTGTTTCCTTCTTGAGGCGACTCAGTGCACCAGTGAGGCCCTCCACGGTCTGCTCATTCTGTTTTAAAAGATGTAAAGCCAGACGCAAAGCCGTCTTCTTCCCGATTCCCGGTAGCTTACTGATTTCTAGAACGGCTTGCTCGATAAGCTTAGAAGGATAATTCACGTAAAAAACTTAAAGAATCGCGGCCTCTATTCCTGCATCTAAAATCGCCTGACACATCGGCTTCAGCTGTGTGCGCGTTCCCTTTTTCACCGCACACTTACCTTTATAGTGAATAATTAGGGTACACTGCTCGGCCTGCTCTCGGGTATGGCGACATACCTTTACGAGCACATTAATCACGTGATCGAAGGTATTCACGTCATCATTAAAAACGACGAGCTCACATTCCTCCGTATCGACCAGCTCCTCCACCAGCAATTCTGCCTCTTCGTACTCCGGAAATATTTGTGCTTCTATTTTCATTTTGCAAATTTAATTATAATCCTCAACTTCGCCATCGATATCCACCGGAAATTAACTCCATGAATACCACCCATGTACTCCTTATTATAACGGCTTACTTCCTGCTCTTGTTCCTCATCTCCCGATTAACCTCTCGTGGAGCTTCTGCGGACACTTTTTTTACAGGAGACCGTCAAAGCCCTGGTTTTTAGTGGCTTTCGGTATGATCGGGGCCTCCCTTTCTGGCGTCACCTTCATCTCTGTGCCCGGCGAGGTGGGCAGCTCGAACTTCCACTACTTCCAGGTGGTGCTCGGCTACACCCTGGGCTATCTGGTCATCGCCCGCGTCCTGCTTCCCCTCTACTATCGGCTAAATTTAGTCTCCATTTATAGCTATCTGGAGACGCGATTTGGCTTCTGGTCCTATAAAACTGGCGCCTTTTTCTTTATCCTCAGCCGCACCCTGGGCTCCTCCATCCGCGTTTTTCTCGTGGCCGGCGTCCTGCAGCTCATCCTTTTCGAACCCCTCGGCATCCCGTTTTGGGTGGCCGTCCTACTGACCGTGAGCCTGATCTGGATTTATACCCACCGTGGAGGCATAAAAACCGTGGTCTGGACAGACACCCTGCAGACCTTCTTTATGCTGGCCGCCGTAGTCTCCGCACTGGTTCTGCTGGCGCAAAGCCTCGGCATTCAAGGCCCCCTGGAACTCATCGACCGCGTAAGCAGCGACACCCGCTCCCAAATTTTCGACTGGAACTGGCAGTCGGCAAATAACTTCTGGAAACAGTTCGCCTCCGGTATGTTTATCACCATCGTCATGACCGGCCTGGATCAGGATATGATGCAGAAAAACCTGACCTGTAAGTCTTTGGGCGAAGCCCAAAAGAATATGTTCTGGTTTACGCTGATCCTGGTGTTCGTGAATCTCCTTTTCCTCTCACTCGGCATCTTACTCTATCAATATGCCGCCCAAGAGGAGATCTCTCTGCCCGCGCGGACTGACGACCTATACCCTTTCCTGGCGACGAACCACATGACGGCTTTCGCAGGAATCATCTTTATTTTAGGGATTACGGCTGCAGCTTACTCCAGCGCGGACTCCACGCTGACAGCGCTGACCACCTCGTTCTGCTATGATTTTCTGCAGATCGAAAGACGCTATCCTGCCGAAAAACGTACCCAAGTACGTAAACAGGTACACCTCGCCTTTACCCTGCTCATGTTTCTCTGCATCATGGCCTTTCGCTGGCTAAACGATCAAAGCGTCATCACCGCTGTATTTAAAATCGCGGGCTATACCTACGGACCACTGCTAGGACTTTACGCCTTCGGCTTGTTCACCCGCTGGCAGGTGCAGGATAAAAAGGTACCCTTGGCGGGCATCCTGGCACCTACGCTCACCTTTCTCATCACCCAAAATTCAGAAAGCTGGCTTTGGGGCTACCAGTTCGGATTCGAAGCACTTATTCTAAATGGAGCCCTGATGTTTTTACTCTTGTTCCTCTGGCGCGGTAAAGAAGTGGTTCCCCCTGCCGGCACGCCAGCTGCCAGCCTATAAAGCCAGCTCCTGCGCAGGATCCCAAAAGTAGCGCTGAAAATCCTGCACTTGATCCTCCTCCACGGGAATACCCTCAGCCAGCAGCCTCCTTGCCATCTCATCGGGAGCACCGAAGTGATGCTTGCCCGTCAGTAAACCCAAGCGATTTACAACCCGGTGCGCAGGCACATCCGGCTGACTATGTGCGGCATTCATGGCATAGCCCACCATCCGCGCACCGCTTTTCATGCCGAGGTAGTGCGCGATGGCCCCATAGGAAGTCACCCTCCCGCGAGGTATCAGCCGCACCACCTCATAGACCAAATCGAAATAATTTTCTTCTTTTCCCATCTTTTTATGTTAATTTTCGAATACTCTAATGCCAGAAGCCCGTATACAACGTGTATAACTGTTTTTTTGCTAACAGGGGTATGGCCACATCCAGAAAGAAACACCAAGAGCTAAATGCAAGAAGCTAACGGAATTTTATCTTGGTTTTCCCTCCATCTCAGGATCTACAGCACTTAAATATGCCGAAATCATGGGATGTACTCAAATATAATTTTAAATTAGTAGTTTAGATTTGTCATCAGTGTAATCATTTATATGGAGCGTAATATTATCGTCACCGGCGCGGCCGGAAATTTAGGTCAAGCAGTAGTCGAACAGTTTAAACGGGAAGGCTACTATGTCATCGCCATCACACAGCCTGGCGAGGAGCAAGAAATCGAAGAAGCAGACGACATCTACGAACTGGATGTGACAGACGAGGAGGCCGTGAAGGCTTCGCCCAAGAGTATAAGCTGCAGTATGGCCGCGTGGATGCTATCGCCCTACTTGTGGGCGGTTTCGCCATGGGCGCCATCGAAGATGTAAATGTAAAGGAAGTGGATCAGATGATGAAGCTCAACTTTTACTCCGCCTTTAACTTGGTTAAACACTTTTTACCGGGCTTAAAAGAAGCCAACCATGGACAGTTCCTTTTTATCGGCGCCCGCCCAGCAGTAGAAAACGAGGCCGGAAAGGACGTTGTGGCATACGCTTTGAGTAAAAAGCTTGTCATGACCCTAGCGGACTATGTAGCAGAAGAGTGCAAAGACACCAATGTACGCTCGCACATCTTCGTGCCGAGCATCATCGACACCCCGCAAAACCGCGAGGCCATGCCGGATGCAGACTTCAGCACCTGGGTAAGTCCAGGCGAAATCGCAGAGGCGATGCACTATGCTGTGAACAACAGTGCGCTACGGAACATGACCTTTAAGCTTTACGGAAGAGCCTAAGCAGCCCCCCTGCCCATAGGCTCCCACAGAATCTTTAATGAATTAAACCAATGAAAAAGTACCTTTTCACTACCCTAGTGGCTTGTCTAGCCCTCACGCACGTTCTCCTCGCGCAGACACGCACGGAGGAACGTTCTCTACGTAATTTCTCTAAGATTAAAGTGGCGAACAGCATCGAAGTGGAGCTGCGCAAAGGAGACAGCCCCTCCGCTTCCATCACCGCGAATGGCATCGACCTGGACAAAATCATCACCGAGGTTTCGAAGGAGACCTTAGATGTGAAGTTAGGGAGAGGAAATTTCCGCTCTAGCACCGTTAAAATGGTCATTACCTACACGGAGCTAGACGAAATAGCCGCCGCTACTAGCGCCTCTGTGGTCGTAAAAGATCTCTTAGATGCCAGCCAAGTGGTCCTCGCCGCAACCACTAGCGGCTACATCGAAGCCGAAGTCTCCACAGAAACACTGTTTTTAGACGCGACCAGCAGCTCGAAGATTTTCGTAGAGGGAAGTACCGATCTACTGAACCTAAAAGTATTTACCAGTGCGGAAGTAGATGCCGAAAAGCTGAAGGCGAACCGCGCCGAAGTACAGGGAAACACCGCTGGAAGAGCTACTTTCGAGGTGGCAAATGAGATCACCGGCTCAGCAGCTACGGGTGCTCGGATCCGTTACATCGGAAACCCTTCCCGCATCGAAGTCCGTACAGGAACAGGTGGAACCGTTGAGAAAAATGATTAAGGCCTGCGCATATAGCCTCCTTCTGCTTCTGTTCCTCGGCATTCCTGCGGTGCTTTTCGCCCAGCAGCAAGTCGATGCAGAGAAGGAGCGTGAGGAAAAAGCGGCCATCGAAGCACTACTCCAAGAGCTTTTCGCAGGCATGAAGGCCAAGGATGCGAAGCGTGTTGCCCCTCTCTTCCATGCCGAAGCGAGCATGCAGACGGTAGGACTGGACGAAATGGGCGCTCCTTACTTGGGCCCTGGAAATGTGGAAGCCTTCCTGAAGCGCATAGCGGAAACCCCTGAGGGTACTGTCTTGGACGAGCAGCTCACGGATGTGATGATCCGAATGGATGGCCCTTTGGCGCACGCCTGGACTCCCTATCGCTTCTACGTAAGCGGAAACTTTAGCCACTGCGGAGTTAATAGTTTTCAGCTCATAAAGGAAGCAGACCGCTGGCAGATCGTGCACGTACTCGACACCCGCAGAACAGAAAACTGTGAGGAAAAATAGATGGCATACGCCACTCTATACATACAAAATGGGTAGCCTCTTTAAGGAGCTACCCATTCTTTTTTCCAGGTATTGGAAGCCTGCTCGTAGCGAAAATTAGCCCGCAGATGCTCTAGGCCCTGAAGCTGCAGGAGCTCCATGGACTTTGGCCGGAAGGCCAAAAGGGTAAACCAATCGCGCTCCTCTTCCCAGCGATAGGCCTGCTCTGGCGTCTGAATCACGCGGCCGGGGGCCAAAGTGGGGCTATATGCCTTCATCGCCTCTCCCTGCACACGCCCACGATGCTCCTGCCAGAGGGACCCTTGGCGCAGTACCTCGAAGTGGCCGGGCATCCGCACCTGCACACGCTTACCCGGATGATACAGCAGCAGCGAGGCCAGGGGGTTTTGCTCCAGCTGGCGCACTTTCGGGGTGCGACCATCTGTATAGAAGAGGAAGCGCAACTCCTGCGTGACCTGACGCAGCACGATGTAGCGGGCCTCGGGCTGCCCTTCATCTACGGTGGCCAGCATCACGAAACGAAAAGGATGCCTCCGATCCAGCACTGCGCGGTGTAATTCATGTTTAAGGTCTTGAAAGACGGTTTCTAGGTCTGTACCAGGAGAGATGAGCATGTTACTGTTCGATATCGTTCGCTTCAAAATAGGTTAATTCGCCCTCCTCGAAGGCGACACGCAGCTCGATCGGGTTACAGCAGACTTCGCAGTCTTCGATGTAGACTTGTTCCTCCACAGAAGGGTCGAGCAGCATGGAAATCTCCGCCCAGCAGTAGGGGCACTGAAAGTAATGTTCCTCCATCATAAAGAAATTCCCCTTTAAATAGGTGCTCACTAAACTGCCGGTGGAAAGAAAAGTTCGTAAAAAAAGCGGCCCGAAGACCGCTTTTTACACCTTATATACACACTATTTTACAAAGCAGGCACATCCTGAATTTGCTTGAAGTAGACCTGCTGCTCTGCATCTAAATCCGCTAACACGGCGCTTTCCTCTCGAATATAGCCTGCTAAAAGCTGCTTCGAAAGCTCATTTAGCACCAGACGCTGGAAAGTGCGCTTCAGCGGACGGGCACCGAACTTCGGATCGAAGCCGACTTTACCGATATAGTTCAGTAGTTCCGGCGTGGCCTCGATCTCGATATGGCGCTCGGCTAGACGGCGCTGGATTTCTTTCCACTGAATGTCTACGATCTTGCGCGTTACCTGAGCGGACAAAGGCTCGAATAAGACCAGCTCGTCCACACGGTTCAGGAACTCCGGACGGAGGCTTTGTTTCATCAGCTCAAAGACGGCTTCTTTCGTGCCTTCCAACACCTCCTCTCGGTTCCACTCTTCTATTTCCGCGAAGCGCTCCTGAATCAAACTGGCCCCCATATTCGTGGTCATGATGATGATGGTGTTTTTAAAGTTGGCCACACGCCCCTTATTATCGGTTAGACGACCATCATCCAGTACCTGCAGCAGGATGTTAAACACATCCGGGTGGGCTTTTTCGATTTCGTCCAGCAAGATCACCGCATAGGCTTACGCCGAACGGCTTCTGTCAGCTGACCTCCCTCTTCATAGCCCACATATCCTGGAGGGGCTCCCACGAGGCGGGAAACCGCATGCCGCTCCTGATACTCGGACATATCGATGCGAACCATGGCCTGCTCATCGTTAAATAAATACTCCGCGAGTGCTTTCGCCAGTTCCGTTTTTCCGACACCCGTGCTACCCATAAAGATGAAGGAACCAATCGGCCGCTTGGGGTCTTGGAGCCCTGCTCGACTTCTGCGCACAGCGTCCGAAAGGGCTAAAATGGCTTCCTGCTGGCCCGCCACTCGCTTGGACAATTCCTTTTCGAGATGCAGAAGTTTTTCGCGTTCACCCTGCAGCATTTTGGCGAGCGGAATGCCCGTCCACTTGGCTACCACAGCGGCGATATCTTCGGCATCCACCTCTTCCTTCAGCAGCGCGCTGGACTCCTGCATGCTGCGTAATGTTTCCTTATGCCGCTCCAGCTCCTTCTCCGCTTCGGCGATTTTTCCGTAGCGAATCTCCGCCACTTTGCCGAAATCGCCGGCGCGCTCCGCCTGCTCGGCTTCCTGCTTGAGGCGATCGATACGCTCTTTCTGCTCACGGATACCGGTGATGACCCCCTTTTCTGACTCCCAGCGGCCTTTACCTCCTGGCGCTTTTCTTCCAGGGCGGCGATATCCTTCGAAAGCACTGCCTCTTTATCCTTATGCTGCTCACGCCGTATCGCCTCACGCTCGATTTCGAGCTGCATGATGCGCCGGTTCAGCTCATCGAGCTCCTGAGGGAGGGAGTCCATCTCCATACGCAGCTTGGCAGCGGCCTCGTCCATCAGGTCGATGGCCTTATCAGGTAGGAAACGGTCGGAAATGTAGCGCTGGGAAAGCTCCACAGCAGCGATCACCGCATCGTCTTTTACCCGCACCCCATGATGGAGCTCGTACTTGTCTTTTATCCCGCGCAAAATCGAGATCGCATCCGCCGCGTCAGGCTCATCGACCATAACGGCCTGAAAACGTCGCTCCAGTGCTTTATCTTTCTCGATGTATTTTTGATACTCTTTTAACGTGGTAGCGCCGATGGCATGGAGCTCACCGCGTGCCAAAGCAGGTTTTAGCAGGTTAGCCGCATCCATAGCACCTTCTCCGCCGCCACCTGCACCGATCAGGGTGTGAATTTCATCGATAAAGAGAATCAGCTCCCCATCCGAATCGGTCACCTCTTTGATGACAGCCTTCAGACGCTCCTCAAATTCCCCCTTATACTTAGCCCCAGCCACTAAGAGCCCCATGTCTAGGGACACCAGCGTCTTTGACTTTAAATTTTCCGGCACATCACCGCTCACGATGCGCTGCGCCAGCCCTTCCACGATCGCGGTCTTCCCGACACCGGGCTCTCCGAGAAGGATAGGATTGTTTTTCGTTCTCCTGGCTAAAATTTGGAGCACCCGACGGATCTCTTCATCCCTTCCGATGACTGGATCTATCTTGCCCTTCTTGGCCAGTTCATTCAGGTTTTTGGCATACTTCTCCAGCGACCTGTAATTTCCCTCTGCATGTTGATTCGTCACTTTATTTCCTTTTCTTAGTTGTTCTATTCCTTTTAACAGCCCCTCCGTTTTTAGTCCGAGCGCGCGAAGCTTTTGGCCTGTGGCCTCCTTACCCTGCACCAGGCCCAGAAACACGTGCTCCAGCGCCAGATACGCATCGCCGAGCTGCTGCTGAAAACGCTTGGCCTCCTGAAAAGCAGCCGACAGCGACTGTCCCATATACGGCTGATCCACGCCAGAAACCTTCGGGTAGCTCCTCATCAGCTGCTCCGCCTCCTTTTCTAATGCCCCTTTCTGCAGGCCAGCATGCTGTAGTAAAAAGCCCATGACGGCACTTTCATCCTGCAGCAGCGCACGGAGCATGTGCCCACTTTCGATTCCTTGATGTCCGGATTCCTGCGCGATGCCCGCGGCCCGCTGCAAGGCCTCCTGAACGCTAACGGTGAATTGTTTATAGTCCATGATTGTGCTGTTTATGCTGTTCGTTGAATTTCCCTAAGCAAAAGCTCTTCCAATCGCTTTCCCCATCATAATCAAGCCATTATGTCCGATTTATTTGGATTTATTTGGCTTTTTTCCGCAAATTCAAGCCGTTTTGGCAGCATTGGACTCCTGAACATTCGCCTGTAAAGCTAAAAGTAGCAGGAAGTCCCCCGGTTCCCCCTTTGGCCGGGGGCCAAAAAAAAGACCCCGAAGGGTCCTAATAGGTATGCTGAAGTGAAGGCTGCTTAGTAGCGCAGTTTTTCCACTGTCCTTCGCTGCTCCACGATATCGTTGTTTAAATTAACCAAGTCAAGCTCTAACTTTTTCAGGTCTACCTCCATTTTTAGCAGCTGTGCCTCGGAGGCTTTTCCACGGCGCTTGGCCTTATCGTATTTTGCCTGCTGACGGGCGCGTTTCGCATCCGTTTTAGAAGCCTTCTGCTCGAGCTTTGCCAGTTTCTTTTCGGCTTTTTCGAGGTTACGCGCCTGCTTTTCCATTTTCTTTACGTCGGCCAGCTCCTTTTTAGCAGCTTTCTTCTCCGCTTTGGCAGCTTTCTTTTCTGCCTTTATGGCCTCTTGTTCCTTTTTGACCTCTTCTTTTGTGCTTTGTGCAAAGGCCAAATCGGCACTTAAAAAGAAGAATCCTAAGGCGATGAAATAAATTAGCTTTTTCATAATTTTGTATTTTTCATGAGTAATGTAGTCAAATATAATGCCGCAGTCAAAAAATAGGCTTCCGAAAGTGAAAAACACTACTTTTTAATTAATCCTTAAGCAAGTGAAGGAAGGAATGAACGGTTACAGACCATTTATGAATGGTAGAAATTAACAATTTTTTTTCTACTTTAGTCGGTATATACCGAATATGAACCTCGAACTCAACATATTTTCGCTCATCATCTTTTTTTTAGCGGTGTTGAGTTTCGGCCTAGGGCTTACCATCTGGCGAAAACCCGCACAAGATAGCAAGCACTATTTTCTCGCCTTAGTGACACTTTGTTTCTTCTATGCCTTATTTTACGGCTTAGAGCTTATGGCCAAAGGGCTCGATAACACGGTATTCTTCTTCAAGCTAGAATATATTCCAGGGGCATTTTTGCCGATTTACCTCTTGGCTTTTGCGCTCAGCTACACGGAAAAGCCTGTTCCCAAAAGCCTTTTTTACGGCTACCATCTGGCGGCGCTTTTTTTTATCATTACTTTATTTACGAATGAGCAGCATCAGTGGTTTTATCTTAGCTTTAGCTTGAATACCCAGGCTGAAGTGCCCCTGATAGATTTTGAGCCCGGCCCCCTTTATTTTGTCTACGCCATCTTCGGTCTTGTGCCCGTACTGGTGGCGAATATCCTTTTTATACAGCACCTCCGCGAGGTGCTGCTAACTTTAAGCCTCAGCTCCGCATTTTACTTGCTGGCAGTTTTGTGCTTGGCTGGCACACCTCTCCGATCTACTCGAAATTACCCCCCAGGCATCGACCCCATTCCTTTTAGCCTGCTTTTTAGTGTGCTGCTGTTTTACTGGGGATTTAACCGCTTTCAAGTGTTGGAAGTCTTGCCGATCGCCTATAAGACCATTTTTGAGGCCACAGAAGAAGGGCTGATCCTGCTGGACGCAGACAAAAAGCTTATCGCTGCGAATCCCGCTGTCCGTAGGCTCCTCGGAATAGAAAGCACAGAGCTGAGGTCAGCGGAAAATGCGCTGAATTCCCTCTATCCCGAACTGCAGGAACAGCTAAAGCCAAAGGAAAACACATTCATCACCTTAGACCCTATCCGTGCGCGCCACCTGAAACTGACTATCGGCAATACACTCCGGCTGGATGGCAACATCGTCTATGTGGCTACGCTAAAAGATGTTACAAAGGAGCAGCTATCAGAAGCACTGGTGCAGGCGAATGGGCGTATGCTGGAAGAAGCCAATCAGACGCTTCGCAAAAATGAAAACATGTTGCAGGCCATCGCAAAGGCCACCAAGCAGCTCCTCTCCAACGTAGACTTTAAAGAAGCGGTACGGGAGGCAATCGTCACCGTGGGTAAGGCCTCCACAGCCGATCGTGCCTACCTCTTCCAAAACTCCACAGCTAAAGATGGTGAGGTCTTAAGCTCACAACTTTTCGAATGGACGCAGGCCGGAGTAGAGCCGGAGCTCAACAACCCAGACCTACAAAATATCCCCATGTCACTCTACGGGGAGGCTGTGGACTACTTAAATAGAAACGAACCCTTCTACTGTGTGGTGGAGGAACTCGAAAAAGGGGCCCCTTCAGGACCTGCTGCTGGCGCAAGACATTAAAAGTATCATCATCATTCCGATTTTCTTAGGACAAAAGTTCTGGGGCTATGCCGGCTTCGACGACTGTACGCGTGCCAGAAAATGGTCGGAAGCAGAAAAAGCCCTACTCATGAGCTTCGCTGACAGCATCGCGAATGCCTTAGCACGAAAAAACTTAGAAATCAGCCTCACCGAAAGCATGCACCGCGCGAAGGAGGCCAGCTTAGCTAAATCTGAGTTCCTGGCTAATATGAGCCATGAAATCCGAACCCCACTAAACGGCATCATCGGTTTTTCGGATTTACTCCTCCACACCCAGCTTGACTCCGAGCAAAAAACCTACACCGAAGCGATCATCCAATCCGGAGAGCTTCTGCTAGGCATTATAAACGATGTTTTGGATTTCTCTAAAATCGAAGCGGGCAAAGTGGAACTCGACCTAAAAGCCACACAGCCCGAAGCACTCCTACAAGAAACGCTGCGCATCGTCCAGCCGCTGGCACAAAAAAAAGGCCTTCGCATTCTTATAGATACCAGTCACTCCGGCTGCCCTCCCGAGGCGGAATATCGCTTAGACGAGACCCGCGTTCGACAGGTACTCTTGAATCTACTTAGTAATGCCATCAAATTCACGGAGCAGGGAGCGGTCACGTTACAGCTCCGCTGCAAACAGGTCGGGAAAAAAACCTCCCTCCAATTCGCTGTCATCGATACGGGAATCGGTATTCATCCCGACAACCAAAAACGCATTTTCGAGGCCTTCTCACAGGAAGATAACACCACCACCCGCAAGTTTGGTGGCACTGGACTGGGGCTAACAATCAGTAACAAATTACTGTTTCTTATGGGCAGTAAACTGAAACTGCACTCCTTACCCGGAGAGGGGAGCACCTTTTACTTCGATTTAGAAGTGGAAATGCTTCCCCATTCCGCCAAGCAAGCCGACTCGATTACTCACTTAGCACATACGCAAGCCATGGAAGAACCACAAGAAAAACTCACTATTTTGGTTGCGGACGATAATCCGATGAACATTCTACTCACCAAAACACTGCTGCGAAAAGACCTGCCACATGCGCAGGTCGTCGAGGTGGAAGACGGAATAGAGCTGGTTGAGAAATTCCCCTCCCTACAGCCCGACCTCGTGCTAATCGATGTCCACATGCCACGAATGAGCGGACTAGAGGCCGTAAAAATTCTCCGTAATTTTCCGGGCGGCCAGGTGCCTATGATCGCATTAACCGCCTCTGCCCTGGAAGGAGATCGGGAAAAATGCTTGGAAGCGGGCATGGATGACTACCTGAGCAAGCCATTTCGCATCGAAGAGTTACGCGCTATCTTAAAAAAACACCTGAAGGTATAATGCCTCCAGGTGCATGGTTAGCTACTTTTATCTGCTTAAATTTTCTTATCGCATCAGCCTGCCACAGCGGCGATGGCCTCCCACACGCGGAAGAAATTTCCTGAGCATATTTTTTCGATGTCCTCTTCGCTGTAGCCACGCTTTAACAGCTCCGCCAGAATATTCGGATACATGGAAGCGTCCTTAAGCCTTCGGGCAACGTATCTCCTACTCCATCGAAATCTGAGCCCAAGCCCACATAGTCGATGCCCACTAATTTCACTACGTGGTCGATGTGATCCACCACCTTGGTGACGGAAACCGAAGGCTTGTTTTCTGCCATGTACGTTTGGATATACGCTTGCGCAGCTTCATCGCGCATGGCGAGGTTATTTTCCTTCAGCCATTCCTGAATATGTGCACGGTTGGCGCTATTTTGTTTGGAATAGTTTTCGTCTAAGAAGCTACCGCCAAAGGTGATCATGACCATGCCCTCTTTTTCGGCGATTTTTTTAATGATTTCATCCGATACATTGCGCTCGAAGCCGGGCGTGAAATGCCGGGCACTGCTGTGCGTCGCCACGATGGGGGCCCGGCTGAGCTCTGCCACATCGAAAAATGTCTTGTCCGTGATGTGGGAAACATCGATGATCATGCCGAGGCGGTTCATCTCCCGAACTACTTCCTTCCCGAAATCACTCAGCCCTCCGTGCGTTTCGCTATCGTCATAAGAGGAGTCGCCCACGAGGTTATCCTTCCCATGCGTCAGCGTCATGTAGCGCACGCCCTTATCGAAAAAGTACTCCACCAGAGAAAGGTCATCCTCGATGGCTGCCGCATTTTCGATGCCTAAGGGCAAAGACAGCAGGCCTTTTTCATGATTTCTACGGATATCTGCTACCGAGGTGGCGCGGGCCAGTTTATCCGGCCAGGTGTCCACCAAGCGGTCCATCATCATGATCAGGGTATCGGCCAAGTCCTTCGCCCCTCCTCGCTCTTGATAACCCGCGGGGATGTAAATGGCCATAAACGGAGCATCCAGACCCCCTTCACGTGCGCGCACATAGTCGATATTCCCCGACTCCTGGCGCTCGATGAAGTTATACACCTCCCCTTCCATGGTATGCCCCAGGTTATACATGCGGAAAGGCAGGTCCATGTGCCCATCCACGATAATCAGACGCTGCGAGAGTGCACTGGCTGCCGCCAAAAGCTCTGCTTCATCTAGGGTACTATAGTCGATGGCTTCCTCCTGCGCGGGGCCTCCACCACAGGACCATAGCATGCCGCATAGCAGCAGCCCAGCAAGTATTTTCTTCCTCATAAGACTGTTTTTTTCTCCAAGATACGCGGCATGAGCACCACTCCACAGGAGCTATTGACAAGCGGCCAAATGCTTACATAAAATTTGGATAGTGGCGGTGGCCACCGCAAAAAAAGGCTTCTACCTTTCCTCACCGAAATCAGGGTGATAAAAAAAGCCTATCCCCGTCACATGTAAAGGTTTCCCGATTCATCCCTTTATTTTTTATCTTAGATCACCAGCAATAGCATTTTAACCTCGAGCACATGAAGACATTCACCACCTGGACTTTGGCCCTCGGCCTCCTCCTCTTTTACGGCTGCCAAGATAAGGCCACACAACTCCCTCCTCTCGACATTCTCATCGCGCCTGAACTTCAAGAGCAGGTTCGGGATGGCCGCCTCCTGCTACTTCTTCACCATCAGGAAGGTGTGGAACCGCGCTTTGCAGTTAGTGATGGCGTGGGCTCTGCGCAGGTGTTCGGCCAGGACTTTAGCGGGCACAGTGGCAGCAGCATGGCCTTTGACCTAAGCGTCTTCGGCTACCCCGTAGCAGACTGGCGCGAACTCCCCGATGGCGACTACTTTGCGCAAGCGTTTATCGTCCAGCACGAACGCTACGTCCGTGCCGATGGCCATGAGATCCTGCTCCCCGCGGATAAGGGCGAAGGACGGCAGTGGAACCGGACACCGGGCAATCTCTACAGCAGCGTGCAGCCCGTACAGGTGCGGAACGGGCAGCTGCATGGTGCCGACCTGCTTGTAGCCCATGCCATTCCTCCCGTGGAAAAGCCCGCAGACACGGAATTCGTCAAGCATATCGAGATAAAAAGTGAGTTGCTAAGTGCCTTTTGGGGTCGTGAGATGACCTTAGGCGCACACGTGCTGCTCCCGCGCGACTTCGAGCAGTCTCCCGAGGAGTACTATCCGCTCATGATCTTTCACGGGCACTTTCCATCCGACCTCAGCGGGTTTCGGACCGATCCTCCCGACAGTGACCTGCCTGACACCTATAATGCGCGCTTCGGCATCTATGGCTATGAGCGCATCGTGCAGGAAGAAGCCTACAACTTCTATCAGCAGTGGATTTCCGAGGATTTTCCGAAGTACATCGTCATCGAAATTCAGCATCCGAATCCTTTTTACGACGACAGCTATGCGGTAAACTCGGCGAACCTCGGCCCCTATGGAGATGCCATCACCTATGAGCTCATCCCCCACATCGAAAAAACTTTTCGGGGTATCGGAGAAGGCTGGGCCCGCTTTCTGTATGGGGGCTCCACGGGAGGCTGGGAAGCGCTGGCCGCGCAAGTTTTTTACCCGGATGCCTACAATGGCTGCTTCGCTGCCTGTCCCGACCCCATCGATTTTCGCGCCTACACGGTCGTGAACATCTACGAAGATGAAAACGCCTACTACGAGGAAGGCCCCTTTCGCCGCACGCAGCGGGTCGGGAGGCGTAATTACCTCGGGCATGTCTCTTCCATGCTAGTGGACATGAACCATAAAGAGCTGGCGCTGGGCGGGGATAAAAGCCGCTCGGGTGATCAGTGGGACATCTGGCAGGCCGTGTACTCGCCCGTAGGTGCTGATGGCTACCCGAAACCCATTTGGGATAAGTATAGCGGCGTGATCGACAAGGAGGTGGCTGCCCACTGGCAGGAAAACTATGATCTGCGCTACATCATGGAGCGGGACTGGGATAAGATAGGGTCCGCCCTGGCGGGCAAAATCCACATTTACTGCGGTGATATGGACAATTATTACCTGAATAATGCCGTTTATTTAACAGAGGAGTTCCTCGAAAGTACCGAAAATCCGTATTATGCGGGAGAGGTGGCCTACGGTGATCGCTTTGAACACTGCTGGAATGGGGATCCCGATAATCCGAATTACTTGACCCGCTTGCGGTATAATACTCTTTATTTGGAGAAAATTGCAGGACGTTTTCGCGAGACTGCACCGGCGGGATTTGACCAAAAACTTTGGGTTTTACGTCGCTGATTTAAAAAAGCCATAGCCGCACACGGTTCTTAAAAGCCGCTTTTCCTTAGGAAAGAAACTCAAATCACAAATCGAGTTTTTGCTCGGGTTATGCAAAAAATCCTGCTTACATTTGATAGAGAATTAGAATGTTAGGCGAATTTACCACTTGGTAAAAGGCTGGCATTCACAGTATGAAAGAGTAGCTATGGCTGAGAAGACAAAGATTAATAATGAATTAGAGAAAACCTGGAAGTAGTCAGTCAGTTGGACAGCTTCGTGGGTCAGGCGGTGGATAACGTGTTGGAGAACCCGGATGAGTGCTGGCAGCCCACAGACTTTCTTCCGGACATGAGTAAAGAAAATGCTTTGGACGAAGTCCGTCTTCTGCGCGAGCGTGCTTCGGGCATTCCGGATACGGTGATCACCTCTTTAGTGGGGAATATGATCACGGAGGAGGCGCTTCCATCTTACCAGACGTATTTCAACCTGTTAGAGGGCATAAACGTAGAGGGCTCTCTCCTGAGTAATCGGGGCTGGGTGCGCTGGTCGAGAGCCTGGACGGCGGAAGAAAATCGGCATGGAGATCTGCTGAATAAGTATTTATACTTAAGTGGTCGTGCGGATATGAAAAAGGTGGAGCAGACGATCCATCGCTTAATTTATAATGGTTTCGATCCTAAGTCGGAGAATGATCCGTACCAGGCGATGATATACACTTCTTTCCAGGAGCGTGCCACGAAGATTTCCCATGTGAACACGGGTAAGTTGGCCGATGCTGCAGGGGATAATGTCCTTTCGCGTATTTGTAAGACGATCGCCGGAGATGAGGCGCGTCATGAAAAGGCGTACAAGTCTTTTATGGCGGAGATTTTCAAGTTAGATCCTGCGGGAGCTGTTTTGGCTTTTGAGAAGATGATGCGGAAGCAGATCGTGATGCCGGCGGTGCTGATGGGCGAGGGCGGCAGTAACCCTACCCTTTTCGACCAGTTTTCAGCGATTACACAGAAGATCGGCATTTATACGAGTTGGGATTATGCGCGCATCATCGATCACTTGGTGAAGCTTTGGAAGGTAGAGTCCATCGGAGGCTTGACGGATGTAGCTGCGAAGGCGCAGGACTACCTGTCCACTTTAGCGGGCCGCTACATGCGTATCGCGGATCGGGCTAAGGTGCCGGATGAGGTTTCTTTGGTATGGTTAAAATAAGCTTGCTTAGAGAAGACATGGGAAAGCGCTCTATTTCGGTAGGGCGCTTTCTTTTTGTTTCGATTTTATGTTCGTTTGCTTTCGTTTTCTTTCTTTTTTGATCGTTTTGCTTTCGTTTGCTTTCTTTTTGGGTTTCTTTTACTTTCGTTTCGACTTTCGATTTGGAGACTAGAATTTTTTAACGTCCCCCACACATGAACTATCCCCGAAACTGTTCATTCAAAATCGGTTTCAGCTAATCTTATAGTCTGACTCTATTCAGATGACCAAACTGTATCAAACAGATTACCTGCAGGGCTGATTAATTGACCTCGTTCTCAAGCATCTGCCTGTGGGGATAAGAACAAATTTATTTTTTGAAGTTAAATCCAAGATCCAATTCAGTAAACTTGCTTAAGAGTTCAGGAAGGTTCAGTACCTTGATATCTAAAATTTGACAGATCGCCGGGATTTTCTTAAACAGCTTTAGATCGTTTTCTGAGATGCTTTCCTCTGTTACAATAAAAATATCTTTATTAGGAAAATCTTTTATCATGTACTGGCAGTGCATGATCATTTTTGCGTCGGCCGATTCCATAAATTCCTTTTTTTTTACCTCAAACTCTGCCGAATTCAATTTTCGAAATTGAAAATGATTTGATATGAATTGATTTTGAAGCATGCCTAAAAACTTTTTCGGTGCTAAAGGAATTAGCTCTTCCGTCTTCACAGGTAATTGAAAAGATTTCTGAAACTCTTTGTCAACCAAATAGGTGAGCTTATTGACCACAAGCTTTTTGGAAACAAATTTACACTCTTGTAGAACTGCATCGAGGATTACGATTTCGCCTGATTCAATTTTACTCTTAATCAAATTAAAAAGTACGCCATGATTATCAAAAGGCAGGTAATACCGAACCAAACTCAAAAGGGAACTGGTATCGATTATTGCCTTCATCTCAGGTATTTTTCAAGTTGGTTGGGCTTGAGATTTAGCGTTTTGCACAGTTCAAACTCGTTAATTACCCCGTCAAAAAACGCAGACTGAATAGTAGAAACAAACAAAGGGGATTGAATGGGTTTAGCTAGGCTTGCTGTGGAAGCTTTACCCATTTCTTTTTCTAGTTCCCGCTTCTTTTTTTCTTCTTCTTTCCTATTCTGAATTTCTTCCTCCTGATTTCTTCGCATTTTGGCATAAATCGCTCCACTGACTTTGTCCTTTTTAACCAAATAGGTTAGTATTGCTGAAAAGCTCAAATGGGTATGATCCGAAATGGTCTTGATTTCATTAAAGTTATAATCATTACGAGCAGTTAGGTTGGGTAGCTTATCCAAATTAAGAAGCTCGTTTCCTGCTAAAAAAGCGAAAGCAAAATGGTTACACCATGCCTCAACCTTACTAATCTTCCCAAAAGCCATTTGATCGTAATCCATGGATTCTATCTCTTCTTGATTCAGAAGATAATGACCAAGCTCATGCGCAAGGGTGAAAATTTCTCTTTTGAAATAATCCTGATTTCTCCTCAACACAATGACATTAGGCTGTAAAAAGAATCCATCAATATTGGTTTTTTCTTTTAAAGAGGGATGCTCTACATATTCAAAGACCAAAATGTTGTATTCAGCAAATGTATCAATTAAGGCATTCAGAAATTTCTTTGGATCTTTTTTGAAGCGAGGCATTAATAGTTCACGGACCGTATTCGCTACTGAAACTGGATTATCATGACTGTGGAACACAGGAAGTTTTCTTTCCAGATTGATGTCAGATAGTTTGGCCAATCCTGAAAGAGAAATCTTGAGATCTTCAAACTGACTGACGATTTTCTTTGAAGCAAGATTTAAGTTAGTTCCGAATTTTTCTTTCCGAAAAAAAATACTTGACTCCTTACTTGTTACAGGTGCAGTTGGATCTAGGTAATAAGAGAGCCCTTTTTTGAAAATCTTATCTATCCGCTTAAGATGATTGATCTGTATTTCTTCCTTGAAAACAGCCTCCCAAGTCAAAGGATGTTTTAACCCCTCACTTAATAATGTCAAAAACTCTTCCTTACCCAACTGGTATTGTTGGATCAAGTGATTGATTCTGTCGATATTATAGGTTGTTGTTTTCAAGAGTAGAACAATATTATGGCTTGTATTCTTTAACGTAAAATAATACAATATGCCTCAACAAGCCATGAAATTTCTTACTTTCTTTTTGCCAAGCCCGACCAGGTAAAAACACACCGCCCTGTTCCTAAGACTTCTGTTATCACTGCCGAGACGTATTTCCTTCTAGCCGCTTTTAGAAAACGAAGCGCCAAGTTAAATGCACAGGATTAAGAACCGGTAGAGACATCTGCTCGCGGAATAAAGGAGTGGCCTGTACATTTATCCCTAACACAGAGGAACTTAAAAGAGCTAGAACACTCGGAAATTCTCCCGTAAAACCTACGGCCAACTCGAACTGCAAGACCTGTGGGTTGATAAATTCCTGAATAGAATTGGCGCTGCGGGTGCTGCCCAACACAAAGCTATTTCGCGCAAACAAGGCTTGCGCCACGCGCGCACCCCCCTGAATGAAGACGCCTCGCCCGAAATCACAGGCATCCCGTGGCTCCCGCTGAAAAACATAGTAGCGACCGTAGAGTCCTAAAGCGGCATTGCCCTTTTGGATACGTGGGAAGGCTTCTCCCGCCAAGGGAGTTTGCAGCACTGCGCCCTCGTCCCCACCTACAGGCTGCACGAGCGCATTAATCGAGTAAGAAATCCCCTCATACTCTAGCATACTGACCAGCGAAAAGCGCTTGCTCAAGCGACGCTCCAGCTGCACGCCCAACTGGAAGTTTACACCGCCGTCTTGGTAGATGCCTTCAGGCAAATTACTTAGCTCGAGGAGCCAAAACCCACTACAGGACTCCAGCGCCAGTAAGGCAGCTCTTCTGCACCTGCCTCTTGCTGCGCAAAAAGAGCGGTGGACGTAAAAAAAAGTAAGAAAAGGGAGATGTATACCGGGAACAAAGTAGAATTTCGCATATTTTTCCTGCGGATAACGCTATGTTCCAGCGGGAAGTTCCGGCAGGCTTCCGTAATTATTTACTTCACTCTTTGCTCTCTTCACAGGAGCGAAAAAGCGGCTAGCAGCCAAGACCTTTGGCCGAAGGCCTGACAGCAGCAGGTATTCAGCCAAGGCTACTCCTTTTCCTCCCCACGTAAAAACGGCAACAAGGCCTCTACCGGAAGGGCCTCCACGCGACGCTGCTGCCGACCCTCCATCGGGGCCGCCATAAATAGGGAGTTGATGATGGCCTCCTCCGTGGCCTCTATGACTGCCAGAAATAGGGGGCTCATGCCATCATTCGGGAGGTCCTTTGGCGCAGCCGCACGGAAGGGCTCCGGCTGATGAGGAACCCGATTTTCAGGAGCAGTGCTGAAAGCGATCACATAGTCACCCGAGCCATTCGAGGCAATACCTCCCGTGCGCGCCAGCCCCAGCATCGCCCGCTTGGCAAGTCGCTCCAAATTGCGGGCACTTAGCGGGGCATCCGTAGCCACCACGATCATGCAGGAGCCATCAGCGGACTCCAGCTGCCGCCGAAAACTGTATTGGGACAGTTCGACCGACCTGCTTGCCATCGATGGCCAGGACACCACCAAAGTTGCTTTGGACCAGCACCCCGACGGTATAGCCACCCAAGCTCGCCGGCAGCTTCCGGGAAGAGGTACCGATGCCCCCTTTAAAGCCGAAGGCCATCGTACCTGTTCCTGCCCCTACATTGCCCTCTGCCACTGCTGTTCCCGCATTTTCGAGTGCTGCACGGAAATCAGCCACCGTTAAGGGCATCTGCTGAATGGCATTGAGGTAGCCGTCATTGGTCTCCCCGACCACCGCGTTTACGGACTGCACTGCTTCATTTCCCGGCTGGGCCAGGGTATAGCGCACCGCTGCCTCTATGCCCGCTCCTACTGCCAGCGTATTGGTAAGTAAAATCGGCGTCTCGATATTGCCCAGCTCCTGCACCTGACTAAGTCCGGCTAACTTTCCGAAACCATTCCCCACGTAAATCGCTGCGGGGACTTTTTCGCGGAAGATATTGCCCCCATGGGGCAAAATGGCCGTAATGCCAGTGCGAATACTGTCGCCTTCTATGCGGGTTAGGTGCCCGACGCGGACGCCTGCCACGTCTGTGATCCGATTCGCCGGACCGGGGGCCATCACCCCCATCGTTAAACCATAATCTCGATAGCGCTGCTGGCCCATAAGTAATGTCGGTAAGGAGAAGAAAACAAGGAGAAAAAGAATGCGGGATTTTAAGCAGAGGGAGCGTCGTAACATGGTAGTGGGCATTTTTCAGGAGGAAAATACTAGGAGCAGCTAGAAATTACAAGCTAATTGAGGTCTTTTATAAAATTTTTATGAAGAGAGGCCAACTTTCTCTTGTGAACGAACGTTATTTAAGCTCACCCTTAACTTAATAATCTATATGCAGTGGAGTATGGAACATTTGGCTTCCTCCACGACGCTGAAGGGAAGCCAGCGAATGAAACTTTTAATGGCTTATGTTAAAAGACTGAAAAAAGAACATTCGAAAAATAATGCAAAAGGAGCCTGAGGCTCCTTTTTTTATGAAATATCCTTAGATTAGCTTGAGTAAGTGCTCTGCGCCTGCCCTATTCCCGGGAGGCTAAGGTCGTTTCCCCTGCACTTGAGTCCGGCCCCAGCTGTATGGCTGCCATTTTCTCGAAGACTTCATTTTTCATCGCTTCGAAAGCCGCTCTATTTTCAGGCAAAATCGGGGTGGAAGGTGGAATTTTTTCTTTCAACCAGTCCACCTGCTTGCCATTTTTCCAAAAGCGAAAGCACAAGTGCGGACCGGTGGCTAAACCTGTAGCACCTACATAGCCGATGACCTGCCCCTGACGTACGCGGGCGCGGGTTTCATGCCGGCAGCAAATTTAGACATGTGCAAGTACTGGGTGGTGTAGGTGGCGTTATGCTTGATCTTGACATAATTTCCATTCGCAGAGGTAAAGCGGGCTTCTACTACGGTGCCATCTCCCACGGATCGAATTTCTGTGCCAGTAGGTGCTGCGTAATCCGTGCCTAAGTGCGGCTTGTACCGTTTTTGGACAGGGTGGTAGCGGTTGAGGTTATAGCGTGAACTGATCCGTGTATATTTCAGTGGATCGCGCAGAAAGGCCTTTTTTAGGCTATTGCCCTCGGCATCGAAAAAGTTGAGCTCCCCTTCCTGCTCGAAGGGGATGGCATGATACGGCTCGCCCATGTGTTCGAAATAAGCTGCCTGAATTTCACCGATGCCGACTGGCTGCCCGTCCACTACCTTTTCAGAATAGACGACTTTAAAGGCATCGCCCTTTTGTAGGCGCTGAAAGTCCACTACCCAGCCGTATAAGTCAGCGAACTGATCCACTAAATCCGGACCACCACCGAGGGCGGTCATGTTTACATAGAGGTTAGAAGAAATGCTGCCTCCGATTTCGCGGGTTTCATAGGCCACTGGCTTCTCTTCTTTGTACACGATCGCTTCTTCCAGGTCGAAAACCACATACTCTAAGGCATTCGGCTCGTAGATAAAGTAGCGTGGCTTAGCTGTATCGCGTGCAGAGAGCACGGTAAACTTTTTATTGTAAGCGATTTTACGTACATCGAAGGCCTCATTTTTCGCGAGTCGGTCGATCACTTCATAGGGAACCGCTAGGGGAGAAAGTAGCGCGCCGAGGGTCTGATTTTTGGCGACTGTTCCTTCCAGCACTTCGAATTCATCTGCGAGGAAGCCAAAAACCGTTTCGATAATTTCTTCTGTCTCTTCTTCGATTTCGTCTATAAGCGCCTCAGAATTTGGGCCGCAGGCCCTGTAAGCAAGATAAAAATAAAGAGCCCTGCCCACTGAGCAGGCGTTCGCAGGTAAACGTTCATAAGATTTGTTTGGTGGGTGGTTCTGAAACAAGCATGACTTACAAATCTAACGGTTAAAAAGGAAAATAGTACCTATTCGATTAAAATTTATCCCGAGTGGTGCAGGAGAAGCCGTGCATTTCCAGCATCTTAGCAGGTGGAAGCACGATAGAAAGTGTAAAGTTTACGTATATTTGCTGCCTCTATTGAAATAAAATTGACGCTACTATGTATAGAACGCATACTTGTGGAGCCCTTCGGCTCGAACATGTAGGACAGGAGGTTACGCTGGCCGGCTGGGTGCAGCGGGTACGGAATAAAGGGGGCTTGGTCTGGATCGACCTGCGAGACCGATATGGCCTGACGCAGCTGATCTTAGAGGAGACCAGCAGCAGTGAGGAGCTGCTCCGTCAAGCGACCAGCCTGGGGCGCGAGTTCGTGGTGCAGGCCCGCGGCCAAGTGATAGAAAGAGCGTCAAAAAACGATAAACTGCCGACAGGGGACATCGAAATCAGGGTGCAGGCTTTAGAGGTGTTAAATCCTGCCAAGCTTCCTCCATTTTTAATCGAAGACGAAACAGACGGCGGAGAGGATTTACGCATGAAATACCGCTACCTTGACTTGCGCCGGAATGTAGTACGCGAAAAGCTGCAGCTTCGGCATCGTATGATGCAGCAGGTACGCCGCTATTTAGATGAGAAAGCCTTTATAGAAGTGGAGACGCCCGTGCTCATCAAGTCCACGCCTGAGGGGGCGCGGGATTTCGTGGTACCGAGTCGTACGAATCCGGGCGAATTCTATGCCCTCCCACAGTCGCCTCAGACCTTTAAGCAGCTGCTGATGGTGAGTGGTTTCGACCGCTACTTTCAGATCGTCAAGTGTTTCCGGGATGAGGACTTACGCGCTGATCGGCAGCCAGAGTTTACGCAGATCGACTGCGAAATGGCCTTTGTGGAGCAGGAAGACATCCTGAACACCTTCGAAGGACTGGTGCGCCACCTGTTTCGCACGGTGAAAGGGGTGGAACTGGAAGAGGTGCAGCGCATGTCCTATGCTGAAGCCATGGAGCTGTATGGAAATGATAAACCGGACCTGCGCTTCGACATGAAAATTCACCGCCTCACCGCTCTGGCGCAGGGGAAAGGCTTTCCGATTTTCGACCAGGCAGAAGTCATCTTAGGGATTTGTGTCCCGGGAGCTGCCGGCTACACGCGGAAGCAGCTCGATGCCCTCACAGACTGGGTCAAGCGTCCTCAGATCGGGGCGAAGGGCATGGTCTATGTGAAGGTGAACAGCGAAAACGACCTAAAATCATCTGTAGATAAGTTCTACAGCAAAGAGGATTTGGCCCAGTGGGCCCAGCACCTTCAAGCGGGGCCGGGTGACCTTTTACTCCTCCTCAGCGGGGAAGAAGCGGCTACGCGCAAGCAGATGTCTGAGCTTCGTCTGAAGATGGGCGAGGAGTTAGGGCTTCGCGATCGCAATGTCTTTAAACCGCTTTGGGTACTGGACTTCCCGCTGCTAGAATGGGACGAGGAGAGCGGGCGCTACCACGCCATGCACCATCCTTTTACCTCTCCTAAGCAGGAGGATATTCCGCTGCTGGACACTGCGCCGGGCCAGGTGCGCGCGAATGCCTATGATCTGGTGATTAATGGGGTAGAAATCGGTGGTGGCTCTATCCGTATTCACGATCGCACGACGCAGCAGTTGATGTTTAAGCATCTAGGCTTCAGTGAAGAAGAGGCCCGTCAGCAGTTCGGGTTCTTGTTGGAGGCCTTCGAGTTTGGGGCGCCGCCACACGGAGGAATCGCCTTTGGTTTCGACCGGCTTTGTGCGATTTTCGGAGGTTCGGATTCGATCCGCGACTACATCGCCTTCCCGAAAAATAATGCTGGCCGTGATGTTATGATCGACTCGCCGAGCAAATTGGCAGCTGCACAGCTGGAGGAGCTCCACATCGCGCTGGCGCTGAAAAAATAAAGCTACTTTTACAGGATAAACTAAGCCCGGGCAGTGCGTTACGCTTGCCCGGGCTTTTTTCGCTTTAGCGGGCGGGGTTTCAGACCTATTGGAGGTTTCTTAAAAGGTCTTGGCCTTTGGCGCTCCCGCGCCAAAAATAAAATCCTGGACCGATTCCTTCTCCACTGAGCCTCTCTTAGAGTTCTCCGAGCCTTTTTCCTTTTCGGTCTTGGAGCGCTTATGTTTGGGGCTGCCGACACCTGTGCGTTATAGATGCCAGCATGTCCACTAAAGAGGTAGGCGACCACGCAGACGATGCCGATGGCGATACCGGCCTCCATTCCGAAAAGTTCGAGACCCATAAAGGTGCAGGCTAGCGGCGTATTCGTGGCGCCGGAGAAAACGCCGACGAAGCCCAGTCCGGCCAGAAGGCCCATGGGTAGGGGGATGAGCCCTGGCTGAGGGCATTTCCGAGGGTAGCGCCTGTGTAAAATAGGGGGGTCACCTCTCCCCTTTAAAGCCTGCACCGAGGGTAAGGGAGGTCATCCCGATTTTAGCGAGGAAGTCATACCAAGGGAGTGGCGTCTCGAAGGCTTCGACGATGGTCGGCACGCCCAGGCCGATGTATTTCGTGGTGCCGCTGACAAAAACGATGATGGCGACGAGGAGCCCTCCGATAACGGGGCGAAGTGGGGGGTAGCTGATGCGCTTAAAAAGGGCAGACCAAAAGTGCGTCGCCTTCGCAAAGAGCCGGCCTGCCAGTCCGAAGGCGATGCCTGCGGGAAGTAGCCAGAGCAGGACAGTCAGGTTCATGTCTGGAATTTCTCCCATGCTATAAGGTGTATGGTGGACGTGCCAAAATTCCGCACAGGTGTAATCTGCCACATAAGCGGCGACAAATGCGGGGAGGATAGCCTCATAGCGGATTCTACCGATAATCAGCCATTCTAAGGCGAAAACTGCGCCTGCCAGGGGAGTTCCGAATACAGAGGCGAAGCCTGCAGCCACCCCGATGGTGATCAGGATGCGTCGGTCTTCCGCCACCCAGGGAAACCATTTGGAGAACTGGTCGGAGAGCGCGCCACCCATTTGCACGGCAGTGCCTTCCCTACCTGCGGAGCCACCGAAAAGATGTGTGGCTAAGGTGCCGGCCAGCACCAGAGGCGCCATGCGGAGGGGAATGGTCTGGGCGGGGCGATAAAATTCATCGAGGAGCTGATTATTCCCTTTGACGACTTCCTGACCGTAACGGTGGTAGCTGTAGCCGATAAGCAGGCCGGCGAGGGGCAGGGCCCAAATGATCTGGGGATTGGCTTCGCGCACTTCACCTACCCAGTCGAGGGCAACCAGGAAGAATGCGGAGGCGGAGCCGGCCATAAAGGCGATGATAGAGGCTAAGAGACCCCATTTCAGGGTGAAGGCAAGCTGAGGAAACATTTCCTCTTTCAAAAATCGGAGCAAGGCATCGCGAGCCCCTGCGGTATTTTCCCACATAGGTATGGCAGTTAAGAAAGGGCATACTGTGTAGGAGTCATCAGCCGATACGGCGGTTTTTTTTAGGTGGAACCCCATCACCTGAAACAAAAGTAAGTCTTTTTGCATTAAATTGGTACTGCCCGGGGGGCAATTTACATCTTGCACCATGAAAAACATTTTGATAACAGGGGGCTCTGGTTTAGTGGGCCGTGTTTTAACGAAGCAGCTGGAAGCGAAAGGTTACACCGTGGCTTGGCTGGGGAGAAGTCCTGAAAAGCAGCGCCAGAAGACTTATTTTTGGGATCCTATGCAGGGGGAGCTGGATGTGGCGGCTTTACGCTGGGCGGATGGTCTTATTCATTTAGCGGGTGCCGGAGTGGCGGACTCCCGCTGGACTGCTGCGCGCAAGCGGCTGATTTTAGAGAGCCGGACGAAGAGCACGGCGCTTTTGGTAGAAAAAATGCGTGATTTACCAGAGCGGCCGACCGTTTTTATCGGCGCGAGTGCGATCGGATACTATGGCATGGATACAGGGGATCGGCTGTTGACGGAGACCGATAGCCCCGGACAGGATTTTTTAGCGGAAGTGGTGATCGCCTGGGAGCAGGCTTCGCTGGAAATGCGTGCCTTAGGCCTGCGCTGTGCGCTTTTACGTATCGGTATCGTACTGGAGAAAAATGGAGGCGCCCTTAAGGCGATGCTGCAACCTCCTGTAGCCGCACCGCTGGGTTCAGGGCAGCAGTGGATGAGTTGGATTCATGTAGAGGACTTGGCCGCCCTATTTGTCTATGCGCTGGAGCAAAATCTGGAAGGCATTTATAATGCTGTGGCTCCTACGGCCAGCACGAATGCGGAGCTTACGCAGCTGGCCGCCAAGGCAAAGGGCAAGCCGTACATAGGCATCGGTGTACCGGGTTTCGCGCTGCGCCTGGTTTTAGGCGAAATGGCCCAGATGGTAGTGGGAGGTAACAAAGTCTCCGCTGAGAAGACATTGGCCACGGGCTTCCAATTTCAGCATGCCGACCTCCAAAAAGCGCTGGTGGATTTATTTAAAGGAGGAGGATCTGCCCACTAAAAACCAAAGTATCGTTCCGAGCAGCGGCAAGAAGATCACGACCAGGAGCCAGATGATTTTGTCTGTTCCGTTTCTAAAATCGCGCGTAAGCACGTCGTAAAGCGTGTACACGTAAATAGCGAGACCGATTATTCCAAGTCCAAACATAGTTTGCTAGGTTTTTTTAGGTAAGATACGCAAGCTATGCCAAAAAACAAGCCAGAACGGGTGGGATGGGTGTAAAAAGTTCTGTTGGAGAGGGCCCTTAGGGCTAGTTCTCTTTGGTAATGTTTTAGCTCCAACTATTTGGGGGATACCCACTCGACTGCGCTTTTTAGAGCAAGGGCTTTCAAAGCTGGGAAATTCATCGTAATATTGCGATATAACAGATTAGTCACTTGCATCAGCTCACCTATGGGAATAAGTAAAACCATTCTTTTTACCGCAGAACAAAACACACTGGCACGCCTAGCCAAAGGTCTGGCGCATCCAGCCCGCATCGCTATTCTGGAATATCTTCTGGACAGTAACACCTGCTGTAACAGTAACCTGGTAGCCGAACTGGGGCTTGCGCAAGCGACCGTCAGCCAGCATTTACGTGAACTAAAAGACTTAGGCCTCATTCAAGGTACGATCAGCGGTAACACGATGAATTACTGCATTCACCCCGAGGGGTGGCGCGAAGCCAGTGACTTACTGATACATTTTCTCGGGCGAAGCCCTTTTCCTTCTACCTGTTCCACTACTTGTTAATCGTATGAACACCCAGCCTCTTTTTCCCGCTTTGCGCACACAGATCGAAGCGCTCCCCGCTTTGGAGATCTCGCATGAACGCCGAGAAGCCCTGCAGCCCTTTATCGCCTTTATGGTCGATAAAGTGCGAAAGGGAGCCGCTATTCACCTCAACTTTATCTGCACCCATAATTCCCGAAGAAGTCATTTGTCCCAAATTTGGGCACAGACCATGGCCGCCTACTGGGGCATTCCACAGGTGTACTGCTATTCTGGAGGCACCGAAGCCACCGCCTTATTTCCGATGGTGGCGAGCACCTTGCAGCAACAGGGATTTCATATTCATCCGCTTTCGGAGGGAGATAATCCCGTTTATGCAGTGAAGTATGGGGAAAACGCCCCCCCGCTCGTGGCATTCTCGAAGGCCTATGATGCTCCTTTTAATCCTAGCAGTAGCTTTGCAGCCATCATGACTTGCTCGCAAGCGGATGAAGGCTGCCCCTTTATCCCCGGCGCGGAGCAGCGCATTCCGGTTCGCTATGAAGACCCCAAGCTTTTCGATGGTACTGCCGAACAAGCGGCTAAATACCTCGAGCGCAGCCAGCAGATCGCTAATGAAATGGCCTATAGTTTCCAACAAGTCGCGGCAACATGGAAACAGTAAAAAAAGAAAATGCCCTTTTTCGAACGCTACCTTAGCCTTTGGGTAGCGCTCTGCATCGTGGCGGGCATCGGACTCGGGCAGCTGGCAGGAGAAAGTATGCAGACATGGGCAGAATTCTCCCTTTACGGAGTAAATATCCCCATTGCCATTCTGATCTGGTTGATGATTTATCCGATGATGGTACAGATTGATTTTAGAAGCATCCGACAGGTGGGGCGTAGCCCCAAAGGGCTGCTCCTAACCCTTACTATCAACTGGCTCATCAAACCTTTTACGATGGCTTTTTTTGCTTGGGTATTCTTTGAGCACCTTTACAGCGCAGTTATAGCGCCTGAAATGGCAGGAGAATATATCGCCGGAGCGATTTTACTAGGCGTCGCGCCCTGCACAGCGATGGTTTTTGTCTGGTCCTATCTGACGGATGGCGATCCTGCTTATACCTTAGTGCAGGTCTCCATTAATGACCTGATCATTCTCGTTGCATTCGTTCCGCTCGTCGGGCTCTTACTCGGCATAACGGATATCACGATACCTTATGAGACTTTAGCTGTTTCCGTCTTTGTATTTGTGGTGATACCTCTTTTGGCTGGACTTCTTACCCATCGCTTCTTCATGCAAAGAAAGGGGGAAGCATGGTTTAAATCGGTATTTCTTCCCCGCTTAAAACCTTTCAGCATTTTAGCCCTTTTAGCCACTCTCCTACTGCTTTTCGCCTTTCAAGGTGCCGCCTTAATCGAACAGCCTCTTATCATTCTATTAATTGCACTTCCTTTAACCTTACAGTCTTACTTTATCTTCTTTGTCACTTGGTTCGCTGGTCGCAAACTGCGTTTACCGCACGCGATATGTGCTCCAGCTTCAATGATCGGCACGAGTAATTTCTTCGAACTCGCCGTAGCCGTAGCTATCGCCTTGTTTGGGCTGCAGAGCCCCGCTGCTTTGGTAACCGTAGTTGGCGTGCTCGTAGAGGTTCCCGTAATGCTGAGCCTAGTTGCATTAGCCAACAAGTGGCGGTACTAACTAAATTAAAACACGATGTCATTAAAAACACAAGAATTCTTACAGGTCTTACGTGATAATCCGGATAAGACCCTCTATTTTGAATATCGTCCCGGTGCTTTTGTTCGGAGCGATGTCCACTTAACTGAAGTGAAAAATGTACATTTCGATACCGTAGACTGTGGTGGCCTGCGTAACGAGTGGCAGGAAGTGCACGTGCAACTTTGGGAAAATGAGGATCCTGAGCCAGACCATGCGGTAAATACTTCGAAGGCACTGGAAATACTCGAGGCGGTTCATCGGGTTCGACCTATCCTGCAAGATGCTGTGATCAAGTTTGAATACGGCAACTCGGGTTTTCCTACAGCCGTTTTGCCTATCCATACACTTCAGGTAGAAAACAATCACCTGCTCCTGCGTTTAATTCCTGATCAGACCACCTGCAAGGCGAAAGACCGCGCGACAAGCCCAGAGGAAAAAGCGGCGGCATGCTGTGGACCTGCCGGTCCAAAACCTAAGATTCGCCTTTCACTTCAAAACCTTGCCTCCTCTCCCACTTGCGAACCCAATTCCGGTTGCTGTTAATCCACTGTGAATAAAAGGCATCCAACTTCAATACGTCCATTTAAAAAAGCCCCCGCCAACGAAAATCTTGGCGGGGGCTTCTTTATACTACGCTTATTCAACACGGGTAAAAGTTAACTCACTTATTTCTTTCGGGAAAATATTTAGATCTGCTTCATTTCTAGGATCAGGAATAGACTTCATTATAATGGTAGAGTCATTCAAACTATTTAAACTTACAGAAAAAGCATATTTTCTATCCAGGAGCGAAAATGATCCAGCTATCATATCTGTTATAGAACTGTAGCTCACTACAAATTGTGGAATTTTATCCTTTGGGGTATTTATAAAACTTTGAAAATTAATATATTGATTTGATTCATACTTATCTATTTCATTTAAATAATTTAATACGGTAGTAGAAGCATCTTCGTACAAAATAAAACCATATAATGCGTTTCTTACTTCAGCATCTTCACTTGGTCCCATTTGCATTTGAACAGGGACAAATTTTACCGTCATTCTTCCATCTGGACTTGTATGTTGCCAGGTTCCTTCCAATGCTCCAACTAAATTCGCAGGATTCATGTCTTTGGACTGATCTTGTCCAAATAAGGGTGCTCTCATAATTAAAACGATAGCGCAAAACACTAATATATTTTTCATTTTATTTACAGTTTAAGTTTATAATTTGAGTACGATTACGGTTAGTCCCGATTCTATTCCAAGAATTAAACCCATTAACATCTCCTTTATATAAGGTGAGTCCCATATTCACGGTTTGTAAAAATGTTAAAAGCCCTAATTCATTTTGAAAATAACTATACCCGCTATCAACATAATTTTTATAAACAACTTCAATAATTGCTAAATTATCTTGATTCGCTGCATAATAAGCCAATAATGCATTTAGATCCGTTATACCTAAAAGATAGGTACCTCCACTAGTTACGACACCAAAAACAAAGTTGTCAATAGTACTAATCATCCCGGTAGATGCAAGCTGACCGATCACAAAAAGATCTGACAAAGAAGCATTTAAAAAGTGCCTCAGCTACCTTAGGTTTCAAATACCCACACCATGCAGCCTTCGGCTTACATGCGTATCGCGGGGGGGGGGGTAAAAATAATGTTTTCATATAGTTTAAAATGTTTCTACCAATATAGCACTATATTCAAAACAAACAAAAATATTCTGATGAATTTTGAATAAAATAATTTTATGAAATGTAGAAATAGCGGAATAAGCCTCAAAAAAGCAGAAAATAAGGTTTAGCAAAAAGCCACCGCTAGACGCGAAAGCGTCAAGCAGCGGCTATCCCAAAAATTTAATCGCTCGAAAAAAATAGTATTAATTGTCCTCTACCTCCAAAAAAATCGGGTCCAGCGTTTTGCGCTCTCCCTGCTCTAAACGAACATCCTCCAACTGGAAGGGGGAAAATGGCGCGTTAGGGATAACCTCTAATCGATACGTTCCCGAAGCTAAACCTCCGATAGTAAAAAAACCTTCTGTATTCGTGAATGTCCCGAGGGTATCTTGCTGCTGAATCAAGCGTACGGGTATAGGGCTCGCCTCCACTGGCAATACACGACCCTCTAACTGGGCCAATGCGTCCACAACCACACGTAGGACCGGACGCAGTAAAAACATCCCACTATTTCCTGCACGTACTATAGACCGGTCCACATCGAAATCCAAGACCAAATCGTAAGTACCTCCCGGTGAAAGAGGCATATCCAAATTCAACTTTAAACCGCTCTGCTGTGCGCTTGGCGTGGTAAGTGGTATCCGCTGTCCATCGCGCACAAGAAAGTTGTTGTCACCCAAAATCAGACGTATCTGTGCTAAATCCCCTGCGGGAACTTCCAGGCTGGCCAGCTGTTCAGCGCGTCCCCCTGTCAGCGTAAGCAAATTAAGCATCCCTGCTGCCTCATTTTCATAAGGGAAGCGAATCCAGCACGTTCATCATGCTCCGGCCCATTTTGGCGTGGCCGAAGCTCTACGGCCACAACCTCCACCCATACCTCATCGAACGCAGCTGGCGCATCCACCAAAAAAACATTTACTCGAGCTGCCCCCTGCGGATCTAGCTCCTGCTCACGCTCTTCTGAGCACCCTGTCCATAACCATAGGCCCAGCAGCAGGGCCGATACATGCCGAAAGCTTTTCATGTTTACATTGATTTTTTCAGCCTTGAACAAAGCCTATGCCAAAAAAAAAACTATTTTTTTCTGTTTAAAGCCAAAAATAAAGCGTCCCCCTCTCCGCAGATGCAGAGATAGGGACGCTTATTCCCTTTTGCCCAGCGGGCAAAACAGTTAAAAACGTGCTTTAACGCCTATCTGGGTACCCATAATAAAAACACGGAACGGCGTACGTTTAGGGCTAAATCACCCTCAGGACTATAAATTGCATCACGGCGCGTGAGGAAATCTAACTCTCCCAAAGTATTAAAATAGGTCATCGAAAGCTCTACCTTTACCGTGGACTGAGGGATGGCGTAATTAAGGCCGGCTCCTACCTCATAAAAGGCGGCCCAGTCGAACTGCTCTGTCCCGGAAGAAATGGGCTCTGCCAACCTATTTTCACGAATTCTGGAGCGGGTGTAAGTGTGTAGCGCCCCGAAGCGACCTTCTATGAAAGGGCTCAGTCCATACCCTACATCATGCATGAGACGGCCTATGATGGCACCTGTAATCATGTTGTTATTTCTTCGAATCCGGAACGATTGGGCCACGCCCCCGAGTACATCCTGCCTTCTGGTCATTTCGGTGCCAAAACGTGCGTATGTGAAGCCACCGCCAACATAAAATGGAGTTTTATTCACTTGGTACAGGTAGTCCAAGCCGATGCCAGGGACCACGAGCTCGCCCACCTCGTCGAAAAGCCCGCCACTCGAAAAGCCTGTAAAGAGTCGAATCCCTGCTAAGTGGGGCTCGTCTTGTGTGGTCTGCGCCTGTAGGCTTAGGATCCCCATAAAAAACAGTCCAAGAAAAATAAATTTTTTCATCCTTCGCATTTTTTAAAATTTTCTACATCTTTTTTACGGAGAGAGACTGGATTAGTTTGGGTTTATTTTTGAAAAATTAGAAAAAAAAAGTGTCCAGCGAGCGGTGGAGCTGATGCCAAGCCCTCCGGCCCGGCCGGTCTTTTTATGAATGGTTTTTCATTATGGCGATGAAGCCTTATTTTCACTTTTTCACCTATTTCGCATTTACATCTGAGCATCATGCGCTTTACGATCATTGGTTTTGGTTTTCTCCTGCTGGGGCTGAGTTTTTTCGGCTCTGGCGCCCTTTTGGCCCAGTTCGGGCCTGCGGAAACTGCAGACATTCCGCTAGACTATTATTTGCCGGAAGGCTACCGCTATGACCCGAATGTTCCCCGCCCAGAGGAAATTTTAGGCTTTCAGGTGGGAGAATGGCATGCAGACTATGGGCAAGCGCTGCGGTACCTGGAGGCCTTAGCCGCTTCCAGCGAGCGGGCGGAGTTACGGGTCATCGGACAGACCCATGAAAAGCGGCCACAAGTGGTTCTTTTTATAAGCAGTCCGGAGAATATTCGCAAGCTAGACTCGCTACAGAGCAGCCGTAAGGAGTTCCGTAACCCCAATGCCTCCATCCCCTATGCCGATACGCCTCTGGTGCTAGCTGCTGGCTACAGCGTGCATGGCAATGAAGCTTCCGCCCTAAATGCTTCCTTACTCAGTGCTTACTTTTTCACAGCTGCTGAAGAGGTTTTGCCCGACTTAGCGGGTACTATCTGGATGATAGATCCATCTATGAATCCGGATGGTAGTAATCGGTTTGCGACATGGGTCAACAGTCATCGGAGCTACACCCTAAACGGAGACCCTCAGCAGCGGGAGCTTAGCGAGGCCTGGCCAGGAGGGCGTGGCAATCATTACTGGTTTGACCTTAACCGGGACTGGATGCTCGTACAGCAGCCGGAGTCGCAGCATCGCGTGCGGCACTTTCAGGCTTGGCTTCCCACGGTTTTCTTAGACTACCACGAGATGGGGAAGAACAGCACCTATTTCTTTCAGCCCGGGATTCCCTCTCGGGACCACCCGCTGATCCCAAAAGAGAATATGGTACTGACCGAAAAAATCGCCCGATATCATGCCGAGGAACTGGATGCCATCGGCAGTTTGTATTATTCGCGCGAGAGTTTCGACGAGTATTTTTTCGGCTATGGTTCCACCTATCCCGACATTCAGGGCAGCATCGGCATTTTATTCGAACAGGCCAGCTCACGGGGCCACCTGCAGGAAAGCAGCTATGGGCCCTTGTCCTTTGCCTTTACGATTCGTAATCAATTCAGGACCTCGCTCAGTACCTTTCGGGCGGTAGTGGACATGCGCGAAGAGCTCCACCGCTACCAGCATCGTTTCTACCGAGAGGCCCTTCAGGAGGCGGAAGCGGACACGGATAAAGCCTATATTTTCGGCCAAAAAGAGGATCCCGCGCGTGCGCATGCCTTAGCCAAAATGATCCAGCAGCATGCCATCGACGTGTATCAGTTAAATGAAGACATCACCGTAAACAGTGTGTCCTTCGAGCAGGAGAAAGCTTATATCGTACCCTTAAACCAGCCCCAGTACCGGCTGATCAAAGCCTTTTTCGAGGTCCGAAATACGTTTACAGACAGCTTATTTTATGATGTTTCCGCCTGGACCATGCCGATGTCCTTTCACGTCGACCATATGGCGCTGAGTAGTCGGATCGTCAACTTGGCGAATGTGAGCTTACTCGAAGACAGTCCACTTTGCGCCTCGGGCGCTTCCATGAGGCCGAGGATCCAGTCGCATACGGTTTCGAATGGCATGCCTACTATGCGCCACGGCTGACCCATCGCCTGATGGAGGCCGGCTATCTGGTGCGCCTCAGCCATCAGCCTTTGCTCCTGGAGGAGGACCGTGCCCTTAAAGCAGGCGCTGTGGTGGTGAGCATTCCTCGGGGTGGCGCTGACGCGCAAAAAGAAACGCTGGAGAGGCTGCTGCGCGAGGAGGCGCTTCCACTGGGCATCGATGTGCATGCGATCAAAACGGGCTACACGATGGGGGTTAATTTAGGTTCTCCTCAGATCGATGTGCTCCAAAAACCCGAGGTGGCGTTACTGGTAGGGCCGGGTGTAAACAGCATCGAGGCGGGAGAAATTTGGCACCTTTTCGATCAGCGGATGCACATGCCGATCACCCTACTTTCCACTGAGCGACTAGGAAGTACAGACCTGAGCCGATACACCGTGATCGCACTTCCGAATGGCAGTTACGATGCCGTCTGGGGGGAGCGAGAAGCGGAAAAGTTGAAGGCCTGGACGGCCAAAGGCAACACCCTTATCGCACGGGCGCAGGCACTGACGTGGATCGATAAAATGGGCTGGCGAAGATTTCCTTTCGGGAGTTGGAGCAGCAAGATAAGCAAGGCGGCAAGGCGCGCGCTTATAAGGATTACGAAAAAAATCGCGGGGCGCGGCTGACGAGTGGGACCATCTTCCATGCGCAGCTGGACCTGAGCCACCCGCTCGGATATGGCTACACGCAGGAGGACATGTTCACCTTTCGCAATACCAATTTGATACTAGAGCTGCCTGAAAATCCCTATGCGAGCCCGCTCCGCTATCGGGCTAATCCGCTGGCGAGTGGTTATGTACATCCGGAAATCGAAAAAACACTCGCGGGGAGCGCGGCACTAGTGGTAAAGCGGCTTGGGTCGGGCCGCGTGGTAGGCTTCGCGGATAACCCTAACTTTAGAGCCGTCTGGTACGGCACCAATAAACTGTTTTTAAATGCCGTATTTTTCGGCCAAGTCATACAATCAGGAACAAGTGATGCAAATTAACATGTGGAAAAAGTATGCCCTCGGGGCTTTTACTGGCCTTTGTGCTACCCTTTTCGGGGCTTCGTCTTTCGCTCAGACGCTCGTCATGCGCGATGCAGAAGTCGCTAAAATGGTGCAGGCAGTGGACGCGGAGCGTCTGGAAGAATATGTGTACACCTTAGCGGGTTTTGGGACACGCCATAGCCTAAGTGAGCGGGCTGAAGGTCGCGGAATCGACGCTTCACAGGAATATGTGAAGGCATTTTTCGATGCCTTGCCTGCGGCAAAAGCAGGCCGTCTGGAGGTGGTCCTGGACCGGTTTACCGTTCCAGCAGATGGACGCAGAATCCCTGAGGATGTGGAGCTGGCCAATATCATGGCAACGCTGAAGGGCAGTGACCCGCAGGATGATCGGGTGTTTATCGTCAGTGCACACATCGACAGCAGGGCGCTTAATGTAATGGACCGCAGCGGAGAAGCGCCTGGCGCTAATGATGACGGCTCCGGAGTAGCGGGGGTTATGGAGATGGCCCGTATTTTAAGTGAGCACCGCTTTCCTGCTACTTTGGTATTTCTGATCGTAACCGGTGAGGAGCAGGGGCTCAAAGGGGCCGAGCATATGGCGAAACGCGCAAAAGCCGAAGAGTGGAACTTGGTCGCGATGCTGAATAATGACATGATCGGAAATAGCCGTTCTTCTGGTACGGAGCTGGCCGATAATACCCGCGTCCGTATCTTTTCAGAAGGTATTCCCGTGGCTGAGACAGAGCGTGGCGCCGCGATTCGACGCTACACAAACGCTGAAAACGATAGCCCCTCCCGACAGTTAGCGCGCTACATGAAAGAAGTGGTGAGCGCTATGTGGATCAGCTGGAGGTCAAACTGATCTACCGGTCGGATCGATTTTTACGCGGTGGTGATCAGACACCTTTTGCCCGAGAGGGCTTCACGGCCATACGGGTATGTGAGATGAATGAAAACTACTACTACCAGCATGAGGACGTGCGGGTAGAGGATGGCATTCAATACGGGGATCTGCCCGAGTTCGTGGATTATGCCTACATGCAGAAGGTGACGGCCTTAAATGTGGCCAGCTTAGCTGCTTTAGCCTCGGCTCCCTCGGCTCCTCGTCAGGTGGGCATCGACGTGCGTCGTCTGAGTAACTCGACCACGCTACAGTGGGAGGCGCCGGAAACGGGTCGGGCCGTTGGCTATTATGTCTTGATGCGCGAAACAGATCAGTCGATGTGGGAAAAGAAATATTTTACCACAGAGACACGCATGGAACTGCCTTATTCGAAGGACAACTACTTCTTCGCGGTGCAGGCGGTAGGTGAGAAGGGATTCGAAAGCCTGCCTGTTTTCCCGCAGCCGATCATGCGTTAGGGATGCTTTAGGTTAGTGCTTCTGAACGCCTTCATTCGTCTACTACCGAGCGAATGAAGGCGATCAAAGTGCCTATTTCCGGCCAAGATAGGCCGAGGTGTGCCTGAGAATGGGCCAGTGCGTCCCGCAGCTTTCCGATGGCATTCATCTGCTGCACCCAGCGGTCGCGGCTCAGGTTCTGATCGAAGGCACGGAAGCGCTGCTGTTTCGAGTAGATACTTCCGATGTCTCCGAACTGCAAGCACTGTACAAGGTCGATTTCTTCTTCCCGGGCCCGCTTGATGGCGTAAAGCTGCTGGGCCGCCGCTAAGCGCTCGGCAGAAATGGAGCCTTGCCAGTCGGCGATTTCTTGGCGGATTTTTTCTTTTAAATAGGTCTCGAATATGCTGATCATACCGAAAATCCCAAGACGCATGGGCATTTTATCCAAGTCGGTTCGGGTGACGATATACGCGGGGAGGCCTTCTTCATCACGAATAAAGTAGCGCCTTTTTTCCTGCAGCAGCCGAAAAACACTTAGCAGAGGGGTTTCTGGTGCCAGCCAGTCGGTCGACTCCACTAGGCGCGGTGCCGTGTCGCCGGCTTCGAAACACCAGAATATGCCCGCTTCATCTTGCATGAAGGCACTATGGAAGCCCTGCTGCGCCATTTTCTCTTTATAATCCGCTAAAGAAAAAATGAGGAGCGGTTCGGCTAAGGTTAGGACGCTGAGCTGTTCTTCGAAAATCAAGCGTAGACGGTCGAAGGGTCTCAGTCTTTTCGGTCGCTGCCCTGAAGTCGCTGGCGCTTTATCCATGAGGCTGTTTTTTTTCGATCATTTCAGAAACGATTCTTGCGGAAAGCAGGGCCAGCGGAATGCCGCCACCCGGATGCACAGAGCCTCCACAGAAGTACAGGTTCTTTATAGATGGGCTGTAGTTAGCATGCCGCAAGAACGCCGCGTAACGGTTATTCGAGCTATTTCCGTATAGGGCTCCCTGAGCGCTACTGGTTTTGCTTTCGATGGTTCTTGGGTCTAGAATTTCTTCCACCTCGATCAGCGGGCTGATAGCTGTTCCGAGGACGCGCTCCACTTTATCGAGAATATAGCGTCTCGCCTTTTGGATGTACACATCCCAATTTTGCCCCTGGTTATTCGGGACATTGATCATGGTAAACCAGTTCATCCCTCCCTCAGGCGCATCGTCCGGCTTATGGACAGAGGTAATATTAATGTAAACCGTAGGGTCCTTATAGATTTCTTTACGGTTAAAAATATAGTCGAATTCTTTCTGATAATCCTCAGAGAAGAGGATGTTATGGCAGTCTCCAGTTCAGGAAAATGCTTCCGGATGCCCCAGTAAAAATGAGTGCTGAGCTGGATTTCGGTTGGTTTAGCAGGCGTTTGGGTTGTTTTTGCTTGCGCAAAAGGGTTTTATAGGCATTGACCATGTCCATATTGTTCACCACGAGGTCGGCGAAGATCCTTTGGTCGGAGACCACCACACCGAGGGCCTTTCCCTTCTCCACGATGATTTCCTCCACCGGGCTATTCAGGTGAAACTGAACGCCGATGGCCTTCGCCAGCTTGTAAAGGGACTGGGTGATGTCATGCATGCCTTTTTTCGGGAAGAAGGCCCCCTTATTAAATTCCAGGTGGGGAATAATATTCAGGGTAGCTGGCGTTTCGTAGGGATTCGAGCCGTTATAGGTGGCGTAGCGGTTAAAGAGCTGCACCAGTTTCGGGTGCGTGAGGGCGCTGGCATTTGCCTCGTGCATGGTCGAAAAGAGTCCCAGTTTATGCAGCTGTCCATAGGCCTTTAGCGCGGCGCTATTCGTCCATGTTTTCAGGCTATGGAGGGAGCGGTACATGAATAGGGGCGCCAGGCGCTGGTACATAAAGGCGCTTTGGTTCAGGTGGGCGAGGATATTTTCGGTAGGCTCACCGAATTTATGGCCTGCTTCTGTGGCGAATAGATGCGGGTCGGCATAGGCCTTCAGGGTCTTGCCCCCTTCCCAAAAATAGTGGCAGGTGATGTCGAGTTTTTCGTAGGTAAAGAAGTCTTCGGGATTTCTTCCTGTGATGCGAAAGAGGTCTTCTACCTCCTCGGGCAGGGTAAAGAGGGAGGGGCCAGCATCGAAGCGATAGCCGCCGAGACGAATTTCAGATAGTTTACCACCGGGATAAGGATTGGCCTCGAAAACGTCCACTGCGTAACCCTGCTGACGCAGTCGAATGGAAGCTGCTAGGCCTGCTACTCCTGAGCCGATGACGAGCGCTCTTTTTTCTTTCATACCCCTAATTAACACATTTTTTTTGGGCCTGTTTTCGATCTAGCTCGGAATTCTTACGAACCTTTACGGTGGAAAGTACTGTCGGCGTCTAAGCGGCGGCATGCGCTCGAATTACTCGGAATACGAACGCCGCACTTCTTGTTTTGCCGGCTGCGGCTTTCTGAGCATACGGAAGGAGAGGAAGCCAGTAGCAGCCAGTAGCAGCGAAAGCTTGACATACCAGAGGGAGGTGTCCATAAAATTAATGGAATAGGCCCAGCCGGTAAAAGGGTTTAAAAGAAGATAAATAGTTGCACCCATAGCATTCGCTGAAATATTCAAGGTGGAAACGAGAAGCAGTGTCATTAAAAATAAGTTGGGAACATCCTTTCGGCCATGGGTCGCGATAAGGGCAAGAATAGCTAAAAAGCTGAGGTATTGGATGAAAATAGTTCCTGCGTCGAAGGCAAGGTATACGATGTCGAGTGAGGCTTCAGAGAGTGAAAAAATATGGATCAAGACATAAACGAGAAGGAATAAGGCAGGCATCGCTTGGTTAGAAAGCCGCTTGAAGTGATAGCGGAAGCCCTTCGACTGGGTGCCTGCATCGACTGCTTCTAATTCGGGTAAACGTTTTTGTTCTCGCTTATATAAACCGTAGAAATATAAACCTACGATGCAGAAGAAATAATTTCGGAAATACAGGATATCGTAATGATTAAAGGAGAAGGATGTCAGCAGGAAGAGCTTCACATAATACAGACAAACGATGGTGAAGAAGATGGCCCACGATAATTGGAAATGGCTTTTCATAAGGGTACTTGTTAATTGGTAAGATAATTCCGATAGGTCTTCGGAGGTGCTAGTAAATGGCAGGGCTGTGTGAGAAATTTAACTGCCTGTGGGCGGGAAAATCGATCGAGACAACCAATTAGTCTGTGGGTAAAGAAATGGGATAGCACCAATTAATACTTAAACGTGACTATAGGCACAAAAGGATACAACTTAAACTTCTTTAGATGCCAGCTATACAGCTGCTTTTGGGCTGTCTGTCCATGCCACATTTCGCCTGAAAACCACATAATATATGCTATAATGCTAAAAAACCTTATTAAAATCGGAAATGAGAAATTCTTCAAGCTGTAAACCAAAGACGCAAAAAGTCAGCTAAACGTATTTTTCTGACGTGTTCTCTTATTTCATTGATTAAAATTGTAAATCAAAAGCCTAAAAAAGTAAATATATTTTCTATTCAAACTATTAAAATAAGTAAAATATATTTTCCTATATAAAATTGTATTATGGGTTTCTATATATGCCTTATAGGGATATAATTTCCTGGGGGTTTTAGGGTAATACTTGGAAATGGTAGCCTTCTATGCCCTTACACTATTTCAGAATCTAAGCTGTAAAAAGCAAAAAAAGATCCCCGAAGGGATCTCTTATTTTTTAATCCAAAGCTAGCTAGAGCTGCTTGCATATCCGATTAAAGCGGATTAACACAGCTCGAAAATTCTGCGGAAACTGCAGGCGTTACTTAAACGCTCATGTAGAGAGGCGATCGGCACACGCTCCTGCTCGGTCGTGTCTCGGTGACGAATGGTCACCGTATCATCTTCTAAGGTCTGATGGTCCACGGCGATGCAGAATGGCGTTCCGATCAAGTCCTGACGCGTGTATCGCTTGCCGATGGAAGCCGCTTCTTCGTAAATGATATTAAAATCATATTTCAACGCTTGCACGATTTCATTTGCCTTCTCTGGAAGTCCATCTTTTTTTGTCAGCGGAAGAATCGCCGCTTTCACCGGAGCGATAGCTGGATGAAACTTCAGGTAGGTTCTGCTTTTCCCTTCTACTTCTTCCTGCACATACGCATTACATAGCGTCATCAAAAACAGACGATCTGCTCCGATAGAGGTCTCGATCACATACGGAATGTAGTTTTGATTGATTTCCGGGTCGAAGTACTGCTGCTTCTTTTTCGAAAAGGTCTGGTGACTCTTCAAGTCAAAATCTGTTCTCGAGTGGATACCCTCCACCTCTTTAAAGCCAAATGGAAACTTGTATTCGATATCCAATGCAGCATTCGCATAATGAGCCAGTTTCTCATGATCATGACGGCGCAGTTTTTCCTCTGGAATACCTAATGCGAGGTGCCATTTCATCCGCGTGCTGGCCCACTGCTGGTACCAATCTAATTCTGAACCGGGACGTACGAAAAACTGCATTTCCATCTGCTCAAACTCCCGCATACGGAAAATAAACTGTCGGGCTACGATCTCATTACGGAACGCCTTCCCTATCTGCGCGATACCGAATGGTACCTTCATACGCGCGGTTTTTTGCACATTTAAAAAATTGACGAAAATGCCTTGCGCTGTTTCCGGACGCAGGTAAATCGTGGAGGCATCTTCCGCCACCGAACCCACTTGAGTAGAAAACATCAGGTTGAACTGCCGCACTTCTGTCCAGTTCGTCGTTCCGCTCAGCGGGCAGGAAATCCCCTCACGGATAATAAGGTCACGCACTCCCGCCAGATCTTCCGCCTCTAGTAGGCGGCCCATCTCTGCCACCAGCGCCTGCGCCCGCGCCACCTCTCCTGCTTCCTCGAAACGGGCGGCATGCTCCTCGATCAAAACATCCGCGCGGTAACGCTTTTTAGAGTCCTTATTATCGATCATGGGATCGTTAAAGCTATCCACGTGCCTGAAGCCTTCCAGGTGGTCGGATGCATAAAAATGGCAGCATCGATGCCCACGATGTTTTCGTTCAGGCGCGTCATGGTTTCCCACCAGAGACGCTTTAAATTGTTTTTAAGCTCGACACCATAAGCGCCATAATCGTAAACAGCCTGTAAGCCATCGTAAATTTCTGAAGACGGGTAAACGAATCCATACTCCTTCGCGTGAGCGATTATATCTTTTAACTGTGCGTTTTCCGCTGTTTGTTCTTGTTTTGCCATAGCTGCAAAATTAAATAAAATGGTCGGATTGGTGGGCGACTGAGGATAAAGTTTTGCGCCGGGGCGCAAAAAAGCTTCGCTGCAGCGCACAGCAAAGGCTCAAGTTCGGTTTTCGGACTCCTCGGTACCCCTTACAAGAGGCCAAGGCTATCTTCCTGCACAGCAGAGCGCACCAGCCATCTACGGGCTTCTACATCGAAATACACCCGCTGATCGGGAAACTCGATGTACTCTTCATCACCGGAATACTGCGGCAGATAAGGGTCAAATCTTCACCACGAACCATTCGGTCGAAGAGAAAGAGACCTTTTTCGAGGAGCTCCTCTTCTTCAAACTTCCAAGTACGGAATACTTCCTCGTAGTGGAGAAGCTGGCCATCTGCATTTCGCTGAATTTTCACTCCTGTGGCGACTTTTTTTTACTTTTAGAGAGGGAGCAATGCGGCTGGCCAAGAAATACTCATAAGTATCGTCCTGAAAATAGGCTTCCACTGTGTAATCCAGTGCCAACTGGCTATAATAGGTGTCGTAAACAGGTTGAAATTTGGTGTCATGGTTGGCTTTTTTAGGCAAATGGCCCAAATAGCGGATGCTACTCAGCAGTAGGCTATGCTGCTCACGGGAACTAAGCTGCTCCGGGCTGTAGGGGCTGGATGGCTTACACTGGCTGAAAAGGCCTACAAGGCTTAAAAAAAGAACTAAGGTACGTACGTTCAACATATACAGCGGGGATATTAAAGGAAGGAAGGGGCTGCTGCCTACGCGCGCAGCCCTGATGATTAAAGCGTGTTCGGGGTTGAGAACAACTTACATCTTAGTGTAATCGATCTCAAGTGGGCTGAATTCTGCCCAGCCATCCGTCCAGTCTGTGCTACCGAAAGCACCGATGAATGGCACGTTTTTATCGAAGAAGTTGGTTCTTCCCGGCTCGTTAAACTTGGCGTTATCGAAAGATGCACCAGTAGCAAGGGTTCCGTTAGGAAGTAATGCGAAGTTTGGATTTGAAGGATAGGTACTTACGGTATAGCGCGCGAAGAAGTTTTCCGGTCGTAGACCTAATTCACGATAGAAATCTTCCCAAGGCCCATCGGCTGCAGGTAAAGAGAAGGTCTCATTCGAAGCGGTCCAGATTTCTTCTACGTCTTTCACATCAGCACCACCACCGGCAGCAAAGTGTGCATTTGGATTTACAATGATGTTATTGGCTAGAACTCCGGTGCCTGCGCGGTATTGTGTAGTTACGGAAGCTGTGTTAAAACGAACACCTGTAGGGAAACCTGTTAAGACGGTGTTGAAGATAGAAACTGCTGTTCTTCTTCTTAAATCGATCGCGTGGAAGTTATTTCCGGAGATAGAGCGACCTACGCGGTCACGTGGTCCGTACACGGTAACGTTAGAGAATGTACCTGTAGTGTAAGGCTGCACATCGTTATCGTTAGGTCCGTTATCACACTCGAAAGCATTTGACTGCGACTGATCGGCATAGAAAGGGTTTCTTACTACTAGTGCAAACTGTACGTTTCCGCTGTAACCGAAATCTACGTCTAAATCATCATCCCAGGTAGAATGTGAAATGAAGTAACGACCGTCCACGTTTCCGCCGAACCACTCGAAACCGTCATCACCACCGAAAGAAACCATCAGGTGCTCCATAAAGGTAGCTTTGCCCACACCAGCCATGGTGATGGAGTTGGTTTCGTTATTTGGTGTCAGCTCGATACCTGCATATTCCACGCGGATGTACTCGTATTCACCTGAGTTATCGTTATCGTTTTCTCCACCGAAGATCAAAATCGGGTCGATACCTTCCACGGCAGGGTCGATCTGGTTCGTTTTCGCACGACCGGCGATCACCAAACCACCCCAGTCGGAACGGTCACGCTCACCTGGACGCTGAGCGGAAGTCATGATAATCGGCTTCTCTTTAGTACCTCTCGCGATTAACTTACCCCCTCTGTCAACGATAAGTGTTCCTTTAGAGCGTTTTTCGCCGTAGATAACCGTTCCTGGCTCGATCGTTACCGTCTGCCCATCGCGAACGAATACTTGGCCTTTTAATAGGTACTGCTTGTCAGCAGTCAATGTCTGGGTAGCTAAATTGCCCTCTAGATCTACTAGTAGCTCCTGATCCGGCTCTCCCGGTTCATCTACGATCGGCGCTGGAGCATCATCGCTACACGCTGCTGTCACCGCGGTAAAGGCCGCTAATGCAAGGATTTTGAATAGATTTTTCATGGTACTAATCAATTGGTAGTAAAAATTTATTTGATTCTATAAGTAAGTGATGCGGAATACAGGGTTCCTCTTCTCCAGAGATACATCGGGTCGTCGATAGCCGTGTCGATGCGTCGATCGAAGTTAGAATCTTGGAAAAAGCGGTACTGGTAGTTGAGCAGGTCTTGGATACCTACCTTTAGCGTGGTGCGGTCGCGGAAAACCTTGCTTACTGTAAGGTCTACCTGATGACGGGGAAGCTCATAAATTTCAGGATTATTTGCATTTCCTGCCACGAAAATACGTGGGCCTGTTACGTTATAGGCTACACCTACATTCAGGTCACTAGCCAGGTTATTATAAAATAGGCCTGCGTTTAAGACATAAGGAGACTGACCTTGAAGGGCACGTCGCGCATCTTGGAAGCGGACATCATCGCCCAAGAAAACTTCTGACCAGATCAAGCTGGCATTCACATTAAAGGAGAGGTCCTTAATCACGGGTATGTCCGTGAGCGTGGAAAGGGCTTTTCTTCCCTCAAACTCGATTCCGTACACCGTGGCATCTACTGCATTCGCATAGGTGAACTGCAGCTGCTCCGTTACATTCTGCTGAACAGTTTCGATGGGGTTCTGGAAAAACTTATAGAAAGCGCCGATGCTGAACATCTCCCCTTCATTCGGATAAAATTCATAGCGCAGGTCGAAATTATCGATGGTCGCGATCTCTAAATCAGGATTCCCGAAGAAACCGGCTAAGAATTCAAAGCTGTAATAGAGGAAAGGTGCGAACTCACGAAACTCAGGACGGTTTAAGGTACGGCCGTATCCTGCGCGAATAAGCGATTTCTGAGTAAAGTTGTAATCCACGTTAAGGGAAGGAAGCGCAGCGAGTTTTCGGGTATCCACACGTACCGGGCCTAACTGATTTCGGCTATCTAACTGCTGCACACTGTATTCTGTACGTAAACCTCCACTTAAGTTAAACGCCCCGATAGGATATACCCCACCTACATAGCCAGCACCGATAAATGTCTGCGCCTCGTAGGCATCCGTAGCTCGAGTACCTTCTAATATGCTCCAGCCATCACCTGCACGGAAATTTTCTGGTGCGAAAATCTCTTCTAAAGGCAAACGAATCAGGCGCTCCCGGTTAGCGAAATCGTGTGTCCCCGGAAATACCGTACTGATGTAGCGGGCGTTAAAATCTCGTGCCTTATAGTCCGCTAAGTAGCCCGCACGGAAGATACGTGGCCGGTCTTTTTCTACGCCAGCGAATTTCTTTTCGAAATTAAGCCCCTGGCTTAAACCCCAGTCACTTAAATATCCAAAGTAACGGCCCATATCCTGGGGACTAGAAGCAGGCGGGTCAATGAATACAAACTGTCCCTCTGTACCTTCTGCATTAAACGTAGAGCGAAGTCTTCGGAAATCAGGCTCTTGATGCTGCACCCAGTTGCCTCCTAACACCCAGTTGACTTTCGTCATCTCATCGCGAGAAAGGTGGATTCCTTCGAGCTGCCCCGCATAAAGTGCACGGCTTTCATAGCGAAAAGCATAATCGCGCGCACCTTCTGTCCGCTGCACGAAATCGAATCCATTACGAATAATCGTCTCGTTCGTGCCCGTTACATTCAGCATGTTGCGGAAAGAGAACTTCGTGTAAGGACTCAGTCGAAGTTGCCAGTTGGAGAGCAGGGAGACCTCATGGCTTTTCGCATGATAGTCGTCGAGGTAGCTGTCCCGCTTTTCGGTAATTTCTCCAGGCACTGGAAAAAAGTATCGGTTACGTTCGGCTTGGAAAAACTGATAGTCTTGCGCCCAGCCAAGGCTATTTACTGTGGAAAGGGTGGCATTTCCACTGCGTAGGCGCCAGGTTTTTCCGTAGCCCAGTCCGAAGCTGGCATTTGGGGTGGCTGTTCTTTCTTGAATGGTATAATTATTATCCAGTAGGCGAGCCGCTTCGAATCGAGCTGGGCTCGTAGTAGAAGTACTGGTAAGCGTTTCTGTAGTCGGAAAGCCTGCTGGAAGCCTCGGGAACTATCAAAACCTAAAAAATCTGTTGGCGATGTCTCTGTGGTCTTATGTGTATTTAAGGTGGTTCCAGCACGATAGCCGAAGCCCATGCCGAAAGTTAAAAAATCCTCGTCAACCGTATTTTTGGTAAAAACTTTTACCATGCCTCCGGCAAAATCGCCCGGAACCTCTGGAGAGGGAGACTTGTAGATCATCATCCGATCGAGATAATCACTTGGAATCAGATCGAAAGAAAAAGTGCGCTTATCTACCTGTGTGCTCGGTGCCAGGGCATTGTTAATCATCACAACGTTATAGCGGTCATCCACACCGCGAACGCGCACAAATTTATTATCGACGATACTCACACCTGAAACACGCTTCATCACCTGCGCCGCATTACCGTCCTGGGACAGCTTAATCTGGTCAGAAGAGATGCCACTCACAACCTGGAGAGAATTTCGAATCTCCGAAACCACCGCGATGGCGGACCCTGTTTCTCTACTGGCCATCACCAGCACCTCGCCCAGGTCGCCTAAGTCTTCTTGCAGCTCTACCTGTACGGTCGTGGCTTTTTCTGAAAATACTTCGATGTTTTCGAAGCGCATCGTCTTATAGGAAATAAAAGATACGACCAGATTATAGCGACCGGGCTCGATTTTAGCCAACTCAAAATCACCGTCTAAGCCAGTAGCCACACCGATACCCGTGCCCTCGAGGAAGACATTCGCACCGATAATCGTTTCGCCAGTAGCAAAGTCCTTAACGACTCCACGTACACTGCCCGACTGCGCATAGAGCCAGCCGAGGCTTAAGAAATAAAAGGATAAAACTAGGGGTATAATTCGTACCATCGCACAGCATGTTAGATCGATGCAAAGGTGCGGAGGATTTCAACTGAAAGATGAAAAAGGGTTTTACGGATTCGTTACATTTTATCGTTCAAATAACCGAATAAAAGCAAAAAAATTAACATGAAACCGAAGATTATTAGGATTACTGCTAAATCCTAGCGAAAATACAGGTTTCTGTGTGAACAAAAAGTTACCAAATGAAAAAAAGGACTTAAAACCAAAGGCGTCTTAAGTCCTTTCAGCTAAGGGTACCAACAACAGATACCCCGGAAAGCGTACATTTTTAGTTCGCAAGCCGAAATAGGCATTAGTTATACGCCACGGATTTATTGATTGGAATTTTATCTAAAAGTGTTTTCACCAGATCACGACTATTAACATGATCTGCTTCCGCCTCATAATTCAAGATGATCCGATGGTTTAAGACATCTTCTGCGATTTCCTTAATGTCCTCCGGAAGCACATAATCCCTGCCGTCTAGAAGGGCCACTGCACGAGCGGCTAGATTTAAGTTGATACTAGCACGCGGAGAAACCCCAAACTGTATGTATTTCGCTTCTTCTTTTAAGCCGTACTGGCTCGGATAACGCGTAGCAAAAACCAGCTCGATTATGTATTTCTCTAAGGGCTCTGCTACCTTCACTTGGTTAATTTTATCCCGAATAGCGAAAATTTCTTCCTTGCCTAAGATCGGATTTATCTGTGCCGAAAACTGTAAGTTCGCCATACGACGCATCACTTCAAGTTCATCTTCTTTCGTCGGGTAGTCGATATGCACTTTCATCATAAAACGATCGACCTGTGCCTCTGGCAGTGGGTAAGTACCTTCCTGATCCACTGGGTTTTGGGTAGCTAAAACTAGGAAGGGTCTGTCTAAAAGAAACGTGGTCTCCCCTATCGTGACCTGCTTTTCCTGCATGGCTTCTAACAGCGCCGACTGCACCTTAGCGGGAGAACGGTTCACCTCATCGGCTAATATGATATTAGCGAAAATAGGTCCCTTTTTTACCTCAAAGTTGGACTCCTGCTGATTATAAATCATCGTTCCGATTAAGTCGGAAGGAAGAAGATCCGGGGTAAACTGTATCCGTTGGAAATCCAGCTTCAGCACTTTTGCCAGCGTATTTACCGTCAGGGTTTTCGCTAGACCCGGCACCCCTTCTAATAAAATATGTCCGTTCGTGAAGAGGCCGATTAACAGACGGTTTACCATTCTGTCTTGACCGACTACGACTTTTTTAACCTCCTGTAATACCTCTTGGATTTGCTCCTGATGCATGTTTAAGCGAATTATGAAATGCGATAGACTTCGGTCCGAAAGCCCATTAGACTCCGAAACGTAAGAAACGTCTAAAATTAGTATAAATTATGCCTTACGGCAAAAATCCGCCGACGATTTGTGATAAAAGGCTTTATCTCCCTCCTTTTCGCGGCTTTGTTCGGGTGAAATTACGAACTCCTCCTAACTTCTCGGAGCGCTTGGCCGCATACAAGCGCTTTTTATCAATTTTTAACAGTTGAAAAAGCGTTTCCTGCTCGAATTCGCGCACCTCTCCCACCTGATAACCCGCGATATCAAGCTCCTCCATACTCCAGCGCACCAGCCGGAGCGTAGGTAATCCGACTGCTGCTGTCATACGGCGTACCTGCCTGTTTTTCCCTTCCACCAGACGAAGCGAAAGCCAACTATCTGGCACAGATTTGCGAAAGCGAATAGGCGGATGGCGTTCTGGCAGCTCGGGTAGAGACGGGAGCAAGGCCGCTTCTGCGGGCAGTGTGAGGTGCTCTCTACCGTCCACACGAATAGTCACCCCATCTGCAAGGGCCTGCAGGGCCTCCTGCGAAGGAATACCCTCCACCTGCACATAATAAGTCCTGCTGTGCCCATGACTAGGGTGTAGGAGATATTCGTTCAGAGCCTTATCGTCTGTGAGGAGTAGCAAGCCTTCGCTGTCTTTATCCAGGCGTCCCACCGGATACACCTCTTTCGGAAAAGGAAAAAGCCACCCTAAGGTAGTCTCGGGCTCACCCGAAAACTGACTGAGGATGCCAAAAGGCTTGTACAAAACAAAATATCTGTAGGGAACCATGGATTTAGCTTCCACAACCGATACAGTCGATCGCGCTGTCCATCGGCTTCACTCCTTTTAACTGCATGTCGATGTTATGGATAGCATCTTTAGTATCCATATCCTGAAACATATCTCCTGTGAGGGTAGCCTCTAAACGGGCTTTTTCTGCCTCGAGGGCTTTGCGCTGCGCTTCGTTCATATTTCTTTTCTTTACCCTAAGGTAGCAAAATTCCAGCTAAAAAAATTCCAGCTACCTGCATTTTCGCCCTCCACCCTGGACTAAAGACCTGAAAAAACTGGAATTAGGTAAAAAAAATTAGGATATTGTAGTTTCGGCGTTTTTTTTGCGCCCAGCAAAACAGGATCCTAAACCTATAACAACCATGCATAAAGAGCAATTTAATCGCTTACGTTCCTTACGTCGCGCCCTCCATCAGCAGCCGGAAATAGCGGGGGAAGAGTCCCAAACCGCCGAACATATTCTTTCTTTTTCGAAAATTAGAGGCAGACCACACCGAAAAAGCGCTGGGTGGAAATGGCCTCGCCTTCGTGTTTAAAGGAGATGCTCCTGGCCCCAGAAGCCTGTTTCGTGCAGAGCTGGATGGTCTTCCGATCCAAGAAACCAATTCCTTCGCCCACGCCAGCAAAGACCCAAAAAAAGGCCACCTCTGCGGCCACGATGGCCACATGGCGATCTTATGTGGACTCGGTGAAGCGCTAGCAGCCCGGCGCCCGGATAAGGGTGAAGTGGTGCTCCTCTTCCAGCCTGCCGAAGAGACTGGAGAAGGCGCCCAAGCCATCCTGGCAGATAAAAAATTTGAGGCGCTTGGTGCCATAGACGCGGCATTTGCGCTACACAACTTACCTGGCTATCCTCTTCACGAAGTGGTGCTAAAAAAAAACAGTTTTGCGGCAGTCTCAGTAGGCATGATCATCGAATTATCTGGCAAAACCGCCCATGCCGCTCACCCCGAAGACGGCCTAAGTCCAGCGGAAGCCATGAGCAAAACCATCGTGGCACTCCAGTACTTGCCGGATGCCATGAAGAAATTTAGCCTCGTGACCGTGGTGCATGCACAGCTCGGCAGCAGGCTTTTGGCACTACTCCAGGGCTGCGACCATCATGCTCACCCTGCGTGCCTACGAAGATGAGACCCTGGAACAGCTCCGCGGCTACAGCGAGAAGTTGGCCCGCTCCATCGCAGAGAGCTATGGACTAGGATGTCAGGTGGACTGGTAGAGCATTTTGCGGCCACGCAAACCACCCCAAAGCCTGGGAACAGGTAAACGAGACGGCGAAGGCCCTCGAGCTGCAGACCAAACATATTCGGATTCCCTTTCGCTGGTCGGAGGATTTCGGCGTTTTTTCTGCAGAAATGCCCACGGTGCTCTTCGGCCTCGGTGCGGGGGAAAAACTGCCTCAACTGCATGCGCCTACCTACGATTTTCCGGATGCGCTAATCCCGACTGGGGTGGCACTTTTCGAGGGAATCGTACGCCGCATGCATGGAAATTGACCGAAGGCCTGCCGGCCAAAAGGCTAGCAGCGGTTTTTCCGCTTACCGGTTAGCAGATGCGCGCTGAATTCTATAGTTTTACAGCCGAAAACAGCGGGTATGGCGAAGGTAAAAACAACATTTTTCTGTCAGGAATGTGGGGCTCAGAGCCAAAATGGGTGGGTAAATGCCCTGCATGTGGGTCTTGGAACACTTATGTGGAAGAAATCGTCCAGAAAGATAGTCCAGGTAAAAGTGAGTGGCGGGACATTTCCTCAGGTGGCCTGAAGGCCAAAAAATCTGCCCCCATCCGTCTCCTCGATGTAGAAGAAAGACATGAAAGCCGCCTCCACACGGCTGATGAAGAGTTAAATCGTGTTCTGGGCGGGGGTATCGTACCGGGTGCACTGGTGCTCATCGGGGGAGAACCAGGCATCGGAAAATCTACTTTGATGCTACAAATCGCGCTCACACTTCGCCAAAAAGTACTCTATGTATCCGGAGAGGAAAGTGAGCAGCAGATCAAGATGCGCGCGCTGCGCATGCCGTTTCGGTCGGACCAGCTTTTTCTGCTGGCTGAGACGAATACGCAAGCCATTTTTCAGGCTGTGAAGCAGTTAGAGCCGGAGGTGCTGATCATCGATTCTATTCAGACCTTGGCCAGCCCGCAGGTGGAGTCGGCCGCAGGTTCTGTGAGCCAAGTGCGGGAATGTACCGCGCAGCTGATGAAGTTCGCGAAAGAAAGCCATACGCCCGTTTTTTTAATAGGTCACATCACGAAGGATGGTGCCATCGCTGGCCCGAAAGTGCTGGAGCACATGGTGGACACTGTGCTGCAGTTCGAAGGGGACCGCCACCTCTCCTACCGCATCCTGCGCACCAGCAAAAACCGTTTTGGTAGCACCCAAGAGTTAGGCATTTACGAAATGCGTGCCGAAGGGCTACGCCAAGTGCCCAACCCCTCCGAAATTCTGCTGACGCAGCGTGAGGAGCTTGCCCATGGTGTGGCGATCGGCGCATGATGGAAGGCAATCGCCCCTTGTTGATTGAAATTCAATCTTTAGTAAGCACGGCCACCTATGGAACTCCCCAGCGGAGTAGTACTGGGCATGATGCGAAGCGGCTCAACATGCTCTTAGCGGTCCTAGAAAAACGTGGTGGCATGCGCCTAGGAACCCAAGATGTCTTTTTAAATGTGGCTGGAGGCCTACGGGTGGACGATCCGGCACTCGATCTGGCCGTCTGCGCATCGCTGATTTCCTCCTATGATGACGTGCATGTACCGGAGACGCTTTGTTTCGCAGGAGAAGTGGGTCTAGGGGGCGAAATCCGAGCCGTGAACCGTATCGAAAGCCGCATTTCCGAGGCAGAAAAACTCGGTTTTAAGCAGATTATGCTGTCTAAATATGCAATTAAGGGCTTGGACTTAGGTAAATACCACCAGATCGAAGTACTTCCGATTACGAAATTGGCAGCACTCTATGAGTATCTGAAAACGGGAGCTTTGGCCGGTTAGGCCGTACGAAAAAACACGGAATACCTCAGCAGAAAGAAGACATTAAAAGGCTTCTCCAATGAAAAAATAGACGCCGCTGCCTTCTGGGGTGCGTGCATAATCTAGGCGGGTGTAAATGTCCTTTTTCGGAAACAAGAGAAAGCGCAGGCCAGCCCCTCCCGAGTAGGCCAGCTTCGTAAAAGCTTCTGGCCGCAGTCGGGGTGCCACGCTGCCCGCACCCGCGAAAACAGCTGCTCCGAGACGCTTCGTAAAGCCCAGTGGTAGGGGTAAAAAGCGGTATTCTACTTGTCCCGCTAAGTAATGCTTGTCCCGAAAGCGTCCCAAATAATAGCCGCGCATCAGGCTTTCTCCGCCGAGTAGCCCCAGCTGGTTAAAGGGCACTTCTCCTGCGTTAAAGACGCCAAGTGCCTGAATCGCCAGCACCTGATTCGGCCGAAGGGTTCTAAATATGCGGTTATCGCTGATCACCGTATGAAAGTCAAATGTGCTTAACGCCGGGTGATAGCGCAAGTAGGCGAGCTCATGGAAATTACCATGACGGACATTTAGCACATTATGCCGCTCATCCCAGACCAGTCCCCAGCCGATTCCAAAGTTCGTGCTTCCGGCATCCCCTTGTGGGCGTTCAAAGGCAGGAGCTTCTGGGCGATCTAAAAAGCGTACAGAAGAAAAGCGCTGAAAATCAAACTCAGGGCCGACAAAAAAATTCTCTGAAACTTTACGTAGAACACGCTCTTTAAACTGGATTTGATTCGCATCTACGATGGCTAAATGTTTATTTTCCGGGCCTAGCGGTACGTCCATTCCGATTCCAAAATACTTCAGCGGAAAGGTTTGTACGCGTAGACTGCCGAGGAAAAACCACTTGTTCTCGTGGGTGTAGTTCGCATGATCCAGCCACAGCCCGTACTGATTTTCGAGTGTCACGAAAGCGAAGCCGTTAATTTCAGATAGCCGGTTCGAAGTATCCCTGCGCGCATAGTAAACATAGAGCGGCGATACGCCGATTTCCCAAGAGGTTTCTGGGGCGAAGGCTAAGGTGGGATAAATGATAAACTGAGGCTGACGGATGTCGGTGGTATCATTAAAAATCCCATTCAGGTAACGCTTAGCAAAATTCGGCCGGCTGTCCTGCGCCTGAAGAGGGTTAGAAAAGGCCAGAAAAAGGGCTGTTTGTAACAGGAAAACCCCATAAAAAGATCGTTCTCCCTTCCCTGCAGGCGAAAAAGAGAGAAAATGAGGGTACGTCGAGTGTGGTGCGTGTGAAACCAGCCTTTCATGCCCGAATATACGTGGAAAAACCTTGCACCACGGCGTAAGGCTCAATATTTAAATTTCACCACCACGCCATGTGCCTTCGAGGTCATGGCTTGCGGCACGGAAGCCACGATTTCTTCATAAAGGAGCTCGACGAGTTTACGCTTTAAAAAGCTACGCGTGAGTACCATACTCACCTCCCGAATCGGCGGCGTGTCGGAAAACCCGCGTAGGCGCTGCTGCTCTTCCGCTTCCAGCTCCAACGTGGCCAGCTCAGGGAGCAGGGTGAGTCCCTGGTACTTGTTCACCATATTTTTCAAACCTTCCAGCGAGCCACTTTCGTAGTGAAAGTTCATGTGCTGAAACTTGGTCCTGTTACAGTAATTCAGCACCTGGTCGCGGAAACAGTGCCCCTGCTGTAGGATCCACATATCGTCTACTTCTAAATCTGCCGCTGTAAGGGACTCTTTTTTCAGGAGCGAATGGTCAGGCGAGAGGTAGGCATAGAATTTTTCGTAAAAAAGTGGCTTTTCCAGAATGCCCTGTTCCTCTAGTGGGGTGACCACGATGCCGATATCGAGGTCATCATTTCGCAGCTTACGCACGACCTCCTCCGTAATCAGCTCCTCCACCTGCAGCTGCACCTTCGGGTACTTAGAAAGAAAATTTTTCACAAAACGGTGCAACAGATAAGGTGCCAGCGTGGGGATGATGCCCAGCTTGACGACACCGCTGATGTCCCCCTTCATTTGGTTGACGATTTCGTAGATTCCTTTACTTTCTGCCACCACCTTTTTCGCCTGCTCGATCAGCTGGGAGCCGATTTCGGTGGGGATAACGGGCATTTTCGAGCGATCAAAAATGGTCACTTCCAGCTCTTTTTCGAGCTTGTGAATCTGAGCACTTAGGGTCGGCTGGGTGACAAAGCAGGATTCCGCGGCATGGCCGAAGTGGCGGTATTTGTCCACGGCTAAAATGTACTCTAACTGTTGGATCGTCATCGTTTAAGGTCTTGCTAAAAGGTTTTTGCGAACTGACGAAGCACGCTTTCTGCCTACAAAGATAAAATCTTTTTTTGTTTTATTTAGATTTGATTTAAATAGTGATTATTTTTGCCCTCAAATAAACGTAAGATGATGAAGAAATCCCTACTTCGCCTTTTCGGCATCGGCTTTATCGCCGGCAGTTTCTTTGCATGTAGCGGTGGTTCTAGCTCTGAAGAGGAGTCGGCCGGCGTCGTTAATGTGTACACCCATCGCCATTACGAGGCAGATCAGCAGTTGTTTGATCGCTTTACAGAGGAGACTGGCATTCGTGTGAATGTGGTCAGTGCCTCTGCAGATGAGCTTATCCAAAAACTCGAAATAGAAGGTGCCAGTTCCCCGGCTGATGTGCTCATTACAGTGGATGCAGGTCGTCTATACCGTGCTCAGGAGAAAGATCTCCTTCAACCTGTGAGCTCCAGCACCCTAGAGGCCGCCATCCCGGCGAAATTCCGTGAGCCAGCAGGTTACTGGTTTGGTCTTACTTACCGTGCCCGCATCTTAGCCTACCATAAGGAGCGCGTTTCTCCGGAGGAGCTCAGCAGCTACGAAGCCCTCGCCGATCCACAGTGGAAGGGCCGGATCCTAACCCGCTCTTCTGAAAATATCTACAACCAGTCCCTGATGGCCTCCATCATCGAGCATAACGGCGAGGAAGCAGCCTCAGCTTGGGCTTCTGCCGTTCTGGATAATTTGGCGCGCGCGCCAAAGGGTGGTGACCGTGACCAAGTAAAAGCGATCGCTTCTGGAGAGGGCGATGTGGCCATCGTAAATACGTACTACATCGGGCTGATGCTAAACGATGATAATGCGGAGGAGCGCAAGGCAGCCGAACAGATCGAAGTGTTCTTCCCGAACCAAGACGATCGTGGCACGCATGTGAACATCTCCGGTGCGGGTGTGACCAAATATGCGCCAAATAAGGAAAATGCGATTAAGTTCATCGAGTTTCTAGCCAATAAGGAGTCTCAGCAGTTTTTAGCGAATATCAACTATGAGTACCCTGTTCGTGAGGATGTAGCTTTCTCGGAGCAGTTAAAAAAGTGGGGTGCTTTCAAGTCTGACGATTTAAATCTTTCCATTTTAGGAGAAAATAACCAGCGCGCCGTCGTGATCTTCGATCAGGTAGGCTGGAAGTAAAAACAAGTAAAATGCGTACAGAAGTAGCAGAGCGTAGCAGCGGGAAAAAGCTGTATTGGTGGAACAAATGGACAGCTTATGCGCTGGCTATTTTGGCCTGGTGGCCACGCCTTTGCTGACGATTTTCGTCAAGCTTTTCGAGCGTCCGGGGGAAACGTGGACGCACATGGCTGAAAACCTACTTCCGCATTATTTTCAAAACACGCTACTCCTCTTAGTGGGGGTGGCGTGTTTTACCTTTTTACTGGGTGTAAGCAGCGCTTGGTTCGTCTCAACGTACGATTTTCCAGGGCGCAAGTGGTTCGAATGGCTACTGATTTTGCCTTAGCTTTTCCGGGCTATATCATGGCCTACACCTATGTGGGCCTATTAGATTATGCGGGGCCGATCCAAAGTTTCCTACGTAATAGCCTGGACATTCAGGTGAAGGGGAGCTTAGTTGACCTGATGAACCTGCCTGGCGCCATTTTTATTCTTTCCATCACCCTATTTCCTTACGTGTACCTAATCAGCAGGAGTTCCTTCATTCAGCAGTCCAAGACCCTGCAGGAGGCTTCCTATCTGCTGGGGATGAGCCGTACCAAAACCTTTTTCAAGGTAGCTTTGCCTATGGCGCGACCTGCTATCGTGGCGGGGATCGCACTGGCGGCCATGGAGGTACTGAATGATTATGGTACGGTAAAGTACTTTGGCGTCAGCACCTTCACGACCGGAATTTTTCGTAGCTGGTTTTCGATGGGCGATGCGAACACAGCCATTTATTTGGCGGCCTTGCTCATGGTTTTTGTCTTCAGTATTCTTTTTATCGAGTCGAAGCAGCGCGGACAGCGCCGTTACAGTAATGTTAATGGTCTGAACAAGCCGCTCGTCCGTCTGAAGTTAAGTCCAGCTCGTCAGGGACTGCTCACCTTACTCTGCGGCCTACTTTTCGCGGTTAGCTTTTTTATTCCCTTTTTACAGCTGCTGTACTGGGCGAAGCTCACCTATGCGAAAGTCATCGATGCGGCATTTTTTACGCTTATTTACAGAAGTTTTACCCTCGCTGCCACGACGGGGGCGCTGGTCGTTTTTTTAAGTGTGGTCTTACTGTACGCACTGCGGCTCTCTCCTTTTCGGGAGATGAAAGCGCTGGTAAAAGTGGCCACTTTAGGCTATGCCATCCCGGGAGCCGTGATCGCCGTGGGCGTCCTGATACCCGCTTTAGCCTTAGACAAGTGGCTTTATGCGACCTTCGTGTCGAAGGAAACGCTGGGGCTCGTTCTTTCGGGCACGCTCTTCGTGCTGGTCTTCGCCTATATCGTACGTTTTATGGCGGTAGGCTATAACCCCGTAGAAGCCGGTTTCGAAAAGGTGGGCATGCATGTGCATGAGGCCAGCCGACTGTTAGGAAGTAGAAGCACGCGTACCTTACGAAAAATCGAACTGCCATTAGTAAAAACAAGCTTGATTTCGGGCATTCTGCTCGTCTTTGTGGATGTTTTAAAGGAATTACCCTTAACTTTGATCCTTAGGCCCTTCAACTATCATACCCTAGCCACGAAGGCATTCGATATGGCTACGAATGAGATGATAGCAGAATCGGCCAGCGCTTCCTTAGTCATTATTCTAACAGGAATTATTCCCATTATCGTTTTAAATAAACTGATTAAGAGGCGCGCTTAATTTATTCACCTAAGCTTAAGCATGACCTTATTAAAACTTAAGGGAATATCGAAGCGCTACAGCAGTTCGAAATCTTATGCTGTACGCGACCTGGATTTGGACGTAGAAGAGGGAGAGATCGTGGCCTGATCGGGGAAAGTGGCTCTGGAAAGACGACTTTGCTTCGCTTAATCGCGGGTTTAGAGCATCCGAATTCGGGTAATATCCGCCTTCTAAATAAAGAAAGTCAGTCTCAGGTAGTTTTACGGTGCCGGCGCATGAGCGCCAAATCGGCATGGTCTTCCAGGATTATGCGCTTTTTCCTCACCTCACCCTCTTGGAAAATGTATGCTACGGATTAAAAGGCAGTAGAAAGGATCAAGAAACCGTGGCCATGAACACGCTCCGCCTGGTCGGACTACAGGAAAGTGTAAAAAAATACCCACATCAGCTCTCTGGCGGGCAGCAGCAGCGTGTGGCACTGGCACGGGCGATCGCACCCAATCCTAAAATTCTGCTGATGGACGAACCTTTCTCGAATCTGGATGCTGTCTTAAAAGATCAGGTTCGAGAAGAAATCCGCCTTATCATTAAAAAAACGGGGATTACGGCCATCTTTGTGACCCATGACACACGAGATGCGCTATCGACCGCGGATCGAATCGCCATTTTACATGAAGGCAGACTGCAGCAGGTAGATGTGCCTCGCACGCTTTATGAACAACCCGCGAATGCGTATGTGGCTAACTTTTTTGGCAAGCAAAATGCCATTTTGGCCAGTGCTACTACGGAAGGCTTTTATACCGATTTCGGTTACATTCCCGATCCACGAGCGGGGGAGTATAGAACGAAGGTACAGATCCTTTTTCGCCCTGAGCATGCGCAGCTTTTGCCGGAGGCAAAAAAGACAGATGACCCTAGCCACCCCCTTCTTTTCGGCCGTTTATATAAGGTAAACTACTATGGCGACCATCAAATCGTTAAATTGAGCGATGAATTCGGAAAGAGAATCAGCATTCGGGTAGCGGCAGACATGGTTTTACCCGAATCTGGGCTGCTGGCCTTCCGACTGCTTCAGTATGCGACGGCAGAGGCGGTATAAGCTCCGAGCATTATTTTAAACCTATATAAACCAAGTTAACCCATGAAAAAGAACCCTTATGACCGGCGAACATTTCTCGCACTAAGCGGAACGGTGCTGGCGGGAACGCTACTCAGTCCAGGAATCGGCTGGGCGAAAAGACACGAAAAAACCATCGGCCTTCAGTTATACTCCATCCGCGATAATATGCAGGCACACGCAAGGCGCAGCTAGAACGGGTGGCGGAGATCGGCTATAAAGAGCTGGAGACGGCCAGTTATGCCGATGAAAAATTTATACGATGCGCCCGACAGAGTTTAAGGGTTTTATAGACGGCTTAGGTTTACAGGTGCGTTCGGCCCATGTGATGGGACCGGAATTTGATCCAGCAGGAACACAGTATGCCACAGATTTTTGGAAAAAAGCTGCTGATGATCATGCCGTTTTAGGGGCGACTTATTTGGTAAAGCCTGCGATGCCGGTGCCTGAGACCAAGGCTGCTTTAGCGGCATGGGTGAAGTATTACGATACTATTGGGGCTATTTGCGCGGAGCGCGGACTGAAATTCGGCTTCCATAACCATGACTGGGAATTCCGACAGGTGGGTGATGTACGCATGCTCGACTTTTTAATCGAGGAAACCAATCCTGAGCTGGTGACATTTGAGCTGGACGTGTACTGGTGCCAAAAGGCCGGGGTATCGCCGGTGGAATTTATGGAAAAACACCCTGGGCGCTTTGAACTTCTCCATATAAAAGACGAAAAGGAAATCGGCGAGAGTGGGGAAATGGATTTTGCATCTATTTTTCATACTGCGCGTAAGGCGGGGGGCATGCGCCACTATTTCGTAGAGGTAGAGCGCTATAATTATGAGCCGATGGAATCTATCGAGCGCAGCTTTAACTATCTGGCTAAAGCGGACTACGTCTAACCGGAAGGCCTGAGTGCCCCAAGTATGTAGGCTAAAATGAAAGCCCTTCTCCTCCCTTTCAGGTATGGAGAAGGGCTTTCGTATGTGCGGGCCAGCCCCTTTCTGGCTTTGCTTCGTGCTTAAAAAGAATAGCCAAAGCTCACCCCGAACCAGAAAGGCCAAAAGCCATTTTGATTAAATATAGGCGTCATCTGCGCACGAAACAGGAAGCCACTTTTCTCTGGAACTAAGCGATATCCCAGGGTAAAGGTACCCATTAAGGAGGGGGTTTCCCCCAGGTCGAGGATAAAGTCGTAATCGTTACGGCGAACAGGTCGCTGGGTATTCCAGTCGGTAAAGGTATCTTGGAAGTAAACGAAGCTAGCCCCTCCACCTACTTCGAAGAAATGCTTGCCATTCCCATACAGCCTATTAATCTGTACGGGGACTACGAGCATGCCTTCCGAGGAATCCCATCGTGGCTCTCGGCGGTAGAATCCTCCCAGACCTGCGCGCATTCCCCAGCCGTCACGCTGGCTGCGATCAAAGCGGAAGTCATAGTTAAAGGAATAAATCAAGGAAGGGCCACCAAGTTCAATAAAAAAGTTATTCGACCCTGGTGCTTTTCCGGGGTTCACCTCTTGAGCGTAGCCACTTAATGGTCCGAGCAGGCACAGGAATAAAAATGCGCCGGCTAGCGGTTTCAAAATAGTTTTCATAGTTGCTGCATCTTGAATTTAAGGGAAAGCTACGCTAAATTTTGTCTTATTCAAAGGATCCCTTATTAAATATTCTTAGCTAGCTATACCCGATAGCTTCTTAGGCTGAATATAAACAGTAAAAAAAACTAAAAACTTGGTAGGTTAAAACCCTATTTCCCGCTTTTAAATTGGTAAAAATGTGTGTAATTTCACTGATAAGCCCAAACTACAAGTACCTTGAATCGCCCTGTTCTATCCCCACTCACCCGATGTAAAGTCGCACCTTCCCTATTTTGGTGCTTGCTTTGCTGCTATTGGATCAGCTTCGGCCCCCTTGCCGCCAGGCAAAACCCCTCTCCTGAGCGTGAGGAATACCGTGCCCTTATCGACAGTGCGGAACAGCTTCAGCGGGCTGGGGACTACACGCTGGCCATACAAACCTGCGAGCAAGCCTACCGTGGAACTGCTGATCAGGCATTTCTTCAGGACCTGCGTGCGGAGGCGGCCATGCGGATCGGTTCGCTTTATGCTTGGCAGTCTCAGATGGAGCAGGCGCTACAGTATCTGCTGGAGGCGAGTACACTTTTTACGGCATTAGACGATGGCATGATGGCGGCACGAACGCTGAATAATATTGCTGCCATTTATCAGGAATTAGACGATCTAAAACAGGCTGAGGAGTACCTAAAAAAAGCCCTTGCCTTTATGAATCGGCTGAATCACCTGCCAGGTATCGCTGTCATTTCTGGCAATTTAGGAAATTTATATGCACGTCTGGAGCGCTTCGAAGAAGCTAAGGACTTCTTAAATCGGGCCTACGAGCTGCAGGTGTCCTTAGAAAATCCCGTGGGTCAAGCGTATAGCCTAAACTACTTGGGCGGGGTCTTCGAAAAGGAAGGGCGTACCCAAGAGGCCATCGCGAATTATGAGCTGGCCTTACAGATAGAAGAGGAGATCGGAGAGCATTTTCTTATGATGCATTCCTATTTTAATCTGGCGCAGCTCTACCAGCTGGAGGCAGCAACTTACGCGCTGGCGGAGTCGTACTACGCGCAGGCCGCTGAAAAGGCCCTTCAAATCGGCTCTCCTAAAATGGGGCTACGGATTTTGGATGCACAGGCTGCTCTGGCCGCGCTTAGGGGAGATTTTCAGCTGGCCTATGCGCTATCTACCCGCTCACGCGAGGAGGCGGACAGCCTGGCCTTACTGGAGCGAAACGAGCAGGTGGCGGAAATGCAAGCTAAATTCGATCTAAGCCAAAAGGAAACTGAAATTCTAGCCCTCTCGCAGGCGAATGAAATTCAGCAGCTGCAGCTCGCACGCCGTAATACCCTCCTGGCTGGTGGCCTGGGCACCCTGCTGCTTCTACTTATCGCAGGCTATACCTATACCAGTAAAAAGAGCTTGGAAAGCCGTATCGTACAGTTGGACGCTGAACAGCGCTGGCGGCGGGGTCAGATGAACCCCCACTTTTTATTCAATGCCCTTAACGCCTTGCGGTCCGTCGTTCTGCAGGAGCGCGTGGCCGACGCTGATAGCTACTTGAATGCCTTTTCCCAGCTGATGCGCAAGGCCCTAGATGCATCCGAGCAGGAATTTATCGACCTGGAGGAGGAGCTACAGTTTCTTCAGCACTATGTGCAGCTGCAGCAGTTGCGCTTCCCGGGGCACTTTCGCTATGAGGTAGACGTGGCAGCGGAGCTGCAACATCTGGGTGTGCGTCTCCCCGTGATGCTACTACAGCCCCTGCTGGAAAATGCCATCGAACATGGACTTCGCCATCGTGCTCCTGGAGGTCACCTGACCCTACGGATTTTACCGAAGGTGGCTGGCGCTACGGATGAGGGCGCCCCTATTCGGATAGAAGTGGAAGACGATGGGATCGGACGGGCAGCTTCTGCGGCACTCTATGCCCAGCAAGTGCGCGGTCATGTCTCTAAGGCCACAGGAATCATCAAAGAACGCATCGAGCTGATGCGTGAACGAAACGCTTTCCCTATCGTTTACGCTGTAGAAGATCTACATGCAGACGGCACGGGCACCTTAGTATGCTTGGACATGCCGCTAAAAACCTTTTAAGCTGATGGCGATTCGACGTTTTTACCTCCAAAACCCCGATTTTAACATAGGGCTCAGTGCCGCGCAGCTGGAAATGCTGCAGGACAATCGGGCCATCGCTTATCATGAACGATTACCGGCTTATCGGATGGCTCCTGTGCGACTACAGCGCTTAGCACACTGTCCGGCGCCGATTTTCATAAAAGATGAAAGCGAGCGTTTCGGGCTTCAGGCCTTTAAGGCGCTGGGTGCCTCCTATGCTCTACACCGCCTACTGGAACGCGAACCCTCCATACAAGGGGTCTGCACTGCCACAGATGGAAATCATGGGCGCTCACTGGCTTGGTCCGCCGCACGGGAGGGCTTGCCTGCATTGATTTTCGTACCTCGGGAGGTGTCGGCTGCTCGCAAGTTAGCGATTGAAAAAGAGGGTGCTGAGGTTCAGCAGTTAGACTTGAATTATGATGAGACGGTCGCCTTTGCGCTGGCGCAAAGTCAGGTAAGGGGCCTTACATGCGTTCAAGATACTGCTTGGGAAGGCTACACGGAGATTCCCTCTTGGATCATGGCGGGCTATCGAACGCACCTGATAGAGCTGGAACGGCAGGGTGTTTTTAAGCGTTTATCGCAGAATAGCTGGGTGTTTTTGCAAGTAGGCGTAGGCTCTTGGGCAGCTGCCGTGGCGCTTTATTTGTATGAACGCTTTGGAAGGGAGATGCCGCAGGTGCTGCTGGTGGAGCCCGAAGGATCGGCGGGATTTCTGAGCAGTTTGGAGGCAGGATATCGAAGAGCACCTGAATTCGAAGGGCCGACCACTATGGGAGGCTTGCAGTGTGGCATTCCTTCCAGTTTAGCTTGGCCCATTTTACGTGCATTAAGTCGGGGGGCGCTAACTATTAGTGAAGAGGCAGCAGCAGCGACCCTTCAGTTTTTTAAAGGGCAGGTAGATTTTGGCGCTTCAGGAGTGGCGGGCATGGCTGCGGTGCGTTCCTTGGTACAGGATTCGGAGGTGGAAAAATTGCGCGAAGCGCTCCACTACTCGGCAGTAGATGGCATTTTAGTCTTCAACACGGAGGGAGCTCTTCTGTCCTGACATTTTTTCGAAGTATTTCTCCATATATCATGGATTCATTTCGTGCATGACTTCCTTTCCATTCGGCATTCGCAGCAGGATCAATACCCCTGAGGCTATGGTTAGGGCACCGATGGTGACGATAGCCGCGGAGATACCAAAATAATCTGCTAAAACTCCCGATAACATCGCCCCGAAGGCATATCCAAGATCCCTCCAAAGTCGGAAAGTCCCGATACTTTCGGCCCTCTGGCTAGGGTGTGTGGCGCTGGCTATAGTGGCCAAGAATGTCGGATAAACCAGTGCGGTACCCAAGCCAAGTACCACAGCCATCAGCGCGATCCCTGTAAAGGAAGTCCAGATGGTAATGCCGATGATGGCCACCCCTTGCGCCAGCATTCCCCATCACCAAGAGAGGCTTTTTCGCCAATACATCCGCTAATTTTCCTGTGAAAAGTTGACCCAAGCCCCATACGGTGGGATACAATGCGGTTAAAATAGCGGCATCTGCGGTAGAAAACTGGTTTTGGAGGAGTAAAACAGGCAGAAGTCCCCAAATCATGCCATCGTTTAAATTATTTATTAGGCCAGCCTGTGTAACTGTACTTAAGGTCTTGTTACTAAATGTTGTGGCCAAAAAAATATTGGGAAAGATAGCTTGCGTACTAAGCTCTGGCGCTGAAGATTCAGCCTGCATGTGCTGTATAGTATCTTTGACGAAAAAAACTGAAAAGAATAGACCCAATAAACTAATACCTATACCGAGGTAAAAAGGATAGGGATGGACACCAAAATTCGATGCGACAAGACCTGTAAGAAAAGCGATTAGGCCTACGGCAAAATAACCTGCAAACTCATTAATGCCCATGGCGAAACCCCTATTTTTTTGTCCCACGAGGTCGATTTTCATAATCACCGCGGCACTCCACGTTAACCCTTGGCTGATACCCAGTAGGATATTAGCTGCTATGACCCAGTTCCATGTGGGGGCAACTAAAAGTAGCATCGGTACGGGAAGGGCTATAATCCAGCCCACTACTAAGAGCTTTTTTCTACCTAATCGCTGCGCTAAACGGCCTGTATAGTAGTTTGCGATGGCCTTCGAGATGCCGAATGCAAGAATAAACGTAAGCATCACTGAGGTAGAAACTAGCCCGAAGCGAACGGAGGCAAATTCCGGTAAAATACTTCTCTCCATTCCGATCATACCGCCTACGAAAGCATTAACCAGTACGAGAAGTGCGAACTGTTGCCAATTTTCTCGCAGACCTAAAGTGATTTTATTAGAAGTATTTGACTTTAAAACAGACATACACGCAATTTACGCCGCTCTGCTGCCAAAATCTGTTCCTTTTATCACATAAGGCTTTTACTTTTTCCAAAATCCGATCGAAAGGTATTTCTATAAAAAAAAGGCCTCCTACGAATAGGAGGCCTTACACTTATTTACTTAGGGGCACTTCAGCTTATTAAGAAAAGGGGTATTTTCCTTTTTCGATCATGTAATCTGCGATCTCACGACGTAAAGAACGTGTATCGATTAGATCCATTTTAGTGAAGCGCTTCAAGCCCATGAGCATCACTTTCTGCTCATCACCCTTCGTGAAAGAGGCGATGGCTTCTTTTGCTGCCACATTGATTTTATCTGCTGCTTCTGCTAGATAAATACGCGCCATGTTGATCTGATGCTTTGTCGCTTCCTCACCTTGGATGCTCGGCAAGTTTCTCAGCCCGTAGGATAGCAGATTCTGCAGCATAAATTTCGATCATCACATCTGCGAGGTTCATCATGATTTCCTGCTCAGACTCGATGCGATCCTGCAGAGCCATCGCCGCTTTACCGCCTACCATGAGGAAGACCTTCTTCAGCTTTTTAATCACTTCTTTTTCTGCTGCGAAAAGCTCAGAAGTGTCGATAGAATCGAAGCTTGGTACAGAAGTAAGCTCTTTCGATACGGCCATAGCAGGATCGAAGAGATTCACCTCTCCTTTCATCGCACGCTTAAGGAGCATTCCTACCATAAGCATACGGTTGATTTCATTTGTACCTTCGTAGATACGTGCGATACGGGCATCACGATAGGCACGCTCCATCGGTGCATCGGCCGAATAGCCCATACCACCATATACCTGTACGCCCTGATCCACGACATAATCCAGAACCTCCGAGCCATGGATTTTAGAAATCGCACATTCGATCGCGAACTGCTCTACTCCTTTTAATTTCGCTTCCGTAGGATCCATACCTTCCTCGATAAGCGCAGCGATACGGTCTTCTACATCCTGACCCGCACGGTAAGAGAGGGACTCACTCACGAAAGTCTTCACTGCCATTTCAGCGATTTTAGATTTTATGGCACCGAAGGTATTGATGGACACTCCGAACTGCTTACGTTCTGTAGAATACTTGATGGCATGGGAGATAACCGTTCTACATCCACCTAGGACACCTGCACCTAACTTGATACGTCCGATGTTTAGGATGTTTACGGCGATTTTAAACCCATTACCACGATCGGAGAGCATGTTTTCTACAGGCACCTTGCAGTCGTTAAAGAACACCTGGCGGGTCGAAGAACCCTTAATACCCATTTTCTTCTCCTCCTCGTTCATGGTGATGCCACCGAAATCCTTCTCTACGATAAAGGCAGTCAAATTTTTATCGTCTTCTATTTTCGCGAACACGATGAAAATATCCGCAAATCCCGCATTCGAGATCCACATTTTCTGACCATTAATGACATAATGCTTACCATCTTCGGTAAGTACGGCTTTGGTTTTACCGCTATTAGCATCAGAACCTGCATCTGGCTCGGTCAAGCAGTAGCAAGCTGCCCACTCGCCTGTCGCTAGCTTAGGAAGATACTTGGATTTCTGCTCCTCATTTCCATAGTACAAGATCGGAAGAGTACCGATACCTGTATGTGCTCCGTAAGTGGTAGAGAAGGCTCCAGCAGCTCCGATGATATCTGCGATTAGCATCGAGGTGTTAAAGCTCATTCCCATCCCCCCGAATTCTTCAGGCACTGAAATACCTAAAAGACCGAGCTCTCCTGCTTTCTTAAAAATAGCTGGCACTAATTCAGGGTGCTTCATCGAATCGATTTCCTCCATCTTCGGAGTAATTTCGGTGTCGATGAAATCCTGACAAGCCTGCGCCATCATGCGCTGCTCCTCATTAAACTCTTCGAAGATAAAGATATCTTGGGCTTGGGTTTCCTTAATAAGGAATTCTCCTCCGTTAATTGATTGTTTTTGCGTTAGCATAATGATAACCTTTAATGCGTTTAATTTTCGTGTCTTATTTCAGTAATTCTACCACACCGGCTACACCCTGACCACCGCCGACACAAGCGGTAACGAGTCCATATTTGCCGTTCCTTCTTCTAAGCTCATTGATAATTTGGACGGTGAGCTTAGCACCAGTACATCCGAGTGGGTGTCCGAGTGCCACCGCACCACCATTCACATTCACAATATCCGGATTCATATCCAGCGACTTGATTACTGCGAGACCCTGTGCTGCAAAAGCCTCGTTTAATTCGATAAGGTCGATGTCTCCCAAGCCGATACCTGCTTGCTTTAGCGCTTTCGGCACGGCTTCCTTCGGGCCTATACCCATGATACGCGGCTCCACGCCCGCTACACTGTAAGACACTAGGCGTGCTACTGGCTCTAAATTGAGCTCTTTCACCATGCGCTCTGACATCACGAGGACGAAAGCGGCACCATCAGACGTTTGGGAAGAGTTCCCCGCTGTGACCTGACCTCCCTGTCGGAAAGCAGGACGGAGATTTGCTAAGGCCTCCATGGTGTACCCTTTCGAGGTCCTTCATCGGTGTCTACGATATACTTGCGCGTCTTACGCTTGCCTTTCTCATCCAGGTAGGTTTCTTCTACTTCCACAGGCACGATCTCGTCTTTAAAACGCCCTTCGGCGATAGCCGCTAGTGCTTTTTCGTGAGAGCGAACGGAGAAGGCATCGGCATCTTCTCGTGTGATGTCATATTCACCCGCCAGCTCCTCCGCCGTGAGGCCCATGCTGAGGTAGTAATCAGGCGTCTGAGAAGCTATTTTCCAGTTGAGGGCCGTTTTATACCCCATCATAGGAACCATGGACATGGACTCTGTACCACCTGCAATGATGCAGTCTGCCATGCCGGCTTTGATTTTGCCTGCGGCCAAAGCGATGGCTTCTAAGCCCGATCCGCAGTATCTATTGATGATAAAACCTGGAACCTCTTTTCCGAGGGCCAAAAGGGAAATCATCCGGCCCATCTGCATGCCTTGTTCTGCTTCAGGTATGGCATTTCCTACGATGAGGTCATCCACCCTTTTCGGGTCTAGGCCTGGGGTTTTTTCCACTAAGAACTTAATCACGTCAGCGGCTAAGTCATCTGGGCGATAAAATCTAAAGCCACCTTTCTTTGCCTTGCCCACTGCTGAGCGAAATCCATTTACGATATATGCTTCCATGTGTTGAATGTCGTTATTTTGTGTTTTTGTTTTTCCGTGCTCATCCATGTTTGGATACATGGTAAGGGGCCTGAAAACCGTTCACTTTGGCCTTTAGGCCCCCGCCTTAAAAACGCTTAATTTCTTAGCGGCTTTCCTTTAAATAGAATGCTGTGAATACGCTCCAGTGTTTTCTGCTCACCTGTTAAGCTGAGGAAGGCCTCACGCTCTAGGTCTAGCAGATACTGCTCGCTCACTTCGGTCGGGCTGGATAAATCACCTCCGGCCATCACATAAGCCAGCTTACGGGCGATTTTCGCATCGTGCTCGGAGATGTATTTTCCATACTGCATGCCAGTGATACCTGCTTCGAAGAGCGCCAGGGCCGTTTTTCCGAGCACACGAATATCCGTGCGGTGAATCGGCTGTGTATAGCCGGCCTCATCTAAGCTGAGTACCTTGGCTTTGGCGTCCGCCAAAACACGTTTTCTATTTAAGGTAATGGCGTCCTTGTCCGCTAAATAACCCAGCCCATAGGCCTCTTTAGCGGAAGTAGATACCTTCGCCATCGCGATATTCATGAAATATTCCTGTAAACGGTTAAGCTCCACGTCGCCGGACTTCACCTGATCGGCAAAGCGCAGGGTCATTTCTTTCGTTCCACCACCAGCAGGGATCAGGCCGACACCTACTTCGACGAGACCCATATAAAGTTCTGCATGAGCCTGAATGGCGTCTGCATGCAGGGAAAGTTCACAACCGCCACCAAGTGCCATATTGTGAGGCGCCACTACTACTGGCACAGAGGAGTAACGTGCACGCATCATGGTGTTTTGGAACTGTGCGATCATCAGGTTGATTTCATCAAAATCCTGATCTCCAGCGAACATAAACAGCATGGCTAGATTCGCCCCTGCGGAGAAGTTACCTCCCTCATTTCCGATAACAAGTCCCTTAGCGGATTTTTCTGCCATGGTGATGGCGGTATTAATGCCTTCGATAACTTCGGCACCTAAGGAATTCATTTTCGTGTGGAACTCTAATCCGTAAACATCATCCCCTAAATCATGGAGTGTGGCACCCGCATTCCCCCAAACTTTTTTATTAGCAGCTTTAAGGGTATCCAAAAGGATAAATTCTCCTGTTCCTGGGATAGTCTGATACGATTTGGACTGGATGTCGTAGTATTTCTTCTGGCCGGACTCTACTTTATAGAAACTTTCATGTCCAGCGGCTAACATTTCATGTACCCAGTCAGCGGCCTTTTCTCCAGCAGCTTCCATTTTCTCTACCGTTTCTTTTACGCCGAGAATATCCCAGGTCTCGAATGGACCTAACTCCCAGCCGAAACCTGCGCATACCGCCTGGTCGATGCGATAGAGTTCATCCGAAATCTCAGGAATACGGTGTGAAACGTACTTGAATAAATCATAGAAGGAAGCCCGGTAGAATTCCCCTGCCTTATCTTCGAAGTTCACAAGGAACTTGATGCGTTTTTTCAGATCATCTATTTCCTTCGAAGCCTCGAGCGCCTTGAATTTTGGCTTTTCGGCATCCTTATATTCGAAGGTATTAAAGTCAAGCTCTTTCAGTTCTTTACGTCCATCCTTATGACGGATCATTTTAAAGTAACCCTGACCCGTTTTATCACCTAGCCACTTATTTTCATAGAGCACTTCCACGATTTTAGGAAGCTTGAATTTTTCTCTGGACTCATCCTCTGTAAGGGTTTTGTACAGGTTATTCGCTACATTCACTGTAGTATCCAAACCGACGACATCCATGGTTCTAAAGGTGGCTGACTTGGCTCTACCGATAACGGTTCCGGTCAACTTATCTACTTCAGAAACGCCGAGACCCATCTTTTCTACGGTATGCATGCCTGAAATGATGGCATAGACACCGATTCTATTCGCGATAAAGGCAGGTGTATCTTTACATAAAACAGTTTCTTTACCGAGGAAACGATCGCCATAGTGCATAAGGAAATCTATGATTTCTGGCTTGGTTTCTGGTGCTGGGATAATTTCTAAAAGACGCAGATAGCGTGGAGGGTTAAAAAAGTGCGTGCCCGCAAAGTGCGTTCTAAAGTCTTCCGAACGGCCTTCTGTCATCAGCTGCATCGGAATACCTGAGGTATTAGAGGTAATGAGTGTACCGGGTGTTCTATATTTCTCTACCTTTTCGAAAAGGCTCTGTTTAATATCTAAACGCTCCACCACTACTTCCATGACCCAGTCGTAATCCTTAATTTTAGGGAGATCATCATCGAAGTTACCTGTGGTGACCAAGCTAGCATTTGCTTTATCGTAGAGAGCTGCTGGTTTGGCTTTCAGTGTATTTTCAAATGCGGCATTTACAATGCGGTTGCGCACTGCTTTATCCTCCAAAGAAAGGCCCTTGGCTTTTTCATCATCGCTTAACTCAGATGGGACGATATCTAAAAGAAGCACCTGTACACCGATGTTAGCGAAGTGGCAGGCGATTCTGGATCCCATTACTCCTGAGCCTAGAATAGCTACTTTTTTAATGGTTCGTTTCATAATTTTGGTTTTTAGCTGTCGTATAAGGCCGACTTATACTTATTTGGGTTCACGTTTTCTATTACTATATCTTCGATGACAGACTGGATTTTCTCAAAAACCCGGAAAAAAATGGTTAATTCTTCTTCCGAGACCCTTTCGCGGACATGTAAGTTGAAAGCTTTAATCACCTGGACGGATACTTTTTTCTTTTTAATGCCTTCCTCTGTTAAGAAGATACGCACAGAACGCTTGTCGGTTGGATCTTGCTTTCTATAGATCAGTCCCTTCTCTTCCATACCTTTTAGCATACGGGTTAAACTCCTTGACTCTAGTCCCATCAGCGGCGCTATCTTAGTGGCTGGCGTGCCCTCTTTTGAGTTGATATTGATAAGCACAAACCCAATCGAGGTGGTAAAGCCCTCCTTGGCGGCTTGCTGATTGTACATTCTGGATATGGCGTGCCAGGAACTCTTAATGTGGTGATCGACTGTCTCCTCTCGTTTCATAGGCACTTTATTTATGCATACTAATTTAAGAAAAAAAAAGTTATGCATGCATACTATTAGAGAAAAAAAATGCTGCATGCATAAGAAATTAAGTTGGCATCTTTGGGAGCAAATCCAAATATTATAACAGGTTAAATCAAAATAAACTCTATTTTAGAAATAATATTCTTTTAAAAACTAATAATTCGAAAATTAGTTTCTTGAATTTTTTTTTCGGAATTTTTGTGCTCCGAACGCAGTAATTTCTCCTATGTTACCCCCGACGTGTTAAAAAAAGGACTAACAGTTCCATCTGCTAGTCCTTTCTATCTGTGAACAGGTGCTAAGCGTACAAGCGCTCTATTTCCTTGGCATATTTACTATGGATTATCTTTCTTTTTAGCTTCATCGTAGGGGTTAGCTCTCCTGTCTCCACAGTCCATGGTGCTCCTAGGAGCGTGTAACGCTTTATCTGCTCCCAGTTTCCAAAATACTTGTTGAGCTGCTCGATCTCCCGATCAAATTTCTCCTTAATCTCGGGTTTTTGGATCATCTCCGCATCGGTCGTATAAGGAATATCCTTGTGTTTACAGTAATCCTTCAGGCCATCAAAGCTCGGAACGATAAGTGCCGCTGGATACTTTTGATTTTCCCCTACGATAATGAGCTGTTCGATCAGAGTAGACTCCTTAAACTTATTCTCCATTGGCTGTGGAGCGATGTACTTACCTCCCGAGGTTTTAAACATCTCTTTCTTACGATCAGTGATCTTCAAGTAGTGTTTTTCTACGATTTCTCCGATATCGCCAGTCGAGAACCAACCGTCTTTTACTACCTCAGCAGTCATTTCTGGCTGTTTGTAATAGCCCATCATTACATTAGGGCCTTTTACCATGACCTCGCCATCTTCAGCGATGCGGACTTCTACATCGCGAACGATTTTACCTACGCATCCGATGCGAATATCTTCATGGGAACGTACAGAGGCGGCCACTACGGGAGAGGTTTCTGTCAGTCCGTAGCCTTCGCACACGGGAATGCCAGCACTCCAGAAAACACGAGCCAGTCGTGGCTGCAGCGCAGAGGCACCGCTATTGATTTGGATTATTTGCCCGCCTAGGGCTTCCCTCCATTTACTGAAAATAATTTTATTCGCTAACTTGAGCTGAAAGTTGTAAAAAGCACCTTGATTCTGGTTAGGTTCATACTTGAGACCAAGATTAAGCGCCCAGAAAAAGAGTGATTTTTTTATCCCTGTGAGTTCATACCCTTTTGCCACGATTTTATCGTAGACTTTTTCAAGTAGTCGAGGTACAGTGTTGAAAATCTGTGGCTGCACCTCCTTTAAGTTATCGGCGATAGTCTCCATACTTTTCGCATAATAGATGGAGATACCCATGTACATAAAGCAGAAGGAACCTGTGCGTTCATAGATGTGGCAGAGCGGAAGAAAGCTTAGTGCCTTGGAAGTGCCTTTGGGTGCTACGATGCGATCTTCTACCGCGCGCACATTATGCATAACATTCGCGTGGCTGAGCATAACCCCCTTAGGCCTTCCGGTGGTCCCTGAGGTGTAGATAATGGTAAAGAGGTCCTCTTCCCTCACCTGCTCCTTTAAAGCGTGCAGATCGGCTAGATTACCTGATTCTCCGGAGTCCATGAAATCCTTCCAGAATTTTTCTCCCTTAATTTGATCGAAGGTGTAAATAGGTACCTTTTTTTGGGCATTCGCTACTTTGGCTTTTGCCAAAATTTCCTCGTCACCGACAAAGATCATGGCTACCTCGGCATGATCAAATATATAGGCATAATCATCCGCCGAGATCGTCGGATACATCGGAACTGAAATAGCATGGACCTGCTGTAAGGCGAGATCTATGAAATTCCATTCGGGACGGTTATTCGAGATGATGGCTACCTTGTCGCCTTTTTGAATACCAGCTTGGAGAAGCGCAAGACTGACATTATCCACGATCTGTTTAACGTCGCGAGAAGAATAGCTTCTCCAGCTTCCATTGGTTTTTTGGGCGAGTGCCACTTCTTTGTCGTATTGAGCGATTTGATGATCGATGATATCAAAGAGCCTGGTTACTTTCATGGTTATATGGGTTTGGGATGTTGAAAATATTAAAAAGTTAGCCGTTATGCAAATCCACTGTCCACACCCTATTTAGTAATTATATAAGTATATATAAAAAAAACTATTATTGTTATTAAGGCGTGCATAAGTGGATAACTTCTTGGTAGCTTTTTATCCACGGTATTCTGCACCATTTATGCACGTGATTGGAGCTTTATCCACAAGTTGTGAACGTGTACTTAGCTGTAAATGTAGGTTTTATCGTATTATCCACATTTTGGCCTTATTTTCCACTTTCTGCCCTACGTGTGTATCTCTGTGTGCATAACAGAAACTTAACTTGTGCATAACCTAGCGTTTATCCTCAGCTTAAAATTCTGATCTCGAAATTTAGAGCCTGCTGGGGATAAGCCTTCCTTTATGCACAAGTTATCCTGATTTATCCACGCTTATTTACTGCTTATCCACAGGGTTTTCTACCTTGTTTTCCAGCCATTCTTGGATTTTCAAGTCCATTTGTTCCGGTGTTAGAATGGGTTCAATGACACTTTTTGGAGCCTCCTCCTTAGCTTTTGGTCTCCATCCCAGGGGTGGTGTTTCTGTGATAGTAATGTTATTCTCCCATCCAGCTTTTAAAATGACATCCCGTTTATTTTTTTCTGCCTCTGGATTGATCGCATAAAATACCTCTTCTGCTTGCCTTCCCTCATAGAAATTAGAAGGATCCCACCTGTTGTTTTCATTAGCATCCACGATGACTCTCACCTGATAGGTGTCTGGATCCACCTGTGTAAATGCCACAGTTTTCTCTTTTGTCGTGATGTGTCGGATGACTTCTTCCTTCTTAAGCAGCTCATAGCGGAAGGGCCCTTCTTTTTCTGTTACGTAGGTAATTCCTAGTCGTTCAGCTAATGTTTCTGGATTAGATCGTTTAAAATTTACTTCTACCTTACCTTCAAAAAACAACCCTTCTACATCTAAGAATGTAGAATCTGCAGCGGATAGTTTAAAGTTTCGCGTTGTGCTTACGGTGTCTATAATGCTTAGATCGATGCGTATATCTGTTCGTTTAGCTGAATCTAAGAAGCTTATCCATTCTTTTTGTACCGGTATGACACTTGCGGAATCGTATTGTATGAGAAGGGAATCTAAACGTATTTCTGCTATGGGTTTATTGAAATTTATTTCTGCTGTGAATGCCTTCAAAAAGCTTTTACCGCTATTGGTCTTAACCTCTAGCTTCTCTTTTCTTCTTTCGCTGCTCTCAAATTTAGCGAATAGCACGGTATCAATATGGAATCCTACGGAGTCTTTAAACTGTAGGCGCATCGATGTGCTGTCTTCCTGTAGTGCCGTATGATAGAAGCGTAGTGTTTTTTCGTTTAATCGGTAAAAAAGTGTTTTACCTATATCCTCATTTTCCAGTTCTATTTTCACTGGTGTTTTACTTAAAACGATATCAAAGTTGCTTCCAGAGCTTGCGGCGCGTGTAATTTTAAAGTCGGAGAGATCCGCCTTACTGATGTAAAACTGTAGGTCTTTGACGTTTTCTTTTATCTGAATGGTATCTAAGATAAAGCCATAAGCCTCTGTTTTATCTTCCGCTTTTATGGAATTATTATCATCGTGCCAAGCATAGGCCATGTATTTTCCTGGTCGTAGGTTGGTCATCCTAAAATTACCACTCGTATCTGCGTTGGCTACATAATAGGGTGGTGCTGTGAGTACATTCGTGGTATCCCCTACTTCATAGAGACCTACGAGTACATCTTCCATTTTATTCCTAGGAAAAATAAAGCGTACATTTCCTTCAGCTGTTAAGCTATCGATATCAGGACCTGTGGAAAATACCAGCTTTAAATTTTCAGCTGGATTTCCCTCTGAAATGTCCTGAATACTTTTTTGAAAGTTGAATAGGTAAGTCGTACTGTCTTCTAGCTCCTGGTTCAACTTGATCAGGACTCGATTTCGATTAGCCGTTATCTCCATTTCATCCTTTTTTACCCGCGGAGTGATAATAATTTGTTTGAGTGCATTATCTAGCTTCACGAACTCATCAAATTCCAATTCTATAACCTCTGGCTTGACATTTCGTGTTTCGTTTTCTGGTTTGATTCGTATCAGTTGAGGCGGTGTTTCGTCTTTTGGACCGCCCATGGGTGTGCTTTGCTGTGCACATGCACCTATCAACAATAAGCTCAATAAAAATAAGAGTGGAATGTAGGGTGAATATACCTGGTTCATTAGATTTTCTTTAGCGTATATTGAATACTTGATGCGCTACGGATGTTTTTTCTGGCTGCCCAGTAAGACTTCAGACCCATGAAGAAGCCCTTTATGTAGTGATTTAACGTAGATGCCTCTGGGTTTTTATATGTTTCAGATAAGAGACTGACATAAAAACTATCAAAGGGCATGAGCTCCTCTGTTATAATTTCAAATTTAAACTTTTCACATAGATAGTGGATGCTTTCCCTGTTAAAGTGGTACAAGTGCCGCGGTACATCGTATGCTGCCCAGTATTCCTGATACATAGATCGCTCATATGCGTCATGATTAGGAACAGCCACGATAAGGTAGCCTCCTTCTCGTAGCGCCTTTCTAAGCCGTTTTAAGGTGGATCTCAGGTCATGTATATGTTCTAATACATGGTACAGTGTAATGACATCGTAGCTATCCCTATTCAAGTTATCTAGGCTTTCTTCTAATGGAATTCCTTTTTTAAGAATCTGGTTTTTCGCTTGTTCATTTGGTTCAAATGCTGCCACTTCCCACCCCGCTTCTCTCGCTGCCTCTGGTAAATATCCCAAGCCACTTCCTACATCCAGCATTTTTTTATGTGCTGTCTGTAAGCCGTTAAGGTGCTTTATCTTTTTTTGAAGGTTGATTCCGCGTACCCTTTTTGTAAAGCCATGTTTTCAGTCCAGCACCTTCATCTTTGTGGGAGGTGTAGTTGTCAGAAGCATAATAGGGAGCTATTTCAGATGCTGTGGGTCTTTTATTTGTAAAATGTAATTTGCACTTCGTGCAATGGCAAAGTGTAAAGGTTTCCTTACTAATCGCATGGTCCTTTACTTTGGTAAAGACAAGAAAACGCCCACTTTTACAAAGTGGGCAGTGTAAGAGGTCTTCCATGTATTTTTTATCTTCCTAGATAAACTGTTAGTATAGAAACATCTGCGGGACTTACTCCGCTTATTCTACTTGCTTGTCCGAGTGTTTCAGGTCTAATTTTGTGTAACTTTTGCTTTCCTTCTGCAGATAAAGCAGGTACTGCGAGGTAATCAAATTGCATCGGAATTTTAAAATTTTCCATTTGATTGATTTTCTCAACCATCTGTTGTTCCTTTTCGATGTAACTGTCGTACTTCACCTGTATTTCTGCTTGTTCTCGTACCTCTTTACTGAACTTGCTCAGATAGTCCGCTAAATCTGTTGTTAGCGTAGCGATGGCATCCAGTCCTAGCTGGGGACGTTTTAGTAGTTTATCAACAGTTATTTTCTCTCTTATTTCAGCTGTTCCGATTCCAGTTAGTTTATCATTTACTTCATCCGGAGTTACCTTTTTTTGAGTTAAATCATGGATTAATCTTTTGGTCTGCTTTTTCTTATTGTTCATGGCTTCATAGCGCTCATGACTGGCTAATCCTATGGCATACCCTTTTTCGGTAAGACGTAGGTCGGCATTGTCTTGGCGTAGCAGCAGTCTGAATTCTGCACGCGATGTAAACATACGATAAGGTTCTTCAGTCCCTTTGGTTATTAAGTCATCGATGAGTACACCTATGTATGCTTCAGAGCGTTTCAGAATAAAAGCTTCCTCTTCTCGCACTTTTCGAATAGCGTTTATTCCTGCTATAAGCCCTTGGGATGCCGCTTCTTCATAACCAGTAGTCCCATTAATTTGCCCAGCAAAATAGAGGTTTTCGATTAGCTGTGTCTCTAATGTGAGTTTCAGCTGGGTAGGTGGGAAGAAATCATATTCTATCGCATAACCGGGCCTGAACATTTTCGCATGTTCAAAACCTGCTATTTTACGCATCGCTTTATACTGTACATCTTCAGGTAGAGATGTTGAAAAGCCGTTCACGTATATCTCTACTGTGTTCCACCCTTCTGGTTCAACGAATATCTGATGCCTTTCTCGTTCAGAGAATCGATTAATTTTATCTTCTATAGATGGGCAGTATCGTGGTCCTAGTCCTTGAATTCGGCCATTAAACATCGGTGAACGATCGAATCCGGTCTCTAATGTTTCGTGTACCTCTTTATTTGTATAGGTAATCCAGCACGAATGTTGCTTTTCGAGTGGTTTGGTTTCGTCTGAATAGGAAAATTTTTCGGGTTGCTCATCACCATATTGAATCTCCATCCTAGAGTAGTCGAGGCTTCTGCCGTCCACACGTGGTGGAGTACCTGTCTTCATTCTTCCCGCTTCAAATCCTAAGCTTATCAGTTGTTCGGTGATACCTTTTGCTGCGGATTCTCCTGTTCTTCCTCCTCCAAATTGTTTTTCTCCTATATGAATTATTCCATTCAGGAAGGTACCATTGGTAAGTACGACAGATTTCGCTTTTATTTCTAGCCCCATACCTGTCTTAACCCCTAAGACATGTCCATCTTTTACGATAAGTTCGCGCACCATTTCTTGCCAAAAGTCGACGTTTGGTGTTTTTTCAAGAGTCTAGTCTCCACTCTTCGGCGAAGCGCATTCGATCATTTTGTGTTCGTGGTGACCACATGGCAGGGCCTTTTGATCTGTTCAGCATACGAAACTGAATCATGGATTTATCAGATATTATCCCTGACATACCCCCTAGCGCATCGATTTCTCGCACGATTTGACCTTTGGCCACCCCACCCATGGCGGGGTTACAAGACATCTGTGCAATGGTATTCATGTTCATCGTGCATAGTAAGACCTTTCCTCCCATGGTAGCGGCAGCATGTGCTGCCTCGCATCCCGCATGTCCTGCACCAACTACTATTACGTCGTATTCTGAAAACATATCTTTATTCTTGTGTTCCACGTGGAACAGTTACTTATTCACTATTATTTTATAGCTCCTGCCTGCATAGAAGCATAGAAGTTAACTAGACTTTCTATGTACGCATGAATCGGTTTCATTTAGAAGCTCATTTGATTTCATTCTACTAATAAAAGCTAATCCGCTACCTTTCGTCCTTCAATTCATTTTGATGATAATTGGTTTCATTTATCCCCTATTTTTGGCATTCTTTTCTTTATTCTAACTTTAAAACCTGACTTTTCTTTAAACGAATCTAGGCTTCATACTCCACACATGGTCCTTGTTGTCTTTGTTACCTTGCTCAGATTCTCATCTCCATTCTTTAGAAGTGTTCCACGTGGAACATTTGCTTTCCCGCATGTGGCTTTATGTTATTAAGGATGTTATATCAGTTCTGCTCAATTTTAATAATTCTGGGATAAATCCGTATTTGTATTGTTTGAATTTTATGTCTAGTCCTGGTTCACTCCTTAATTGCGTTTCAGGGTAGAGGTAAGAACTTTGTTGGATTCATTTACTCTTGTTTCAGTTCTACCCTAGTTCGTCCTTTTTTATTTCCGTTGTTTTGTTAACGACGATTTCTGTTTTTATGTGTTCCACGTGGAACATCAGATAGTTTCATACTGTGCGATAGCGTCATCTTCTGCTGCACGCATGGCTCGCGCCTCCTCTTCACTTTTGTCTTTAAAACCCATGAGATGCAGCAGGCCGTGTGCTAGTACACGGCGCATTTCTACTTCAACTGGTTCTGCTAGCTTGGCTGCATTCTCCTTAACTCTATCTACACTGATGTAAATGTCCCCTTCTATCGTCTTATCGGTAGGATCATCAGATTGATCGAAAGTGATAATGTCTGTGTAGGTGTCATGATTGAGGAAATTTACATTCATCTCATGTAGATAGGGGTCTGAGCAGAAAACGTAGCTCAACTCTGAAATGGTAAACCCTTTACTTTGCGCTAGCGTCCTAAGCCATTTCTTATGTGTATTCTTAGGTTTCAAATCATAGCGAACATCCTCTACGAAAAAAGAAATTGCCATAACTTAATTCATGTAAAAGGTAAGAAATGCTTTACTGCCATTATTTTCATATTTGACTTCATCTGCTAAATGCTCCATAATGTAGATTCCTCTACCTCCTGTTCTTTCCAGGTTTTCAGGTGCTGTAGGATCTTTTAGCGTATCATGGTTGAAACCCGTTCCTTCGTCAGAAACGATAAAGGTTAGCTGGTCATCAGAAAAATGTAGCTCTATGTGGACCTTCTTTTCGATATCTTTTCCATTACCATGAATAATCGCATTACTAACGCACTCAGTAACGGATATCATGATGTTTCCATAGATATCATCATTAATGTCAAACTTCTCTCGAGCATTATCGATGAAACTTTCGATGATTGTTATGTTCTCTATCAGAGAAGGAATCGCTATTTTAAATGAAGTCATAGTCTGTCTAAATATCTATTTCTACTGCTACAGGACAATGGTCCGAATGATGTACATCCGGTAAAATACCGGCTCCTTTAACTTGTGGTACTAATGCCTCGCTGACCATGTGGTAGTCGATCCTCCATCCCAGGTTCTTCGCCCGAGCATTCGCACGATATGACCACCAACTATAGTGATCCGGACCTTCGTGAAATAAGCGAAAACTGTCTTGAAAACCGTTTTCTGTCAACTTATCCATCCAAGCACGCTCTTCCGGTAAAAAGCCCGAACTTTTCTTGTTGCTCACCGGATTATGAATATCTATCGCTTTATGACAAATGTTATAATCCCCGCTTACAACTATTTTTTCTTTCTCTTTTAATTTTCCTTGGATAAATGTATAGAAATCATCCAAGAATTCATATTTAAAGTTTTGTCGTAGGTCTCCTGTAGTCCCCGATGGAAAGTAGGCGGAATAAAAGGAAATGTCGGCTATATCGACACGTAATACCCGTCCCTCTGCATCGTATTTAGGGTTCTCCATACCAGTAACTACCTGATCCACGGGAAGACGACTCAGAAAAGCCACACCGCTGTACCCTTTTTTCTCGGCATCATGCCAGTACGCTTGATAGCCTAAATCTTCAAATGGACGTAGATCTACCTGCTCTTGGCTCGCCTTAACTTCCTGCAGGGCGATTAAATCAGGTAATTCTTCCGCCATCCAATCCGCAAAGCCTTTTTTTAAGGCCGCACGAATACCGTTTACATTATACGACAAATACTTCATCCTTTTAATACTCATAGGATTTCTATCCCAAACTCTTCCTCAAAGTAAGTGAGCACAGATAGCTTTAAAAGCTTTTCTTGCTCTAAAATGTCAAAATGAGGGAGCTCTTTCTCTAATTTCCAATGTGGCCAACCCTCTTGATCGATAAAGTCCAAGCTGTAATAACCATTTAGACTTAAAACCTTGCAAATGGCGATATGCATCAGGTCTTGTTTCTCCTCTTTTGTAAAGGTTCGGTTCCCCCTACCTAGCTCTTGAACACCTATTAAGAATAAAACACCATTTAAATCTTTCGGACGCTTCCCTATCGTCTCCTCTAAGCCGAGAAGTAACTTGGACCAGCGCTTTTCTAAATCGTGTTCTTTTTTAACGCGAATCATGCCTTCTCCTTTTCAACTTCTAAAGCTTCCCAATATTCCACAGCACGGCGCAAATGAGGGATAACGATAGAACCTCCGATTAACGTGGCGATCGAAAATACCTCAAAAACCTCTTCCCGCTTCATGCCTAGTTCGAAACACTTCCCTAAATGATAGCGCACGCAGTCGTCACAGCGTAAAACCATCGAGCACGACAAGCCGATCATTTCTTTCGCCTTCACATCTACCGCGCCTGCCGCATAGGCGTTCGTATCTAAATTAAAGAAGCGCTTAAGTACTTTATTATCCTCACTCAGGATGCTTTCATTCATCCGCGTTCGGTAGGAATTGAATTCTTCTACTAAATTCATTATTTTTAGCTATAGGTATACTAATTAACAAATATAACAGGTTCATGCCTGCATTAGATTCATTACAACGCTTTTTTAACCATGAAATACCCCATTTTTCAAGACTTTTTCTCGCTTTTGTTTCCGAAGCATTGTGTAACCTGTACAGAAGTACTGCTGCCAAATGAAATTGGACTCTGTTCTACCTGTTTTTACGCACTTCCAGTCACTTCTTTTCACTTAACTCCACATAAAAATGAGCTTGTCAATAAGTTGATTGGACTCTGTCCCGTCCATCAGGCTTTTGCTTATTTACGATTTTCTAAAGGGGGTATGAGCCAGAAAGTGCTGCACGCCATTAAGTATAAAGACAGCCCCGAACTGGCTACCTATCTTGGAAATGCCTATGGAACCCTATTAAGGAATCTGGGGAATCCCCTAGCGCACATAGATGCTCTAGTTCCTGTGCCGCTCCATCCTAAAAAAATGACCATTCGAGGCTATAACCAAAGCCAGGCTTTGGCCGAAGGCCTACAGCAAGCACTCGAAATCCCCATACTCCAAGGGCTAGTCCGAACCCAACATTCCCTCTCTCAAACCAAAAAAAATCGCATGGAACGCCTGGAGGTTGTTAACCAAATTTTTCAAGCTCAAGAAAATGTGAAGGGAAAAAATGTGTTGCTCATCGATGATGTGATGACTACCGGTGCCACGCTCATCGCCTGCATGAATAGTCTGGTGGAGCAGGGGGCTAAGCGCGTAGATGTCTTCGTTTTAGCAGCGGGCCGCTGAGGGGAAGGTGCTTTACCAGCTTCCCCCTGCTCCTCCTCCTCCGAAAGAGCCACCACCAAAACCACCAAAACCACCGCCGAAGCCTCCTCCGAAAGAGCCCCTTCCAGCGCTAAACTGCCCATATTTGCCTTTGCTGCCTCCTTTCAGGATGTTCGCGAGCATGATGGTGCTCATCAGATCCACGTCTGCCCCTCGCCCTCCGATGTGGTTTCTGCGGTCTCTTTTATTCCGTAGAAGAGGTATCAGGAAGAAGAGCACAAAAAACAAAAAGACGATAAATCCGCGCAGTACTTCAGGCTGTGAGGGTGCGCCTAAGGCTTCCTTAGGGGAAAATTCACCCGCAGCCAGGCTGAAGATCAGGTCCGTCGTTCTATCTAAACCTGTGTAGTAAGCCTCCATGCGGAAATTCGGAATGATAAGTTGCTCGATCATCCGCTTCACCAGAGCATCTGGAAGGACCCTTCCATGCCATAGCCCGTGGCTATAAAGACCTTTCTGTCCTCGATAGCGGCTAAAATCAGGACCCCATTATCCACATCTGAGCGGCCGATTCCCCAGCGGTCTCCCAGTTGAAAAGCATAATCACCGATGTCATAAGCACCCACCGAGCGCAGCAAGACGATGCTGACCTGTGTACTCGTGCTATCGTTATAGGCCACTAACTTGCGCTCCAGCTGCTGAATTTCCGCAGGTTTTAAAGTCTGCGTGAAATCATTCACCAGGCGCGGCGGAGAAGGCTGGCTAGGAAAATCATTTTGGGCCATGGCCCAAAAGCAAAGGAAAAGCAGGCTAAGGGTAAGAAAGAAGTTTTTATGTGCTGCCATGGGCTTACCCGAAAGAAATATCATCTGGAAGTTCGTTTGTATCCCCTTTATCTGCATAAGGGAAATGTGTGCTAAGGGCCTTGCCAGCCCGTAAAATACCTATTTCCAGGCCTTTGGTGAAGGCGCCGGATTTAAAATGCCCGAGCATTTCTTCTTTAATATCGTCCCAAAACCCTTCCTCAACCACAGCATGAATCCCCGCATCTCCGAGGATGGCGAACTTTTTATCTCCTGTCGCCAAGTAAAAAAGCACCGCATTTCGTGCAGCAGTTTCCTGCATCTTCAGGGCATCGAAGACTTCGGCAGCGCGGTCTAGCACGTCTTCCTTACAGTATTTCTCGATGTGTACCTGAATCTCTCCTGATGTTTTTCGTTCCGCTTCCTGGATGGCGGCGGTAAGTAAAGCGCGATCGTCTTCTGAAAATAGGTCTTGTGGCATGCTTAGGGAGGTTAGAAGGTTACGGTAGGTGCCTGCTCTGCACCGGCACTGGCTTCGAAGTAGCCTTTACGCTCTAGGCCGAAGAAGCCCGCGATCATGTTATTCGGGAAGGTGCGGATGTTCCCATTAAACTGCTGGACCGACTGGTTGAAGTTTCTACGCGCTACGGATATCCGGTTCTCGGTACCCTCTAGCTGTGCCTGCAGTTCTAAGAAGTTTTGATTAGCCTTCAGCTCGGGATAGCGCTCTACGGATACCAGGAGCCGGCTTAGCGCTCCACTCAGCTGATCCTGCGCGGCCTGAAAATTGGCCAGATTCTCCGGTGTGAGCTGATCGGCATTTAGGGTGATGCCCGTCGCTTTAGCGCGAGCTTCCACCACACCCGTTAGCGTTTCCCTTTCGAAGTCCGCGAAACCTCTGACGGTATTCACTAGGTTAGGGATGAGATCGGCACGACGCTGATACTGCGTCTCGACCTCGGCCCACTTACCATTTATATCCTCCTCTATCGTCACCAGTGAGTTATAGGTTCCCACCGCTTTGGAGTATACAAAGAGGCCCAGACCGAGCAAAATAAGAATAGGAATAAGTGCTTTTTTCATGGCTGAATCGTTTAGACTTTTTACGCGAAAATACAGCATAAGGGTTAATGCTTCCGCACAAAGGGCGGGCAGAACACGGATAGCTGTCCACAAAAATAAGCGATTAAATTTCTCTTTTCAGAATAAAATTAACTTCATGCGTTTCCACCACTGGATTTTCTTCCGTGCTGCCTTCTCCTAATCGTAGGACACGCATGAAAATTTGTTTCCCAGGTTCCGAGCGCAGGAGGTCAATCATCTTGGTCAGGTTCCAAAAATCCACGGGAACCTTATTTAAAGAGACGATTTCGTCACCGACCTGGATGCCGGCCTTTGCCGCAGGCGAGTCCGCCCGTAAATCTGCCACATAGTAGCGCTCCACCTCTCCGTCGGGGTAGGCTTTTAGGACGATGCCTGACATATCGAACTCGAAGGGCACATTAAAACTCTTCGCTTTTTTAAATAGCAGCCGCTCTCTTCTGTAATCGATGATTAATTCTAAGCGGGCAAAGATCTCGGAGCCCAAGCTCCCCTGTCGGCCGGACTCTTTAATGACGTAGGAAAATTCTGTTTCATCGGGAAAGGAGGTGATGACATCGTAGAAATTTAGCCCTTCTATGGTCAGGCGCCGCTTTCTGCCGAGCAAGCCATAGAGGTCACCGCCCAGAGACTTGCCTAAATCAGTCTCGATGTACCGCGCGGGAAGATTAATGCGGTCACTGGTTTCTCGGTTCAGCAGTAAGCCATGGTTCGCACCCGTATCGATCAGGAGCTTTACAGGAAGTACACCGTCCAGCTGTTTAACTTTCGCTTGGATATAAGGCTTACCATTATCGAAGGTCATAGCTGTTTTTCGAAAACCGATGGGTCTCCAGCGCAGTGCATCAGAGCGGTAAAAGTCAATGCGTTTTTTATCGTAACTGATGCGCACGGGGTTATATTTAAAGAATTCATAACCTATAATACCGTGAATGGGTACGCCTACGATGCTTTCTAGCTCAAAAACATTTTCGTTTAGTACTAAAATCGTTTGAAAAATGCCCTCTACCTCTCCGAGATCGATCGTGTTATAAGGGGAGACAGAGGCCGTTATCAGCGTCCTTCCATCCGCACCTACGAGGTTTAAACTCCGTGTAACTTCTAAGCCTAAGCGCTCTATATCGGCGGGATCAAATAAGATATTCGTCTTTACTCCCGTATCTAATAAGAAGTTTCGATCTTCTTTACCGTTAATGCGGACAGGAAGTACGACGAGATTATTATGAATCTGAACAGGAAAAGAGACCTTGCGTTTGCCTGGCTCCTTGGTGTAAAAAGCAGGAATTTGAGCTGAAGCAGACAGGCTCAGGAGGTACATGCATACGAGAGCTAGTAAAGACTTTATCAGCATAAACTCAATTCAATCAGAGGTTTCTCTATTAAAAGAAAATCGAGCAAATTTGTTCGATTTTTTACACTTTCGGTATTTTTAGGCGTAATATTTGCCTTTTAAGTAGGTTCTACGTGCGAGTCACTTCCATTCGTTCGGGCGAATCGAAGCCAAAGCGTTTTCATTATTTAGATTAAAGGTAAATTATCCCTTTCAAAAGCCCCTGTGCGCGAAAAAATTGAAAATAAGGTAAAAAAGCGGCATCTTTACCCTTTATAGTTGTGAATCATGGCAGATAAATCAGTTTTAGAAAAAGCGAAAAAGATATTTGAGAATTTTTTAGCCCGCCAGGGCAGTAGAAAAACACCGGAAAGGTTTTCGGTAATCGATGAATTGTATGGACTTCCGCAGGATGAGCATATCGATGTGGAAGGCTTATTCCTTTTAATGAGGAATAAAGGCTACACGATCAGTCGCGCCACTATATATAATACATTAGATCTTCTGGTGGAGTGTGGGCTCGCCGTCAAGCATCAGTTTAAGGATAAGGTCGCCCTCTACGAGCAGGCTCTGACCTATAAGCACCATGACCACCATGTCTGTAATCAGTGTAGAAAGATCCGTGAATTTTCTGATGAGCGCATTAATCTCATCAAGGAAGCCATGGGGGAAGAATTCCAGTCTGGCATCACCAGCCATTCCTTAGTCCTTTATGGAGACTGCCAGATAGAGAATTGTGAGAATTTAAGTCTACTATAGCGGTTTTTTTTGCGCGGAGCGCAAAGTTCCCGTCTCGCGGAAGCAAAAAAGGTGAGGAATCGGATTATAGCCTGCGTCCTCACCTTTTTTATTATGCTTCTATTTTTTTTGGCACCTTAGGCATTTTCTAGTTTGAAAATCCGCTTGTAAATCGGTTTGCGCATCCAAAACTGCACATAAAGGGCGGGGTAAAGTAGCGCACTTAGCCAAGTGGGTCGACCTTTGTAGGCGATTTCATCACGGATTTCTGTTCGGCCGTCGGGCAAGTTTACCATGACATGCTTATGTTTCCAGTAGGATAAGAAGAACGGTAGCTCTGTACCTTCGTCTATGAAGTAAAACTGATGGGCATCTGTGTGGTCATGGGTAATTAAACTCGTCCAGGTCTGCTTAAATAAGAAGAAATTTAGCTCCATGGAGACGATATCTCCTTTTCGGGAGCCATCAAAGCGCTTAAGTGCTAGTGGGGGAAAAGGCGGTGCCAGTTTTCGAAAGAGACTTTCATTAAACCCAGCCTTTACGGTTAGGTAATCCTGATCCACAGTGGTTCGAATCGTAAACTTCATGAAAAAGAAAGCATTGATGGGGAGAAATGTTTACCCCTCCATACATGAGGGAGGGGTAAACGGGTACTTTGTATCCTTTTGATTAATAACGAAAAGTCTTAAAACTTCTCGTCTACATCTGGAATGGTCATGCTAGACTTAGTTTGCTCTCTTCAAGTATTTAAAGAGCTCACTATCGCTGGAGATAATGACGCTGGTATTTTCGTCTAAAGATTTTTCGAAACTTTCGAGAGAACGTAAGAATTTGTAGAGCTCCACGGATTGTCGGTTTCTGTTATAAGCGGCAGCATAAATATCTGCGGCCTCAGCATCTGCCTTACCTTTAATCAGTTCCGCCTCACGGAAGGCCTCAGACTGGATCTGCGCCAGGTCACGCTCCTTATTCCCTTCTATTTTACGGGCTTCTCCTTCCCCTTCAGAACGGAACTGGTCTGCGATTCTATTTCTTTCGGAAATCATACGGTCGTATACGCGATCTCGCACTTCGTCTACGTAGTTCATTCGCTTAAAGCGAAAATCGAGAATTCTAACGCCCAAATCGGCGGTTCTTTCATTTGCCTTTTCGAGAATAATCTTTTCTACGGCGGCACGGCCCACCGAAATGTCTTCGAGTATTTCGATTTCCTCCATGAAGTCTTCCGTCACTTCGGGGTTCCGGTTCGTAGAGCGAACGATATCCAATAGGTCATGCGAAGCTACTGCATTACGCGTCTCACCATCGAGAATATCATCTAGGCGTGACTGCGCACTACGCTCATCGCGAAGACGAATGAAGAACTGCAGGGGGTTTGTGATTTCCCAGCGCGCGTAGGTGTCTACGAAGATAAACTTTTTATCTTTGGTAGGGACTTGATTTTGATCTCCGTCCCACTCCAAATAGCGCTTATCGAAATACTGCACTTTCTGTAAAAAGGGCGTTTTGAAATTTAGGCCCGGAGAAGTGCGCGGTTCACCTACAGGTTTACCAAACTGCGTGACGATAGCTTGGTTCGTTTCATCTAAAATGAAGATGGTATTCGATAGGGTAACGATCGCCGCAATCCCTACGATAAGGTATATAATGGTTTTACTCATGGCTTTAAAGGTTTGGCATTATCCAAGTTTAATAAGGGAAGAACATTCGAGCCACGCTCGTCTACGATGACCTTATTTCCTAATCTTGGCATCACACGCTCCATCGTCTCTAGGTAGATACGCTGCTTCGTTACTTCAGGGGCCTTCACATACGCCTGGTAAAATTCATCAAAGCGCTGCGCCTCCCCTGTGGCACGGTTTACACGATTAAGGGCGTAAGCCTCTGCCAGCTGTATCGTCTCTTCGGCTTCCCCGCGTGCCCTTGGAATCACACGGTTATACTCTGCTTCGGCGCGATTAATAAGGGTTTCACGTTCCTGCTGGGCCTGGTTGACGGCATTAAAGGAAGGTTTTACAGGCTCTGGCGGATTCACATCCTGAAGCACCACCTGATCGATGCGAATTCCGTTCTCATATTCTTCACACATTTCCTGAAGTAATACTTCCACTGCGGAAGCTACCTCTTGGCGACCGACGGTAAGCACTTCATTTACGGTTCTGTCGCCCACGATTTTGCGCATCGCCGCCTCTGACATGTCACGAAGCGTTTTTTCAGCATTTCTTACCCGGAATAAGAAGCGATAGGAATCTACGATTCTGTACTGAACGACCCACTCCACATCGGATAAGTTTAGGTCACCCGTCAGCATCATGCTTTCATCTCCGAAGGCAGACTTAGAAAACTCCGAGCGTGTGTCAGAGCTTCTCGTCCGGAAACCAAACTCCTGCTTGAGCTGACGCTGTACAGGAATTTTATAAAGGGTTTCGATGCCATACGGCAAAATAAAATTCAAGCCGGGTAATAGCGTGCGGTCGTATTTTCCGAGTTGTAGTACGACACCTTCTTCCTCCGGGCCGATCGTTTTGATACTGGTAAAGGCTCCCAGAAGCAGAGCGATGCCCAAGACGATTCGCCAGGCATAGCGCTTTATCCAATCCGGATCAATATTGATCTCATACTTTTCTTCTGACATAGATTTTTAAATTAATTTAATGAAGTGAATTTTCTTAAAAAACCAATAAAAAGGTAACAAAGAGCACAATCCACACAGCATCCATGAAGTACCAGTACACCGCGAAGAGCTGGATACGCATCCGCTCGAAGGGGTTGGTCAGCATGATAAGCTGGGCGATGCCATCTTTTTCCCTTTTGGCATACTGGGCAACTAAAATTAGCGCGAACACCATAGCTCCAAGTAAATGGAACAGGTGAATGCCGCTTAATACGTACAAAAAGCTTCCACTCGGAAGCCCTCTGAAATCAATTCCAGAATCGGTTAATTCTTTCCAACCGATAAATTGTAAGATAGTAAACGCAAGTCCTAAAAAAAAGGTGCTTAGCAGGCTATTTTTAAGTCTACGTACATTTTCGGCTTTAAAATGAACTTGCATCTTAGAGGTAGAATAGCCGCTAGCTAAAATAATCACCGTGCTAATGATAAAGGATAGTGGCATTTCGAAGGTAAAGCTGTAGAGCTTTCCAGAGACGGAGGCCAAAAAGGCCACGGTCATGAAAAGAAAAATCAGACCACTTCCAAACATGCCTAAATAAATTAGGGTTTGATAGGGGTGCATGTTTTCGAGGCGCTGAAGCCAAGTCGGAGAAGAAGAATCCATATGCTATGATAAGTACTATAAGCTTTCAGAATGAAAACCCTTTAACCTGTAGGTAGTTCAGGGAAAAGCAAATTTTATAGACGAAATGCGTAGAATGTGGTACTTTTGTCACGAAAACTGGCAGCACTCCCTATTTTTGGCGCGGGAGCGCCGAGGAGAAAAACTGATTTACACACCCGAATTTAAACACAAAAGTACTTCGTTTTGAATATACACGCTTTTCTGTCCTTGTACGAAAATGATCCCTTTTACCGCGCTTTTTTAGCGGAAATCGGGACGCGTAAAGACGGCGTTTTCCATTTAAAAAAGGCTACTGGAAGTCTGGATAGCCTCCTGATAGCAGCGGCCACGCGCCATTTAACCGGCCTTCAAGTGTTTATCGCCTCCGATAAAGAGGAAGCTGCGTATATACAGTCCGACCTCCAAGAAATTTTAGGAAATAAAAATTCATCTTTATTTCCTTCTAGTTTTAAGAAGGCGTACCAAATAGAAGAAGTGGATAACGCGAACGTACTGATGCGGGCCGAGATCCTGTCCACACTCTCGCGACTAGACCCGGAGACCCCTTATGTGCTGGTCACCTATGCGGAGGCACTTTACGAAAAGGTGCTGAATAAGCGCTCTTTCACAGAAAATAGCATAGCGGTAAAGGTCGGTGAAAAAATCGACATCGAGTTCCTTTCTGAAATGTTACAGGCCTATGCCTTCGAACGGGAGGATTTCGTTTATGAGCCGGGCCAGTTTTCTATCCGAGGTGGTATTATCGACGTCTTTTCCTATGCTAACGAATACCCTTACCGCATAGAGCTTTTCGGCCGGGAGGTGGAGAGCATCAGGACCTTTGATCCGGAGGATCAGCTTTCACTAGAACCGGTGGAATCCATCAGCCTGCTGCCGAATGTGCAGACCCAGCTGCTGAAAGAAGAGCGCCAGTCGCTACTTGATTTTCTGCCCGAGACCAGCGTGGTATGGCTAAAGGATACCCAGCTGACCCTGGAAACGATGGACAAGTTTTATCTACGCGCCCAGGAGCAGTACCAAGTGCAGGTGGAACGGAGTAAAGCCAGTCTGCTGCCTGAGCCCGCGCTGCTTTTCGATTCGGGGGAGGCGCTCGCGCAAAGGCTGCAGCGGTTCAAGCGTGTCGAAATCGGCCATCGCTTTCACTATAGCGTCTCCGATGCGGATACACTACACTGGGACGCAGCTCCCCAGCCCTCTTTTAATAAAAATTTCGAGCTGCTCGTGACGGATTTACAAGAGTATGCCAAGCAGGGTTTCACGACGATTTTAGCAGCTGAAAATGATAAGCAGCTGGAGCGATTAGCCAATATTTTTCGTGAGCTGGACCCGACTTTAGGGGTGCAGTACCTGCAAATCGGGCTTCGCGAAGGATTTATCGATCGGCGCATGAAGCTGCTCTGTTACACAGACCATCAACTGTTCGAACGGTATCACCGGTATAAGGTCAAGCGGAAGTCGTCGAAGTCGAAGGCCCTCACGCTGAAGGAGATTAAAAACCTTCAGCCTGGAGATTTCGTGGTCCATATCGACTATGGTATTGGGCGCTTTGCGGGGCTGGAAAAGGTAGATGTAAATGGCAAAATGCAAGAAGCTATCCGTCTCATTTTCCGTGATGACGATCTGCTGTACGTAAATATTCATGCGCTGCATAAGGTTTCTAAATACAGCGGTCAGGAAGGGACCTTACCGACCATGTCTAAGCTGGGTTCGCCAGAGTGGGACAATAAAAAAGCGAAGGTTAAGCGTAAGGTAAAAGACATCGCGAAAGACTTGATCGCCCTGTATGCTAAGCGTCGCAATGCCCCAGGTTTCGCTTTTAATGGCGACTCGGTACTGCAGGTAGAATTAGAGAGTAGCTTTGTGTTCGAAGATACCCCTGATCAAGCTTCCGCTACAGCAGATGTGAAAAAGGATATGGAAAAAAGCTATCCGATGGATCGGCTCGTGTGTGGGGATGTGGGCTTTGGCAAGACAGAAGTAGCTGTGCGTGCGGCGTTTAAGGCAGTGAACGACCGGAAGCAGGTGGCTGTGCTAGTGCCAACTACCATTCTGGCCATGCAGCATTTTCGCACCTTTCAGGAGCGTCTAAAGGATTTTCCCGTCAAGGTGGATTACATTAACCGTTTCCGCACGGCTAAGGAAATTAAGGAAATCATCAAGCAGGTGGCCAGTGGAGAAATCGATATTCTGGTGGGCACACATCGTATCGTGAATAAGGATATCTCCTTTCGAGACCTCGGGCTGCTCATTATCGACGAAGAGCAGAAGTTCGGCGTGAAAGTGAAGGACCAGCTAAAGCAGATGAAGGTAAATGTGGACGTGCTCACCCTGACCGCCACCCCGATTCCACGTACGCTGCACTTTTCTCTTATGGGGGCGCGGGATCTTTCCGTTATCGCCACCCCACCCCCTAACCGGCAGCCGGTAACCACGGAAATTCACACCTTTCAGGAGGAGGTCATCCGAGATGCGGTCGCCTATGAGCTACGCCGTGGTGGTCAGGTTTTCTTCGTGCATAACCGCGTGGGAGAAATCGATTCCATCGCGAACTTGATCATGCGTCTGGTACCTGATGCCCGTGTGATAGGGCCCATGGCCAAATGGATGGCAAGAAACTGGAAAAAGTGATGGTGGACTTCATAGAAGGTGCTTATGACGTACTCGTTTCTACAAATATCATAGAATCCGGTCTGGACATTCCGAATGCGAATACCATCATTATTAACCGCGCACACATGTTCGGGCTAAGTGATTTACACCAGATGCGCGGTCGCGTGGGGAGAAGTAATAAAAAGGCCTTTTGTTACCTGCTGACCACCCCTACTTCAGGTCTTACACCCGAGGCGCGGAAGCGCTTACAGACGCTAGAAGAGTTTTCTGATTTGGGAGATGGATTTAAGGTGGCCATGCGGGATTTAGATATCCGAGGTGCCGGTAACTTGTTAGGAGCGGAGCAAAGCGGCTTTATAACGGATTTGGGTTTTGATATTTACCATAAAATTCTCGACGAAGCCGTGCAAGAGTTGAAAGAAAATGAGTTTGCAGCACTTTTTGAAGAAGACTTTAAGGAGAAGGTCCAGGTTTTAGTTCAGGACTGCGTGATCGAAACGGATATGGAGATACTTATTCCTGAAACGTATGTTTCGAATATTTCCGAGCGGCTCGCGCTGTATAGTAAGTTGGACGGAATTAAACAAGAAGCCGAACTGGAGGCATTCGAGAAGGAGCTGGTCGATCGTTTTGGGCCCCTGCCCCCTCCTATCCTCCGGTTAATGGCCACAGTGCGCTTACGGTGGGAGGCGGAGCGTCTCGGTTTCGAAAAGTTAGTGCTGAAAAATGAACAGATGAAGTGCTATTTCGTTCCTTCCGATAGGGAGCAGTATTTTAAGCAGGATGTTTTCCAGAAAATTCTAAAGTTTATCAGTTATCACCCGAAAACCTGTAAAATAAAAGAATATCGGAAGCGTTTAATGCTTACTGTTTCAGACGTAAAATCGGTCAAAAAGGCGATCGAGTGGTTACAGGGCATGAAAAATGAAGTTTTATAACGTCGGAATTTCCGATAAGTCCTGTAGATTAGCATAAATTACCCGCATGTTTTATTGTGCTGGGTGAATATTGCACCTATATTAGCGTTTTAATAGCGACAATTACAAACATGAAAACCATGACTTCAAGTAGTTCAAAGTGGAGTTTATTTATGGGAATCGCGCTTATCGTGGGGGGAAGTATTTTAGCCTCATGTAATCGAAATCCTAGTTATGGTAGAAGAACTGCCGCCAAGCCCGGAAAGACTTCTGCCTCCACAGGTGCTTCTTATAGCTTTAAGGATGCGGATAGCACAAATTTTTTCGTTACGAAGATATCGGATCAGAAGGTAGGCCCGCGCCTTCGTTACATTCAGGGAGGAAGAACTGTTTTAGGTTCTCAGGAAGAGGATATTATGGCTTTTCGTGATAATGCGGAGCGTACAGTGACGGTGGCCTCTTTCTACATGGATGAGACAGAGGTGACGAATGTGGATTATAAAGAGTTTCTTTTTGACATGCGTAAGCGTGTCAGCACGGACTCCATCATGAAGCTAGAGCCAGACGAAAATGTATGGAGAGGGTCACTTTCGTATAATGATGTATACGATAACTATTATTTCCGATTCCCTGGATTTAACTTTTACCCCGTGGTAGGGGTGTCTTGGAAGCAGGCCACCGCTTACAGCCAGTGGAGAACAGAAGTGGTGAGCCGTCTTTTTATGGAAAAAAATAAGGTGGACAGCACCCTTTCGAAGACCCGCTTAATCGAAAGAGGTGTGGCCATCGCTGAGTACCGCTTACCGAATGAGGCGGAGTGGGAATATGCTGCCAAAGCCATGGTAGGCACCCAGTACCGCGATGAAAACCAAGAAAATGGACGTATCTATCCATGGGATGGTCGCGGCCTAAGAAATCCGTACACAGTAAGAAGAAAAGGTAGCCAAGGGGATTTTCTCGCTAACTTTAAACGAGGTAGAGGGGATTATGCGGGTCTTTCCGGTGGCATGGCGAATGATGGGGAGATTTTACCTACTAACGTGTACGATATGCCTCCTAATGATTTTGGACTTTACCACATGGCTGGTAATGTAAACGAATGGGTGTACGATGTGTATCGTCCGATGTCCTACCAAGATATGGATGACCTGAACCCAGTGCGTAAGGATGGTTACAAGGACCCGGAGGAGGATTATATGATTTCGTTTTTCGATGATAACCACCGCGTGTATAAAGGAGGGTCTTGGAGAGATATGGCCTACTGGTTGTCTCCAGGTACCAGACGTTTTATGCATCAGGATTCTGCCACGAACCACATCGGCTTCAGATGTGCTATGATTTCGGTCGGAGCGAAAGGAAAATAAATAAGCGTTATGCTTCAGCGCTTACGCGCAAAGGAAATAACAAGAGCCAGGATGTACGTCCTGGCTTTTTTCGTGAACTCTCTGTGAGTACCTTTTAGGTTAAGCTGATTTCCTTATGGGAAAGCGTTTTTGTTTTTTTAGATGAAGTTATCCTGCAGCATGCGTAGCTGGACTTGTTCTTGGGAAAACGTTCACTGGCTAGGCCTTTTTTTCAATTTATGCGATTAGCGAACCATTTATATAAGAGAGTAGCCTGTAAAAGTAAAACAGGACCAGTAGCTTTTAAAATACTGTATTTTTAACTGATCATTTTATAAAAATAGCAATATGTGGAAACCTAAGGTTACCTGGTTACGGATAGGTCTTGCGGCCTTTATGCTGTACCTCGCTCCTGCTGCTTCATTCGCGCAGGACAAAGCGACCTATCAAGTGCCCCCGAAAGCCATCGCAGATTTAGTAGATGCGCCGAATACACCGTCGATTAGTTTTAGTCGTGATGGTGAGATGATGTTAGTATTAGAGCGGGCTGGAAATCCGAGTATAGAGGATTTAGCGCAGCCAGAGCTCCGAATAGCGGGTATCCGAATTAATCCTGCCACCACAGGTCCTTCCCGAACGGGAGGTGTCGAAAATTTTAAGATCAGAAAGACTCGCTCAGGAGATGAAATTCAGGTAAAAGGCTTGCCGGCAAAGCCGAAGCTTTCTGGCTTCTCTTTTTCTAAGGACGAGAAATTTCTTTCTTTTTATCATACGGAAGCAGACGGTGTGACGCTATGGGTCGTCGACATGGTGACTTATGAGGCGAAACAGCTCGGAGACCTAAAGGTCAATATGGTTTACGGAAATGCTACCACTTGGACGCCAGAAAATACGATCATCGTAAAGGCGGTGAATCCGAAGCGTGGGACGATGCCGCAGGCACCTTTGGCCCCGGTAGGGCCTAATGTTCAGGAAACTTCAGGAAATGCAGCTCCTTCCAGAACTTATCAGGATCTGCTGACGAATCCTTACGAAGAGGATCTTTTCGCCTATTTTATGGATTCCCAGCTCATGGAAGTGATGCTGGATGGCAGCCAAAAGCCTGTAGGTGCACCGGGTATGATTAAAGGGATGAGCCTTTCTCCTGATGGCAAGTTCCTCATGGTGGATCGCATTCAGAGACCGTTCTCTTATTTAGTTCCTGCCTCTCGTTTTCCTTACGATGTGGAGGTACTGGATCGTACGGGTAAGCAGGTGAAGCTGATCACCTCTCGACCGCTGGATGAAGTGCGCCCTACAGGTTTCGATGCCACGGTGGAGGGTCCTCGTTCTATCAGCTGGAGAGCCGATAAGGGGGCTACCTTATACTGGGTAGAAGCTCAGGACGGTGGTGATCCGCGCAAGCAGATGGAAGAAAGAGAGATCATCTATACTTGGGATGCGCCGTTTAATGGTGAGAAGCAAAAGTTAGCGGCTATCGGATACCGTTTTGGTGGCATTACGTGGTCGGAAGATAAGAATTTCGCGCTTTTAAGTGAGCGCTGGTTTGCTAGTCGCCAAGAGCGGGTGAGCGTAATTAACCCGGAGAATCCTGCGCAGAAGCCTCGTGTAATTATCGAGCGCTCTTCGGATGATATTTATAACGATCCAGGGTCACCAGTTACGAAGACAAATGAGTTCGGTCGCTCTGTCTTGCTTAAAAAGGGCGATGATGTCTTCATGACCAGTGAGGGAGGCTCCCCTGATGGCAGTTACCCTTTCCTTTCCGCATTTAATGTAAAGAAAAAAGAACAAAAGATCCTTTGGAGATCGGAAGCGCCCTTCTATGAGCGTGTCGTACGGGTGTTAAATGCTGATGCTACAGAGTTTATTACCTTAAAAGAGAGCACGGAACTGCAGCCTAACTATTGGTTGGTCAATACCAAGCGCCGTATCGCACCGATGCAGTTAACAGATTTCGAAAATCCGTATGCGGCTATCGCAGGCATACAGAAGGAACTGGTCACCTACTCTCGTAAAGATGGGCTGAACCTTTCTGCTGTAATTTATACGCCGGAGGGTTATGATGCAGAGCGTGATGGTCCACTTCCTGTGGTGATGTGGGCGTATCCTCGGGAGTATAAGTCTGCCGAAGTAGCTGCGCAGGTACGTGGGTCCAAGCATACCTTTACCCGCCTGAGCTGGGGGTCTCCACTGTACTGGGTAACCCAAGGTTATGCGATTATGGACAGAACAGAAATGCCGATCGTAGGTGAGGGTGAAATCGAGCCGAATGACAGCTTCGTAGAGCAACTGGTAGCGAATGCAGAGGCGGCTATCGATTATATCGTGGAGCGTGGTATCGGTGATCGTAACCGTATCGCTGTAGGTGGACACTCGTATGGGCCTTTATGACGGCCAATTTACTTTCCCATTCAGATCTATTTGCGGCGGGTATCGCGCGTAGCGGTGCCTATAACCGTACGCTGACACCTTTCGGCTTCCAGTATGAGCAGCGTACCTACTGGGAAGCCCTGATGTGTATAATACCATGTCTCCTTTCATGAACGCGGATAAGGTGAAAACGCCTATTTTACTCATCCACGGAGAGGCGGATAATAACTCCGGTACTTTCCCAGTACAAAGTGAGCGCTACTATAATGCGCTAAAAGGGCACGGAGCTACTACTCGATTGGTTTTCCTTCCGCATGAAAGCCATGGCTATGCGGCTCGTGAGTCTATTCTGCATACACTTTATGAGCAGCACGAATGGTTAGAGAAATATGTGAAAAACAGATAATTATTCTTTAATTACCTGCTTATGGATGTGCCTGCTTGTCTTCGTGATGGGCAGGCATTTCTTTTATGAATTGGATTGAGGGTCTCGTGCAGGTTCGAGCCTTTTTCGTGAATTCTCACTTTTCGCAGGGGGGAATTTACCTATCTTTATCACATGAAAAGAGCACAGGACATAGGACTTATTTTTGTGATTCTTTTTTTGGGTACAGCATGTAAGAAGGCGTCTGTTCACAAGGATGATCTGGAAAGAGCGTTTTTGATTAGGGTAGAAAAGGGCAGCGCACTCACGAATGGCATGTTTGATTTTATGGTAGTTTTTGAAAGTCCCGAAAAGGAATATGTCCTGTCTTTTCTTCAAGGTGAACGCGCCTGTCGAATCGATGCATCTGACTATGCAGCACATCAGATACCTGACAGCGCCTATGCTGTATGGTCTATTCACTTAGAGGGTGGCCACCAGGATATTTATTTTTTAATGGGCAGTGACTGCCCAAAACTTTTTAAGCGAAACTTACACACCAGCCGGGAGGAGCTTTTTGTAGAGCTTCTCCCGGTTATTTTTGGTTATTGGCAGGAAGAGCAAAACGAAGCTCTCTGGTATACCATAGGTCCTACACACATTTACAATGAAAAATATCCTCAAGGGCGTCCTTATGTCATCGATACTGCGGGGTACTTGTGGATCCTCGATGAACAACATCAAGCTAGCCGATTTCGCTTACATGAAGTGGGCGCTACCCGCCTTACCCTTAGTGACACCGCCGGAACCTACTATCATTTCGAGCGAATAAGTGCAAGAAAATCAGTTCTCAGCTGATAGAGAAGCGTATTTTTTCTTCTTCCCACCAAATAACGTTTCCTTTTTAAGTACTTAATTTCTTTTATACTAAAAAAATAAATGCTAATTTTCGAATTGAATTACGAAAAAATTTAGCACTAAATCGCTTGTATAGCTGACTTATACGGGCCCATCTATGAAAGTTTCTGCAGAGGCACCTCATCAACTTATTTACTCGCTTTTCGAGCATGAATACCTCGGATTACTTTTCGAGTCATTTGTCGTGCAGTTAAATGAAAAGGGAAAGCTTTCCTTCGCTTATCAAAATATATCTTATAAAAACGCGCATGAATTTGCTGCTTCTTGTGATGAGGCGGATTATAAGCTTATCCGCCTAATGGACAGTATGCAGCAAGAGGAAGTGGTGAAGCCATTTAATAAAAAGAAGCTTAAGCCGAAGGAGTTCTTGCGTAAAATTTTCGATCCGCAGGCACCGAATCAGCAGCTCATAGACCTTATCCGCCAAAATATGGATACGAAGCGTGCTCAAATTTTAGAGCTGCTGCGTAACAAAAGGCTTTTCGTTATGGGCTCGGATGGAAATCCTACCTGGAAAGAAATAGAAATACTCCCTAAGCGGGCGCAGGTCCTCTTTCATTTTATGCGAAATGAGGAGGTGACCCATTACTGGCCGACGATTAAGTACCAAGGGGAACTGGTTAACTGGCAGTTTAATTCTTCTTACCTGATCTGTCACGATCCTGCGTGGATGATCGCGGAGGACAAATTGTATAGCTTTAAAAAGGGTGTCGATGGCTATAAGCTAAAGCCTTTCTTTTCTAAGAAAAGAATTATCGTTAAGAAGGCCGTAGAAGAAGTTTATTATAAAAAATTTATCACGCAGCTGGTATCTTCCTTTGATGTGCATGCGGAGGGCTTTGATATCATCGTGGAGAGAAGTAAACCGCAGGGGATATTAACGTTTATGGACTTTGCCGAAGGCAAAATGGCCCAAGACCTATTCGGAAACAAGCTGGCTGTGGAGGAGGAAAGCAAAATCGTTTTCACACTGCACTTTCAGTATGGTTCTTATCGCTTTCGAGCGGATAACCGCGTGTTAAGTAATGCAGAGCTCGAAAAAATCGGGGATGAGTATACTTTTTATAAGGTAGTTCGAGACCCAGATTTTGAAAATCAGCTGCTGGAGCGCCTGAAGTCTCTCGGGCTGCACATCCAAAGCAGCAAGGCGGTGATGAAAAAGACGGAGGCCTTCGACTGGCTGAACCGTTTTAAGACGACGCTCGAAGAGGAAGGCCTACAGTTTGTCCAGCGCCAAGCTGGAGAAAAGGAAAAGCGCTATTTCGTGGGCCATGCGAAGATTAATATTCGTCTGGCTGAAAATATCGACTGGTTCGATGTGCATGCTGTAGTAAAATTCGGGGAGCATGAGATTCCTTTCCATAAAATTCGTAAATACCTGATTAAGGGTGTCACGGAATTTGAACTACCAAATGGAGAGATCGCGGTTATTCCTCGCTCTTGGTTTGTGGATTACGGAGAGATTTTCTCTTTTCTAGAGGAGGAGACGCAGCCGGATAGTACGACGACGAGCCTAATCCTGAAAAAGCACCATATCGCGCTCGCCCAAGAGCTGAATGAAAATAAATTACTGAAGGTCAGCCTTTCCGATAAGTTAAGGAAGCTACAGGACTTCACCCAAATCGAAGATTATCCGCTATCCACTTATTTTAAAGGGAAGCTTCGCCCTTACCAGCAGGCAGGCTATAACTGGCTCCGCTTTCTAAACGAATACAGTTTTGGAGGCTGCTTGGCTGATGATATGGGTCTGGGGAAGACGGTACAGACTTTAGCGCTGCTGGCGCACCGCAAAGAGGCCGCCGAGGGAACCACTTCCCTACTTATCATGCCAACTTCACTGATTTACAACTGGGAAGTGGAGGCGAAAAAATTTACCCCAAAGCTTAAGGTGCTCGTGTATGCCGGCACGCATCGGATTAAGCGCGCCGCACAGTTTAGTGCCTATGATGTCGTGCTTACCTCGTATGGCATTACGCGCATCGATATAGAGATTCTGAAGTCATTTTACTTCGATTACATCATTTTAGATGAATCCCAAGCTATTAAAAACCCAGGGAGCCGGATTGCAAAAGCGGTTAATGAACTGCACTGCAATCATCGCCTGATTTTAACAGGTACTCCCGTCGAAAATGGCACGATGGACCTCTGGTCGCAGATGAACTTTATCAATCCAGGCCTTTTAGGGAATCAAAATAGTTTCAAAAAACAGTTTTTGCTCCCGATCGAAAAGCAGGCGGATACGGATAAAATCGTGAAGCTGCATGCCACGATCAAGCCTTTTATCTTAAGGCGTCTAAAAACCCAAGTGGCCACAGATCTGCCTGAAAAGGTGATCAATGTGCGCTATTCATCGATGACTGCCGAGCAAGAAAAAGTCTACGAGGAAGTTAAAAGCCGTTACCGAGAGAAAATCGCACAGGAGTTTTCCATCTCTGGACTGCGCAACCAGCAGTTTACCCTCTTACGTGGATTAACGCAGCTTCGACAGCTGGCGAACCACCCCCGCCTAGTGGATAAAGGCTATACCGGAGATTCCGGGAAACTAGAGGATGTGATCCACATGCTCGATGCGACGGCCAGTGAAGGCCATAAGGTGCTTGTTTTTAGTCAGTTTGTCCGGCATCTGGCTATCATCCGAGAATACTTAGAGGAAAAGGGTATGCCCTATGCCTATTTAGATGGTACGACGAAGGACCGCCGAGAGCAGGTAACTAAGTTTCAGGAGGACAAAGAGGTGAAAGTCTTTCTAATTTCCCTGAAGGCGGGTGGAGTAGGCTTGAATTTAACGGCTGCCGAATACGTATTCCTCTTGGATCCCTGGTGGAATCCAGCCGTGGAGGCGCAGGCAATCGACCGTGCGCACCGTATTGGGCAGGAAAATAAGGTGATTATCTACAAGTTTATCTCTAAAGAGACAGTAGAGGAAAAAATTATGGCGCTTCAGGAGCGTAAGTTGGCTTTGGCCGGAGGCCTAATTTCTACGGAAGAAAGTTTTATGAAGAGTCTAAGCAAGGAGGACATCGACGCCCTCCTCGATTAAGCGGCTTCTTTTCAAGGCACGATTTTCCGCGGGATGTTCATGGGCAGTCGGGTGAGCAGCTCATAGTTGACCTGCTGGGTGGATTCTCCAAAGGAGGCCACGGTAATTTCATTCTTGCGCTGCCTACCGATGAGTACGACCTCGTCCCCTTTTTTAATGCCTTTTGCGTCGGTGATGTCTACGGAGATGCTGTTCATGGTTACGGTACCCACTACAGAGAGAATTTTTCCTCCGATGAGGACCTTGCCCTGGTTACTTAGGGTGCGTGCGAAACCATGCGAATAGCCGACAGGAACGAGTGCGATCGTCATGTCGCGCGGAGCCATGTAGCTGGAACCGTAGCCGATAAACTCGCCCATTTTCACCTGTTTCAAGCTCATTACACTTGATTTCCAAGAAATGAGACGCTTTAGGGGATTCTTGTCGTCTTCGGGTAACGAGTCGAACCGGTACATGTAGGTTTCCTGTGTGGGCCAAAACCCGTAAGAGGCGATGCCTACGCGTACCATATCCATGATCGTGGAGGGATAGCTGAGCATGGCTGCCGAACAGGCGCTGTGATAACGGTCGAAAGAGAGACCGACCTCCTGGAAATAAGTATAAAAGCGTTCGAAGCGTTTGATCTGCTGCGTTACGCGCACATAGTTGGAGATACTTTCTGCGCCTGCATAATGTGTGCAGAGGCCTTTTAACTCTAGATGTTCGCCGTAGTTTTTCAGGATTTCAGTGAGGGCTTCTCGGTCCTCCCACTCGAATCCGGTACGCTTAAATCCTGTCTCCACCTCTACATGGATGCGGGCTTTTTTACCCAGCCGGCGTGCCACTTCTATGGTACTTTTTAAGCGATCGAATTCAAAAACGAAAAACTCGATACCTTTTTCTATGAGTAGCTCCATATCTTCATCCTGAAGCATGCCCATGATCATCACCGTAGCGTTTTTTCTGCTGCAAGCATGCACGCGCGCTGCCTCATCCGCACTGAAGGTGCTGAAGTGCCGAATGCCATTCGCCTCTGCCAGCGGAATGATTTCCTCGATTCCATGGCCATAGGCATTGCCCTTCACGACGATCGAAATTTCGGTGCCCTCCCCTACTTCTGAGCGGATAAAGGCGATATTTTTTTTGTACGCAGATTTGCTGATCTCTAAATATGAGGTGTGTAACATGCGTTTAATGTGCTTCTAACCAATTCTCTCCTGTTCCTACTTCCACGACTAGCGGCACCTTTAGTTCCATCGCTTCTTCCATCAGCCTCGGAATTTCCTGCTTCAACAGCTCCACTTCTTCCTTATGAGCATCGAAAACCAGTTCATCATGCACTTGCAATATCATCTTCGAGCGCAGGCCTTCCGCTTCCATCCAGCGGTGTACCTTGATCATGGCGATCTTAATCATATCGGCCGCTGAGCCTTGGATCGGCGTGTTGATGGCATTGCGTTCCGCAAAACCCCTCATCGTGAAGTTGCGACTGTTAATGTCCCGGAGGTAGCGCTTTCTGCCCAGGAGTGTACTCACAAACTCCTGTTCACGTGCCTCTTCTATGACCCGATCCATGTAGGCCTTTACTGTAGGAAACTGCTGGAAATAGGTTTCGATGATGGCTTTGGCCTCTCCCCGTGGAATCGAAAGGCGTTCCGCTAGTCCGAAAGCACTAATCCCATAAATGATGCCGAAGTTAGCCGTTTTCGCTTTTCTTCGCATATCGGACTCCACTTCCTCCAGAGGCACCTGAAAAATTTTAGCCGCCGTCGCCGCATGGATGTCCTGCCCTTCCTTAAATGCTTCGATCATGGACGTATCTTCCGCGAAGGAAGCCATAATTCGCAGCTCGATCTGCGAGTAATCCGCCGCCAAAATCACATGATCCGCATCCCGCGGTACGAAGGCCTTCCGAATCTCTCTGCCTCGCTCCGTTCGAATCGGAATATTCTGTAAGTTGGGATTCGTGGAGCTAAGTCGTCCTGTCGCCGTGACAAACTGGTTATAGGTGGTGTGAATGCGTCCTGTATCCTGGGCGATAAGCTCCGGCAGTGCGTCTACATAGGTGGACTTCAGCTTCACCAGCTGCCGATGCGATAAGATCAGTCGCACGATTTCATGCTCCCCAGCCAGCTTACTCAGCACCTCTTCTCCGGTGGCATACTGTCCCGATTTGGTTTTCTTCGCCTTCGGATCTAAGGCCAGCTTACCGAAAAGAATCTCCCCTAACTGCTTTGGCGAAGCCAAATTAAACGTCTCGCCTGCCAGGGCATATACCTGCTCCTCGATTTCTGCGGCCTCCCGCTCTAATTCTTTCGACATGAGCGCTAAGTCCTCCGTGTTCAGGCGAACCCTTCCAGCTCCATAGCCGTCAGCACAGGAATTAACGGGTTTTCCACCTCCAAAAGCAGCTTTTCCAGCCCTTGCTCACGAATAAGTGCTTGTAAATGGGTATACAGGGCCAGCGTAATGTCAGCATCTTCGGCAGCATAAGGAGCCACCTCCTCCACCGGTACATCCCGCATGCTCACCTGCTTTTTGCCTTTTTTACCGATCAGACTCTCGATCGATACTGGCTTATAATTCAAGTAACGCTCCGCTAAAGCATCCATGCCGTGCTTCGCCTCAGGATCGAGTAGCGAGTGCGCGATGAGGGTATCGTACACGGGCCCACGAACAGCGATGCCCTGCCGCATGAGGACCAGCATGTCATACTTGATGTTATGTCCTATTTTTAAAATATGTTCCGCTTCGAAAAAGGGCCTGAGCAGCTCTAGCCTGGCCGCAGCCTCCTCCTTATCCGCTGGAATCGGCACATAAAAGGCCTCTCCCTCCACATAAGCGAAGGCGATCCCGACTAATTCCGCTTCATGCGCATGCACGGAGGTGGTTTCCGTGTCGAAGCAGCAGCGCTCCTGTCGGAGCAAAAAGGGAACGAGGCCCATGATGTCCTCCTGGCTATCCAGTAAGTGGTACTGATGGGCGCGGGTCGCGATCGTTTCAGGCCCTAGCTCCTGCTCCCCGAAAGGACTATCGCGCTGTTCGGTGGCCTCCACGCCAGTAACCTCTTCCTGCTTGCTTTCCGCTTCTCCTGTAAAGAGGCCGAGCTGCTCGCTCACCTGCACTTTTGGTTTTTTTATGGCTTCGCCAAAGACCCTTTTCGTGAGGGTTTTAAACTCTAACTCTGCGAACAAGGCCTTCAGCACTTCTTCGTCAGGACCTTTATACCGGAGCGCTTCTTCTTCGAAGGCTACAGGAACATCTACTTTTATGGTAGCCAGCTCCTTAGAAAGTAAGCCCTGCTGGGCGAATTCTTCCACTTTCTCTTTCTGCTTGCCTTTTAAGTCCGCGGTGTTTTCTAAAAGGTTCTCTAAAGTACCGTACTGCTTTAGTAGCTTGGCGGCAGTTTTAGGACCGATACCCGGAATACCAGGAATATTATCCACACTATCTCCCATCAGGCCCAGAATATCGCGGACCTGGTCGGGATGCTCGATGTCCCATTTGGCACAGACCTCTGCCGGCCCCTGCACCTCTACCTCATTCCCCATAAAGGCAGGCTTGTAAAGATAAATGTGGTCTTCTACCAGCTGACCGTAGTCTTTATCTGGCGTCATCATGTACACCACGAAGCTAGTACGCTCTGCCTTTTTCGCCAAGGTGCCGATAATGTCGTCCGCTTCGTATCCGTCCAGTTCTAAGGTGGGGATGCGGAAGGCCTGCACGAGCTGCTTCACCCAGGGAATACCTATCTCGATGTCCTCCGGCTGCTCCTGCCGATTCGCCTTATAGGCTTCGAACTGCACATGGCGAAAAGTAGGTGCTTTCGTATCGAATACCACGGCGATGTGGCTGGGCGCCTGTTTTTCCAGCACTTCGAGCAGCGTATTCGTAAAACCCAGCATGATGCCCGTGTTGAGGCCTTTGGAGTTAATACGTGGATTTTTGCTAAACGCAAAATGCGCGCGGTATATCAGCGCCATCGCATCTAAAAGAAATAGTTTTTTATCCCCTTTCTTCGTCATATCAGGTGGGTGCTTCAGCTAGTTTTTTAAATCACTTTCGAACGGGCTAAGGTACGAAATTTAATGGCTCGGCAGGGGATTTTAAGCGACAGAAATCAGATGGCATGGTAAAAGCATAGCATGCCTAATTGATTTTTTTCAGTAAAATACCCGAATATATACTTTTTTAGCTATTCATCTTTAGCTGATCTTTAGAAGTAATGGATTAATTTCATATCTTTGGCCTCAATTTTGAGTTGACGAGTACCTAAATAATTATTACGTACCTAAAAATCAATCAACTACATGATCAAGCAACTGTTATTAGCCTGTGCCCTTGTGGTTACTGTAGGCTTTAGTGCCTGGGCTAACCTAAATGAGCGTACCGATGAGAAGGTAGCGCCCGTGAGCGCTGCTGAAGAGATGCTCGTCAAGTCACGTGCCGAGGAGATTTCGGAGCGCGTGGATGAGATTAAAGACATGGATTTTTCTGCCATGACGAGCACAGAGCGTAAAGAGGTACGCAAGGAACTGAAAGCGCTTAAAAAAGAAGCGAAAAAACAGGAAGGTGTTTATTTAAGTGTGGGAGCGATCATTATTATCCTCCTTATCTTAATCCTGATTACCTAGTTGATGCTCTTTACATAAGGCTTACGTACCCACTTTATTTGTTTCTGGTTGATCTTAGATGAGTGTTGATCCCTTTTCAAATGCGGTGTATTGCGGAGTGGTGTCCGCAAATCGGTCACGTAGGCCTTTCCCATATACCTAAAAAGTCCTCCCGATCCATGGTCAGGAGGACTTTTTTTATTTTTTGCCTTGTAAGGCATCGACTAGTTCACGTTTCAACTTGCGTTCACGATCTAGGGTATTTTTTCGATGCTGTTCGAACTCCTCCATCGTATCTGCGAGGTCTTTGCGCGCTTGCTTGATAATTTTATGAGAGCGGCTAAACTGTATAAAAGAAAAGGCAAATGCTCCTGCTAATGCTGCGATGATGGTCCACAAAATGGAATTATAAACAGTTTTAGAGGTTTGAATGCCTAAGAGGGTCAGGTTTTCGCGATTGGCGATCGCCTCACTTAGTTCAGCCTGCAGGGTCTCCTGATCTTCTTGGAGGCTTTTTATCTCAGCTTCTTGGCGTTTTATCTTTTCGGCCAGAACCTTTTGTTCTTCAGCGTAGGTGCGGAGTGAATCGGTTACGTTTTTTTTCAGCTGTTCGAGGTGGGTCTTTTTTACCACTTTAAACTCCTGATAGTTATTCGAAATCTCATTCAAGTAGTCGAATTGGGTAGAGATAGACCCCTCGTTAAGTGTGCTTTGTGCAGACGCTGTAAAATTGATGCTTAACCCTACCGCAGCCAGCAGCACGTAACGCGTAACTTTGTTCATGATGCCTTACTGTTTTATAGAAACTGTATAATAAAACCTCCGTTCAGCAATAAAGGTGCCGAAAATAACGTGAAATAGCCAGTGACGTCTCTTTTTTAGTCATGTAGATTGCATTTTCAACGGCCTTATGCGAAGAATGTTTCTTATGTAAACGTTTAAATCCAAACAAGCTGTATGTTTTTCGCCATAATACCCTTAAATTTAAGGAGTAGCAACGGTTTCCAGTCTTTTTACGTAATCATTTCTACCATGCTATACAAAAGCCTATCATTTTTATGGATTTTAGCTCTGCAGGCCTTTGCGCTTCAGGCGCAAGACTACAGCCAAAGAGAGGCGATAGCGTCTGTTTTGGTGCTTTGGGAAGAGGGTGAAGTGAAAGGTGCTGAGCAGTTAACTACCACGATTCTTCGAGATCATCCTTATTTTAAGGAAGCGTATCTGCTTCGTGCTGCTATTCGTGAGCAAATGGGAAACCGAGAGGGTGCCATCGGTGATTATGTGCTCCTGCTGGAGCTGGCCCCGAACCTACCACAGGCGCTTTACGGGCATGCTATGCTTCGTGCGGAACGTGGCGATTATGTGGCTGCGATTCCTGACTTAGAGCGCTTGCTGGAGTTACGTTCGCTCGATAATCGGTTACATTATTTGAGAGGAACACGCTACGATGGTATCTTAGGCGATAAGGCCGATATCGTGGCGCAGAAAGCGTCGATTTATGCGACCCTAGCGAAAGGGTATGAAGAGCTGGAGGTTTACGATGTGGCCTTGCAGTATTATTCGAAGGCGATCAAGTACGAGACGAAAGACCCACAGCTTTATTTCGCGCGAGCGGAGCTTTTGCGGCATTTTGGCCATTATAGACTGGCTGTCGAGCACTACACGAAGGTACTTTCGATAAATCCCTACCATTTAGCCTCTTTAAATGGGATGGCTTTCGTGCTGACACTCGCGGAACAGGATGCAGACAACCAAGACCCCGTTTTCTTTACCCAAATGCGAGACGCACTGCCCACGTTTACGGCCCCGGGGAAGGAAAAAGGGCGAACCTGCTTGCAGTCAGGGACTTTGAAACAGCTTTAACCTATTTCCAAGCGATTTTAGCTGTGCATGAAGATAAGGAAATCGTGCTGATGCATACCATCGCACTGGAGAAAACGGGAGAGCTGGATGCTGCCCATGCGGCTTATCAAGAGCTTTTACGTGAGGGTCTGTTTCCGGCGGAAGTGTATTTCGGCCTAGGGAATATAGCGCGCAAGCAAGAAAACCATGAGGAGGCCGTGGCGGCTTATTCCCGTGCCATACAGGAGCGCCCAGAGTTTCCCCAAGCCTATTTTTTACTGGCCAGATCCTTAGCGGCCCTAGATGATACTGCCGGGGCGTGCAGGGCGCTGCATCAGGCTGCCGCCCAAAACTTCAAGCCCGCGCTGCGTCTCCGTGACAAGTGGTGCGCAACGAGTGGTGGCGATTAATGGCCAGGTAAACTGATGCCTCGAACTTTTCGGTAAAGGGTAAGAGACTGCTTGTCGGTCATGCCGCTGATGTGATCCAGCAGCAGGCGAAGCAGCGTGTATGTGGAGAACTCCTCTTGTTTGATTTTAAGCTGTAAGCTTTCTGGAAGAAGCCGCAGCATGCTCTTGTCTTTTCCGCCGTAGCGTTCGGTCTGATAGCGCGCGTGGTGGAAGGCCCGCAGAAATGCTTCTAATAGCCCTTCTAAGACCTGAAATCCTGCCGCCTCTTTTTCCAGTACCGGTGCAGAGCGGTAAATATGCTGCACGGAAAAGTGTGCGATGGCGTTTAGAGGCTCTTTTTCAGGAATGCAGGAGGTAAGGGCCTGATCGAAGGTCCCTTTGCGCATCGCGCTTTCCTCTTCCCGGAAGACCGCAGCACAGCTGTCGATCAGGGTACCGATGGCCAGGGAGCGCAAAACGGCTAGGCGCTGGGTTTTTTCAGGATAAGCGCGCAGTTTTTCCGGCTGAAACCGGTGTCCGAGTAGTGAGGCCAGCAGTTCGACGTAGGTGTTTTCTGAGATCAAGCCCAAGGTACAGGCATCTTCTAGGTCGATCATGCTGTAGCAGATATCGTCCGCAGCTTCCACTAGAAAGCTCAGTGGGTGCCGGTAGAATGCGCCGGAGCCGATTTCAGGTATGCCCAAGTAACTGTAGAGAGCTTCTACGTCCTTTGCCTGGTCGGCAAAGAAGCCGTACTTTTTCTGGCTTTTTCGGTGGGGGTCCGGCTGAAAGAGCTGTGCAGGCCGCGGGTATTTCATGAAGGCAGCCACGGTGGCGGCTGAGAGATTTAAGCCGCTCTGGGGGGCACTGAGCATGCGCAGCCCCTGTGCATTTCCTTCAAAGGCGATCAGATCTTCCCACTCTTCTGGCTGCACATAGCGCTGCCATACCATGCCATATTCGCCGAAGCGAAAGTAGTCGGAGAGGGCCGTTTCGCCAGCATGCCCAAAAGGAGGATTCCCGATGTCATGGCAGAGTGCCGCAGCCGAAACGATGGCAGCGATGTCTGCTGTGGTGTAGTTTTCCTGCAGGGAAGTGTAGCGCTGAAGTAAAAAGTCGCCTACCTGCTTGCCGAGAGAGCGCCCCACGCTGGCCACTTCCAGGCTATGTGTGAGCCTAGTATGGACAAAGGCGTTTTCAGGGAGGGGAAAGACTTGTGTCTTGTCCTGGAGATTTCGGAAGGGTGCCGAAAAAAGGATGCGGTCATAGTCCTTTCGAAAGGGCTCCGGTGCGGCTCAGCACTGCTTACATAAGGTTTTCCAGGGGTGTAGCGTCCCGGGCGGAGTAGATTTTCCCACTGCATCATAAAGACAAAGGTAAGGCTTCTGAAAAGAAATCTAAAAATTCCTGATAAAAGCGTAAATTTACCTTTTAATAAGAAGCTTAAATCGACTAGCGCTCACACATAGGACATGAAATCTCTTCTCTATAGCTTAATCGTTTTTCTCCTCCTCGGCCTCAGCGCCTGTTCGAATGCTGAGGAGCGAACGGAAACCTTGTTAAATATCTTTTTAACCGATGCACCCGGACCTTTCGAGCAGGTTTTCGTGGAAATCGAAGGCGTTAATCTCTTTTTCGAAGGGGAAAGCATGCCGATTTTCGTGCCTTACGATGGCCCCACACGCTTGGTAAATGTTAGCCTTCTCGTGGGGGGACGCCTCGGGCTGCTGGGTAGGGATGAGGTCCCTGCCGGCCAATTAGAACGCGTGGAACTACTCTTCGGCGGTCAGCAGGAAGTCCGTTTTGGAGACGAACGCGTGCTTCCGCTTACGTTTACCAATGAAAATTTGCGCCAGCTAAGTATAAATGTGAACGCGCGTTTACTGCCGGCTTTCGCCTATGACCTCGTGATCGATTTAGATATTTTTCGTTCGATATTCGAAAATGCGAGTGGTCAACTATTTTTCCGGCCTGTGGCACGTGGTTTTGTAACGGCTGAAACGGGAAGACTTCGTGGCGCCGTTCGCCCGGGTGGCATGGAGGTTCAGGTCTGGGCCGTAAACGAAACGGATACGATCGCCACGGGGGTGACGCTAGAGGAAAACGCTGCCACGGGGGATTTCACACTTTTTGGATTAAATGGCACCTATGACCTGTATTTCTTCCCGCGTAACCCCATGTTCGCGGTAGACACCTTGTTTAATCTCACTGTTTTGCCGGGAGGCGAACTGAACCTAGATCCGATCACTTTACAGCAGCGAACCCCATGAGCGACGAAAGATACATGCGAAGAGCCCTGGAGCTGGCCGCCTTAGGAGCAGGCCATGTTAGTCCTAACCCGATGGTGGGCTGTGTCATCGTGCATGAAGATGAAATTATAGGGGAAGGCTATCATCAGGCCTATGGGGGTCCTCATGCGGAGGTGCATGCAGTTCGCGCTGTTCAGGATCCGGCACGCTTAGCGGCATCTACGGTGTATGTTACCTTAGAGCCCTGTGCCCACTGGGGCAAAACCCCTCCCTGTGCCGATTTGCTGGTAGAAAGTGCAGTGAAGAAGGTGGTTATCGCTGCCTTGGATACGAACCCCTTAGTGGCGGGGAAAGGTGTGGCCAAGTTGAGGGCTGCCGGAATCGAGGTGGAGGTAGGCATTCTGGAGCGGGAAGTGCGGCATCAGAATAGGCGTTTTTTTGCTACTTTGCGCCGAAAGCGCCCTTATATCATCCTAAAATGGGCACAGACGGCTGATGGTTTCGTGGCGCGAGAAAATGGAGACTCTAAGTGGATTAGCTCCTCCCTAAGCCGGCAGCTGGTGCATCGCTGGCGGGCTGAGGAGGATGCTATCCTAGTCGGCGCAGGAACTGCTATCGCGGATAATCCCCGCCTAGATGTGCGCGACTGGGTGGGCCCCTCTCCTACGCGGGTACTGCTGGACGAACACCTGGAGGTTCCTGAAGACCGCCATGTGCTGGCAGACGGTCAGCTGACCTTGATTTATCATCGACAGGAGGAATTCACTGCCCCGAAAGTGATTCAAGGCCCGATTTATGTGCCGCAAGGGCCAGGCAGCCAGTTGCACGGTAGTTTAGAGGACCTTTTTGGTCGCGGGATTCGTAGTATTTTCGTGGAAGGTGGCGCTGGGATCCTGCGGAGCTTTGTGGAGCAGGAACTTTGGGACGAGGCGCGCGTGTTTACCAGTGCACAGCGTTTTCACAGCGGCCTAGCAGCTCCCCGTTTAGGCGTTTCCGCCGCGCATGTGGAGGAAATCGGTGGTGATCAGCTGGCCTATTATTATCGTGAAGCACAGGCTGAGGTGGCTGATGCCCCGCCCGGCGCATTTAATTGAATTTGTACAAATAAACCAAAGATACAGATGGCAGAGTCCTTATTTCTACCAGAAACCCGTGAGCGTCAAGCTGTTTACGAGGCGATTTATCCCCAAATTAAGGCACTAATCGATGCAGAGAGCGACCTGATCGCTAATTTAGCGAATGTCTCGGCGGTGCTGCGAGAGGCTTTTGGGTTTTTCTGGGTAGGCTTTTATCTGGTAAAGGATGAGGAGCTTGTGTTAGGGCCTTTTCAGGGGCCACTGGCTTGTACGAGGATTCGAAAAGGTAAGGGTGTCTGTGGTCAGGCTTGGGCGCAGGCGCAAAGTATCCTCGTCCCGGATGTGGATGCTTTTCCAGGCCATATCGCCTGCAGTAGTGCCTCCCGTTCCGAAGTGGTCATTCCTATCGTTAAGGATGGAGTGGTTTTAGGCGTATTAGATGTGGACAGTGATCAGCTGGATGATTTCACAGCGGTAGATGTTCAGGAACTGGAGCGGCTAATGGCAGTAGTAGCCGAGAAATTTTAAGCGGGAGAAGATGAAAATTTGTTTTGCGACGAATAACAAAAAGAAGCTAGCTGAAGTGCAGGCCGCCCTACCGGATTCGGTGGAGTTAGTGAGTTTAGCGGAGATCGGGTGTACGGAAGTTTTGCCCGAGACGGGCGAAACCCTCGAGCATAATGCCTTCGAGAAAGCTAGTTATGTGTTCGAAAAGTATGGAGTGCCCTGTTTCGCGGATGATACAGGGCTGGAAGTGTCTGCACTGGGCGGTGCGCCGGGTGTGCATGCGGCTTACTATGCGGGAGAACCGCGATCAGATGCGCGGAATGTAGCCAAGTTAGCGCAGGAAATGCGTGGAAAAACGGATCGGCATGCTGCTTTTCGAACAGTTATCGCCTTGATTTTAGAAGAAAATGAACGGCATACTTTTATCGGTGAAGCGCATGGACATATCCTCGAGGAGCTTAGAGGTACAGACGGCTTCGGTTATGACCCACTTTTCGTTCCTGAGGGGCAGGAACGCACGTTCGCAGAGATGTCCATGGAGGAGAAAAACCAGATCAGCCATCGGGGTAAAGCCGTACGCCAGCTGGTCGATTTTTTTCAGGAAAGGATAAAAAAGCCCTAAAATAGGTGAGGTTTTAATTTTGAGCGGCAGGAATGGGTTGTAAGTGCTAAGAATTTTCTAATTTTGTAACCCATGAACAGGCCGTACATCGTAGGAATTACAGGAGGCAGTGCTTCCGGCAAAACATTGTTTTTGGATCGTTTATTACATGCCTTCGAACCCGGGGAGGTATGTCTGATTTCACAAGATAATTATTACAAACCCCGCCACCTGCAGCCGATCGATGATAAGGGCGTGCATAACTTCGATACCCCACACTCGATAGATTTCGAACAGTATGCGGAAGATATCGCGAAGATTCAGAGAGGGGAAACGGTGCAGCGGCAAGAATATACCTTTAATAATCCCAATAAAAAGCCGAAGATGCTCAGCTTCGAACCCGCTCCTGTAGTGGTGGTGGAAGGTATTTTTGTCTTGTATTATCCTGAATTAGCAGACTTACTCGATTTAAAGGTGTTTATAGATGCGAAAGAGTACATCAAGCTGAAGCGCCGTATCGTGCGTGATAAGGTGGAGCGGGGCTATGATTTAGACGATGTACTGTACCGCTATGAGCGGCATGTGATGCCGACGTATGAAAAATACATTGAGCCGTTTAAGCAAGATGCAGATCTAATCATTCCGAATAACAAGAGCTTTGATAAGGCGCTCGACATTATCCGGACTTATTTAAAGATGAAAATCAGCCGCTAGACGGATACGGTTAGCCTCCTTTTTTGGTCTTCGGCTATTTCCAAGGTGCTCATCTCGAGGAAATTAACATATTTTTTGTTGATTTTTTAGGGAAGTAGTTGCATTTCACTATCTTTGCCCATTATGAAACAAAATAAGGCAACACATACGGTTACATGGAAGCAGCGCTTATCGCTCCTGCTGGCTGTATTTTTTTGCTTTTTGTTTTCGAGTGGGGAATTTCTTTACGAGCAGCTACGTCAGCATGCTGATGTGCACCTAGAGCAATCGGCAGCATCAGCAGATGCAGAGCGTGAGAGTGTCCCGGGGGAGAGTTTTTTAGCGGCACCCGTGCAGGCAGTTCTTCCTTTTATCAGCTTGATAGCAGAGCAGATGCTCTATTTTATTTATGAAATTTTGCCTCCCCTTCAGCCGAAAGGCGAGTGGACGCTTCGCTTGATACCCCTTTCAGGCGATTTTAACACCATACTTTTTGAGCGTATCATTTCGAAGAACGCCCCTTAATTTCCTTTCTGGTAGTACACTATTCTCGACAGTCCGCCTATAGCTACGGAGCTGTCTCCTAATCATGTAATCATACTTTATACTTTATATTTCTACATTTACTATGCGTAACAAAGGCCTCATTGTGTTTTTGACGGTCGTGATTACAGGGCTCTGCCTGTATTACTTGTCATTCACATTTGTATCCAATAACATCCAAAAAGAAGCGGTCGCCTACGCCACGGATGAAAATGGTAACGTCGACTTCGTCAAGCGACAAGCGTATTTGGATTCCATCTACCGCTTACCCGTGTATAATTTCTTAGGCGCTTCCTTTACTTATAAGGAAATTAAGGAAATCGAATTAGGTTTAGGTCTCGATCTTCAGGGCGGTATGCAAGTTACCTTAGAGGTCTCTCCTACTGAAATCGTGCGGGGTCTGGCTGGAAACAGCAAGGATCCTCAATTTAATGCCGCTATCGAGCAGGCGGTAGAAGAAGCGAAAACGAGCAATCAAAATTTCGCTGACATCTTTTACAGCGCTTGGAAAGATAAGGCAGGCGATCGTAAGCTCAATAGCGTTTTCGCTACTGCCGCTAACCGTGGACGTATCTCCTTAGAATCTTCCGATTCAGAGATTTTAGCGATCATTAACACAGAAGTAGAAAATGCGATAGAGCGTTCTTTTAACATTCTAAGAACACGTGTCGATCGTTTCGGTACTTCTCAGCCGAACATCCAGCGGATCCAAGGTTCCGGCCGTATTCAAATCGAACTTCCTGGTGTAGATAACCCAGAGCGTGTACGTAACCTTTTACAAGGCGTGGCCAAGCTTCAGTTTTGGGAAGTAGTCGAGATTAATGAATATATCGGTGATTTAGAAGCCATCAACACGCTTTTAGTGGAGGAGGCTAAAGCCAAAAAAGCGGCTACTTCTACTAGCACTACTGAAGCAGAAGCTACCGAAGAAGGTGCGTCTGAGGAAGAGGAAATCGACTTAGAGCGTCAGCTCGCTGAAATCGAAGATGGTGATGATTTTTCTTCTCAGGTATCCCCTATTTTCGCACTTACGAAGGCGAATTATGGCTTGGTGTATGATATTCGTGACACTGTAACGATTAATAGAATTTTCGCACGCGAAGATGTGAAAAGCTTGATGCCAAGAAACCTAAAGTTACTCTGGTCTGTAAAGCCTCAGCAGGCGGACGGTATGGAGCTTTTAGAGCTTTACGGTATCCGAGTTAACCGTTCTTCTGACCAGGCACTTTTAGAAGGTGATGTGGTAACAGATGCCCGCCAGACCCTGGATCAAAGTTCCCGACCAGCAGTTTCCATGCAGATGAATGCAGAAGGTGCGCGCAAGTGGAGACGAGTAACAGCAGATAACATCGGCCGCCGTATCGCTGTCGTTTTAGATGACTTCGT